>CAZIDY010000013.1:0-75972 GCA_964538505.1 uncultured Limnobacter sp. | reverse complement strand
CTCGAGCAGCGCACGCGCTTCGACATGGAGATGCTGCAGGAGCTCGGCTTCTGCAAGGGCATCGAGAACTACACGCGGCACCTGTCGGGCGCGCGCCCCGGCGACCCGCCGCCGACGCTCGTCGACTACCTGCCGTCGGACGCGCTGATGTTCATCGATGAGAGCCACGTCACGATCGGGCAACTGGGCGGCATGTTCCGCGGCGACCGTTCGCGCAAGGAGACGCTCGTCGAATACGGCTTCCGACTGCCGTCGGCGCTGGACAACCGGCCGCTGAAGTTCGAGGAGTTCGAGCGCAAGATCGGCCAGTGCGTGTTCGTCTCGGCCACTCCGGCCGACTACGAGAAGACGCAGGCCGGGCAGGTCGTCGAGCAGGTGGTGCGTCCCACCGGTCTGGTCGACCCGAAGGTCATCGTGCGCCCGGCGGCCACGCAGGTCGACGACCTGCTCTCGGAGATCCACGATCGCGTAACGGCCGGCGAGCGTGTGCTCGTCACGACGCTCACCAAGCGCATGGCCGAGGAGCTCACCGACTACCTCGCCGAGAACGGGGTGCGCGTGCGCTACCTGCACTCGGACATCGACACCGTCGAGCGCGTCGAGATCATTCGCGACCTGCGGCTGGGTGCCTTCGATGTGCTGGTCGGCATCAACCTGCTGCGCGAAGGACTCGACCTTCCCGAGGTGTCGCTGGTGGCGATTCTCGATGCGGACAAGGAAGGCTTCCTGCGCAGCGAGCGCAGCCTGATCCAGACGATCGGGCGCGCGGCGCGCAACCTGAACGGTTGCGCGATCCTCTACGCCGATCGCGTCACCGACTCGATGCGCCGGGCCATCGACGAGACCGAGCGTCGGCGCGCCAGGCAGGTCGCGTTCAACGCGAGCCGCGGGATCGTGCCGCGCGGCGTGCGCAAGCAGGTGCGCGAGCTGATCGACGGCGTCTACGACGCCACGCAGGCGCGGATCGACCTGCGCGCGGCCCAGGAGCAGACGAGATACGAGGCGCTCGGAGAGAAGGGGCTCGCACGCGAGATCCGTCGACTCGAGAAGGCGATGCTCGAACACGCGAAGAATCTCGAGTTCGAGAAGGCCGCGCAGATGCGCGACCAGCTCGCCGCGCTCAAGCAGCGGTTCTTCGGATCGGACGGGGGGAGCAATGTGGTTCCGTTCGTTGCAGACCCGGCTCCTGCGGATGCTCGGGTTGCGGCGCGGCGCAGGAGCGCCTGAAAAGATTTCTTCGACTTACGCGGATACGGATACGAACATGGCAAAGAGAGAACCGGTTTCGCTGGCAATGAATACGAGGGTGCTGTTCGTCTGCATGGGGAACATCTGCCGCTCGCCGACGGCCGAGGGCGTGTTCCGGCACATGGTTCGCCAGGCGGGCCTCGATGAGGTCGTCCGCGTGTCCTCGGCGGGCACGCATGCGTTCCACGCGGGCGAGCCGCCCGACCGGCGCGCGCAGGCCACTGCTTCGCGCCGCGGATACGAGATCGGCGACCTGCGCGCCACGCGCGTGCGCGAGAAGGATTTCGACGAATACGACCTCATCCTCGCGATGGACTGGGACAACCTGTCGGCGCTGCAGCAATTGGCACCGAAGTCGGCGCATCACAAGCTGCAACTGCTGATGCGCTTCGCCACCGAGCACGAGACGGCGACGATCCCCGATCCGTACTACGGTAACGCGCAGGGCTTCGAGCAGACGCTCGACTACATCGAGGACGCCTGCAACGGGCTGCTCGAGCTGGCCCGCCGCCGCGCGACGCAGGTCGCGGCGGCCTGAACGAACGGCCGGGCAACCGGAGCGAAGCGCAACGGCCGTTTCCGCGGCGGTGCGCTTCGCCGGTTCGCTCGGTGAGCGCGGTCCAGCCGTCGGCGGGCGGCAACGACGTCGCCTTCAAGACTCCATAAGCCCTTCGCAACGAAGGCGCTTCGCGCTGGGGATTTCCCTAGCCGGGACGCTGGAATGCTGGGACTTCTTGCGGCCGCGTCGTAGCCACGTTCGCGATCGGCTTTCGCAACCCTGAAAGGCTGCGGAAGCGCTTCGTGGCGGGGCGGGCGCGGGCAAAACGACGAAGAAGCGAGGCAAAAGGCGGAAAACCTTACCGAATCATCCGGAAAAGATTTCCCTACCGCGAACTAGACGATTCATCTATAACTGACTAAACTAGTCAACAATTCGGAGCCCTCCATGCGACTTACGACGAAAGGACGCTTTGCGGTCACCGCGATGATCGATCTGGCGATGCGCCAGCATCAGGGGCCTGTCACCCTCGCGGGGATCAGCCAGCGACAGAAGATCTCGCTGTCGTATCTCGAGCAGCTGTTCGGCAAGCTGCGGCGTCATGAGTTGGTGGAGAGCACGCGCGGCCCGGGCGGCGGCTATACGCTGGCGCGGCCGATGAAGGATGTCACGGTAGCCGACATGATCTTCGCCGTCGACGAGCCGCTCGACGCCACGCAATGCAGTGGTCAGGCGAACTGCCAGGAAGACGGTGGCCCGTGCATGACGCACGAGCTGTGGACGAACCTGAACAAGCGGATGATCGAGTACCTCGACTCGGTCTCGCTCGCCGACCTCGTCGAACAGCAGAAGGGCCGCGAGACGAAGTCGCACCCGAGGGAGATCTCGGTGCTGAAGGAGCATCGCGCCGCTCTTGAGTATCCTACTTCCACGCTTCAGCCGATCAAGCTGGAGAAAGGTCGCATCACTACGCTGTGAGTTGGGGAATCGAATGGGAGAAGCATTGAAGGGCGTGCGTCTTACCGAATCGGCCGCGCGGCACGTTGCGCGGTCGATCGAGCGTCGCGGCAAGGGCGTGGGCCTGCGCGTCGGCGTCAAGGCTTCCGGTTGCTCGGGAATGTCGTATCAGCTCGAGTTCGCCGACGAGCGCCTGCCCGACGACGTCGAGTACGAGTCGAACGGCGTGCGCGTGCTCATCGATCCGAAGAGCCTGCCGTACCTCGAAGGCATCGAGCTCGATTTCGTCCGCGAAGGCCTGAACGAAGGGTTCAAGTTCCACAACCCGAACGTCAAGGCCACCTGCGGCTGCGGCGAGTCCTTCGCCGCCTGAGGCTCGCGCACGCCGACGGGAGATCCGCGCCCGTCGAAGTCGGGTTTCAGTCCTCGCGCTTGAGCGCCGGAAACAGCACGACATCGCGGATGCTCGCGCTGTCGGTGAGCAGCATCATCAGCCGGTCGATGCCGACGCCGCAGCCGCCGGTGGGCGGCATCGCGTATTCGAGCGCGCGGATGTAGTCGGCGTCGAAGTACATCGCTTCCTCGTCGCCGGCGTCCTTTGCCTCGACCTGCTTCAGGAAGCGTTCGGCCTGGTCTTCGGGGTCGTTGAGCTCCGAGAAGCCGTTGGCGATCTCGCGTCCGGTGATGAACAGCTCGAAGCGTTCGGCGATGCCGGCGCGCGTGTCGGAACCGCGTGCGAGCGGCGACACCTCGAGCGGGTAGTCGACGATGAAGGTCGGATCCCACAGCTCGTGCTCGGCGACCTCGTCGAAGAGGGCGAGCTGCAGGCCGCCGAGCCCGGCCGACTTCAGCTGCGGCGCGTCGACGTCCTGGCCGAGGCGCTTGAGTTCGGCGCGCAGGAAGCCTTCGTCGCCGAGCTGCGCACTCGTGTAGCGCGGCGCGTGCTTCGCGATCGCTTCGACCACCGTCATCCGCGCGAAGGGGCGTCCGAGGTCGATGCTGCGCCCCTGGTAGGAGACGGTCGTCGAGCCGGTGGCGGTGCGCGCGGCCTCGCGCAGCAAGTCCTCGGTGAAGGACATCACCCACTGATAGTCGGTGTAGGCCGCGTAGAACTCGAGCATCGTGAACTCGGGGTTGTGGCGCGGGCTGATGCCTTCGTTGCGGAAGTTGCGGTTGATCTCGTAGACGCGCTCGAAGCCGCCGACGATCAGCCGCTTGAGATACAGCTCGGGCGCGACGCGCAGGAACATCTGCTGGTCGAGCGCGTTGTGATGCGTGACGAAGGGCCGTGCGGTTGCGCCGCCCGGGATCGGATGCAGCATCGGCGTCTCGACCTCGAGGAAGCCGTTCGCGTCCATGAAGCGGCGGATCGCCGCGACGGTGCGGCTGCGCGCTACGAAGGTGTCGCGCGTCTCGCCGGTGACGATGAGATCCACGTAGCGCTGGCGATAGCGCAGCTCCTGGTCGGCGATGCCGTGGAACTTGTCGGGCAGCGGGCGCAGCGACTTCGCGAGCAGCCGGATCTCGCTGCAGTTCACGGTGAGCTCGCCTTTCATCGTGCGGAACAGCACGCCGCGGCAGCCGATGATGTCGCCGAGGTCCCAGTGCTTGAAGGCCGCGTGCACGTCGGCGCCGACGCCCTGGTCGTTCAGGTACAGCTGGATGCGGCCGGTGGCGTCCTGGATCGTCGCGAAGCTCGCCTTGCCCTGCACGCGCTTGAGCACGATGCGTCCGGCGAGCGTGACCTCGACGTGCTCCTGCTCTAGCTCCTCGCGGGTCTTGAAGCCGTAGTGCTGGGCGAGCGCCGCGGCGCGGTGCGCCGGTACGAAGTCGTTCGGAAAAGCGACGCCCTGCTCGCGCAGCTGTGCGAGCTTGGCGCGTCGTTCGGCGACGATCGCGTTGTCGTCGCGTGCGCGGATCTCGTCGATGGACGGGGGCGCGCCGTGCGCGCCGGGGGGCGCGTCGTGCGCGCTGTCGCGTTCGCTCACCGATCAGACTCCCTGCTTGAGGCTGGCAGCGATGAACTCGTCGAGCTCGCCGTCGAGCACCGAGCGCGTGTCGCTGATCTCCACGCCGGTGCGCAGATCCTTGATCCGCGAGTTGTCGAGCACGTACGAGCGGATCTGGTGGCCCCAGCCGATGTCGGTCTTGCCCGCCTCGACCTTGTCCTGCTCGGCCTGGCGTTTGCGCATCTCGAGTTCGTAGAGCCGCGCGCGCAGCATGCCCATCGCCTCGTCGCGGTTGCGGTGCTGCGAGCGGTCGTTCTGGCACTGCACGACGATGCCGGTGGGGTTGTGCGTGATGCGCACCGCCGATTCGGTCTTGTTCACGTGCTGGCCGCCGGCGCCCGAGGCGCGGTAGACGTCGATGCGCAGATCGGCCGGGTTGATGTCGATCTCGATCGAGTCGTCGACCTTCGGGTAGACGAACACCGACGCGAAGGACGTGTGCCGTCCGCCGCTGGAGTCGAAGGGCGACTTGCGCACGAGCCGGTGGATACCCGTCTCGGTTCGCAGGTACCCGTAGGCGTAGTCGCCGTCGACGCGGATCGTTGCGCCCTTGATGCCGGCGACGTCGCCCGGAGATTCCTCGAGCACTTCGGTCTCGAAGTCCTTGCGCTCGCAGTAGCGCAGGTACTGGCGAAGCAGCATCGCCGCCCAGTCCTGCGCCTCGGTGCCGCCGGCGCCGGCCTGGATCTCGACGAAGCAGGGGTTCGGATCGGCCGGATTCGAGAACATGCGCCGGAACTCGAGGTCTTCGACCTCCGATTCGATTGCGTGGGCATCGGCCTCGACCGCAACGAGCGTGTCGTCGTCGTCCTCGGTTGCGGCGATCTCGAAGAGCTCGGCGGTGTCGCTCAGCCTTGCATCGATCGACGCGATGCGCGTCACGACCGCCTCGAGCGACTTCTTCTCGCGCCCGAGCGCCTGCGCGTGCTGCGCGTCGTTCCAGACGTCGGGGGTTTCGAGCTCGCGCAGGACTACTTCTAAACGCGTTTTCTTGTTCTCGTAGTCAAAGATACCTCCGCAGCTCGCCCACGCGCGTGCGCAGATCGTCGATCAGCGATTCGAGTTGATTCTGGCGCTCGGCTTCCATGGCTCGCGAGGGTTTCGAAGAACCCGACATTATAGGGGAGCCGCCTGCGCAGGCGCGGCATCGAGTGTCCCGAGCCCTTCGATCGCCTCGACCGCCTCGACCACGAGCCGTGCATTGGCGATGCCACGGTATTCGTCGCGCACGAGCCGGTACGCGATGCGCGCGCGCGGCGGCAGCGGATCGGTGCGCCCGAAGGCGATCGCATCGAGTCGTCGGCCGCAGTCGGTGCGCAGCTCGATGCGCAGATGTCGTTCGGCGACCACCGATTGCCGCGTGACGACGAACTCGTCGTGAAAGAGCGGCGGCGGGAAGGCCTGTCCCCATACTTCGGCGTCGAGGCTCGCGACGAGCGCGACGTCGATCTGCGCGGGGTCGAGCGGACCGTCGGTGAGCAGCGTGGGCGCGAAGCAGGCGGGATCGGCGAAGGCCTGCACGGCGTCTTCGAACAGCTGCGCCAGCTCGCCGACGTGCTGCACGCGGATCGTCAGCCCGGCCGCCATCGCGTGACCACCGAAGCGCAGCAGCAGTCCGGGTGCGTTCTTGTCGATCCAGTCGAGCGCATCGCGCAGGTGCACGCCGGGAATCGAGCGTCCCGACCCGCGCAGCAGCGTTGCGTCGTTCGCCGACGGCGCCAGCGCGAGCACGGGCCGGTGCGTGCGGTCCTTGATGCGACCGGCGACGAGACCGACCAGGCCTTCGTGCCACTGCGGCCGGTGCAGCACGAAGGCATTGCGCGGCGCGGCGAGCTCGGGCAGCCCATCGAGTGCGGCGAGCGCCTCGTCGCGCATCGTCTGCTCGATGCCGCGGCGCTCGCGGTTCATCGCATCGAGTGCGCGCGCAAGCTCGAGCGCGTGCGTCGCGTCGTCGGCGAGCAGGCATTCGATGCCGAGCGAGATATCGGCAAGGCGTCCGGCGGCATTGACGCGCGGGCCGATCGCGAAGCCGAAGTCGGCGCTCGTCGCGCGTGTGGCGTCGCGTCCTGCGACCTGCAGCAGCGCGCGCACGCCCGCGTGCGCGCGACCGGCACGGATGCGCCGCAGTCCTGCAGCGACCAGGCGCCGGTTGTTCTCGTCGAGCGGCACGAGATCGGCGACGGTGCCGATCGCGACCAGGTCGAGCAGCGACTGCAATGGCGCGCGTGCCGCCGGCGCGTCGGGGCGACGCGCGCGCAGCTCGGCGCGCACTGCGAGCAGCAGGTAGAAGACGACGCCGACGCCGGCCAGGTTCCGGCTGCCGAAGCCGCAGCCGCCCTGGTTCGGATTGACGATCGCATCGGCTGATGGCAGCTGCGCGCCGGGCAGGTGGTGGTCGGTGACGAGGACGCGCATGCCGAGCGCGTGCGCCGCCTGCACGCCGTCGACGCTGGCGATGCCGCTGTCGACGGTGATCAGCCAGTCGGGGCGCCCGAGCCGCGGATGCGCGGCGGCGAGCTCGACGATCGGCACCGAGAGCCCGTAGCCGTGCTCGAAGCGGTTCGGCACCAGGTAGTCGATGCGGTCGCTGCGCGCTCCGAGCAGGCGCAGCCCCCGCACTGCGACCGCGCAGGCCGTGGCACCGTCGCAGTCGTAGTCGGCGACGATGCACAGGCGCTCGTCCGCGTCGATCGCGTCGGCGACCCGGCGCGCCGCTTCGTCGATTCCCTTCATCGGCTGCGGTGGCAGCAGCATCGAGAGATCGGGCGACAGCCGCGCCGGGTCGTCGATGCCGCGCGCGGCGTACAGGCGTGCGAGCACCGGCGCGATGCCGGCCTCGCGCAGCCGCTGCTCGGCCGCGGCCGGCGCTGCGCGCGCAACGATGCGTGCTGCAGCGTTCGTGCTCATTGCGCGCGTTCGAGCAATGCTTCGCGCGACAGCGAGCGCCACGGCTTGAAGCGGTCGGCTGCTTCGACGGCGACCTCGACGCAGTCGCGCTCGCCGGTCAGTACGAGGCGCAGCGAAGCGGCGTGTTGCGGGCCTTGCTCGAACCACCGGTCGAAGGCGAGCCACGCATCGTTCCACCCGTCGGCATCGCCTTCGGCGAGCGCCTCCTTCCAGAAGCCGGCATCGACGAGCGTGGGGCACGGCGACTGTGCAGCATCCGCGTCGAAGGCAGCGAAGGCGGCAGTCTCGGGGCCGGCACGCTGCGCGAGACCCGCGACCGCCGGATCATCGCTGTAGACACGGTCGAAGGCGCGCGTGCGCGCCGCGCCGGCACGGCCTTCGAGCCACAGGCCGGTAAGGGGCAGGCGGCCGTCGTGCAGGCGCTGCTCGTTCACCGGGTGCTCGAACCACGCCATCTGCACGAGGTTCTCGAAGCTGCGCCAGCGCGCCGCCGCTTCGCCCTGCGGCTGCCACGCGGAGATGTTGCGCCCGCTCGCCACGCGCGCGCTCGGCGTGCGCAGCGAGGCGAAAGCGAAGATCGTCGCGCGCGCGGCGTCGGTTTGCGCGTCGAGCCGCCAGGCGTCGGCGTGTTCGGGCACCAGCGCGAGGCCGTCTTCGGCGAGCCAGCGGTTGGCTGCGTCAGCGAGCGTACGTGCTTCGTCGTCGTCGGGCGCGGTGCCTGCGGGGGGCGCGAGCACGAGGTGGTCGAGCCCCAGATGCAGATGCGCGGGGCGAACGACGAGCGGCGCATCGCCGGTGTCGCCGTGCGCGAGCACGCAGCCGGCGAGCGTGCCGTCGAGCGAGAAGCGTTCGCGCAGCCAGCGTTCATCGGGCAGCTCGGCGGGCGCCGCGTCGTCGCAGCGCGTACGCGCGACGATGCGCGCGCGGCGCAGGCGGCGAGCGAAGGACGAAGCGCGGGGAAGGGGGCTTGCGGGCACCGACGAGGCGTTGCGCATTTCGTCGCGCAGTTGGGTGACCGCCAGTGCGCCCGGCGCTGCGGCAGCGGGATCGGCTTCGAGAGCGGCTCGCTGCGCGCCGGGAGGCGCCAACGCGCCGGCGCACAGGATCGTGAGAGTCACCGGCGGATTCTATGGCAAACTGCCCCGGCCGCCGATTCGATCGCGGCCGCGCCGCGAGCCGGCGGTGTCCTCACCGATGCCCCTCCCATACGAACTCTTCATCGGCCTGCGCTACACCCGCGCCAGTCGTCGCGCGGGTCGACGCAACGGCTTCATCTCGTTCATCTCCGCGCTGTCGATCGCCGGCATCGCGCTCGGCGTCGCTGCGCTGATCATCGTGCTGTCGGTGATGAACGGCTTCCAGAAGGAAGTGCGCGACCGCATGCTGTCGGTGCTCTCGCACGTGGAGATCTTCGCCGGCGGGTCGCCGATGACCGACTGGCAGTCGGTGCTCGCGCAGGCCGAGCGCAACCCGCACGTCGTCGCCGGCGCGCCCTACGTGGCGGGACAGGCGATGCTCACGCACGACGAGAGCGTGCGCGGCGTGCTGGTGCGCGGCATCGAGCCGGCCATCGAGCCGCGCGTGGCCGACTTCGCACGGCAGATGCAGCAGGGAAGCCTGGATGCGCTGCAGCCCGGATCCTTCGGCGTTGCAATCGGGCGCGAGCTGGCGAACCAGCTGCTGCTCGAGCCCGGCTCGAAGATCACGCTCGTCGCGCCGCAGGGCACCGCAACGCCCGCCGGGCTCGTGCCGCGGTTGCGCCAGCTCACCGTCGTCGCCGTCTTCGCATCGGGTCACTACGAGTACGACACGAGCCTGCTGCTGATGAATCTCGACGATGCGGCGAAGCTCTTTCGCGTGCAGGGCGTCACCGGCATCCGCCTGAAGACCGACGACATGCTCGCCGCCCCGCAGACGGCGCGCGAGCTCGCGTCGACGCTGCGCGCCGACGTGCTGGTGCGCGACTGGTCGTCGGAAAACCGCAACTGGTTCGCCGCCGTGCAGATCGAGAAGCGGATGATGTTCATCATCCTGACGCTGATCATGGCAGTGGCGGCCTTCAATCTCGTCTCGATGCTGGTGATGACGGTCACCGACAAGCAGTCGGACATCGCGATCCTGCGCACGCTCGGTGCGACGCCGGCCAGCGTGATGCGCATCTTCGTCGTGCAGGGCGCATCGGTGGGGCTGCTTGGCACGCTGCTGGGAATCGTCTTCGGCGTCCTGGTCGCGCTGAACATCGGCGGCGTCGTCGGCGCGGTCGAGAACCTGTTCGGCTTCCAGGTGCTGCCGAAGGGGATCTACTTCATCAACCACCTGCCGAGCGACCTGCGCTGGCCCGACGTGGCGACGATCGGCCTGACCGCCTGCGTGCTCGCCTTCGCATCGACGCTGTACCCGAGCTGGCGCGCCTCGCGCGTGCGGCCGGCTGAAGCGTTGCGCTACGAATGAAGTCCGCCGATCCGATCGTTCGCGCGCGCGACGTGCACAAGGTGTACGGCAGCGGCGATCTCGTCGTGCCGGTGCTGCACGGCGTCGACTTCGCCGTGCATGCGGGAGAGCGCATCGCGATCGTCGGCGCCTCGGGCTCGGGCAAGAGCACGCTGCTGCATCTGCTCGGCGGGCTCGACAGCTGTACCTCGGGCGAGGTCTACTGGATGGGCGAGCCGATCGGCGGCCTGTCGCAGGCCGAGCTCGGCGCGCGGCGCAACCGCCTGCTCGGTTTCGTCTACCAGTTCCATCATCTGCTGCCCGAGTTCACGGCGATCGAGAACGTCGCGATGCCGTTGCGCATCCGGCGTGTCGCCGACGCGAGCGCGCGCCGGGAAGCGACGGCGATGCTCGCGCGCGTCGGCCTCGCCGAGCGCGGCGAGCACCGGCCGGGGCAGCTCTCGGGCGGCGAGCGCCAGCGTGTCGCGCTCGCGCGCGCGCTCGTCACGCAGCCGCGCTGCGTGCTCGCCGACGAGCCCACCGGCAATCTCGACAGCCAGACGGCGCGGCAGGTCTACGCGCTGATCGAGTCACTGTCGCGCGAGCTGGGCACCGCCTTCGTCGTCGTCACGCATGATCTGGATCTCGCGTCGCGCGCGGACCGTTCGCTGCAGCTGCGCGACGGCCGCTTCGTGACGGAGGGACTACCGTCGCGCGCCGACAGCTTCGCGCCGGCAGCACGTGCGGGCGTCGGGCGCTGACACGGGCACCGCCCGATGCTGATCGACACGCATTGCCACCTCGATGCGTCGGAGTTTGATGCGGATCGCGATGCGGTGATCGCGCGCGCCTTCGCCGCCGGTGTCGATGCGATTGTCGTGCCGGCGGTCGAGGTGTCGAATTTCGATGCGGTGCGCGCGCTGGCGGAAAGCGATCGGCGCATCGTCTACGCGCTCGGCATCCATCCACTCTACGTCGGGCAGGCGAGCGACGACGACGTCGAAGCTCTGCGCGAGCGCGTCGCGGCGGCGATCGACGACGAGCGCTTCGTCGGCATCGGCGAGATCGGGCTCGACTTCTTCGTCGAGGGGCACGATCGCGAGCGGCAGCAGCGTTTTTTCGCCGACCAGTTGCGCATCGCGCGCGACTTCGATTTGCCGGTTCTTCTGCACGTGCGCCGCGCGCACGATCTCGTGCTCGCGCAGCTGCGTCGCGTGCGACCGGTCGTCGGCATCGCGCACGCCTTCAACGCGAGCGTGCAGCAGGCGATGCAGTTCCTCGATCTCGGTTTCGCGCTCGGCTTCGGAGGCGCGATGACCTATGACCGTGCGCTGCGCATCCGTCGCCTCGTGCGCGAGCTGCCTGCGGATGCGCACGTGCTCGAGACCGACGCACCCGACATCGCGCCCGAGTGGATTGCGCAGGGGCGCAACGAGCCGACCGAAATTGCGCGCATCGCCGACGTGTTCGCCGGGCTGCGTTCGATTTCGCGAGAACGCGCGCTGGCCGAGACAGGCGCGAATGCGCTGCGTGTGCTGCCGCGGCTGGGGACGGCGATTGCGTCCGCTCCAGACGGCAGGAAGGACGAGGCGGGAGAGCACCATAGGTCTTAGGATGCGGGGGGACCGCGACTTGCGCAGGTCCTAGGCGATCGGGTCGATGTTGCGCGCGCCAGCGCGCGCCTAGCATCGTGCGATGCGCCGTCTCGACCGCGTTTTCGCTTCGCTGCCGGTTGCCGCGGCGATCGTCATCGCGGCGCTCGCCGTGCATCGCGTGCCAGCGCTGCCGCCGCGCGGACTTGCGCTCGCGTTCATCGTCGCCGGACTGCTCGCGACGATCCTGCTGCCGCTGCGCCATCACGCGCTGCGCTGGCTCGCCGTTCTCCTCGCGGCAGCGGGTGCGGCTTTTCACGCCGCCGGTGCCGGGATGGCGCAACGGATCGACGCTGCGCAGGAAGGGCGCGACTATGTCGTCATCGGTCGCGTGGCGTCGATGCCGATCGTCGCCGAACGTTCGACGCGTTTTCTCTTCGACATCGATGATTGCGTCGATGCCGTGCCCGACTGTCCGCGCGCAAGACGCGTGCGGCTGGGCTGGTATTCCTTCGACGATCGCTCGAAGCCGATGCCGGTCGAACCCGGCGAGCGCTGGCGCTTCACGGTGCGCCTGAAGCGCGTGCACGCGTTGCACAATCCGAACGCCTTCGACGCCGAGCTGCGCTCGCTCGAGGAAGGCATCGCCGCCAACGGCACGGTGCGCGGCCAGCGCAAGGGTGCGATTCCGAACGAACGCTTCGACGGGATCGAATGGGGGCTGCCGATCGCCTTCGAGCGCGCACGCGTGCATCTGCGCGAGGCGATGCGCGCAGCGCTCGCGAAGGCGCGGCCCGAAGCGGCCGACGTGCTGGTCGCGCTCGTCGTTGGCGACCAGGCGGCGATCGGCGCGCGCTGGTGGGACGCGTTCAATCGCACGGGCATCGGGCACCTGATGTCGATCTCCGGTCTGCACATCACGATGCTCGCCGGAATCACCGTCGTCGCCGCCCGACGCCTGCTGCACACGCGTGTGGTCGCTGCAAGCGGCGTGCTGCTGCGCTGGCCGGCGCGACGCATCGCTTGGCTGTTCGGCGTTGCCGCCGCGTTTCTCTACGCGGGTCTTGCCGGCTGGGGCATTCCCGCGCAGCGCACCTGCTGGATGCTCGCGGTGGCCGGCGTGTCGCTTTTCACCGGCCGCACGAGTTCGATCGCGCGCGTGCTTGCGCTCGCTGCGGGCGTCGTCACCGTGCTCGATCCGTGGGCACCGTTGGCCGCCGGTTTCTGGCTGTCGTTCGCGTCGGTGGCTGCGATCGCGTGGTGCGCGTCGGAAGGGCGGCTGCGCCCGCGCGGCGATGCGGCAACACGCCGGCATCGGCTCGTCGCCGGTCTCGTCGAGGCAGTGCGCACACAGTGGGCGGCTTCGCTCGCGCTCGTTCCGCTCGGCGCCTTGTTCTTTGCCAGCGTGTCGCTGGTCGGGCCGCTCGCCAACGCGGTCGCGATTCCGCTGGTCTCGGCGTTGATCACGCCGCTCGCGATCGCCGCAGCGGCGATGCTGCCGTGGCTGCCGATCGCGGGCGAGCCGATGCTCGCCGTGGCGGCCGTCGCCACTGGCTGGCTGCTCGATGCGATCGGATGGCTGGCGGACTCGCCGTCGTCGATCGCGGTGGTTGCTGCACCGTCGACGGCGGCGCTCGTCGCCTGCGTCGTCGCGGTTGCCGTGCTGCTCGCGCCGATGCGCATCGCGCTGCGCGAGCTCGCCTTTGCGGGGTTGCTGCCGATGCTCGGCGCGTCGACCCATCCTCCGCCGTCGGGAGCGATTCGTATCGTTGCGCTCGATGTGGGGCAGGGTAGTGCGGTGCTCGTCGAGGTTCCCGGTCGTCGGCTGCTGTACGACGCCGGGCCGGCCTACGGCGGCGACTCCGAGGCGGGCGCGCGCGTGATCCTGCCGTACCTTCGCGCGCGCGGCATCGATCGTGTCGACGCGATCGTCGTCTCGCATCTCGACACCGATCATTCGGGCGGGCTGCCCAGCCTGTTGCGTGGTCTGCGCTTCGACTGGATCGCGGGCTCGCTGCCGGCCGATCATGCCGCGCGCAACGCGGACAGGCCGTTCCGAGAGTGCCTGCGCGGCCACTCGTGGCGCTGGGGCGAGGTCATGTTCGAGGTGCTGCATCCCGGCGTCGAGAAGCCGCGCGGCGTTCGTTCGCCGACGAATGCGTCGAGCTGCGTGCTGCGCATCGTGGCACCTGCTGCGACGCTGTTGCTCACCGGCGATCTCGAGGCCGGACAGGAACGCTCGCTCATCGAACGCTTCGGCGCGGACCGTCTGCACGCCGACCTGTTGCTCGTGCCGCATCACGGCAGCAATACGTCGTCGAGCGCACGGTTCCTCGCCGCAGTTTCGCCGCGCCATGCGATTGCGCAGAGCGGCTACCGCAACCGCTTCCGTCATCCGGCCGATCGAGTCGTCGATCGTTATCGCGCCGCTGGCGTCGAGCTGCTGCGCAACGACCGGGACGGTGCGATCACGATCGAATACGTCCCGGGCGCGGCACCGCGCGTTTCACGTTCGCGCGTCGACGATCGCCGCTACTGGCGCGTGCGGGTCGGGAACGATGCGAAACCCGCCAACGCGGATCCGCGCCTCGTGGAGCTCGGCGCGTTGCCCGCCTCGATGCCGACGCCGGATCCGACGCGTGACGCTACTGCGCCGTCCAGCCTCCGTCGATCGACCAGGCCGCACCGCGTACCTGTTCGGCCGCCGGCGAGCACAGGAACGCGGCGAGCTCGCCGAGCTGCTCCGGCGTCACGAAGTGACCCGATGGCTGCTTCTCGAGCACGAGTGCGCGCTGCTCTTCCTCGACGGTACGGCCGCTCGCTTCGGCGCGTGCCTCGATCTGCTTCGCAACGAGCGGGGTGAGCACCCAGCCCGGGCAGATCGCGTTGCAGGTGATGCCGGTGGAGGCCGTCTCGAGCGCCACCACCTTGGTGAGGCCCACCAGCCCGTGCTTGGCCGCGACGTACGCGGACTTCTCGACGGAGGCGACGAGCCCGTGCGCCGAGGCGATGTTGACGATGCGGCCCCAGTTGCGCTGCTTCATCGCGGGCAATGCGATGCGCATCGCGTGGAAGGCCGCCGACAGGTTCAATGCGATCACCGCGTCCCAGCGATCGATCGGGAAACGCTCGACCGGCGCGACGTACTGGATCCCGGCGTTGTTCACCAGGATGTCGACGCCGCCGTGGCGCGCGTCGATGTGCGAGAACATCGCCTCGATCTCGTCGGGCTTCGAAAGATCGGCGCCTTCGTAGTCGACGTCGACGCCTGCATCGGTGGCGAGCTTCGAGCGCAGCCGTTCGATCTCGGCCGGGTCTCCGAAACCATTGAGCACGATGCGCGCGCCCTTTGCGGCGAGCGTCCGGGCGATGCCCAGGCCGATGCCGCTGGTAGAGCCGGTGACGAGTGCGAGCTTGCCTTCGAGCATGATGTCTCCCTGTACAATCGTCCGCCTAGTTTATCGAGTTGAAAGAACCCAACGTCGAGGAGTGCCGCGTCGATGAACGAGCCGCAGTTGCGAACCGTCACCTGCGCCAGCGTGCGCGGGCTGCACAAGCTCGCGTATTACGAGTGGCCGTCGCGCGCGGGCGCGTCGGCGCCCACCGTGATCTGCGTGCATGGCCTCACGCGCAACGGTCGCGACTTTGATGCGCTTGCCGATCGACTGTCGGCGAACTGGCGGGTCATCTGTCCCGACATGATCGGACGCGGTCGATCCGATCGCGCGCCCGATCCGTCGCTCTACGTGCTGCCGCAGTACATCGCCGATTGCGTAACGCTGATTGCACGCCTGGACGTCGAGCGGCTCACGTGGGTCGGTACGTCGATGGGCGGCCTGATGGGAATGATGATCGCGTCGCTGCCGGGCAATCCGATCGATCGCCTCGTGCTCAATGACATCGGGCCGGTCCTCGAGAAGACCGGGCGCGAGCGCATTGCCGATTACGTCGGCGACGATCCGGTGTTCGACACGCGCGCGGCGGCCGTCGCGTCGATGCGCGAGCGCATGGCGAGTTTCGGACTGCACGACGACGAGCAGTTCGAGTTGCTCGTGCGCCATTACCTCGTGCCGCGTGGCAGCCAGTGGGGCTTTCACTACGATCCGGCCATCGCGGTTCCGTTCAAGGGCAACCAGTTCGAGCCGCCCGACCTGTGGCCGGCCTACGATGCGATCCGCGTTCCCACATTGGTGATCCGCGGCGCCGAGTCCGACCTGCTCAGTGCAGCGACGGCGGCCGAGATGACGCGGCGTGGGCCGAAGGCGCGCGAGGTCGTCTTCGACAAGGTCGGGCATGCGCCGACGATCATTGCCGACGAGCAGATCGACGCCGTCGAGCGCTTCCTCGACGAGGGCCGTCGATGAGTGCAAGCCAGAGCGCCGGCGCAAATCCGGATATCGTTCGCCTGCAGGTCGGCCCGCGCATGTCGCAGGCGGTCTGCCATGGCGGTGTCGTCTACCTGGCGGGGCAGGTCGCCGAAGACGTCTCGCTCGACGTCTCCGGGCAGACGCAGCAGGTGCTCGCCGCGATCGATCGCCTGCTGGTGGAAGCCGGCAGCCA
Organism: uncultured Limnobacter sp.; assembly: GCA_964538505.1. Classification (GTDB taxonomy): domain Bacteria; phylum Pseudomonadota; class Gammaproteobacteria; order Burkholderiales; family Burkholderiaceae_E; genus Zeimonas. The sequence goes on along the minus strand of CAZIDY010000013.1, from coordinate 59,770 downwards.
CCGGACGCGCATCCTGCAGGCGAACGTCTATCTCGCCGAGATCGCCGACTTTGCTGCGATGAACGCGGTGTGGGATGCGTGGGTGCCGCAGGGGCACACGCCGGCGCGGGCGACGATCGAGGCGAAGCTCGCCGCACCGGCGTATCGCGTCGAGATCGAGGTCGTTGCAGCGCTCGCCGGGCGTTGAATGGCAAAAATTGGGGTCAGACCACGGTTACGTCGTAACCGTGGTCTGACCCCGGTTTTTTTCCGGCCTCCCTCAGCGCCAGCCGACGCGGTCGATGATCCTCGCCGCCGTCACCTGCGCGCGGCCGATCGAAGCGACCGGCAGCGGGTCGGCCTTGAACTCGCCCAGCGCCTCGAGCGCCGGGTTCGACTGCTTCACCGACGCAACGACCGGCCACTCGTTGTTCGCTTCGACGAAGTGACGCTGCGCCTCGTCGCTGGCGAGGAACTCGAGGAAACGCACCGCGGCGTCGCGATGCGGCGCGTGTTTCGCGACGCCTGCGCCCGAGACGTTTACGTGCGTGCCGTAGCTCTGCTGGTTCGGCCAGACGGCGCGCACCTTCGCGACGACGTCTCGGTCTTCGGGCTTGTCGGAGCGCATCAGCCGTGCGAGGTAGTAGCTGTTCGTGAGCGCCACGCCACACTCGCCCGATGCCACCGCGCGGATCTGGTCGGTGTCGCCACCGCGCGGCTTGCGCGCAAAGTTCGCGACGACGCCCCTGGCCCATTCCTCCGCTTTCTCCTTGCCGTTGTGCTCGGATACCGCGCCGATCAGCGACAGCATGTACGGATGCGCGCCCGAGCGCGTGCAGACCTTGCCCTTGAGCTCGGGCCGCGACAGGTCTTCGTAGTTCTGCACCAGGTTCGGGTCGACGGTGTCCTTGTTGTAGACGATGATCCGCGCCCGCTGCGAGAAGCCGAACCATTCGCTGCCGTTTCCGTCGTCCTTGCCGCGGAGCTTCGCCGGGATGCGCTGCTCCAGCTTGGCGGACTGCACCGGCTGGAACAGCCCCTCGATCTGCGCCTTCCACAGGCGCGCGGCGTCGGCGAGCAGCAGGACGTCGGCCGGGCTGTTGGTCCCCTCGTTGCGCAGCCGCTCGAGCAGCGCCTCGTCGCCGGCTTCGATCCGCTGGATGCGGATGCCGGTCTGCTTCGTGAACGCATCGAACAGCTGCTGGTCGGTCGCGTAATGGCGTGCCGAGTACAGGTTCAGCACCTTTTCCTGCGCGAACGTCGACGGAGCGACGGCGAGCAGCGCGCAGGCAGCCAGCGCGTAGAGGCGGTTTCGAATCATGGGGGCCTTCCGGTTTCGAGGTTGCGTCGCGCGCCGCAGGGCGGGGCAGTGCGAACCGGCAACAGTAATCGAAACGAGAAAGGTTCGCAATTCGGAGAAGTTGCTGTACGTCAGCGAACGCGCCAGCCCGCGCACGCGCCAGTCCGAGACCGCGCCAGTCCGCGTACGCGCCAGCCCGCGAACGCGCCAGTCCGAGACCGCGCCAGTCCGAGACCGCACCAGCCCGCGTACGCGCTACCGCTCGCTTCGCGTCGGCAGGCGTTGAGGCGTGCGAGACGCTCCTCGAAACGCTCGAAATGCGGCACTTTTCACCCATGTCGGCTGTCGCGTGGGCCGGAAGTGCCGAGAAACGTGCATTCCCAGTCGTGCTGGGCTCGAGCCGGTGGGAATGTGCCGAAAAACGTGCATTTCGGCTGCTCGAGGGAGATCAATCGATCAAGCGATCGGTTTCACCGGGTTGGCGCCAGGGTGCGGGCGTCAGTACGCGTAGATCGTATCGAGCAGCGAGCGGACGCCTGCACCCGGTGCGACCGCCTCGCGCGCTGCTCCCGCCCGCGCCACCGCCTCGCGCGCTGCTCCCGGCCGCGCCACCGCCTCGCGCGCTGCCCCCGGCCGCGCCACCGCTTCGCGCGCCACCGCCGGTTGCGATGCCGTAATCGTCGTTGGTCGCGGGGCCGTCGACCCCGACGGCCGCTCCGCATCGATCGTCTCGTGCACCGCCGGCAGCGCAACGGCGGTGCCTTCGGGTGCGAGCCGGCGCGCGCCATTGAAGCGACGCTTCCAGTACTTCGTGCCGATCGACTCGACCCGCACGTATCCGCCCGAGGACGGCGCATGCACGAAGCGGTTGCCGCCGATGTAGATGCCCACGTGCGAGAACGCGCGCTTGAGCGTGTTGAAGAAGACGAGGTCGCCGGGTTGCAGCCGGTCGACCGGAACTGGTGTGCCGGCGCGGCTCATTTCTTCCGAGCGGCGGGGGAGCGCGAAATCGAGCACTTCGCGGAACACATGCCGGACGAGTCCGCTGCAGTCGAGACCCGTTTCGGGCGACTCGCCGCCGAAGCGGTAGCGCACGCCGATCAGCGTCAGTGAATGCAGCACCAACTGGTGGCCGGCGCTCGCGTGATCGGCGACGGGCTCGAGCGCCGGCGTCGTTGCCCGCGCATCCGACGCGATGCCGGGCAGGCACGCAACGAAGACAGCCGTGACGAAGAAGGCCGCAGCGGCGGATCGGGTCGCTCGCATGCGCGGCAGCGTAGAGAAGAGGGGCAGTGCTGTCAAAGCCGACGGTCGCGAACACGGACGTAGAATGACCCGGATACCGTTCTGGAGGAGGATCCGATGGCTGCATCCGACGCAGGGCTCTCGTTGAAGGACGTTCACGAGCGATCGATCCGCGAGCGCGAGTCGTTCTGGGGCGAGCAGGCGCAGCTGATCGACTGGAAAGAACCCTTCGTGCAGGTGCTCGACTATTCGCGTCCGCCGTTCACGCGATGGTTCGTCGGCGGTCGTACGAATCTCTGCCACAACGCGGTCGATCGTCACCTGGCCGAGCGCGCCGACCAGCCCGCGCTGATCTACGAATCCACCGAAGTCGAGGTCTCGCGCGTCTACACCTTCGCCGAGCTGCATCGCGAGGTGGTGCGGATGGCGGCGGTGATGCGTTCGCTCGGCGTCGGCCGCGGCGATCGCGTGATCATCTACATGCCGATGATTCCGGAAGCGGTGTTCGCGATGCTCGCCTGCGCGCGCATCGGCGCGATCCACTCGGTGGTCTTCGGCGGCTTCGCATCGCACAGTCTCGCCAGCCGCATCGACGATGCCGAGCCGGCGCTCATCGTGAGCGCCGATGCCGGCTCGCGCGGCGGCAAGGTCATCGAGTACAAGCCGCTGCTCGACGAGGCGCTGAAGCGCGCGAGCCGTGCACCCGAGAAGGTGCTGATCGTCGATCGCGGCCTCGCGGCCTTCGAGCGCGTGCCCGGGCGCGACGAGGACTACGCCACGCTGCGCGAAAAACATCTCGACGACGAGGTGCCGATCGAGTGGCTCGAATCGAACGAGGTGAGCTACACGCTGTACACGTCGGGCACCACCGGCACGCCCAAGGGCGTGCAGCGCGACGTTGGCGGCCACGCGGTCGCGCTCGCCGCATCGATGAAGTACATCTTCTGCGGCAATCCCGGCGAGACCTACTTCTCCACCAGCGACATCGGCTGGGTCGTCGGCCACTCGTACATCGTCTATGGCCCGCTGATCGCCGGCATGGCGACGATCCTCTACGAGGGAACGCCGCTGCGCCCCGACGCCGGCATCCTGTGGCGCCTGGTCGAGAAGCACGGCGTGACGGTGATGTTCTCCGCCCCCACGGCGATCCGCGTGCTGAAGAAGCAGGATCCGTCGTGGCTCACGAAGTACGACCTGTCGTCGCTGCGCACGCTGTTCCTCGCCGGCGAGCCGCTCGACGAGCCCACGGCATGCTGGATCTCGGCGGCGATCAACAAGCCGGTCATCGACAACTACTGGCAGACCGAGACCGGCTGGCCGATCCTCGCGGTTGCGCACGGCATCGAGAAGACCGAGCCTCGCTTCGGCTCGCCGGGCATGGCGATGTTCGGCTACGACCTGCGGCTGCTCGACGAGCGCACCGGCGAGGAGGTCGGCACCAACGAAAAGGGCGTCGTTGCGGTGATCCCGCCGCTGCCGCCCGGCTGCATGCAGACCGTCTGGCGCAACGACGAGCGCTTCGTGCAGACCTACTTCTCGACGGTTCCCGGCCGGCTGGCGTACTCGACCTTCGACTGGGGCATCCGCGACGACGACGGTTACTACTTCATCCTCGGGCGCACCGATGACGTGATCAACGTCGCCGGACACCGGCTCGGCACACGCGAGATCGAGGAAACACTGTCGAGCCACGCGGCGGTCGCCGAGTGCGCGGTGGTCGGCGTTGCCGACGCGGTGAAGGGGCAGGTCGCCACTGCCTTCGTCGTGCTGAAGGATCCGTCGAAGGCTGCCGCAGAGAAGGAGCGGATGGCGCTCGAGGGCGAGCTGATGGCCGTCGTCGACAAGCGGCTCGGTGCGATCGCCCGCCCGAACCGCGTGCACTTCGTCTCGATGCTGCCGAAGACCCGCTCGGGCAAGGTGCTGCGCCGCTCGATCCAGGCGCTGTGCGAGCGCCGCGATCCGGGCGACCTGACGACGATTGAGGATCCCGGCGCGCTGGACCAGGTACGGCAGGCGGTGGGCGCGGCGGCCTGATGCATCGGCTCCCCGGATGCACCGGCTGGCGGATGTCTCGCGCTGACGTGCCGGCCTGATCACGCAGGCGATGTCGCCGGCTGATCTCGCGATCGCCGCCCGGCGCGGCGTCGAGTACCTGTTACTGCCGCCGGCGGCGCCGCTGCTGCTGATCGCGATCGGGCTCGCGTGGTCGGCGCGCCGCCCGCGGGCGGGGCGCGTCCTCGCGTCGATCGGGCTCGTGCTCGCGCTGCTGCTGTCGTCGCAGGTCGTCGGGCAGTGGCTGATCGGCTTCGTCGAGCGCGGCGCCGGTGCGGCGCCCGACGAGAAGGCGCTGCGCGCACTGCTCGCGCGTGCCGACGCGCCGACCGCGATCGTCATTCTCGGGGGCGGCGCGCGCGTGGACCCGCGTGAGCAGCCCGATCCCGAACGACCGAATCCGCGCACGATCGAACGCACGCTGCATGGCGCGTGGGTCGCCGGGGTCACCGGGCTTCCGGTGCTGGTGACCGGCGGCGCGGCCGAGCCGGAGCGGAAAGCCGAAGCGGTGTTGATGCAGCGCATGCTCGAGCAGCGTCTCGCCACGCCCGTGCGCTGGGTCGAGGACCGCGCGCGCGACACCGAGGGCAATGCGCGCGAATCGGCCAGGCTGCTGCTGTCTGCCGGGCATCAGCGCGTACTGCTCGTCACGCATGCTTATCACATGCCGCGTGCGCTCGGCGCCTTCGCGCGTGCCGGCCTGCAGCCGGTCGCCGTGCCGCACGGCTATCTGGGCACGCCGAACCCGGCCAGTGTCTTCGGATGGCTGCCGAGTGCGCAGGGTGTGAACGTCAACTGGCTCGCCGCGCACGAGGGCGTCGGCGCGCTCTGGTACCGGCTGCGCGCCGCGCTCTCCGCAACCGACGCAGTCGCCCGTTCGCCGCGGTAGCGTCAGCCCGCCGGCCGGGAACCTGGGGCGAGTGCCCTGCTATGCCTGCGGGCCGCCGTTCGCACCCGCAGGCGGCGTCACCGACTGCGCGATCTGGTACAGCCCCTCGAGCACGAGATGCTCGTGGTAGGTGAAGTCGATCGTCAGGCGAGGGCCCAGCGAGCGCGCTGCACCGCCCGACAGGATGCAGCGCAGGTCGGGGTGGTGGCGCTTGTGCAGGAAGTACAGCCGCTCGACAGCGCCCGCCTGAGCGTGCGCGCAGCCCGACGCGATCGCGTCCACAGTCTGGCGTGGATAGTCGACGTAGTCGCCCTGCGCGTCGGGCAGCGTTGCGGTGTTCTGGTGCAGTGCGCGCACCATCAGGCCGAGACCCGGCATGATTCCGCCGCCGACGAAATGCCCGTCCGCGGTGAGCAGGTCCATCGTCGTGGCGGTGCCGCAGACGACGACCAGCGCCGCGCGTTCGCCGACCAGCGCATGCGCGCCGATCATCGCCGCCCAGCGATCGCAGCCGAGCGCAGCCGGGTTCAGGTAGCCGTTCTTCACGCCGCACTGTTCGGCGCGCGAGACGATCCAGTGCGCCTCCGGAGCGTCGGGCCAGATCTCCAGCGCGCGCAGCACCGGGTTCACGATGCCCGTTCCGGCGACGTTCGAGATCACGACGGCGTCGGGCAGGGGCTGGCGCTGCCACTCCTTCTTGACCATCGGGATCTCCTCGAGCAGCACGCGGCCCGAGGCGATGCCCATGTCCTGCGCGAGCGCACGCGCGCCGGGCGCGCCGCGCGAATACGTTCCCCATTTCAGGAACGTGTTGCCGATGTCGATCAGAAGGAAGGCCATGGGCAGGGGCTCGCTTTGGCGCTACTCGACCCGAATCGGGATCTTGCCGATCCGCGCCTGCCATTCGCGCGGACCGGTCTCGTGCACCGAGGTGCCGGCCGCGTCGACGGCTACCGTCACCGGCATGTCGTTCACCTCGAACTCGTAGATCGCCTCCATGCCGAGATCCTCGAAGGCGAGCACGCGCGCCTTGCGGATCGATTTCGACACGAGATAGGCGGCGCCGCCGACGGCCATCAGGTACGCGGCCCGGTGACGGCGGATCGCGTCGATCGCCACCGACCCGCGCTCGGCCTTGCCGATCATCGCGATGAGCCCCGTCTGTGCGAGCATCGTCTCGGTGAACTTGTCCATGCGCGTCGACGTCGTCGGACCGGCCGGGCCCACCGCCTCATCGCGCACCGGATCCACGGGGCCGACGTAATAAATCGCACGATTCGTAAAGTCGACCGGCAGTTTCTCACCCCTTTCGAGCATCTCGACGATGCGCTTGTGCGCGGCATCGCGACCGGTGAGCATCTTTCCGGACAGCAGCAGCGTCTGTCCCGGCTTCCACGAGACGACTTCCTCGCGCGTGAGCGCATCGAGGTTCACGCGCCGCGACTTCTCCAGGTTCGGCGTCCAGTGCACGTCGGGCCAGGCCGACAGCGGCGGCGGCTCGCAGTACGCGGGGCCCGAGCCGTCGAGCACGAAGTGCGCATGGCGCGTTGCGGCGCAGTTCGGGATCATCGCCACCGGTTTCGACGCCGCATGCGTCGGGAACATCGCGATCTTCACGTCGAGCACGGTGGTGAGGCCGCCCAGGCCCTGTGCGCCGATGCCGAGCGCATTCACCTTCTCGTAGAGCTCGATGCGCATCTCCTCGACCTTGTTCGAGGGCCCGCGCTGCAGCAGCTCGAACATGTCGATCGGGTCCATCAGCGATTCCTTCGCCATCAGCATCGCCTTCTCGGCGGTGCCGCCGATGCCGATGCCGAGCATCCCCGGCGGGCACCAGCCGGCGCCCATCGTCGGCACCGTCTTGAGCACCCAGTCGACGATCGAGTCCGACGGATTGAGCATGACGAACTTCGACTTGTTCTCCGAGCCGCCACCCTTGGCGGCAACCTGCACGTCGACAGTGTCGCCGGGAACGAGCTCGGTGTGCACGACTGCCGGCGTGTTGTCGCGCGTGTTCTTCCGTTCGAAGTGCGGGTCGGCGACGACCGAGGCGCGCAGCGTATTCGACGGCTCGAGATAGCCACGGCGCACGCCCTCGTTCACCGCGTCGGCGATCGACCCCGTGAAGCCCTCGAAGCGGGCGTCCATGCCGACCTTCAGGAACACGTTGACGATGCCGGTGTCCTGACAGATCGGCCGGTGGCCTTCGGCGCACATCCGCGAGTTGGTAAGGAGCTGCTCGATCGCGTCGCGTGCGGCCGGGCTCTGCTCGGTCTGCCAGGCGCGCGCGAGGTGCTCGATGAAATCGCGCGGATGGTAGTAGCTGATGAACTGCAGCGCGGCGGCGATCGATTCGATCAGATCGTCCTGACGGATAACGCGCATCGGGAGCAACCTCGGCGGAGAGTCGGAAAGGGCGCGCGGCAACGCGGCGCGCCCGGATTTTAGCGGATCGTGGGTATGCTGCCGCAGGCCCGAGGTGCGGACTAAGCTCGTCGGGTGCATGATTAGGCTTGCGAGGAAAAAAGGAGGATTCGCCCCATGTCGGCACAGATCGATTCGATACTGCAGGAGCAACGTCTTTTCCAGCCGCCGGAGTCGTTCGTTCGACAGGCGACGATTTCGGGGATGAAGCAGTACGAGGCGCTGTGCGCCGAGGCGGAGCGGGATCACGCCGGCTTCTGGGCCCGGCTGGCGAGGGAGCACCTGCGCTGGCAGGAGCCGTTCACGAAGGCGCTCGACGAATCGAAGGCGCCGTTCTACGGCTGGTTCGTCGACGGCAAGCTGAATGTTTCGTACAACTGCCTCGACCGGCATCTCGGCACGCCGGTGGAGAACAAGACCGCCATCCTCTTCGAGGCCGATGACGGCACCGTCACGAAGGTCAGCTACAAGGAACTGCACCAGCGCGTATGCCGGCTGGCGAACGGGCTGAAGGCGCTCGGCTACAGCAAGGGCGACCGCGCGATCATCTATCTGCCGATGTCGATCCAGGGCGTCGTCGCGATGCAGGCCTGCGCGCGGCTCGGCATCATCCACTCGGTGGTCTTCGGCGGCTTCTCGGCGAGAAGCCTGCAGGAGCGCATCGTCGACGTCGGCGCCAAGCTCGTCATCACCGCCGACGAGCAGATCCGCGGCGGACGGAAAGTGCCGCTGAAGAACGCGGTCGACGAAGCCTTCGCGCTCGGCGGCTGCGATTCGGTGACCAAGGTCATCGTCTACCAGCGCACCGGCGAAGGCGCCACGATGAAGGCCGGGCGCGACCTCACCTGGGACGACGCGATCAAGGGCCAGTCCGACGACTGCCCGCCCGTGTGGGTCGAGGCCGACCATCCGCTGTTCGTGCTCTACACCTCGGGCTCCACCGGCAAGCCGAAGGGCGTGCAGCATTCGTCGGCGGGCTTCCTGCTCGGCGCGAAGCTCACCATGGACTGGGTGTTCGACATCAAGCCCGACGACATCTTCTGGTGCACCGCCGACATCGGCTGGGTCACCGGGCACACGTACATCGTCTACGGCCCCACTGCGTGCGGCGCGACGCAGGTCATCTTCGAGGGTATCCCCACGTACCCGCATCCGGGCCGCTTCTGGGAGATGATCGATCGCCACAAGGTCACCGTCTTCTACACGGCGCCCACCGCGATTCGCGCGCTGGTGCGTGCCGGGCAGACCTCGCCCGAACATCACCCGAAGAAGTACGACCTGTCGTCGCTGCGGCTGCTGGGCTCGGTCGGCGAGCCGATCAATCCGGAAGCGTGGATGTGGTACCACGAGAACGTCGGCCGCGAGCGCTGTCCGATCGTCGACACCTGGTGGCAGACCGAGACCGGCGTCATCATGATCTCGCCGCTGCCGGGCGTGCATGCCCTGAAGCCGGGTTCGTGCACGATGCCGCTGCCCGGCATCTCGGCGGCGATCATCGATGAAACCGGCGGCGACGTACCGGCGGGCAAGGGCGGTTTTCTCGCGCTCACGAAGCCGTGGCCGGCGATGATCCGCACGATCTGGGGCGACCCCGAGCGCTTCAAGAAAACATACTTCCCGCCGGAAGTGCACGGCGGCACTTATTACGTTGCCGGCGACGGCGCCACGATCGACACCGACGGCTACTTCCGCGTGATGGGCCGCATCGACGACGTGCTCAACGTCTCGGGTCACCGGCTCGGCACGATGGAGATTGAATCGGCGCTCGTCGCGCACCCGCTGGTCGCCGAAGCGGCGGTGGTGGGCCGACCCGATGACCTCACCGGCGAGGCGATTTCGGCCTTCGTCGTGCTCAAGCAGGCACGCCCCACTGGCGATGAAGCGGCGAAAGTGGCGAAGGAACTTCGCGACTGGGTCGGCAAGGAAATCGGGCCGATCGCCAAGCCGAAGGAAATTCGTTTCGGCGAGAACCTGCCGAAGACCCGCTCCGGCAAGATCATGCGCCGGCTGTTGCGCTCGCTCGCGCGCGGCGAGGAGATCACGCAGGACGTGTCCACGCTCGAGAACCCCGGGATTCTCGATCAGCTGAAGCAGACTGCCTGACGCCATCTCTCCGGGGGACGCGGGGTTATACTGCGGCCCCCGGAGAGATGTCCGAGCGGTCGAAGGAGCACGCCTGGAAAGCGTGTAGGGGTCCAAAGCCCCTCGAGGGTTCGAATCCCTCTCTCTCCGCCAGAATGAGAATCGCCCGCGTTCGCGGGCGTTCTTGTTGGTGCAAAAACTCCTTTCGAAAGCGGCTTTTCGTTTGCTGTTGCTCAGATCGGGACTCTGCAGAGACTGAGCCTTGCAAGGCTATACAATATTTTGTATAGTCCCCTTGTGAAAGGGGCCGAAGCCTGTTGAGTTCTTGGGCAGTTCGCTTGATGACTTACGGGGTTTCCCTGTCGATGCCCGGCGTGCAGCTGGGCATCAGATCGACCGAGTGCAGCGTGGCCAGGAACCGGACGACTGGAAGCCGCTATCCTCGGTTGGTCGAGGGGTCCGGGAGATTCGCATTTGGGATGAGGCCGGTACGTTTCGCGTCGTGTATGTCGCGAATTTCGCTGATGCGGTGTACGTGCTTCACTGCTTCCAGAAGAAGACGGACAAGACGGCCAGGACCGATCTGGCAAACGTTACCGCGAGTCGTTGAAGGAGATGGGCAAATGAGCAAGCAACGGTTCGCCAGCGTATGGGATGCCATCGAAGACACCTCCGAGGCTGCGGAGAACATGAAGCTGCGTTCGGTGCTCATGATCGCGCTGAAGGAACACATTGCCCACGTCGGCTTGAGTCAGTCACAAGCTGCCAGGATGTTCGGCGTCACGCAACCGCGCGTGTCAGATCTCATGCGCGGCAAGATTGATCTGTTCGGCCTTGATGCCTTGGTGAACATGGCGGCGGCGGCTGGCCTGCACATCGACCTGCAGATCTCTGAGCCTGCATGATTCGCCAGCAGTTCTGACTTGTTGGCCCGGTTGATGGACTATCCGGGGAAACGATCGCGCATCCGCCCGAGGAAGCGACCCTGCGTACACACCCGTGTACCCGTTCGCGGTTTGCCCTGCTGCTGCTCGTCGGCGCGTTCTTCTGGATGGCGGCCTCCGCGGGTTTCGTCGGGTACATCGCCAAATGGGGCCTGCTCGATGGATCGTCGCGAAACAGCATCGAGCGAATGCTCGACGGTAGCGCTGACCGGCCCTTCGTCTATCGTCAGCTCGTCCCGTCCATCGCCAGATGGGCCGATCGGATCGTGCCGCAGCAGGCAAAGGAGTATCTGGGCGACCGGCTGAGGCCCGAGCTGCAGTTCCGGAAGCTGACGGTGATCGAAAAGGCGGAGCTGCGCTTTCCGTACCTCGTCGTCTACTACCTGATTTTTTTCGCGTTGCTGGCCAGCCTGTTCGTCCTGCGGATCGTCGTGCTGGCCGCGGGGGTGGGTGAGCTGCAGGCGCTCGTTGCCGTGGCGGCACTGGCGCTTGCCTTTCCGTATCTGCAAACGGTCGGCGGCTACTTCTACGATACGGTCGTTCCGCTTGCACTCGCCTTCGCCTACACGGGCGAATTGCGCAACCTGAGCCTCCTGTTCGTCGGCTTCACCGTGTTGAGCGCCTGCGCACTGGCGCCGCCGGACAAAGCTGCATCGGAGCCTGCGCTGAACCGCGCTTCTGCGAGCTGAGGCGCCGGCCCGACGCGGTACGCGGTAGCGGCCGCACAACAACCGTGACTTTCTCCCTACAGTTGGCGATAGCCAGCGACTACACTGCGCCGCAGCATCATTGCGGACCTCCTCGCCTACACAGACTCGATATGCGTCGCCTTTCCGTTCTCCCGTTTGCAGGTCTTCTCGCGGCTCTGGCGCAGTCGGCGATCGGTGCGCCGCTTTCGCCCACTCTTGCCGGCTCGTGGGCTGCCGGTACCGGCGCGCAGGTGGAGTTCCGCGCGATCGATCCGGAGTGGCACGACTCCTCGGGCTACTGGAACGAGGAGGAACGAAAGTATTCCGCCGTGCCGATGGAGGGCTACGAGCGGATCGGAACGCTTTCCTGGGGTTCGGGAATCTGGGGACAGAACGACTGGCGAACCGTCCAGTCGTGGAGCCCGGAGAACGAATTCTTGATCGATAGCTGGAGCGGCACCGTTGCGCGGATCGACCAGGCGAATGGGAGATACCGCAACGAGTACGGCAGCACCCCCTGGGGTCCCGTGTCACAGTTGCCTGACGGTTTCGGTGTCGAGGAGAACTGGACGGCCCGCTACACCGGCTACCTGCGCATCACCGAGGAGGACGACTACAACTTCGGCGTCCTGTACGACGACGGCTTCTTCCTGCGCATCTGCGGCGCCGATGAAGCGTGCGTCGAGATCTCGTCGGATTTCCTGGCTCCGCGCGACCGACTCGGATTCGACGAGAACCTCTGGTTGACCGAAGGGCTTTACAGCTTCGAGCTCGGTGCCTACAACCGGCTCCAGGCCGGGGTCGTGCAGCTCGTCTGGTGGCGGGGCAACGACGACCCTGAGGTCGTTCCGACCGAGCATCTCGTCATCGACCCGACCCGCATTCCGCTGCCCGGTTCGCTGGCGCTGCTCGCGCTCGGCGGCATCGGGATCGGAGCCTCGCGCACACGCCCGCGGCGGTAACCGGAGGTGGCAGTCACCGCGCCGGCGGCGCTCGCTTCGCCTGGTCGGGCGCTGGCGCATTTCATCGGCGTTGCCTCCGGCTGGGTGCTGTTCGTCCTCGGCTGGCAGCGGGTTGCAGCGCGCCCCTGGGACTCGCATGAACTCTGGGTGCTGATCGTCGCTTCGAGCCTGGTCCTGCCGACGCTGACGGTGATCTGGATCGTCCACAACGTCGGCTTGTATCGCCGCCGCTCCAGTCGCCGCAGGCAGGCCCGCGCCGTCGAAGCACGCTACGAAAGCGACTGGACGGGTCGGGTCATCGAGGCCCGCTGGAGTGGCCTTGCGCAGGCCAACCGGATCTACATCGACGTCGGCACGCAGTCCAAGCGTTATCGGGCCGTGTCCGGCGGGACGCTCACGGGCGCTTCCGGATCCGCCTCGGGCGAAGCGATCGATACGCAGGCGCCCGAAACCGAAACCGAGGGTGCGTCGTGATCGAACTCGAGGCGTTCCTGCGCTGGCTGCAGGGCACGGCCGGATACAGCTGGGCGCTCGTCTACTTCGCGGCGTATCCGATCGCCACCAGCATTCTCTGGACGACGACCTCGGTGATGTTCCGCCTGCGCTGGGAGCAGCGCGAAGCGCCGCCGCGTGACGAAGGAGCGATGCCTTTCGTGAGCGTGCTCGTTCCGGCGCGCAACGAGGCGGCGGTGATCGGCCGTGCGTTGCGCAGCGTGCTCGAGCTCGACTATCCGGCCTTCGAGGTCCTCGCGATCGACGACGGTTCGACCGACACGACCTGCGAGGTGATGTGCTCGATCGACGATCCGCGGCTGCGTGTCGTGCGAAAGTCGGTGAACGAGGGCAAGGCGCTGGCGTTGAACGACGCGCTGCCGCTCGCGCGCGGCGAGATCCTGCTGATCCTGGACGCCGACGCCGAGCCGCAGCCCGAGCTGCTGCGGATGATGATTCCGCATTTCGCGTCGCCGCGCGTCGCCGCGGTCACCGGCAACCCGCGCGTGCGCAACACCGACACGTTCCTCGCGCGGCTGCAGTCGATCGAGTTCTCGTCGATCGTCAGCCTGTTGCGTCGTTCGCAGCGCATCTGGGGGCGAGTCGTCACGGTCTCGGGCGTGGTCGCGGCGTTCCGGCGCAGTGCGGTCTTCGATGTCGGCGGCTTCAGCCCCGACATGCCCACCGAGGACATCGATCTCACGTGGAAGCTGCAGAAGCGCTTCTACGACGTTCGCTACGAGCCGCGTGCGGTGTGCTGGATGACGGTGCCGTCGACCCTGCGCACGCTGTGGAAGCAGCGGCTGCGCTGGGCGCGCGGACTGCTGCAGGTGCTGCGTCGCCATCGCGACGTGCTGGCGCACTGGAAGTTCCGACGGATGTGGCCGGTGTTCGCCGAGTCGTCGCTGTCGACGCTGTGGGCGCTGTGCTTCGTCGTGCTGACGTCGATCTGGGTCACCTCGTGGGCGATCGGCCTGCCGCCGGTGGGCGCGTCGCCGATTCCCAATCTCTGGGGGATGACGATCGGAACGATGTGCGTGCTGCAGCTCGTCGTCGGCGCGTGGATCGACCGCCGCTACGACCCGTCGATCGTGCGCATGGTTCCGTATGCGGTCTGGTATCCGATCGTCTACTGGATGCTGCTGGCGGTGGCGGCAGTCGTGTCGCTTCCGTGGCTGTTTCGTCGTCCGCAACGGCGTCCGGTGCGCTGGGACACGCGGCGGGCCGCGGCGGGCGCCTGACGATGTCTTCGATGCGCCGCCTCGCGGCGGGGGTCGCGAGCGGGTGGTTGTGCGCGGTGCTGGGGCCGGCGCCGGCGTGGTCCGCGCCCGCTTCCTTTGTCGCTTCGCACGAATCGAGTCCGGGCCCTTCGGCGGCGGGCGTCGATCGAGCGGGCCTGCTGGATCGCGCCCGCGCGCTCGTCGAGCGCGGCGAGCACGGCACCGCGCTGCCGCTGTACGAAGGCCTGCTTCTCCGATATCCGACGGATCCGGATCTGCTGATCGAGTTCGCGCGCGTGCTCGGCTTTGCCGACCGAAACGCGGAATCGGCGGCGACCTACCGGCGCGTGATCGAAGTCGCTCCGGATCGACGCGCCGACGTGCGGCGCTCGCTGGCCTGGCAGACCTTGTGGTCGGGCGATGCGGTCGGCGCGGAGGCGCTGTTCGTCGAATCGGTCGCGCACGATCGTGATCCGGCCGACGCGTGGCGGGGCATCGCGGAAGCGCGTCAGCAGCGCGACGACCTGCACGGTGCGCTCGACGCCTATCGCGACGCGTTGCGTATCGAGCCCGACGATGCGACGAACGCGCGCCGCGAGGCGCAGATCCTCGTCTGGCTCGGGCGCCACGACGAGGGCATCGCCGCCTTCGAGGCGCTGCTCGCCCGCGACCCGAACGACCGGCGCAGCCGTCTCGGGCTCGCGCGCGCCTTGAACGACGCCGGCCACCACCGCCGGGCGGTCGCGGAATATCGCGTGGTGCCCGGTGCGTCGCTCGACGACGATGCGCGTTTCGACTACGCGCGGGCGCTGCGCTGGAGCGGTTTCGACGATCTCGCCGACGCCGAGCTCGCGTCGGTCGGGCATCCCGATGCACAGTGGCTGCGCCGCTACCGCACCGCGCGCGAGCTCTCGCGCTGGGGGTCGATCGAGCTGTTCGGGTCGACCGACCGCGACGACCTCGACACACGCGGCGTACAGGTCGCCGCCGGCTGGAGATTCGAGCAGGGCCGCTCGCTCGAGAGCTCGCTTCGCCGGGTGCGCTTCGACGATGCCGCCGGCCGCGTCGACGGGCTTCGCTGGGAGACCCGGGCGAGCGCCCGGATCGGTACCCCCGAGTCGCGCTGGGGCGTGGCCTGGCCCATGTTCGCAGTGGCGATGAACGACTACGACGGCTGGCAGCCGCTTACCGGCGGCGTGCGCCTGCGCTGGCTGCCTGTCGATCCCGTCCGCGTCGACGCCGCGCTCGAACGCGAGACGATCGAGACGCCGACCGCCATCGCCGAACGCGTCCACGTCGACGTCGCGTCGGTGGGTGTCGACTGGCGTCCCGCACTCGCATGGACGCTCACGGGATCGCTCGCGCGTCTGCGTTTCGACGACGGCAACGAACGCGACCGGGTGTACGGACGCGTCGAGCGGACGCTCGTCGCGGTGCCGCGCGTACGCGCGGGCGTCGAAGCACATGCCTTCCGCGCGAGCGATCCGGCCGGCCCTACCGTGGAGGGGCGCGGCTACTGGAATCCGCGGAAGTACCGCGAAGCGCGCGCCTTCCTCTCCGTATCGCACGACGTGCGCGAATGGCAGTGGTACGCGCGGCTCGGAATCGGCTCGGCCCGCGAGGTCGACGGCTGGGGTACCCGCGCGAGCGGACATCCGCATCTGTGGGAGTTCGCGGTGGTGCGCGATCTGTCGCCGCAACTCCAGCTACGGGCGCAGATCGGCGGCTCGGGCAGCGGGATGGGCCTGGCCGGCGGCGGATCGGGATACTGGCGTCGCTATGTCAGCGTGGCGCTGATCGGCTGGTATTGACCCGCCTGCGTGAGCCCGGCTCGACGCTGCGTCAGCGCTCGAGCAGCGCGCATCCTGCTTCCCCGTAGCGCTCGCCGCTCGTGGCGCCGGGCGGCAGCGCGGCGTCGAGTGCCCGCATCTCCTCGGCGTCGAGCGTCACCTGCGCGGCGCCGAGATTCTCTTCGAGGTACCTGCGCCGCTTCGTGCCGGGGATCGGCACGATGTCCGGACCCCGATGCAGCAGCCACGATTTTTGCCCCGAACGGTCGTCTTCCCGACGACCCTGCGTCACTCCGAAGGAGCAGACGGAACCTTGTGTAAAACAGACCGACGCCGGACAACTTCGTATGCGAAGACACTCACTGCCGACTTCGTCTGCTGCAGGCTGCACGGCTCCGAGAAACTCTACGCGAGCGACTACGACGACGCGTCACTCGATGCATGGGCGCGGCGCGCAACCATCTGGGCTCGAGGCGGCGAGCCCGAAGACGCCGAGCGCGTGCTGCCGTCGCGCGCCAACGGGCCTGCGCCGGGCACCGAGGCGCCGGGCCGCGACGTCTTCGTCTACTTCGACAACGACGCGAAGCTGCGTGCACCGGAGGAGGCGGCATCGCTGATCGATCGCGTGTCGAGCTCGAAGACGACGAAGCCTCCGGAGCGGTAGACGAGCGTCGCGCCGGCGACGTCTGCCTGCCGGTTGCCGATGAAGGGCAGCAGCCGTGCGGCGAGCGTCTCTCCCGATGCTTCGTCGGTGAGCGCAACGGCGCGAAGCGGCTGGCCTTCACGATGGAGCAGGGTGTACGCCTCGAAGTCGTTCGAGCTCATCCACTCGCGGACGTTGCGGATCGCCGCATGCGAAGGTCCCTGCGCAGGCAGGTCGCGGAACGCCACGCCGATGCGATCGGGATCGAGTGCGCCCAGCAGCAATGCATCGCGAACGTGCAGCACGAGGACGGCGGGGCGCTCGCCGGCCAGTTCGTGCAGCCTGGCGATGCCCGAAGCTTCGTCGGAGAGCAGTGCGTCGGCGAAAAGCCGGAAGCGCCTGCGTTCGGCGTCGATGGCGGCCTCTGCGTCGGCAGCGGCGAAGAAGCGCTGCTCGATTGCGGTGACCGATGCGCGCTGCGCCTCCCACCGGGGCGGAACGATCAGCGGCTCGCCCAGATGGCGCTCGAACACCGCAGGTATGCCAGCGAGAAGTGCGAGCGCGCGCGAGGTATCCCACCAGGCGAGCACGACACCGTCGGCGGGCAGGTGGCGGCGCAGCGTATCGGCGAGCGCGACGAGCTCGTCGGGTTGCGGCAGCAGCGTGAGGAAGGGCTCGTCGACGCCGGCGCGCCAGTCGAGCAGCACCTGCCCGCGCTCCGAACGTGCGACGACGAACTCGGCAGCGGCTTCCCCGCTGTCGGAGACGACGACGCTTCCCTGCTCGAGCGCGATTCCGCGCTCGGTGATCGGTGCCAGCGCCTGCGCGCGCTCCGCCGACAGCGTGGCTTCGGTGACGTAGCGATACGGTGCATCGTCGTCGGGCGAGAGCCACCAGAGCGCTGTGCCGGCGGCAATCGCGACGATTCCGATACCGAGCGCCGTCGACGGGCGCAGCCGGGCGCGTGAGGCGCCGTGCCGCGTCGGCGCAGGCGACGCCTGCCCGGAGGTCGGCGCTGCCGCCCTCGACGCCGCTGCTGTCATCGCTCGCCACCGCCGCCGTGCTTGCGCAGGCCGCGCAGGCCGCCGAGCGCGAGCAGCACGCCGACGAATCCCAGGCCGGCGCCGAGCGTGCGAGGGTCGCTGCCGATGGCGGAGAGCCGCTCGCCGCTGCGGTTGTCCCACGAGCTCTTCGTCGGCTTCGGCTTCTCGCCCTTGCCACCGGAGCTCGCACCTTCGAGCTTGCGCAGCCGTTCCTCCATCGCGGCCTTCTCGCGCAGCAGCGTGTCGGCCTCGTTGATGATCGTCTGGTCGCGGATGAGGTCGGACCATCCGGCCGAGTAGGTCCAGCCGCCCGGGTTCACGTGCAGCAGCCCCTTCATGTGCTGTGCCGCGTGCTGCTCCCACATCTCGGCGAAGGTGCGGTCGACCACCGTCGGGTTGTTCCCCTCCGACAGGAAGAGCGAGTAGAAGCCGCCGGGCTCGTCCTTCTCGGGCTCGGGCGGCGCCGGACGGTTCGTCTTCTGACCGACCATCAGGCCGTCGTCATAGAGCTTCTGCACGACCTTGCGCGACTGCTCGACGAGTTCGATTCCCTGGATGATCCCCTTGTCGGCCATCTCGAGATAGGTCTTCGCGAAGCGCGGCGAGTGGCATTGCGAGCAGGTGCCGATCCACGCCTTCTGCCGATCCTGGAACCACTCGTGCTCGAGGTTGTCGGCGATGCTCTTGAACGGCAGGAAGGCCCAGCGCACCTTGCGCACGACGTTGTGCGTGTACTTGCCGTTGTACTCGAAGTGGCAGGTCTGGCAGGTGGGTGCGGTCTGGCCGCCCTTGTCCATCGCGTCCTGCAGCCGCGCATGCCAGTTCCACTGGTCGCCGTGCACCTGGTAGCCGGTGCCGTGCTTCGACATCATGTAGTTCTCGAACTCGTTGTGGTCGACGCCGTTGTGGCAGGTGGCGCACGCCTGCGGCTTGCGCGCCTCGACGGTCGAGAACTCGTGTCGTGTGTGGCAGTTGTCGCACTTCGCCTGGTTCGTGTGGCACATCGTGCAGCTGACGGCCTGCTCACGCTGCGGCAGTGCGGCCCAGGTGGCGAGTTCGACGTTCGCCATGTAGTCGACCGCATGCGACGGGTGGCCATTTGCCCATTGCTTCTGCGGCCAGACGAGCGTGTCGCGCTCCGATTCGGCCTCGGCGAACTGGCGTACGTGGCAGGTGCCGCAGACGGCACGATCGGGCATGCGCAGGTCGCGGATGTGATGACCGGAACTCTTGCCCACGCCCATGTGGCAGTCGATGCAGCTCACGTCCTGCATCGGCGTATCGGCGGCGAGCAGGCCCATCGAGCGCAGGTTGTCCTCGACCTCGGCGATGATCTCCTTCTTGTACGCGCGCACGTCATCGCCCGGCAACTGGCGGATCGTGTCGAGATTCGCGTGCACGCTCTTCTCCCACGACTTCACCCAGCCATGGGTGACGCCGGTGTGGCAGGCGACGCACTGCTCGCGACTCGATTCGATGTCGACCTCCGGCGGCTCGTAGAAGAGCGTCGGCGCGAGGTACTGGTCGATGTCGAGCGGCTCCCACCATTTCGCGAGCTTGCCCTTCGTGAACTCCGCGCGCCAGCGCCGCTCGACCGCTTCGAAGAGCTCCTTCGGCGTCGAGTCGCGATTCAGCTCGAGTGCCTTGAACGTCTCGTCGGGAACCGAGTCCCAGATCTTCGCTACGGCCGGTGAAGCGGCGAAGGTCCAGGCCACGACGAGCGCGAGCGCGGCGAGGAAAGGCGCAACGAGGAAGGGCCCGATTGCGAACGGCGTTTTCCGGATCGACATGTCGTGCTCGCATCGCCGCTGCGGCGGCGTACGGTTGAACACGAGTCGAGTATGTCGGGCGTGTCCGTTTCGACAAGGGCCATGCGCGGCGAAAGCGATGGGGCCATGCGCGAAGCGGAACGCCGGGGCGGCACGGAAATCGCTTGCGTCTACGCCGGCAGGTCTTCGCAGAGCGTTGCGCCAGCGGCCTGCGCGATCCGGTCGACGGCTGTCGCGAGCTCGCGTTCGTCGAGCGCGGCGTAGCCGAGCGCCAGCGATCGCGAATGACGCGTACGCGTCTTCTCGTCAGCGATGTACACGTTCGCTGTCTCGTAGTCGTACAGCGCGACGCCGCGCTCGCGCGCACGAGCGCGCAGCGTCTTCGTGTCGCGCAGCTCCGGTGGCAGCCGCCACACGAGGTGCATCCCCGATTGTTCGCCGGTTATGTCGACCGGGCCGAAGCGTTCGGCCAGCGCAGCGAGCAGCGCATCGCGACGCGCCGCGTGGATCGCACGCATGCGGCGCAGGTGATGCAGGAACGCGCCCGACGCAAGGAACTCGGCGAGCAGCGCCTGCGGGTGCCAGGCGCTGGAGTTGTTCAGCAGCGCCTTGATCGTCGTTGCTGCTTCCATCAATTGCGGCGGCATGATCATGTAGCCGATACGCAGGCCGCCGCCAAGGCTCTTCGAGAAAGTGCCGCAATAGAGGACGCGCTGCGCGGCGTCGCGCGCTTTCAGTGCGGGAAGCGGCGCGCCGCCGTGATGAAAATCGCTGTCGTAGTCGTCCTCTACGATCCATGCGCCGCTCTGCTCGGCCCAGCGGCGCAGTCGATCGCGCCGTTCGAGCGAGAGCGTCGCGCCGGTCGGATACTGGTGCGAAGGCGTCACGTAGAGAAGCGCCGCGTTGGCCGGCAGTCGCGAGGTGTCGACGCCGTGCGCGTCCACGTCCACCGGCACGAGTTGCGCACCGTAACTGGCGAACACGTTTGCGGCGCCGAGATAGCCGGGGTTCTCGATCGCCACGCGTGTGCCCTGTTGCACGAACATCCGCGCAACGATGTTCAGCGCCTCCTGGATGCCGTTGACGATCAGCACGTCGCGCGCGTGCACGGCGATTCCGCGTGCCGTGCCCACGTGCTGCGCAACTGCCTCGCGCAGTGAGTGCAGCCCGGCCGGTGCCGTGTACAGCGAGTTGCCGATCGGCATCTCGAACAGCGTACGCGCAAGCAGGCGCTGCCAGTGACGCGGCGAGAACAGGCGCGCATCGAGGCGTCCGACCCAGAAATCGTAGGGGAGCAGCTCGCCGTGCGGCGGAACGACGGCGTGTGCCTGGCCTGAGAATACGAGCGGCGCGTCGTCGGCGTCGATCTCGGTGTCCGTGTCCGTGTCGACGTCGATCTGTCGATCGTCCGACGAAAGCGGGATTCCAATGGGTTGGTCGCGAACAGGGTCGGGCGCGACGAAGGTGCCGCGTGGGCCGCACATGTCCAGATAGCCCTCGGCGCCGAGCCGCTCGTAGGCGAGCACCACCGTGTTGCGCGAAACCGCGAGGTCGGCCGCAAGCACGCGGCTGGCCGGCAGGCGCGTGCGCGGGCGTAGCGTGCCGTCGAGGATCCGCAGCCGGATCTGCTCGAAGATCTGCACGTGCAGCGGTTCGCGCCCGCGTGCGTCGACGATGAGCGGCAACTGCATCTGTCTCCTCTTCGCCAGTTTTTTTCGGACAGGTCCGGCGATGTCAGGCATTGCGTCGAGGCGAGCGTAGCCCGCAGCGGCGTACGTCGCAACGGTGCGCCGCGGCAAGCTGACGTGAATGGGCATCCGGATTGCACGCCTGCCGGCTCAGCGGTCCGGAGAAGCCCCGTGGACGCACTGTTGCTGTCGCGCCTGCAGTTCGCGTGGGTGATCGCCTGGCACATCCTGCTGCCTGCGTTCACCGTCGGACTCGCCTGCTACATCGCCACACTCGAGACGCTGTGGTGGGTGAAGAAGGACGACAAGTACCGGCGCCTGTCCGCCTTCTGGATCAGGATCTTCGCCGTCTCCTTCGGCATGGGGGTCGTCTCCGGCATCGTGATGCCGTTCCAGTTCGGCACGAACTGGAGCCGCTTCATCGACAGCACGGGCAGCGTGATCGGGCCGCTGCTCGGCTATGAGGTGATCACCGCATTCTTCCTGGAAGCCGCGTTCCTCGGCGTGCTGCTCTTCGGTCGCACGCTCGTGCCACAGTGGGCGCACGTGCTGTCGGCGTATCTGGTTGCGCTCGGCACGCTGCTGTCGTCGTTCTGGATCCTTGCGTCGAACAGCTGGATGCAGACGCCCGTGGGTCACGCAGTCGTCGACGGACGCTTCGTTCCGGACGACCTCGTCCGGCTGATCTTCAACCCGTCGTTCCCTTATCGGCTGACGCACACCGTCACGGCGTTCGTCATCACCACGGGGCTCGTCGTGCTCGGCGTCGGCGCGCATTACCTGCTCAAGCGCCGCCACATTCCCGAGGCGCGCAGCATGGTGCGAATGGCGCTCGTGTTCCTCAGCGTCATGGTGCGGGGCTCGTGATGCTCGCGATCGTGATCTCGGGCTGGGTCGCATACCGGCGCGGTCGGCTCTTCGAGTCGACCGCGTTCCTGAAGTTCGCGCGCGGGGGGATCCCGATCGGCTTCATTGCCGTGCTCGCAGGCTGGACCGTCACCGAGGTGGGCCGCCAGCCGTGGACCGTCTACGGCCTGCTGCGTACGGCCGACTCGGTCACGCCGTCGCTCGTCGCGAGCGACGTCACGCTGTCGTTCGCTGCGTACATCGTTGCCTATCTGGTGATGTTCGGCGGCGGCTTCGTGCTGCTGCGACGGATGGTGCTGATCGGCCCGGAGGAAGCGGCCGATCGGGAAGCCGAGGAAGCCGACGAGCGCAGCAAGCGCGGCGCGCGACCGCTGTCCGCGGTCACCGAGGAACACGACTGGCGCAGGTTCGGGCCTGCCGGTGCGACGTCCGGCCCGCAGCGGGAGGTCGACGATGGAGCAGCTTGACCTCGTCCCGCTATGGGCGGCGATTCTTGCGCTCGCCGTATTCATGTACGTGCTGCTCGACGGCTTCGATCTCGGCGTCGCGATGCTGTTTCCGTTCCGTCGCGATGCACAGGACCGCGAGCGAATGATCGCGTCGGTGGCGCCGGTATGGGACTTCAACGAAACCTGGCTCGTGCTCGGCGGCGGCGCGATGCTCGCCGTGTTCCCGCTCGCCTTCGCGATCGTCATACCGGCGATGTATTTCCCGATCCTCGTGATGCTGCTCGGGCTCGTCTTTCGCGGTGTCGCCTTCGAGTTCCGCGAGGTGCACGGCGCGCGCAAGTGGTTCTGGGACACGGGCTTCGTCCTGGGGTCTCTCGCGGCCACGCTGTCGCAGGGAATCGTGCTCGGCAACTTCATCCAGGGCTTCGAGGTCGTCGACCGACATTTCGTCGGCAGCAGCTGGGACTGGGTCTCGCCGTTCCCGTTGCTCACCGGGCTGGGCCTCGTGTTCGGCTACCTGCTGCTGGGTACGTGCTGGCTGGTGCTGAAAACGGAGGGAGACCTGCAGCAGTGGTCGCGCAGGGTCGCGATGCGGGTACTGTGGGGCGTGCTCGCGTTCATCGCGCTGATGAGCATCTGGACGCCGCTCACCGACGAGCGCATCGCCGAGCGCTGGTTCAGCTTTCCGAATCTCGTCTACTTCTCGCCGGTGCCGGCGCTGACGGTCGTTCTCGCCGTGATACTCCTGCGCGCGCTGCGACGCGGCAACGAG
Source organism: uncultured Limnobacter sp. (assembly GCA_964538505.1). Classification (GTDB taxonomy): domain Bacteria; phylum Pseudomonadota; class Gammaproteobacteria; order Burkholderiales; family Burkholderiaceae_E; genus Zeimonas. The sequence continues at coordinate 36,471 of CAZIDY010000013.1, read as the reverse complement.
CTGCTTCCCTTCGCCTGTGCGTTCGGCCTGTTCTTCCTCGCGTTCACCGGACTCGTGATCAGCCTGTGGCCCTTCATCGCGCCGCCGTCGATCACGTTGTGGGACGCCGCGGCCTCGTCGAAGGCGCTCAGCTTCATGATGGTGGGCACGCTGTTCCTGCTGCCGGTGCTGCTGTTCTACGTCGCATACTCGTACTGGGTGTTCCGCGGCAAGGTGCGCAGCGACATCGGCTACCACGCATGATGCGCGTGCGGGCTGCACTGGCGTAGGGCCGGGTCAGGGCCGTTCCTGCATCCGCCGGGCCGCTGATACACTTCGCGCTCCATGCGCCCGGCCGCTTCCCGTACGCGTCTGCCCGCTGCCGTCGTCGGTGCGCTGGGCGTCGTCTTTGGCGACATCGGCACCAGCCCGCTCTACGCGTTCAAGGTCGCCTTCTCACCCGAGCACGGGCTCGATCTCGTGCCCGAGAACGTCTTCGCGCTGCTGTCGATGATCTTCTGGTCGGTGATGATCGTCGTGTCGCTGAAGTACGTGACGATCATGCTGCGTTTCGATAACCGCGGCGAGGGCGGAGTGCTCGCGCTGCTGTCGCATTGCATGACGGCGCTGCGCGACCGTCCGCGGCTTGGGTGGCTCGTCACGGTCCTCGGCGCCTTCGCCGTGTCGCTGTTCTACGGCGATGCAGTGATCACGCCGGCGATCTCGGTGCTCGCGGCTGTCGAGGGGCTGGTGGTTGCCGAGCCCGAGCTCGATGTCGTCGTGCTGCCGATCGCCATCGGCATCCTGGTGGCGTTGTTCGCCTTCCAGCGCCGGGGCAGCGGCCGCGTCGGAGCCCGCTTCGGGCCCTTCGTCGCACTGTGGTTTCTCGTGATCGCCGCGCTGGGCGTGCTCAGCATCGCGCGCAATCCGCAGGTGCTGCTCGCGCTCGATCCGCGCTTCGCGTGGAACTTCGTCTTCGAGGCGCCCACCGCAGCGTTCATCGCCGCCGGAGCCGTGTTCCTCTGCGTGACCGGCGTCGAGGCGCTCTACGCCGACATGGGGCACTTCGGCCCGCGTCCGATCCGCGTCGGCTGGCTCCTGCTCGTGCTGCCGGCGCTGATGCTGAACTACTTCGGCCAGGGCGCGCTCGTGCTGCTCGACCCGCAGGCGGTGCGCAATCCGTTTTACCTGCTCGCGCCCGAGAGCCTGCTGCTGCCGATGGTCGTTCTCGCCACTGCAGCGACGGTGATCGCGTCGCAGGCGACGATCTCCGGAGCCTTCTCGGCGACGCAGCAGGCGTCGCGGCTGAACTTCCTGCCGCGGCTGCGCGTGCTGCACACTTCCGACGCCGAGCAGGGACAGGTGTACATCCCGGCCGTGAACTGGCTGCTGCTCGTGCTGGTGCTCGGGCTCGTCATCGGCTTTCGCAACTCGGACGCGCTCGCCGCTGCCTACGGCATCGCCGTCTCGGGAAACCTGATGCTCACCAGCGTGATGATGCTGATCGCGCTGCCGTTCTTTCCCGATCGGCGCGTGCGTGCGCTGTGGCCGCTGTTCGCGTTCTTCGTCGCACTCGAGGTCGCGTTCTTCGCCGCGAACGCGGTGAAGATCTCGACCGGCGGCTGGTTCCCGCTGCTGCTCGCCGCACTCGTTTTCGTCGTTCTGACGACGTGGCGGCGCGGCATCGAGATCCTGCAACTGCGCAAGAGCATGCAGGCGAAGGCGATGCGCGACGGCTACAGCATCGACCTGTCGGAGGTGCAGCGCGTGCCCGGCTCTGCGCTGTTCTTTTCGTCGACGCCGCAGGGCTGGCCGAGCTCCTTCCTGCACAACCTGAAGCACAACAAGGTGGTGCACGAGCAGACGATCTTCCTCACCGTCGTATTCGATGACGCGCCGCGCGTGCTCGACGACGAACGCGTCGAGGTGATGCGCACCGGCGACGGGATCGCACGCGTGTGCGCACATTTCGGCTTCCGCGAGAGCCCGCGCATCGATGGCGTTCTGCGGCAGATCGCGCGCAAGGGTGTCGTCTGCACGATGAACGACACGTCCTTCTTCACCAGCAAGCCCACGCTCGTCTCGGTGAGCCGGCGCGGGCTCTTCGGCTGGCGCCGCTCGCTGTTCGGCTGGCTGTTGCGCAACAGCACGAGCGTGGCGCACTACTTCGGGTTGCCGCCGAATCGGGTGGTGGAGCTGGGGACGCAGGTCGCAATCTGAGAACCGGGGTCAGATCACGGTTTAGAGAGTGAACCTGTCACTCGTCTCGGATCTGCACGCGATCACGTTCGACAATCCATAGGCGTTTTTCAGCAACTCCAAATAGCTGATCGTCGGCACTCTCTCGAGATGCTCGCGCGCCGTTTTGCTGCGAAACACTGCGTTTCCAGTCTGGCAACTGCTTCAGCGGCTGAAAGTGCTGCCTTTCGCAGCGTTCTGATGCGGTAGCGTCTGCGCTCGGACCGGCGCCGTTTCGTCCAACTTGAACCGTAGGCTCATCCGGGCCCGTTACGTCGGGAAAGGTACGACGCGCTCGCGTGCGAGATCAGCGGCGTATGCGATCGCCTGCAGGGATATGCTCGGGCTTCAGCGTGGGATATTGCTCGAGGATACGTTCCGCTGTCTCGCCGGCCGCCGGGTTATCGAGCACGACAGACACGGGAATGCGCGTTCCCCGGAAGCACACGGCTCCGTGCATGATCTCGTGGTTTGCCGTGATATGCGGTCTCCAGTCCATTGCTGCTCCGGGGGCTTGTAGCACCGTGAAAATCGTGGTCTGACCCCGGTTTTTCAGTCGCGAAGCGCCTGCTCCAGATCCTCGATCAGATCGTCGGCCGCCTCGATGCCGCAGGCGAGGCGAACGAGGTTGGGCGCGATGCCGGCGGCGCGCATCTGCTCTTCGCTCAGCGTTCCGGCGACCATCGCGGCGGCGTGCACGGCGAGCGATTCGATGCCGCCGAGGCTCACTGCATGCGTGAAGCGCGCGAGCTTCGAGACGAAGCGCGAGGTGCGCGCGTAGTCGCCGGCGATGCGCACCGACAGCACGCCGCCGAAGCCGCGCATCTGCGTGCGTGCGAGCGCGTGCTGCGGATGACTTTCGAGGCCGGGGTAGTGGACGGCTTCGACGGCAGTATGCGCATCGAGGAAACGCGCGACCTGCATCGCGTTGTCGTTCGCGCGCGCTACGCGCAGTGCGAGCGTTCGCAGCCCGCGCAGCAGCAGCCACGCATCGAAGGCGCCGAGCGTTGCGCCGAGCGCGATCGTGCCGCGCCAGATCCGTTCGAGGATCTCGTCGCGCGAAACGACGACGCCCGCGATCAGGTCGTGGTGGCCGCCGAGATACTTCGTCGCGCTGTGCACGACGACGTCGACGCCGAGCGCGAGCGGCTGCTGGTTCAGCGGCGTCGCGAAGGTGTTGTCGGCGACGGTGATCGTGCCACAGGTGCGTGCCGCTTCGGTGACGGCGCGCAGGTCGGTGAGTGCCATCGTGGGGTTCGACGGCGTTTCGAGCATCGCGAGCTTCGCGCCGCGACGGATCGCCGCGATCATCGCCGAGGTATCGGTCTGGTCGACGCGCTCTACCTCGACGCCGAAGCGCGGCAGCAGTTCGGTGAACCACTGGGTGCTGCCCATGTAGTGGCTCGTCTGGGCGACAACGCGATCGCCGGCGCCGAGCAGCCCGACCAGCACCGCCGAGACGGCGCCCATTCCGCTCGCCGTCATCAGCGCGCCTTCGCCGCCCTCGAGCTGCGCGATCAGACTTGCGACGCGAGCGTGCGTCGGATTGCCGTAGCGCGTGTAGAAGTGCTGGGGGCGAACGCCGGTCGCCAGGTCGGCGAACTCGACGGCGTCGCGCGCCGACCAGGTGACCGACATGTGCACCGGGGGAGCGAGTTCGGGATCGAAGGCGTCGGCGGCGCGGTCGCCGTGCACGACCAGCGTATCGGGACGGTCGGAGGAGTGCGGATCGGACATCGACGGCGGGCGCCCGACGGGCGGCCGGTAGAATGACGGGGATGATCGATCATCGCATGAACCGAATTACCCGTTACGCGCTCGTATTCGCGGGGCTCGTGGTGCTCGGCTTCGTCCTCGTCTGGTCTTTCCTCTCCTATAACGACCCGAACCTGGTCGTGAGCTTCGCTTCGATCCTGCAGGCCTGCGGCATTCCGATCGGGCGCTGAGCACCTCCCGTTTTTTCGTCACCTCCCGCAGCATGGCAGCCCGTCGCAACGAGTACAGCGAAGCTTCGATCCGTGTCCTGAAAGGTCTCGAGCCGGTGCGCCAGCGCCCCGGTATGTACACGCGCACCGAGAGCCCGCTGCACATCGTGCAGGAGGCGCTCGACAACGCCGCCGACGAGGCGCTCGCCGGGTTCTGCAAGGAAATCGTCGTCACGCTGCATGCGGACGGCAGCGTCGGTGTCGACGACGACGGCCGCGGCATTCCGGTCGGCAAGCATCCGGAAGAGCAGGTGCCGGTCGTCGAAATCGTCTTCACGCGTCTGCATGCAGGCGGCAAGTTCGACAAGGCGCACGGCGGTGCGTACAGCTTCTCGGGCGGGCTGCACGGCGTCGGCGTCTCGGTGTCGAACGCGCTGTCGAAGCGCTTCGAGGTCACCGTCTGGCGTGAAGGCAAGGTGCACCGGATCTCGTTCGCGGGCGGCGAGGTGGCCGAGCCGCTGCGCTCGACGGTGCCGGAGCGCGGTGACCGGCGCAGCGGCACCCTGGTGCGCATGTGGCCCGATGCGAAGTACTTCGATTCGCTGACGATCCCGCACGCCGAGCTCGTGCATCTGCTGCGCTCGAAGGCGGTGCTGCTGCCCGGCGTGAAGGTCACGCTGGTCGAGGAGAAGAGTGCCCGCACGCAGAGCTGGCGCTACGACGAAGGGCTGCGCGGCTATCTTTCCGAGAGCCTCGCGCAGCTGTCCGACTCGCCGCCGATCATTCCGCTTTTCGAGGGCGACGAGTCGGTGGGCGCCGGCCACGACAGCTTCGCCGAAGGCGAGGGTGCGCAGTGGGTCGTCGCGTGGACCGAGGAAGGCCCGCTGCTGCGCGAGTCGTACGTGAACCTGATCCCGACCACTGCCGGCGGCACCCACGAGGCGGGCCTGCGCGAAGGGCTCTTCGCTGCCGTGAAGGGATTCGTCGAGCTGCACGGCTTGCAGCCGAAGGGCGTCAAGCTGCTCGCCGAGGACGTTGCTGCGCGCGCGAGCTGGGTGCTGTCGACGAAGGTGCTCGATCCGCAGTTCCAGGGGCAGATCAAGGAGCGGCTGAACTCGCGCGACGCGGTGCGGCTCGTCTCGTCGCTGGTGCGTCCGCAGCTCGAGCTGTGGCTGAACCATCACGTCGAGCACGGCCGCAAGCTCGCCGAGCTCGTCATCCGGCAGGCGCAGGCGCGCAGTCGCGCCGCGCAGAAGGTCGGCAAGAAGAAGGGCTCGGGCGTCGCAGTGTTGCCGGGCAAGCTCACCGACTGCGAATCGGAGGACATCGGCCGCAACGAGATCTTTCTCGTCGAGGGCGACTCTGCCGGCGGCTCCGCGAAGATGGGCCGCGACAAGGAGTTCCAGGCAATCCTGCCGCTGCGCGGCAAGGTGTTGAACACCTGGGAGACCGAGCGCGATCGCCTGTTCGCGAACAACGAGATCCACGACATCGCGGTGGCGATCGGCGTCGACCCGCATTCGATGCGTGACGATCCCGACCTCTCCGGGCTGCGCTACGGACGTATCTGCATCCTGTCGGATGCCGACGTCGACGGCGCGCACATCCAGGTGCTGCTGCTGACGCTCTTCTTCCGGCATTTCCCGAAGCTGATCGAGCAGGGCCACGTCTACGTCGCGCGTCCGCCGCTGTTCCGCGTCGACGTGCCCGCCGCGGGCAAGCGGCCGATGCGCAAGCTCTATTGCCTCGACGAGGAAGAGCTGCAGCGCGTCGAGGACAAGCTGCGCAAGGAAGGCGTGCGCGAAGGCAGCTGGTCGATCTCGCGCTTCAAGGGCCTGGGCGAGATGAACGCCGGGCAGCTGTGGGAGACGACGATGAATCCCGACACACGCCGCATGCTGCAGGTGCGGCTCGGCGATCTCGATCTCGCGCATACCGAGCAGCGTTTCACGATGCTGATGGGCAAGGGCGAGGCTTCGGCGCGCCGTGCATGGCTCGAGGAGCGCGGCAACGAGGCCGAGGTCGACATCTGAATGAACGATCAGATCGAACTTCCGATTCGCGAGGGTGAAGACGACGGTGACGAGGCGCTGACGCTTGCGCGGTACGCCGAGCGCGCCTACCTCGATTACGCGGTCTCCGTCGTCAAGGGGCGCGCGTTGCCGCACGTCTGCGACGGCCAGAAGCCGGTGCAGCGTCGCATCCTGTACGCGATGAACGAGATGGGCCTCGGCCCCGGCGCGAAGCCGGTGAAGTCGGCGCGCGTCGTCGGCGATGTGCTCGGCAAGTTCCATCCGCACGGCGACGTCGCTGCCTACGACGCGCTCGTGCGCATGGCGCAGTCGTTCACGCTGCGCTATCCGCTGATCGACGGGCACGGCAACTTCGGCTCGCGCGACGGCGACTCGGCGGCGGCGATGCGCTATACCGAGGCGCGTCTCACCCCCTACGCGCGGCTGCTGCTCGACGAGATCGACCAGGGAACGGTCGACTTCATCGCGAACTACGACGGCTCGACGAAGGAGCCGCGCCTGCTGCCCGCGCGGCTGCCCATGCTGCTGCTCAACGGTGCCTCGGGCATTGCGGTGGGCATGGCGACCGAGATTCCGCCGCACAACCTGCGCGAAGTCGCCGCTGCCGCGGTGGCGGTGCTGAAGAATCCGGAGATCGACTCGGCGGCGCTGGCGCAGATCGTTCCCGGGCCCGATTTCCCCGGCGGCGGACAGATCATTTCGTCACCCGAGGACATCCGCGAGATCTACGAGTCGGGACGCGGCTCGATCAAGATGCGCGGGCGACATGTGATCGAGGAGCTCGCGCGCGGGCAGTGGCAACTCGTCGTCACCGAGCTGCCGCAGGGTGTTTCGGCGCAGAAGGTCCTCGAGGAGATCGAGGAGCTCACGAATCCGAAAGTGCGTACCGGCAAGAAGTCGCTCAGCGCCGAGCAACTGCAGCTGAAGCAGTCGGTGCTCGCGGTGCTCGACGCGGTGCGCGACGAGTCGGGCAAGGAAGCGCCGGTACGGCTCGTCTTCGAGCCGAAGACCTCGAAGATCGACTCCGACGAGCTGTTGCGCGTGCTGCGCGCACATACGAGTCTCGAGACCGGCGTGTCGATGAACCTCGTCACGATCGGGCTCGACGGCCGTCCGCGGCAGAAGAACCTGAAGACGATCCTCGCCGAGTGGTTCGAATTCCGCGTCGACACCGTCACGCGGCGCAGCCGCCACCGGCTCGCGCAGGTCGACGATCGCATCCACATCCTCGAAGGGCGCCAGCTCGTGCTGCTGCGCATCGACGAGGTGATCCGGATCATTCGAGAGTCCGACGAGCCGAAGCCGGCGCTGATCGACGCCTTCGGGCTCACCGATCGCCAGGCCGAGGACATCCTCGAGATCCGGCTGCGACAACTCGCGCGGCTCGAGGCGATCCGCATCGAGAAGGAGCTTGCGTCGCTGCGCGACGAAAAGGGCAGGCTCGAGACGCTGCTGGAGAGCCCTGCGAAGATGCGCCGGCAGGTGATCCAGGAGATCGAGTCCGACGCGAAGCAGTACGGCGACGATCGACGGACGCTGATCGAGGCCGCCCAACGCACGACGCTCGAAGTGCGCGTGCCCGAGGAGCCGGTCACGGTGATCGTCTCGCAGCGTGGCTGGGTGCGTGCGCGCCAGGGCCACGGCCACGACGCGACGCAGGCGGGCTTCAAGAGCGGAGACGCGTTCTACGGCGCCTTCGAGGTGATGACCACCGACAACCTGTACGCGATCGACACCACCGGGCGCGCCTACACGGTGGCGGTCTCGCAGCTGCCGTCGGCGCGCGGCGACGGCGCGCCGGTGACGAGCTTCGTCGAGCTCGAGCCGGGCGCGCGCATCGAGCACGTGTTCGCGGCGAGCGCCGACACCGGCGTGCTGCTGTCGACGCGCGGCGGCTACGGGCTGCTCTGCCAGGCGGGCGACCTCGTCGGGCGCACGCGCCAGGGCAAGAGCTTCGTTTCGGTCGAGGAGGGCGACGCGCCGGCGCGGCCTGCGCTGTTCGGGCCGGGCATGGATCGCGTGCTGTGCATCTCGCGCGCGGGGCATGCGCTGGTTTTCGATCTCGACGACGTGAAGGTGCTGCGCAACGGCGGGCGTGGGGTAACGTTGCTGAAGGTCGATGCGTCCGATCCGATGCAGCAGGCGATCGTCTTCGGTGGCGAAGGGGTTCGCGTGCAGGGCACCGGACGCGGCAGCAGGCCCATCGACCGGGTGCTGTCGGCTTCGGCGCTCGAAGGCTGGCGCGGAACCCGCGCGCGCAAGGGACGGTTCCTCGAGCCGCGCATCTCGGCGGCGACGCTGTCGCTGCCGACGCCACCGGCCCCTTGAAAGCGGCCGTGCCTGCCCCGATCTGAGTGCGTGCGGCGCGAGTACCACCGGTACCGGATTACCCCGCACCGCGCAACGCTCCGTTCCATTCGTTTCCGACTTCCGATTCCGATGAGCGACACCAAGCAGACACTGGGATTCCAGACCGAGGTCAGCAAGCTGCTGAACCTCATGATCCACTCGCTGTACAGCAATCGCGAGATCTTCCTGCGCGAGCTGATCTCGAACGCCTCCGACGCCTGCGACCGGCTGCGCTTCGAGGCATTGAACGAGCCGGCGCTGCTCGAGGGCGGCGACGAGTTGCAGATCCGCATCGACGTCGATCCGAAGGCACGTACGCTGACGATCTCCGACAACGGCATCGGCCTGTCGCGCGACGAGGCCGTCGAGCACCTCGGCACCATCGCTCGCTCGGGCACGCGCGAGTTCTTCGGCAACCTTTCCGGCGACCAGGCGCGCGATGCGCAATTGATCGGCCAGTTCGGCGTCGGCTTCTACTCGGCGTTCATCGTTGCCGACCGCGTCACCGTCGTTTCGCGTCGTGCCGGGCTGTCGGCCGACCAGGCGGTGCGTTGGGAGTCCGAAGGCACCGGCGAGTTCTCGGTGGAGACGGTCGAGAAGGAAGCGCGCGGTACCGACGTCATCCTGCACCTGCGCGAGACGCCGGCAGGCGAGACCGACGACGTCGCCGACCCCGAGGCGACGAGCTTCGAGGATCTGCTGTCGCCGTGGAAGCTCAAGGGAATCATCCGCCGCTACTCCGACCACATCTCCCTGCCGATCCGGATGCGCAAGGAAGAGTGGGACGCCGACGCGAAGGAGATGCGCCTCACCGACGAATGGGAGACGGTGAACCAGGCGAGCGCGTTGTGGGCGCGTTCGAAGAGCGAGATCGACGACGAGCAGTACCGCAGCTTCTATCAGCATCTGTCGCACGGCGACGAGAACCCGCTCGCGTGGACGCACGCGCGCGTCGAGGGGCGCACCGAATACACGACGCTGCTCTACATTCCGTCGCGCGCGCCCTTCGACCTGTGGGATCGCAACCGACGCAGCGGCGTGCGCCTGTACGTGCGACGCGTCTTCATCATGGAAGACGCCGAGCAGCTGCTGCCCGCGTGGCTGCGCTTCATGCGCGGCATCATCGACTCGAACGACCTGCCGCTGAACGTCTCGCGCGAGATCCTGCAGGAAAGCCGCGACGTGCGGATGATCCGCGAGGGGTCGACGAAGCGCGTGCTGTCGCTGCTCGAGGATCTCGCCGGGAACAGGTCCGACGACTACGCGACCTTCTGGCGTGAATTCGGCGCGGTACTCAAGGAAGGCGTCGGCGAGGACTTCGACAACCGCGATCGCATCGTCAAGCTGCTTCGCTTCGCGACCACCGCGTCGAACGACGACACGCAGACGGTGTCGCTTGTCGACTATCTCGGTCGCATGAAGGAAGGGCAGGAGAAGATCTACTACATCACCGCCGACACGCCGGCCGCGGCGCGCAACAGCCCGCATCTCGAAGTGTTTCGCAAGAAGGGCGTCGAGGTGCTGTTGCTCACCGACCGCGTCGACGAATGGCTGCTGTCGTTCCTCACCGAGTTCGAAGGCAAGGAGCTGGCATCGGTGGCGCGCGGCGGGCTCGAGCTCGGTGGGCTCGAGGACGAGGCCGAGAAGAAGGTGACCGAGCAGGTCGCGCAGGAGCTGAAGCCGCTCGTCGAGCGGATGAAGGCGGCACTCGGCGATACGGTGAGCGAGGTGCGCGTGACGAACCGACTCACCGACTCGGCGGCCTGCCTCGTGTCGGGCGAGCACGAGATCAGCGCGCATCTGGAGCGGATGTTGAAGCAGGCCGGGCAGAACGCGCCGGACCGCAGGCCGATCCTCGAGATCAATCCCGAGCATCCGCTGCTTGCGCGCGTGCGCGAAGACGATGCGCACATCGATGACTGGTCGCGACTGCTGTTCGAGCAGGCAATGCTGGCAGAGGGCGGGCAACTCGAGGATCCGGCGGGTTTCGTGCGACGGATGAATGCACTGCTGCTGGGCGGTGAGGCCACGGGCGGCGAGAAGGCCGACACGTCGAAGACGGGTGACTGAGTCCGCGCCGCTGCGCGGCCTCGCCCCGGTCGTTGCGGCGCATTCGCGGCTGCTCGTGCTCGGCAGCTTTCCGGGCGAGGCGTCGCTGGCGGCCGGACACTACTACGCACACCCGCGCAATCTCTTCTGGCCGATCCTCGGCGAAGTCCTCGACGAGCCGCTGCGCGAGTGGCCGTTCGAGCGCCGTTACGAAGCGGTGCTCGCCGCGGGCCTCGCGATCTGGGATGTCTACGGTGCCTGTCGCCGCGAGGGGAGCCTCGACAGCGGGATCCGCGACGCGGCGGCGAACGACTTCGGCGAGCTGCATCGCATTGCGCCGCGCCTTCGCGCCGTGCTGTTCAACGGAAAGGCCGCTGGCCGCTTCGAGCCGCGATTCCGCGAAGCGGGCTACCGTACGCGCGTGATGCCTTCCACCAGTCCTGCCTACGCAGCGATGTCGCGCGAGCGAAAGCTCGCGCTGTGGCGCGAGGCGATCGAGAACCTGCGGTGAGTCCGCACAACCGGAGAAGAGATCCTTGACCACCGCACGCCGCCGTACCGGTCGCACCGCCCGCCGAGGCGGCGGTCGCGCTGACGAACCCATCATCGTGCTGTCCGAATCCGCTGGCGTGCGTTACCTGCACTTCGATTCGCCGTGGATCCAGGGCGCGATGCGGATCTCGCGTCCCTATGACCTCGAGCTCGACTACGCGCACGACATGATGGCGTGGCGGCTGTTTCTCGCCGCGCCCGACGAGATGCTGCATCTCGGGTTGGGCGCTGCGGGGCTGGCGCGGCATTGCTGGAAGAAGCTGCCGAAGACGAAGATCACCGTCGTCGAGGCGAGCCGTGCGGTGATCGACGTCTGTCGCAACGCCTTCGCGCTGCCCGAGGACGAGCGGCTTCAGGTGGTTCGCGCCGATGCCGGGGAGTACCTGGCGAGAAGATCGTCGCGCGGGCGCTTCGGCGTGATCCTGGCCGATCTCTACGACACGAAGGCGCGCGGGCCGGTGCTCGATGACGTGCCGTTCTACCGCGATTGCCGCGCGGCGCTCGCGCCGGCGGGGATTCTCGTCGTCAACGTGTTCGGGGACGGGCGGTCGTATGCGAACAGCCTGCGCAACGTGCGGATGGCTTTTGAAGACCGGGTGATCTCGTTGCCGCCGGTGGCGGCGGGGAATGTGGCGTTGCTGGCGTTTTCGGGGCCGGAGTTGCAGGTGGAGTGGGGGGCGTTGCGGGAACGGGCGAAACGGCTCGAGCGGGAGAGGCTGCCGGCTGAGCGGTGGGTGGGGGCGATTCGAAAGCAGCGCAGCGGTGGGGCGGTGCTGGTGGTTTGATTGGCGATCAGCCGACTCATCTCCGAGGACCGCACGCGATAGTTCGGCGCGAACGACAACGCGATGCGCGTCTTCTTCGACGCTTCGGCCTTCGTAAAGCGTTACATAGATGAAGCCGGCACGGCGATCGTGCCGCTGCTGTCGTGTGCGGGGCGGACGTATTCGTTTCGGCGGATGCGCGTCAGTGTGAAGCTGCGCGGCGGCAGGGCCTGAACGTCGTTGCGTTGCACGAACGGTGAAGAAGCAGTTCCGCGCGAACCTGATGAGCGGTCTCGCCACTGCGGGACACGAACCGGAGAACGCGATGGTGGTCTTCAAGGAGACGACCTGGGATGGTTGGCTCGACTCGAACGCGCATCAGTCCCGGTACCATCGGGTTTGATCTGGTGATCGTCTTCCTCGGTCCATGGGCTGAACGTCACGGTGCTCGCCTGACCAAGCGCCTCCCTGGAGAACCATCATGGCCGCCATCGACGACTACGCCCGGGACATCCAGCGCGCTCTGATCGACGCCGCGCAGGACGACGTCTTTCGCAACTTCATCGACCCCTCCGATCTCGAGACTGTCGTCATCGACCTGGGCGACGGCACGCAGGCGCAGGTGCAGGCGTTGAAGCGATCGTCGGTGCGAGAGGTGCTGCAACGCCTGATCGCGGCCGCAAAGCAGGCCGGCGTGGACCTGAAGCACTGGATCTGCTCAGCCGACGAGTTCGACCTGTGCCGCAAGGTCGCGAATTCGTTTCCTGGCGCGGTCATGCGGGAACTGCACGACTTCCTGCGGAACAGGTGGACGCAGGCGACCACCGTGGCCTTGGGTGCAGTCGCGGCTTTTGCGCAGATTGCCGCCGTGCTGACGGCAGGAAAGTTCCTCGCGATCCTCACGGCGATCGGGTTCGTGAACAAGGAGTTTCTTGCGCTGCACTGTCGGAGGCGTAGGTCACGATGCGTACTCGGCGCCGGAACCTGCCCGGTGTGCCACCCGAGTATTTCCAGGCGCTGCGTCTCGGGATATCGTCGCCTCGCGGCGTCGTCACGTTCCACGACGCATTCGGCGCGACAAGTTGACATCCAAGGACCTCCATCGCCGTGTTCCTCACGCTCCTCCTTGCCACATTGGCCATCGCAGCAATCGTCTCGTTCCTGGTCGTGAGGCTGTTCGCATCACCGATCGAGGGCATTCTCAAGCGGATCATTGCCGACGACATCAGCCAGGCGTGGCTGAAATACCTGAAGTTCGCTATCTATGTCGTCGGTATCTCCAAAGGCGTGCGCGTCTGGGAGCTGGAGCGATACATCAGCCCCGGGCGCTATGACGAGAAGGCGCAGATCCTCGAGCTCACCACGGATCGCTGGGTGCTCGAGGTCTATCGGACGATCATCGAGACTCTGCAGGGCATCGCGTGGATGCTGCTCGTGTTCTTCGTGTTCGCGCTCATCGCCTACGTGATCGTCCACGTGTTCGAGCTGAGGCACAAGGCGCCGCCGGACGCGCGCTGAGCGCCGTCAGCGTCCGACGACCGTCGTCACGTTCACCTCGAAGCTCAACGTCCCGTCGGTTGCGAATTCCCGCCACCTTTCGACGACCTCGCCTTCGAGCGCAGCGCGGCTTTCGTCGCTCGCTGCAGCCATGAGTTTCGCCAGCGGCGTGCTGCACACGTACTGCCACAGGAACTCGGTCGGAGGGGGCAGGGTGAGCCTGGCGCGCCTGCTGTGTACGTCGACCTGCTGGAAACCGGCCGCATTCGTCAACTCGCGCAACTCGCGTTCGTCGTGAAGCGAGAACACGACATGGACGAAGGATGCCGCTCGAGGGTCGACGTGCTTCGCGAGCGCATCGGCCATCACGGCGAACAATGGCGGCGTCGGACCCGGCACGTTGAGAACCAGCCGTCCGCCGGGGGCGAGAACGCGCCGTATTTCCCGCAGGGCGCCGAGCTTGTTGGTGATGAACTGCAGTCCCAACTGGCACAGCGCCACGTCGAAGGCACCATCGGCGAGCGGCATCGCTTCCGCGCCGGACTCGTACCAGTCGATCGCGAACTCGGGTGACACCGCGGATCGCGCCGCGGCCAGCATGCCCGGATTCACGTCCAGGCCGGCGACCGAAGCGCTGTCGCCGACCCGTTGTCGTGCCTGTCTCGCAATGATGCCGGTTCCGCACGCAACGTCGAGCACACGCTCGCCCGGGCGCAGCGCGGCGATCTCGAGTAGGTCGTCGGCGAGCGGGGCTGCGATCTGTGGCACGAAGTAGCGTTCGTAGTTCTCGGGCGCGGTTCCGCCATAGGTCTTGCCGAAAGTCTGCTGGTTCATGATCGCCTCCGTGGCCTGGTTGAAGTTCCAGACTACGGAGCGCGCCGGCATCGCACATCGCCCGCATTGACCGTTTTGCGAGACGAGGCGAGCGGTCAGGATTGACCGTACGCGCCGCTCAAAGGAGCTTGTGCTCGAAGGCGAAGGCTGCTGCTGCGGTCCGCGAAGCAACGCCGAGCTTGCCAAGGATGTTGCTCAGGTGTCCGGCCACCGTGTGCTCGCTGATGAACAACCGGGCAGCGATCTCCCGATTCGATTGCCCCTTAGCGACCAGCCTGAGCACCTGCAGCTCGCGCTCGCTGAGCGGGTTGGCGGGAACCGCCTTGCGTGCTTTCGCCAACCCGTCGAGTGCGGCCAGCGCCGGCGCGGCGCCGAGTCTTTCGAAGCTGCGCGCCGCAGCTTCCCGGTGGCTGCGTGCGGTTTCTTCGTCGCCCAGTCGCTCGCAGGCGAGACCGATCAGCACGCGAACCTGCGCGGATTCGTACGGAGCATCGAGCTGCTGCCACGCCGTCCAGCCTTCGCGCAGCGTTGCGAGAGCCGCCTGCGCGTCGCCTTCGACCAGCAGCACCATGCCGCTTGCCTGCGCCGACGACGCGTGAAGCAGGGGCGCATCCGTTCCGGCCGCACAGTCTTCCAGCTCTGCGGCAGCCGCTCTGGCGACGTCGATGTCGCCGGCGGCGATCATGACCTCGACGCAGGCGCGCAACGCCTGCAGTCGTGCGCCAGTGGTGCTGCCCGGCTTTCGTGCGCCACCGCCCTCGCGGACGATGCGGCGCATCGTTGCCTGCGCGGCGTCGACATCGCCCTGGGCCAGCCGAAGCAGTGACAGGCCCGGTTGCGGCTCGGTGCCCAGGCGGCCCGCTTCCCGGTACATCTGTTCGGCCCGTTCGAAGCTTCCGCGCAGGCGATGAAGCTCGCCGCACTGGTAGAGCGCGCGTCCGGCCAGATTGCCGCGGCGGCCGGAGCACAGCTCGATCGCGCGCTCCGCCTCCGCCAGTGCGTCCGACCATTCCCCCTGCAGCTGCAGGATCTCGGAGCGGTGGACGAGGCACTCGCCGCGATAGGGGACGAGGTCGGGCTGCGTGGCGCACCACTGGCTCAGCGCCTGCGTCCATTCCCGGCAGCGTCGCAGATCGAAGATCCGCTGGCAGCTGAGGATCACCGCGCAGTAGACGAGCCCGGCCGCCATCGGCGATACCTCTCCGGTGGCCACGGCGACCATTGCTTCGTCGAGTTGCGGTACGCCCTCGGCAACCCGCTGCGACTGGATCAGGGTCTGTCCGCGCCCGAGCAGACCGAAGGCCAGCAGGTCGCGATCGTCGAAGCGATCGGCAAGCGAGATCGCCTGGTCGAAATGGGCGCGTGCCGCGTCGGTGTCTCCCTGGGCCATCTGTTGCAGTCCCGAGAGCACGTCGACGTATCCCTGCTCCGTGCATTCGGGCTGGTCTGCGACGAGTCGCTGAATGCGCGCGAGCCAACCGGTGCTTTGCGCAAAGTCGCCGGCAAGCAGTGCATGGAAGCTCAGCCAGAATCCCCAGTGCGCCGCCCGAGCGCGCTGCCCCCGATCGACGAGAACGTGATGCGCGCGCCGGAACAGCGCCTGCGCATCGGAGTCGCGGCCGATCAGGCAGGCGGCCTGGGCGAGACATTCGAGGTCTGCAGTCTCGAGCGTGGAGTCGGTGTCGGCGGCCGACAGTTGCCGGTACGCCTCTTTCCATTCCCGGTTCGCGAAAGCGCGCCGGCCTCGTTCGAGCGTCTGGCTGGTCGTGGGCATCATCGCTCCGCAGCGTTGAGCACGGACCCGACCGCAGCCTCGTCGACCGGGTGCCGCGCCGAGCGACGTCGGGTCGACCGGAGCGCTGCTATTGCGCGGCGAAGCAGTACAGCAGCCCGTTGCCTCCGGTGCTGCGCAGCCCTTGCGCATCGCAGCCGCGCGTCGGATGCGCCGAGTTCCACGACGTGGCCCACGCGCTCTTGCTGGGGCCGGCGCGGTCGAAGTGGCCGACCATTGCGGAGCCGTCGGTGCCGCTCTTCGTCCAGTTCCCGCAGGTCATGTCGGCGAACGGGGGTCCGGGGAATGCAGTGCCGTCCGGGCGCGAGCCGGTCAGGATGTCGTGCTCGTTCGGTTTCTGCGTTCGGTCGCGGATCAGCCGGCCTTTCTCGTCGAGCGCGGTCTCGCGGTTCAGGTTGTTCTTCGCCGAGTGCAGTTCGTCGACATTGCGGGCGATCAGGACGCCGTTCGCGTTGTGCCAGGGGCCGTTGCCGATGCGATCACGCGCGTCGACGAAGTTCATGTCGCTCATCGAGGCGCCCTGCGTGCTGAGGTAGGCGCGCCAGGCACGGTTGCCGGCGCCCGCTGCCTGCGCAAGCGACTGGCAGTGCCGGTCGGCGCCCGTGAGTCCGCCGAGGTCGCCGCCGTTGCCGGGGCCGATGCTCGTCACGAAGAAGGTCATGTTCACCGGGGTCGGCTGCCGGGCCGTCTCCATCTGCGCGCAGCCTGCCACTGCCGTGAACCCTGCCGCTGCCAGCCACACACTGCTCGATCGGATACGCATCGAACTCTCCTCGTCGGCTCGTGGGGAAGCGATCCGAAGATTCTTGCGGGATCGGCCCGGCGCGTCAACGGTGCAGGAATGTGTAGAATCCTGCACAAGGAGTCGCACATGGCCACCAATCTTGCAATCGATCCGGAGCTCCTCGATCGGGCGGTCGAAGTCAGCGGCGAACGAACGAAAAAGGCTGCAGTAACGAAGGCGCTCGAGGAGTTCATCGCTCGCCGCGAACAGCGACGAGTCGCCGATCTCCTGGGCAAGCTCGAGTGGGACAAATCGTTCGACTACAAAGCCGAACGATCCCGGCGCGACAGATGACCCTGCTGGTCGACACCAGTGTCTGGTCTCTGGCACTGCGTCGCGATGTCGACGCTTCGGAACCCGAGGTGCATCAGCTCCGGGACGCCTTGTCGGGTTCCGATCTCATCGTGACGACCGGACTGATTCTCCAGGAGCTCCTGCAGGGCTTCTCGGGGCCGAGAGCACGCGCCCGGATCATCGAGCACTTCGCCGCCTTTCCACTGCTTCAGCCGGATCGCGACGATCACATCGGTGCAGCGGCACTGCGCAATACGTGTCGTCAGGCAGGTGTCCAGATCGGCACTATCGATGCCCTGATCGCCCGGCTCTGCATTCGTCACGATCTGACGCTGCTCACGACCGACAAGGATTTCACGCACGCGGCGAAGCACAGCGAGCTTCGCGTCTGGCCAGGGAAGTCACGGGTGAAGCGGTAACCATCGACGGCGATCGATCGACCACTCGTCCGCTGCACGCAGGCAGGACGCGCGCCGGTTGCTACCGTCTCCGCATGAACGCGCGCACCGGATCCGCCGCGGCGGCGGCCGTATCCGCACCGCTGCCCGCGCTCGGCCGGCCGGGCTGTCGCGTGACGGTCGAGGACCTGCTTCCGGCGCTCGTCGAGGACCGCGTGATTTCGCAGGAAGACGCGGACTCGGTCGCGCGCTACGCAAACCTGTCGAGCGGCGAGCAGCACGCGCTCGTCTCGATCGCGCGTCGCAAGCTGCGATCGCCCGAAAGCCACCGCCTCGTCGACTTCGACGTGCTCGTTCCGTGGTTCGCGCAGCGCGTCGGGCTGCCGCACGCGCGCATCGATCCGCTGAAGGTCGATCTCGCGCGCGTCTGCGACGTGATGTCGAGCCAGTACGCGACGCGCTTCAAGATCCTGCCGCTTGCCGTCGATTCCGACGGCGTCACGATCGCCACCGCCGAGCCGTTCGTCACCGACTGGGTCGACGAGCTCGGCTCGATGCTGCGCAAGCCGATCCGGCGCGTCGTCGCCGATCCGCAGGAGATACCGCGCTACATCGTCGAGTTCTTCACGCTCGCGCGTACCGTGCGCGGCGCGCAGAAGAACGGCGCGGCCGCGCACCAGAGCAACTTCGAGCAGCTCGTCGAGCTCGGGCGCTCCGGGCGCAGCGTCGATGCGAACGACCAGCACATCGTCACGATCGTCGACTGGCTGTGGCAATACGCGTTCGAGCAGCGCGCGAGCGACATCCACCTCGAGCCGCGTCGCGAGACGGGGGCGATCCGCTTCCGCATCGACGGCGTGCTGCACAACGTCTACCGGCTCCCCCCCTCGGTGCTCGCCGCGATGACGAGCCGCATCAAGCTGCTCGGCCGGATGGACGTGATCGAGAAGCGCCGGCCGCAGGACGGGCGCGTCAAGACGCGTACCGCCGACGGGCGCGAGATCGAACTGCGGCTGTCGACGCTGCCGACGGCCTTCGGCGAGAAGCTCGTCATGCGCATCTTCGATCCCGAGGTGCTCGTGCGCGACTTTGCCGAGCTCGGCTTCCAGGACGACGACCTCGACCTGTGGGAATCGATGACGACGCGGCCCAACGGCATCGTGCTCGTCACCGGTCCGACCGGCTCGGGCAAGACGACGACGCTGTACACGACGCTCAAGGGGCTGGCGACCGACGAGGTGAACGTCTGCACGGTCGAGGACCCGATCGAGATGGTCGAGCCTGCGTTCAACCAGATGCAGGTGCAGAGCGGCATCGAGCTCGGCTTCGCCGATGCGATCCGGGCGCTGATGCGCCAGGACCCCGACATCGTGATGGTGGGCGAGATCCGCGACCTCGAGACCGCCGAGATGGCGATCCAGGCCGCGCTCACCGGGCACCTGGTGCTGTCGACGCTGCACACCAACGATGCGCCGTCGGCGATCACGCGCCTGCTCGATCTCGGCGTGCCGCCGTATCTGCTGAACGCGACGCTGATCGGCGTGATGGCGCAGCGCCTCGTGCGCACGCTGTGCGAATCGTGCAAGGAGGCGACGGGGTCGCTGCCGGAAGAGCAGTGGAGCGCGCTGATCCGGCCGTTTCGTGCGCCGAATCCGTCGCGCGTCTACCGGCCGGTCGGCTGCCTCGATTGTCGGATGACGGGATTTCGGGGCCGCGCCGGGCTGTACGAGCTGCTGCAGCTCGACGCCGACCTGCGGCGCCTGATCGACGAGCGCGTCGATCTCGCCGAGATCCGCAGGCGCGCAATGCGCGCGGGCATGCGTCCGTTGCGTCTGGCAGGTGCGCAGCGGATTGCCGCCGGCCAGACGACGCTGGACGAGGTGCTGAAGGTGGCGCCGCCGATCGCGGATTGAAAGCGCGTCGGAATCATCGACGAGTGCGTCGAGCGGTTTCCCGACAACGGGCCGCGTGACATAATCCCCCGCCGTCGGCGGACGATCGCGAAGACCGTCGCGGATGGTTCCGGGAGGGCCGTCGCGTCGACCGGCCCCGCATCTTCACATCAGGAGAACGTACATGCGGTTCGTCTCGCAGGTGTCGACGATTGCGGCACTGCTGGTCACTTCGTTGCTGGCCGCGCCTGCGGCGAACGCGCAGACCGAGGTCAAGCTCGCCTACGCGCTCGCCGTGAATTCTCACTACGGCGCGGGCGCCAATGCCTGGGCGGAAACCGCCGAGAAGGCGAGCGGCGGCAAGCTGAAGTTCAAGCACTTTCCGTCGAGCGCGCTGGGCGGAGAGCGCGAAACCGTCGAAAGCCTGCAACTGGGCACGCTCGAAGCGGTGATCGTCTCGAGCGGCACGCTGAGCAACTTCGTTCCGGAAGTCGGCGTCACCGATATCCCGTTCCTGTTCCGCGACCTGGCGCACGCGCGTTCGGTGCTCGATGGGCCGATCGGACAGGACCTGCTCAAGAAGTTCCCGGCGCGCAACCTGATCGCGCTCGCCTGGGGCGAGCAGGGTTTTCGGCACCTGACGAACAGCAGACATCCGGTCGAGAAGCCGGACGACATGAAGGGGCTGAAGATCCGCACGATGGAGAACCCGGTGCACATTGCCGCGTTCAAGGCGCTGGGCGCGGCACCGACGCCGATGGCCTGGCCCGAGGTGATCGGTGCCCTGCAGCAGGGCACGATCGACGGGCAGGAGAACCCGATGTCGGTCATCGTCTCGGCGAAGCTGGCGCAGGTGCAGAAGCACCTCACGCTCACCGGACACGTGTATTCGCCGGCTGCGCTGATGGTCTCGCCGAAGCTGTGGAACAGCCTGGATGACGCCGGGAAGAAGGCGCTCGTCGACGGCGCGAAAGCCGGCGTTGCCGCGATGCGCGCCTTCGTCGACGAGGTCGAGCGTGCCGGGGTCGAGAACGTGCGCGCGGCCGGCATGCAGGTCGTCGTCCTCGACGATCCGGCAAAGGCGGCCTTCCAGAAGGCGCTCGCGCCGGCCTACGTGCAGTACTACGGCAAGTACGGCAAGGAGCTGATCCAGAGCATCGCCAACGCGCAGTAGCGGCGGGCGGAACCAGGTTCCTCGGCCGGGATGCAGGCGCTCGAGCGCGCATTCGTCGCCGCCAACCGCTGGCTGCTCGTGCTGCTGCTCGCGGCGATGGCGTGCATCGTGTTCGCCAACGTCGTGCTGCGCTACCTCACCAACGACTCGCTGGTGTGGGCCGAGGAGGTCGCGCGGCACCTGATGATCTGGCTGACCTTCCTCGGCGCCGGCCTCGTGCTGCGCTTCGGCGGGCACATTGCGATCGAGAATCTGCACGACATGCTGCCGGGGCGCGCCGGGCGCTGGCTGCGCGCGCTCATCGTCGTGTCGTTGCTGGTGTTCTTCTCGGTGATGGCGTGGCAGGGCGCGCTCTACACCAGCGTGATGCGTTTCCAGACGACCGCTGCCACCGGTATCTCGTTCGGGTGGGTCTATGTCGCAATGCCGCTGGGCTTCGTGCTGCTCATCGTGCACCTGCTGCTGGTGGCGCGTCGATACGTGCTCGAGCGGCGTGCGATCGAGTCGGACGAGATCGATGCCGAGACGGCCGCCACCCTCTGATGCCCGCATTCGATCCGGCTGCTGAGATCGCGCGACGCAGCGCCGGGCATCGGCGCGCAACGGCGTCGTGGCGCTGACACTGTTCATCGCCACGCTGGTGCTGTTCGCGATCGGCGTTCCGATTGCGTTCGCGCTGGCGATGGGCGCGTCGATCGCGGTGTTCGCGAGCGGACGCTACCCGCAGCTCGTCGTGTTCAAGGAGATGTTCACCGGCCTGGACAGCTTTCCGCTGATGGCGGTGCCCTTCTTCATCCTGGCCGCCGAGCTGATGAGCGGGGGCGCGCTCACCGTGGTGCTGCTGCGTTTCGCCGCGCAGTTCGTCAGCCATCTGCGCGGCGGCCTGGGCTACGCGAACGTGCTGTCGCTGACGCTGTTCTCGGGCATCTCCGGATCGGCGATGGCCGACGTTGCCGGCCCGGGCGCGATGATGTCGCGGATGATGGAGAAGGCGGGCTACGAGCGCAGCTATGCAGCCGCGCTCACGGCGAGCACCGCGATCGTCGGCCCGATCATTCCGCCGTCGATCATCATGATCATCTACGCGCTGCAGGACGAGAACGTCTCGGTCGGCACGCTGTTCATGGCCGGTTTCGTGCCGGGCGCGATGATCGCGCTGGCGATGGCGGCGACCAACTGGTGGGCGTGCCGTCGGCGCAGTGGGCACGCCACCGATGGCCCGCCGCCGTTGCGCGAGATGCTGCGCAACACCTGGCAGGCGCTGCCCGCGCTGCTGCTGATCGTGATCATCATCGTCGGCATCCGCTTCGGCGTGTTCACACCGACCGAGGCCTCCGTCGTAGCGGTGTTCTACGCGCTCGTCTGCGGGAAGTGGATCTATCGCACGCTGCGCTGGAATGCGGTGCCGGGGATCCTGTCGCGCGCGGCGCTGCTCACTGCCGCGGTGTTGCTGATCGTCGGCGCCTCGGCGGCCTTCGCATGGATCCTCACGATCGAGCGCGTTCCGCAGACGCTCGCCGAGACGATCGTCGGCTGGGATCTCGATCCGCTGATGTTCCTGCTCGCGGTGAACGTGCTGTTGCTGCTCTTCGGGATCTTCCTCGAGCCGCTGCCCGGCGTGATGATCCTGGTGCCGATCCTCGCGCCGATCGCCGCGTCGCTCGGCATCGATCCGGTGCACTTCGCGATCGTCGTGATCGTGAACCTCACGCTGGGGATGATCACGCCGCCGGTCGGCGGGCTGCTGTTCGTCACGTCGGTGACGGTGAAGGTGGGCATGACGGCGCTGATCCGCGAGCTGCCGCCGTTTCTTGTTGCGCACCTCGTCGTGCTGGTGCTGCTGACGTTCTTTCCGGCGCTGTCGACGTGGCTGCCGTACGTGCTCGGATTTCGCTGAGGACAGGCATGGCAATCGACTATCGCTGGCTCTACGACACGGTACGAAGTCGTTTCGAATCGGACGAGGCGATGGAGGCTTTCCTGCCGAAGGCGCTGACTCCGGAGGAACTGAAGCACAAGTGCGACGATCGCTATCTGTCCGCGATGACTCAGCGGGTGTTCCAGGCCGGGATGCAGCACTCGGTGGTCGATGCCCGGTGGCCTGCCTTCGAGGAAGCCTTCCGGGGCTTCGTGCCCGAGGAAATGGTGCTGCTCGGTCCGGAGCAGATCGACGGCTACCTGCGTCATCGATCACGAACCATCGAGGCGTAACGATCTGCACAGGGTGCAGGAGGCCTTCAACGAGTTGCAGCGAAGCTCGGGAAGGCCGTTGTGTCAGCTGTCGGCGATGCTGTCGTTGAGCATCAATCCGATGTTCTGAGACTTCAGTGCAGTTCCCCCAACCGGTTGTTGAATAACGGGAAGCTAAATGAAAGCGTACTCGGCGGAATTTATCGGAACCTTCTGGCTCGTGTTGGGCGGCTGCGGCAGCGCGGTGCTGGCGGCGGCGTTTCCCGAACTCGGCATCGGCCTGCACGGCGTTGCGCTTGCCTTCGGTCTCACCGTGCTGACCATGGCGTTCGCGATCGGTCACATCTCGGGCTGCCACCTGAATCCGGCGGTCTCCGTCGGGCTCTGGGCAGGCGGCCGCTTTCCCGCGTCGCAGCTTCTTCCCTACGTGGTCGCGCAGGTGCTCGGCGGCGTCGCGGCCGGCGCTGTTCTCTACTTCATCGCGTCGGGCGCGCCCGGCTTCGACGTGTCGAACGGCTTCGCAGCGAACGGCTTTGGCGATCACTCGCCGGGTGGCTATTCGCTTTCCGCGGCGCTGGTCAGCGAGGTCGTCATGACCGCGTTCTTCGTGCTCGTGATCATGGGCTCGACCGACCGGCGTGCTCCCCAGGGCCTGGCGCCGATCGCGATCGGACTGGCGTTGACGCTGATCCACCTGATCAGCATCCCGGTCACCAACACTTCGGTGAATCCCGCCCGGAGCACCGGCGTGGCGGTTTTCGTTGGTGACTGGGCCGTGGCGCAGTTGTGGCTGTTCTGGCTGGCGCCGATCGTCGGCGGAGCGCTGGGTGCGGTGATCTACAACGTCATCGGCAAGGACGACGACTGACCCGGGCGGGCTCGGCGCGCTGGTACGCGAGCTACTTCGACAGCTCGCGCATCGCGCGCTCGAGTCCCTGCATCGTCAGCGGATACATCCGTCCCTGCAGGATCTGCCGGATGACGGCGATCGACTGCCGGTACTCCCAGACGCCTTCGGGCTCGGGGTTCAGCCACGCGAACTTCGGGAAGCGCTCGACCAGGCGTCGCAGCCAGACGGCGCCCGCTTCCTCGTTGTTGTACTCGACCGACCCTCCGGGTTGCAGCACCTCGTAGGGGCTCATCGTGGCGTCGCCGACGAGGATCAGCCGGTAGTCGGGGTTGTACTTGCGCAGGATGTCCCAGGTGTCGAAGCGCTCGGCGTGGCGTCGCCGGTTGTTCTTCCAGACGTGGTCGTAGACGCAGTTGTGGAAGTAGTAGAACTCGAGGTGCTTGAACTCGGTTTTCGCTGCCGAGAACAGCTCCTCGGTCTGCTGGATGTGCTCGTCCATCGTGCCGCCGACGTCGAGCAGCATCAGCACCTTGATCGTGTTGTGCCGCTCGGGAACCATCCGGATGTCGAGCCAGCCGGCGTTGCGTGCGGTGGAGGCGATCGTGTCGTCGAGGTCGAGCTCTTCTTCGGCACCTTCGCGCGCGAACTTGCGCAGTCGCCGCAGCGCGACCTTGATGTTGCGCGTGCCGAGTTCGACCTGGTCGTCGTAGTCGCGGTAGGCGCGCTGCTCCCATACCTTCAGCGCGGTGCGGTTGCCGGCCGACGGACCGCCGATGCGGATGCCCTGCGGGTTGTAGCCGCCATGGCCGAAGGGCGAGGTTCCGTTGGTGCCGATCCACTTGCTGCCGCCTTCGTGGCGCTCCTTCTGCTCCTCGAGCAGTTCGCGCAGCCGCTCGATCAGCTTGTCGAGCCCGCCCATCGCCTCGATCGCCGCCTTCTCCTCGGGCGTGAACTCGCGTCGCAGCTGGTTCTTGAGCCAGTCGAGCGGCAGATCGACGTCGATGCCGGGGATCGTGCGTACGCCGTTGAAGTACGCGCCGAAGGCCTTGTCGAACTTGTCGAAGTTGCGCTCGTCCTTGACGAGCGCCGCGCGCGACAGGAAGTAGAACTCGTCGATCGAAGGCCCGATCACGTGCTCGCGCATCGCCTCGAGCAGCAGCAGGTACTCCTTGATCGACACCGGCAGCTTGGCGCCGCGCAGGTGCAGGAAGAAATCGATCAGCATCGTTGCTCTCCATTCCGCAACGCAAGGCGCAGCTTCAGCCCTTCACGCACCGCCGGCCACTCGATGGCGAGAATGCTGTAGACGCAGGTGTCGCGCAGCGTTCCGTTGGGCATCACCTGATGATGCCGCAGCACGCCGTCGAGCTTCGCGCCCAGGCGTTCGATCGCGCGTCGGCTCGCGTGATTCAGGAAATGCGTACGCAGCTCGACCGCGATCGCGTCGAGCCGGTCGAAGGCATGGCCGAGCAGCAGCAGCTTGCATTCGGCGTTGATTGCCGTGTGCTGTGCACTCGCCGAATACCAGGTGCTGCCGACCTCGAGCCGTCGGTGCTCGGGCACCGCGTGCATGTATCGCGTCGAACCGACGATGGTGTCGTCGGCACGCCGTCGCACGACGAAGGGCAGGGCGCCGTCGCGCTCGCGCATTTCGAGTGCGGCGTCGATGTAGGCGGCTGTCTGCTCGCGCGACGGCGCCGTCGTGTACCACAGCCGCCAGAGCTCGCCGTCGGCTGCCGCCTGCGCGAGCGCCTCGACGTGCGAGCGCGCCATCGGCTCGAGCACGACGTGCTCGCCCTCGAGCGTGACGGGCTCGAGCCAGGCGGGCATCGCTTCGTTACCTGTTGGCCTACCTGTTATGGCGGGCCATGAAAATGAGTCGCTCGAACAGATGCACGTCCTGCTCGTTCTTCAGCAGCGCGCCGTGCAGCGGCGGGATGACACTCTTGCCGTCCTTCGCGCGCAGCGCCTCGGGCGGGATGTCCTCGGCGACCAGGAGCTTCAGCCAGTCGAGCAGCTCGCTGGTCGACGGCTTCTTCTTCAGTCCCGGCAGCTCGCGCATCTGGAAGAAGGCTTCGAGCGCCTCCTTCAGCAGTGTTTTCTTCAACTTCGGGAAGTGCACGTCGACGATGGCCTGCATCGTCTCCTTGTCGGGAAACTTGATGTAGTGGAAGAAGCAGCGGCGCAGGAATGCGTCGGGCAGCTCCTTCTCATTGTTCGATGTGATCATCACCACCGGTCGGTGCTTCGCACGCACGAGCTGGCGCGTCTCGTAGACGTAGAACTCCATCCGGTCGAGCTCGCGCAGCAGGTCGTTCGGGAACTCGATGTCGGCCTTGTCGATCTCGTCGATCAGCAGCACGACCGGCTGGTCGGATTCGAAGGCCTGCCAGAGCACGCCCTGGACGATGTAGTTGTGGATGTCCTTGACGCGCTCGTCGCCGAGCTGCGAGTCGCGCAGCCGGGAGACGGCGTCGTACTCGTACAGCCCCTGCTGCGCCTTTGTCGTCGACTTGATGTGCCACTGCAGCAGCGGCATGTCGAGCGCGGAGGCGACTTCCTCGGCGAGCATCGTCTTGCCGGTGCCCGGCTCGCCCTTGATGAGCAGCGGGCGCTGCAGGCGGATCGCCGCGTTCACGGCGAGCTTCAGGTCGTCGGTGGCGACGTAGGTGTCGGTGCCCTGGAAACGCATGATTCTCGGAAGGTGCGGCCGTCGGGAAACGGCCGGTGGACGGGTTTGTCCGAGTATACGGGAACGACCCGTCCCGCCCGGTCGCTGGACTGGCTTCGAGCGACTCCGCTAGAATTCGAGCACCCGCAAACACGACAAATAGCCTGCGCCGCCCGGCGCAAAGGCCGGAGACTCATGACCAACAAGAGGTTGATTGCCGCCGGATTCGCGGCGGCGATGCTGCTGCCATGCCTGGCCGTTGCACAGGGCGCTGCACCGGCGCAGGAGCAGCAGGCGGCGCAGGGAGACTCCGATGCCGGACGCAACAAGTCGTCGACGTGCATCGGCTGTCACGAGATTCCCGGCTACAAGTCGTCGTTCCCGAGCGTGTATCACGTGCCGCGCATCGTCGGGCAGAGCGCGCGCTACATCGAGTCGGCGCTGAAGGCGTATCGCAAGGGCGATCGCAACCATCCGACGATGACAGCGATCGCTGCCGGCCTGAGCGACAGCGACATCGCCGATCTGGCGGCGTACTACGGAACGGAGTGAACATGCCTGCCTCGAAACTCCAGCGGATGAAACCCCGTTCCGTCGCGTGGGGCGCGATGCTCGCGGCGCTCGCCGTATTCGCGTTTCCGGCGCAGGCCCAGGACATCGAAGCCGGCCGCCAGAAGGCCGAGGAAATCTGCGCAGCCTGCCACGGCAAGGACGGCAATACGCCGATCGATCCCACGTATCCGAAGCTCGGCGGGCAGTACCAGGACTACCTCGAGCATTCGCTGCTCGACTACAAGCACGACCGTCGCAGCAACCCGATCATGGGTGCGCAGGCCAAGCCGCTCACGCGCGCCGACATCCGCAATCTCGCGGCGTACTACGCGAGCCTGTCGGGCGAGATCTCCAACCGCCGTCCCTGAGTCGAACACTGAGTCGAATCACTGAGTCGAAACTGATCGTGAGCGCCGTTTCCACAGCCGTCCCGTTCGCCACTGCCGATCTTTGCGACGCGAACGAGGCGCGCCTCGCTGCCGGCGAACTCCATGTGCTCCACCCGGTATTCCGGGCATTCGGAAAGAACACGCGCTTTGCCGGCGCAGTCGAGACGGTGCGCTGCTTCGAGGACAACTCGGCGGTGCGCAGCGCGCTCGAGCAGCCCGGCAATGGGCGCGTGCTCGTCGTCGACGGCGCCGGCAGCCTGCGCTGCGCGCTGCTCGGTGGAAACCTCGCACAGCTCGCGCAGCGAAACGGCTGGAGCGGCGTCGTGGTGCACGGCTGCGTGCGCGATGTCGTCGAGATCGACGCCTGCGCGATCGGCGTTCGTGCGCTTGCCACGCACCCCCGGCGCAGCGAAAAGCGCGGCGGCGGCACGATCGGCACCACGGTGGAGATCGCCGGCGTGCGCATCGCCCCCGGTCATTGGTGCTACGTCGACGAGGACGGCATCCTCGTCAGCAGCGTCCCGCTGCTATAGCAGCCCTTCGAAGGCGACGCAGTCGACCTCGTCGCCTGCCGACACCGGGCCCTGGTCGTGGTGCAGCACCACGATGCAGTTCGCTTCCGACATCGAGCGCAGCACGCCCGAGCCCTGGTTGCCGATCGCACGCACTTCCATGCGCCCGTCGGCTCCCGCTTCGAGTCGCGCACGCTGGTACTCGGTGCGTCCGGCGCGCTTGCGCATCGGCTCGCGCGAGCGGGCGCGCACCCACGGCAATGCCCGCGAAGTGGCGCCCATCCTCTTCAGCAGCGCATCACGCACGAGGAAGTGGAAGGTGATCATCACGGCCACCGGATTGCCCGGCAATCCGAAGTAGCACGCGTCGCCGACGCGTCCGAAGGCCATCGGGCGGCCGGGGCGCATCGCGATGCGCCAGAAGGCCACGTCGCCCAGGCGCGCCAATACCTCGCGCGTGAAGTCGGCTTCGCCGACCGAGACGCCGCCCGAAGAGAGGATCGCGTCGGCTTCGGCGGCCGCCGTGCGCATCGCCTGCTCGAGCGCCTCGGGTGAATCGCGCACGACGCCGAGATCGATCACCTCGACGCCCAGCCGTGTGAGCATCGCCCAGATCGTGTAGCGGTTGCTGTCGTAGACCTCCCCGGGTGCCAGGGTCTCGCCGAGCGAGCGCAGCTCGTCGCCGGTGGAGAAGAACGCGACGCGCAGCCGCCGACGCACGCCGACCTCGGGCACGCCGAGCGAGGCGAGCAGGCCGATGTCGGCCGGCATGAGCTGCTTGCCCGCGCGCAGCGTCGGCTCGCCGCAGCGCAGATCCTCCCCTCGCTGCCGGCGATTCTGGCCGTGCTGCTGGCCGGCAGGCACGACGACGACATCGCCTTCGAGACGCACGACCTCCTGCAGGACGACGGTGTCGAGCGGGTCGGGAAGAATTGCTCCGGTCATCACGCGCAGGGCCTCGCCGCGCGCGACCGGACCGTCGAAGGCACGCCCCGCCAGTGCGCGGCCCGCGACGCGCAGTCGTGTCTCGCCGTCGACGGCGAGATCGTCGGCGCAGACGGCATAGCCGTCCATCGCCGAGTTGTCGTGTGCAGGAACGTCGATCGTCGCGACGACGTCGTGCGCGAGCACGCGACCGAGCGCGTTGCGGATCGCAACGCGTTCGACTAGCGCAACCGGCTCGATGGAGGCCGCGATCCGCTCGCGCGCCTGCTCGACCGGAAGATGCGCTTCGAGATCGGCATCGGAGATCGTCCGCGCCGTCATCCACGTTCCTCGTCGCGGAGTTCCTGCATCGTGTTCAGGTTGCGGAAGGCCGACGCGTCGTCGAAGTCGACCTCGACGACGCGCAGCGGCGCATACCACGCGTCGATCTTGCGCCGGCCTTCGGACAGGAAGCGCTGCAGATCGGGCAGCAGTGCGCGTTCGACGAGCGCGAACACCGGATGCGCCTGCGCGCCGGTGCGTGCGACGGCGAGCTGTGCGCGTTCGCCGTGCGCCGCGGAACGCTCGATCGCCTCGGCGAGTCGCGCGACGAGGTCGAGCGGCAGGAACGGAGAATCGCAGGGCACGGTTGCCACCCACGGCGACTGTGCCTGCGACATCGCCGCGTGCAGACCCGCCAGCGGGCCGGCGAAGCCCTCGACCGCATCGGATACGACCGGCCAGCCGAGCGAACGGTAGCGCTCGAGGTTGCGGTTGGCATTGACGATCACGGTGCCGACCTGCGGCGCGAAGCGCTCGAGCGCGTGCTCGATCATCGGCCGGCCGCGGAAGGGTTGCAGGCCCTTGTCGACGCCGCTGCCGTCGTCGCTCATGCGCCGGCCGAGCCCGCCGGCGAGCACGATGCCGGTGATCGCCTCTCGCGCGATGGCCGCGGCAGCTGCTGGCATCGATGCGTCGGTGCCGCCGCTCACCGGAAACGCCGGCTCAGGCCCACGCGCGCACCGGTTGGCGCACGAAGCGCCCGGTGCCCGTGAAGAGCAGGTAGTGCTTGCCCTGGCAGCGGCCGATCATCGTCAGTCCGACGCGGGCGGCGATCTCGTAGCCCATCTGCGTCAGGCCCGATCGCGACAGCAGGAACGGGATACCCATCTGCGCGCACTTGATCACCATCTCGGAGGTGAGGCGTCCGGTGGTGTAGAAGATCTTGTCGGCTGCGCTCACCGAATCGACCCACATCCAGCCGGCGATCGCGTCGACGGCATTGTGCCGGCCGACGTCCTCGACGAAGCGCAGGATCTCGCCGCGGTCGGAGCCGGCGTTCGAGCACAGCGCGCAGCCATGCACTGCGCCGGCCACCTTGTAGATCGACTCGTGCCGGCGCACGCGGTCCATCACCGTGTACAGCACTTCCTCGCCCAGGCGTGCATGCGGCGAGAGTTCGATGCGGTCGATCTCGTCCATCAGGTCGCCGAACATCGTTCCCTGTCCGCAGCCGGTGGTGACCGTGCGCCGCGCGAGGCGCGCGCCGAGCGCATCGGCCTGCGTGTCGTCGTCCCAGACGGAGACGCCGCGCGATGCGAGCGACGCCGAGGTGACGGCCACCGAGTTCGTCTCCCAGTCGACCTGCACCGAGGCGAGCTCGTCGAGCGACTCGACCAGCCGCTGGTTGCGCAGGTAACCGAGCGCGAGGTGTTCGGGCGCGGCACCGAGCGTCATCAGCGTGACCAGTTCGCGCTTGTCGAGATAGAGCGTGAGCGGATGCTCGCCCGCGATCGACGTCGGCACCGTTTCGCCGCGCTCGTTGATCGCGTCGACCTCGTAGGTGGCCGGGCGCGCATGGGACGTGAGGACCAGCGACACGTTCTACCCGCCGATGTACGACATCTCGATCTTGCGCAGCCCGACGGTGTCGGCCGAGCGCAGCTCCGAGTAGCGATCGTTGCGTGCGCCCCATACCGAGGCGACGGCCGCCGCCAGCGCCGCGTCGTCGGCGCCGCCGCGCAGCAGCGCGCGCAGGTCGTGTCCCTGCGTGGCGAACAGGCAGGTGAAGAGCTTTCCTTCGGTGGACAGCCGCGCGCGCGTGCAGCCGCCGCAGAACGGCTGCGTCACCGACGAGATCAGGCCGATCTCGCCGCCGCCGTCGACATAGCGCCAGCGCTCGGCCACCTCGCCGGGGTAGTTCGCTTCCATCGGCTCGATGGCGAAGGCTTCGCCGATGCGACGCACCACCTCGGCGCTCGGGACGACGTCGTCGAGCCGCCAGCCGTTCGATGCGCCGACGTCCATGAACTCGATGAAACGCAGGATGTGCCCGGTGCCGCGAAAGCGCTGCGCCATCGGGACGATCTCATGCTCGTTGACGCCGCGCTTGACGACCATGTTGACCTTCAGCGGACGCAGCCCGGCCTTTTCGGCGGCTTCGATGCCGCCCAGCACGTCGGCGACGGGGAAGTCGACGTCGTTCATGCTGCGGAATACCGCGTCGTCGAGCGCGTCGAGACTCACCGTGACGCGGCGCAGCCCGGCGTCGGCGAGTGCCTGCGCCTTGCGCGCGAGCAGCGAGCCGTTGGTGGTGAGCGTGAGATCGAGCGGCTCGCCGGCCGGCGTGCGCACCTCGGCGAGCATCTCGACGAGGCGCTCGACGTTGCGTCGCAGCAGCGGCTCGCCGCCGGTGAGACGGATCTTCTCGACGCCGTGCGCGACGAACACGCGCACGAGCCGCGTGATCTCCTCGAAGGTGAGCAGCGACGCGTGGGGCAGGAACGCGTAGTCTTTCCCGAACAGCTCCTTCGGCATGCAGTAGGTGCAGCGGAAGTTGCAGCGATCGGTGACCGAGATGCGCAGGTCGTGCAGGCGACGGCCGCGGCGATCGGCGAGTTGCCCCGATGGGGGTGCTGTCGCTGCCGTCACGTCGGGAACCGGTGCCGAATAACGCTGCTCTGCGGATGGAATGGGTGTGCTCATGATCGAACCGCTACCATGCCCTCATGGTAGCAATCCGCGCGAGAAATCGCGGAGAACGTCTTGACCCATCGTGAGTTTCGTCCTCCGGAAGGCGCCGAGCCGCGGCTCGACGTCGAGCCGGTCCCGCTGCGCGTTCTCTTCGAATGCCGGCAGACCGGTCACTCGCTGCAGCCGCTCGCCTGGCGGCCGGTGGCGGTCGAGCCCGCCGATTCGGGCGGCGACCTCGCCGTGCACCTGTACCTGGACGAGTGCGAGGGGTACTACCTGAACCTGACGACCGACGAGCCGTCGCTGTTCGTGCAGTGGCGCACCCGGGAAGACGACACCGGCGTGGTCGTCGACGACGACGGGACGCCGCCGCGCGCGCTGGCGGTTACTGCGAGCTACAACGAAGCGGGGCGCTGGATGGACGGCGGCGCGCGCGTCGACCGAGTGCCGATGCCCGAGCCGATGGTCTCGTGGGTCGCGGAATACGTCAGCCTGCACTACATCGCCGAGCCGACGAAGAAGAAGCGCAAGGGCGGCAAG
Organism: uncultured Limnobacter sp.; assembly: GCA_964538505.1. Classification (GTDB taxonomy): domain Bacteria; phylum Pseudomonadota; class Gammaproteobacteria; order Burkholderiales; family Burkholderiaceae_E; genus Zeimonas. The sequence continues at coordinate 4,316 of CAZIDY010000013.1, read as the reverse complement.
CCGTCCTTCCTCGCGCGCGACCAGTTCGGCGAGATGAGCGAGCGCGAGCGTGCCGCGGGGCGCGGGCAGCCGACGGCCGGGCAGGGGAGTGGTGCGCTCGACGCGCAGGAGCGCCGACCCGACGACGGCATCGTCGGGCGACCTCCGGAGGCAGGACGGTGAGCACGAACGAAGGCTTCCTGTCGCGCTGGTCGCGCCGCAAGCGCGACAGTCGCCATGCAGACAGTGGCGAGACGCCGTCCGGAGCGCGCGACGCGGTCGAGCGGGAAAGGGCGGGGCGCGAACCGGCCGAGCGGGAACAGGCCGGACGCGAAGCGGCTGCACCGGAAGCGGGCAAGCGCGCGAGGCCTGCATCGCCGGAGTCTGCGCCCGGCGCACCGTCGTCGGTTGCCTCCGCGGCGGCCGGTTCGACGCCGGTGGGCGCTCCCACGCCGGATCTGCGCGAGTCGACGCCCGTGGGCGAGGAAGTGGATGCTCGACCCATCGCGTTGCCGCCGCTCGATTCGCTGACACCGCAGTCGGACTTTCGCCCGTTCATGCAGGCCGGTGTCGACGCGGCGACGCGCAATGCGGCGCTCGCGAAGCTTTTCCGCGACCCGCATTTCAACGTGATGGACGGGCTGGACGTCTACATCGACGACTACAACCAGAGCGAGCCGATTCCGCCGACGATGCTGGCGAAGCTCCGGCAGCTGCACTCGATCGGGCTGACCGACGACGAGATCGAGCGTCGCGCGAGCGCGAACGCCGACGCTTCGCCTGAGACGCTCGCACGCGCCGACGGGGCGCAAGCGCACGCGCTCGACGCGGCCGCCGAAGATCCGCGCGAAGACGCGGCGACAGAGCTGCGCGAAGACGCTGCGGCAGAACCGAATACCCAGGAGACAGACGGTGAAGACGAAGGTTCTCGTATGTAGCTGCAACGGAACGATCGACCTGGCGGCGGCGCGTCTTGCCGCGGGCCTTCCCGCCTCGGTCGAGGTGCTGCCCGCCGCGCGCGAGCTGTGCCGGCGCGACGTTCCCCGCTTCGTCGAGGCGCTCGGCGGCACCGACGACGTGGTGGTCGCGTGCACGCAGGAAGCGGCGCTCTTCAACGAGCTCGCCGATGCGAAGCAGGTGGTCGCGCCGCTGCGCTTCGTCAACGTGCGCGAGCTCGCCGGCTGGGGCGAGCAGCGGGCCGACGCAGGCCCGAAGATCGCGGCCCTCGTTGCGATCGCCGCATCCCGCGGCATCGATCCCGTTCCCGCCGTCGAGTACCGGTCGCGGGGTCGCGTGCTCGTCGTCGGCTCGGGGCGCGATGCGCTCGAATGGGCCGAGCGCCTCGCGCCTCACCTGAGCCCGACCGTGCTGATGACGGATTCGCGCGGCGCGGCGCTGCCGGCGGCGCGCACCTTTCCCGTGCTCTCGGGGACGCTGGTTTCGGTCGATGGCTGGCTCGGCGACTTCGAGGCGCGCTGGACGCAGGACAACCCGATCGATCTCGACGCGTGCGTGCGCTGCGGCGCCTGCGTCGACGCGTGCCCGGAATCGGCGATCGGTGCCGACCTGCAGGTCGACACCACGCGATGCAAGGAACACCGCGCCTGTGTGCGTGCCTGCGGTGCGATCGGTGCGATCGACTTCGCCCGGGACGAGCGCGAGCGCAGCGAACGTTTCGACCTCGTCTTCGACCTGCGTGCCGACTCGATGTTCGACTGCCGCCTGCAGCCGCTCGGCGACACCTGCCGGAGCTGCTCGGTCACGCGGCTCGGCCTGCCGATGTTCGAGAGTCATCAACCGCCGCAGGGGTATTTCCACGCGGGGCGTGACGAAGCTGCCCGCTCGCGGATGGCGCTCGAACTCGTCTCGATGGTCGGCGAATTCGAGAAACCAAAGTACTTCCGCTATCGCGAGAAGCTGTGTGCACACGGGCGCAACGGCATCACCGGCTGTACGGCGTGCATCGATGTCTGCTCGACGCGCGCGATCGAATCGGCCGGTGACCTCATCCGCGTCGAGCCGCATCTGTGCATGGGCTGCGGCGGCTGCACGACGGTGTGCCCTTCGGGCGCGATCAGCTACCAGTATCCGACGCCGGCGCGCCTGATGGAGCCGGTGCGCCTGGGGCTTGCCGCGTACCGCGAGCGCGGTGGCCGCGACGCGTTGATCCTCTTTCATGACGAGGACGACGGTAGTGCGCTGCTCGAGGGACTGACGCAGACGCCGCGCGGCCTGCGCGGCCCGGCGCGCGGGGTGCCGGCCGGTCGCGGCCTGCCGGCGCGCGTGATCCCGGTGGCGGTCCGCCACGTCGGGTCCGTCGGCATCGACGTTGCGCTGGCTGCGCTCGCCTATGGCGCGAGCCAGGTTGCCGTGCTGGCCGCACCGGGCATCGCGCCGCAATATCGCGAAGCGACGACGGCGCAGTTCGCGATCGCGCAGACGCTGGTCGGCGCGATCGGCTACGCGGGCCGCCACTTCTCTGTCGTCGACGCCAGCCGCCCCGACTGGGCCGACGAGCTGTTCGCGCTCGAGCCGGCGGAAACCGTTGCGCAGGCGGCGGCCTTCGGGCTGTCCGAAGACAAGCGGCGATCGATCGAATTTGCCGTCGATCACCTGGTCGCGCAGGCGCGTTCGCGCGGTCTCGAGGTTCCGCAAAGCGTCGGATTACCCGCACGCGCGCCTTTCGGTTCATTGAAAGTACAAAAAGATAGCTGTACGCTATGTTTAGCGTGCATAGGTTCCTGTCCCGAATCGGCATTGCTCGACAATCCCGATTCACCGCAGCTGCGCTTCATCGAGCGCAACTGCGTGCAGTGCGGCCTGTGCGTACAGACCTGTCCCGAACAGGCGATGACACTTGAACCGAGGTACGTGTTCAGTGAGGAGACGAGGACACCGCGTGTTCTCAACGAGGCGCAGCCTTTTGCGTGCATCTCGTGCGGCAAGCCGTTCGGTACCCGGCCGATGATCGAGAACATGCTCGGCAGGCTCGCGGGCCACGCGATGTTCGGTGGCGAGGCCGTGCGTCGGCTGCAGATGTGCGCCGACTGCCGCGTCGTCGACATCTACACCCGGCCCGACGAGATGGCGATCGTCGACCTTCCCGGGAAGCGACCATGAACGCGGTGGCACCGGCGACGAATCGATCGCGTCCGGTGTCGCCCGAGGACGTCGCGCGTGCCCGTTGGTACGCCACGCTCGCCCAGATCTTCCGTGCTCCGCCGCCGGCTGCCTGGCTGCGCGAAACCGGCGCACAGGCGAGCGCGCCGGCGGTTGCCGACACCGCCGATACGCCGCTCGGCCGCGCGTGGAACGCGTTTGCGCTGGCCTGCGCGAATGCCGACGCCGATGCGGTGCGCGAGGAGTACGAAGGCACGTTCATCGGAGTCGGCAAGGCCGAGGTGTTCCTCTACGGCTCGTGGTACCTGAGCGGCTTCCTGCATGAGCGCCCGCTGGTCGACCTGCGCGCGCACCTCGCGACGCTCGGCGTCGCGCGGCGCGGCGAGGTCGCCGAAACCGAGGATCACATCGCGGCACTGTGCGAGACGATGGCGTGGCTGATCGTCGCCGCGCCCGAGTCGCTGCGTACGCTGGATACGCAGCGTGTCTTCTTTCAGAGATTCCTGTCGCCGTGGGTCGAGGCGCTCGTCGAGGCGATCGAGCATTGCGGCAGCACCGATTTCTACAAGCACGCAGCCCGTCTGCTCGGCGAGTTTCTCGCCATCGAGCGGCAGGCCTTCGACTTCGAGTCGCTCGATTGATCATGCGAGGAGGCAGCCATGCCCACCAGGAAACCTGAAGCAGCCAACGGAGTCGCCCGCCGGGGCTTCCTGCTCGGTGCCGGTCTCGCCGGTGCGGCGGGTGCGGCTGCGGTCGCGACGCGCGGTGCAGCGGTTCGCGGCCCGGCGGCGAACGACAAGCCGAAGCTCGACGAGCGCGGCGGCGGCGGATACCACGTCACCGACCACGTCCGGCGCTACTACCGCAGCACGATGATCTGAGCGAACGAGGAGACGCGACATGCAACTGCAACGGAAATCGGCCGCCACGCCGGCCCCCGGTGCACTTACGGCCAGTCTCGCGCGCGGTGTGCGCTCGGCGCTGTCGACGACGATGGACCGCCGCTCGTTCCTGAAGCGTTCGGGCATCGGCGTCGGCGCCGGCGCGGCCGCCGGGGCCTTCTCGTTCAGCATGGTCGAGAAAGCCGAGGCGCAGGCTGAGACGCCGCAGCGCAACATCGAGGTGCATCGAACCGTCTGTACGCACTGCTCGGTGGGGTGCGCGATCGACGCGGTCGTCGAGAACGGCGTCTGGGTGCGCCAGGAGCCGGTGTTCGA
>CAZIDY010000012.1:0-79424 GCA_964538505.1 uncultured Limnobacter sp. | reverse complement strand
GCAGATACCTGCGCTTCTGCTCGTCGCTGCCGTTGCGGTGGATCTGGTTCACGCAGAGGTTCGAGTGCGCGCCGTACGACAGGCCGACCGAAGCCGAGCCGCGCGAGATCTCCTCCATTGCGACGATGTGCGCGAGATAGCCGAGGTCGGCGCCGCCGTAGTCTTCGGACACCGTCATTCCCAGCACGCCCAGATCGCCGAGCTTGCGCCAGAGGTCCATTGGGAACTGGTCGCTGCGATCGATCTCGGCGGCGCGCGGCGTGATCTCCTTCGCGGTGAACTGCTCGAGCGAGTCGCGCAGCATCGCGACGTCTTCGCCGAGGTCGAATTTCAGTCCGGGGATGGTCGCCATTTCTCGGGCTCTCTTCTCGTCGATTCAGGACGTGTGTTGCGAAGCGGGCGGGCGCCTGCGTTCGGGGATTGTCGCTCAGTCGACGACGCCGTCGCGTCCGTGAATCGTCATCACGGTGGCCATCATCGTCGAGACGAGCTTCTCGCGGCCGTCACTCGCCACCCCGATTGCGTCGCCTTCGGCGACGACGATCGTGCGGCCGGCCTTGCGGACGCGCCCGACGAGACGGAAGCGCTCGCTCGCCGCCGGCGCGAGGCAGTTCAGCTTGAACTCGATCGTCAGCACGCCGGTGCCGGCGGGCATCGTGCTCAACGCGGCATAGCCGCAGGCGGAGTCGAGGGCCGTGCCGATGATGCCGGCATGCACGAAACCGTGCTGCTGGGCGATCTCGGGACGGAAGGGAAGGACGATCTCGACCTCGCCGGAGTCGACGCGAAGGAGCTCGGCGCCGATGAGCCGCATGGCGGGTTGGCGTGCAAAGCTCGCGCGCACGCGCTGCGCGAAATCGGGCGCTGGGGTCATCGGGGGATGTTCGGGGAGGGGGCGGGGGGCGTCAATCGGGTAGTCGGATGGTGCAATTTTCGGCCGGCGTGACAGCCTCGCCGTCATTGCAGCCATGGCCGAGCCCGAGAACTGCCTCGGGCACGGCCATGCACCATCTTTGTTGCTTCTCGAGTGCGGTCAAGGGTTCGCTTCGCCGTGCTCCGCACGCCCTTGACCGCACTCGAGAAGCACCGCACGTCTCCCAGGGTCCGTCAGGCGCTCGCGCTTTCACGCCGTCACTGACACTCTCGGCGGGGCGGAGTGTTCGCCAGCCGAGAACACTGCCTGAATGTCCGCTTTTCCGAGACATTTCCGGTGGGCCAGCTTTGTCATGAGCGAGAACGCCCGCTTTCCGGGCGTTTCGGCCCACGCTACCGCAGACGTGGACCGTAAGTGCCGAGTATCGAGCATTTTTCGGCATCAAGGCGATCCGAGGTGCTGCGCGGCAGACTCGTCCACCGTCGGGGTCAGGGCAAAACCGGCAAAACCGTGATCTGACCCCGGTTTTGTTCAACGAGGGTTCGCCGGCCGCCGGTAACCGGGCAACAGCTCGAGCACGCCGAGCGCCTCCAGCTGCGCGTCGACCTGGCCCGCCCAGCCTCGATTGGCGAGCGGACTGGCCGGGCTTGGATGCAGGATCTGACCGATGCGCACGGCGTGCGTGCTGCCGAGCACGCCGCCCAGCCGCTTCGCCGCATAGTTCCCGATCCCGATCGCCCATTGCGGCTCGAGCACCTCGAGCGCGCGTCGCAGATGGCGGTCGCAGGCGTGCTGCAGCGGCTGCAGTTCGGCAGCGGGCAGCTTGTCGGGCGTGCAGTTGCGCCCGCTGTCGGCGAGAAACACGAGCGGGCAGTAGTTCAGTACCAGCGCGTGCTCGAAGAAGGCCTCGGGCGAGCCGAAGCGCGACGCGGCCCACCCCCAGACGCGTTGCCCGCTGACTTCGCTGCGCCGGCACGCCAGCCCTTCGATCGGTCGCTTCGGATGCTGGCGCGCCGGTCGATGGATCGGCTCGTCGAGCCGCATCCAGTCGCGCACGGCGGCGACTTCGCCGAAGGGCACACCGGTCTGCATCATGCCGAAGGGGCCCGGGTTCATGCCGATGAAGACGATGCGCTTGCGTGTCGCGGCGAAGCGGCGCAGCCAGGCCTCGTGCATCGCCCACGCGTAGTCGAGAGGGTTGTATACGTGCGCGACCGGTGGCGCGAAGCGCAGCCGGTCGACGGCGTGCGCGAGCGAGCGTGCGCAGGCGATGAGCTCGTCGGCGACGCTCAATCGACGACCAGCTCCCGGCGCACGCCGCGCACGTCGATCTCGAACTCGAGACCGTCGACGGGCGGGCGGCAGACGTGCCACTCGAGGCCGAGTCGCGTAAGGCCGCGCGGCGCGAAACGGCTGCCGACCAGCGCGCCGAAGTCGTGCGCGGTGTAGACCTGCACCGCGGTGACGGCCTGCCAGCGTGCGCCGAGCGCTGCGGTGTTGCGCTCGAGTCCGTCGAGCACGAAGTCGACCTTCTGCGCGAGTCCGTCGGGCGAGGTGTCGCCCAGGGCGACGATGCCCTCGGGAAACGGCGTTCCCTCGAGCCACTCGGCGAAGCCCGAGACGACGAAGCTGCGCGGTGCCGGCGCCTCCGACGCGTGATCGGAGGTCGTCAGCAGCCCCGCCTGCGCGGCGGCGATCGGCGCCGTGTAGCAGAAGGCGTGGAACGACGGTTCGTCGGGCGGGTTGTACAGCGGACAGACGTTGCTGCGCGCGACCGGAATCGTTTCGCCGGGTACGAGCCCCCACTGGCGCAGCACGCCGACGTACTCCGCGTTGAAATGGCCGAAGCCGCCGAGCGTGAACGGCCGCGGCGAGCGCAGCTCCGCGGCGCACAGCGCGGTGAGCGGGCGATTGCGCTGTCGAAGGTGCGCGGCGATTGCGTCGAAGCCTTCGGCCAGCGGCAGCAGCCGCGAGAAACGCGCGCGCACGATCTCGTAGCCGGGTTGCGCGAGGACGCCCGAGGAGAACGCAGGTCCGCCACGCAGGTACGCGTAGTCCGCGCCGATGGAATTGTGTATGGTGGACATTGCGTGATCCGTGCCGCCCCGCCCGGACTATGAACGCCCCATCGCGTACGTGCAACCTGCCGACGTTCAAGCTGGCGGTGCGAAACTCGTGGCGTGCAACTCTCTTTCCCACTCGATGAAAACCGTTCCGTCCCGCATGAAGCTGATCGCGCACGGCGAAGGTGGCGCGCCTTCGGTGCTGCAGCTCGCCGACGCGCCGGTGCCGCAGCCCGGCCCCGGTGAAGTGCTGATCCATGTCGCCTACGCGGGCGTGAACCGGCCCGATGTCGTGCAGCGCGAGGGCCGTTATCCGCCGCCGCCGGGTGCCTCGCCGGTGCTCGGGCTCGAGGTGTCCGGTGATGTGGTCGCGGCCGGTGACGGCGTCGAGGGCGTACGCATCGGCGATGCGGTCTGTGCGCTGGTCAACGGCGGCGGCTATGCCGAATACGTCGTCGCACCGGCTGGCCAGGTGCTGCCGGTGCCGCGCGGGCTCACGCTCGCGCAGGCAGCGTCGCTGCCCGAGAACTTCTTCACCGTCTGGACGAACGTGTTCGACCGCGGCGCGTTGCGCGCCGGCGAGACCTTCCTCGTGCACGGCGGTTCGTCCGGCATCGGCCTGGCGGCGATCCAGCTCGCGCGTGCGCGCGGTGCCACCGTCTACACCACGGTAGGCAGCGCGGAGAAGGCGCGCGCCTGCGAACGCTACGGTGCGGCGGTGGCGATCGAGTACCGCAACGAGGATTTCGTCGAGCGTGTGCGCACGCTCACCGAGCGGCGCGGCGTGAACCTGATTCTCGACATGGTGGGCGGCGACTACGTGGAGCGCAACCTGCGCGCGCTCGCCGTCGAAGGACGGCTCGTGCAGATCGCGTTCCAGCAGGGCGGGAAGCTCACGGCCGACTTCACGTTGCTGATGGTCAAGCGGCTGCACTGGACGGGCTCGACGCTGCGCCCGCGCACCGCCGCCGAGAAGGCGCACATCGCCACGCAACTGCGCGAGCACGTCTGGCCGTTGCTCGAGTCGGGCACCGTGCAGCCGGTGGTCTACGAGACTTTCGATCTCGCCGATGCCCGTGCGGCGCACGAGCTGATGCAGTCGTCGCGGCACATCGGCAAGATCCTGCTGAAGGTGGCCGGCGACTGAACGCGGCACCAACGGGTCGACCCTTTCGTTTTTCCATCGCTCTACAGGAGTCCGTCATGGCGGTTCACAAGGCATCGGCTTCGTGGCAAGGAACGTTGAAGGAGGGCTCGGGCCGGATGAAGCTCGGCAGCGGCGCCTTCGAGGGCCCGTTCAGCTTCGGCACGCGCTTCGGCGATACGCCGGGAACGAACCCCGAGGAGCTGATCGGTGCCGCGCACGCGGGCTGCTTCTCGATGTTCCTGTCGGCGCTGCTCGAGAAGGCGGGTCATCCGGTGAAGGAGATCCGCACGACCGCGCGGGTCCACCTCGGTGAAGGCCCGAGCATCACGAAGATCGAGCTCGACACCGAAGCCGAGGTGCCGGGCATCGACGACGCAACCTTCCAGCAGAACGTGCAGAACGCGAAGACGGGCTGCCCGGTATCGAAGGCGCTGTCGGCCACCGCCATCGAGGCGAAAGCGCGGCTGAAGACAGCTTGAACGCGCGCAGCGGCAATTCCGGCGAGACGCACGGCGTCCTCGCCGGTCTTCCGCCCGCCGGTTTCGCCATGGTGATGGCGACCGGCATCGTTTCCATCGCTGCTCACCTGCAGGGTTTCCCGCGCATCGCGCAGACGCTGTTCGCACTGAACATCGTCGCGTGGACGATGCTGTGCGCACTGAACGTGTTGCGCGCATCACGCCATCGAGCGCGCTTCCTCGACGACCTGTTCTCGCATGCGCGTGCGCCCGGATTCTTCACCGCGGTGGCCGCCACCGGTGTGCTCGGTGCGGAGTTCGAGGTGCTCGCCGGCAACCATCGTGTCGCCGCGATGCTGTGGGTTCTCACGGCGGCGTTGTGGGTCGCGGTGACCTATACGGTGTTCCTCGCGCTCACGGTCCGCGAGGAAAAGCCGTCGCTCGAGCGCGGACTGTCGGGCATCTGGCTGCTGGCAATCGTCGCGACGCAGGCGGTTGCCGTGCTGGCCGCGCTGCTCGCGGTGCACGCGCCGCAGCCGTGGAAGCTCGAGCTGAACTTCGTTGCGCTGTCGATGTGGCTGTGGGGCGGAATGCTCTACATCTGGATCATGACGCTGATCTTCTACCGGTACACGTTCCTGCGCCTGTCGCCGGGAGACCTGACGCCGCCGTACTGGATCAACATGGGCGCGATGGCGATCTCGACGCTCGCCGGCGCACTGCTCGTCGTCAATGCAGCCGAGGCGCCGTTCCTGCAGTCGCTGCTGCCGTTCCTGAAGGGATTCACCGTGCTCTACTGGGCAACGGCCACCTGGTGGATCCCGATGCTGCTGCTGCTCGGAGTGTGGCGCTACGTGTGGAAGCGCTTTCCGCTGCGCTACGACACGTCGTACTGGGGCGCCGTGTTTCCGCTCGGGATGTACGCGGTGTGCACGCAGGAACTGGAGCATGCGCTCGGCATCGATTTCCTCGACGCGCTTCCACGCGTGTTCCTGTGGGCAGCGCTGATCGCCTGGGCATTCACCTTTGCCGGCCTGCTGCACTGCCTCGCGACGATCGGCCGAAGCCGCGTGCGGATCGGTCAGGTCTGAACGAGCCGGCGCTGCCGTGCAATGCTCATCAGGAACCCGAGGCCGATGCCGAGCGTGAGCATCGCCGTGCCGCCGTAGGACATCAGCGGCAGCGGCACGCCCACCACCGGCAGGATTCCCGACACCATGCCGACGTTCACGAAGGCATAGGTGAACACGATCAGCGTGATCGCTCCGGCGAGCAGCCGTGCAAAGACGTTCGCGCCGTTGGCGGCGATGACCAGCCCGCGTCCGATGATCAGCAGGTACACGCCGAGCAGCACCAGGTTGCCGACGAGCCCGAACTCCTCGGAGAACACGGCGAACACGAAGTCGGTGGTGCGCTCGGGAATGAACTGCAGATGCGCCTGCGTTCCCTGCATCCAGCCCTTGCCCCAGATGCCGCCCGAGCCGACCGCGATCGTCGACTGGATCACGTGGAAGCCGCGCCCGAGCGGATCGGACGACGGGTCGATCATCATCAGCACGCGCTGGCGCTGGTACTCGTGCAGCACCGACCAGAGCACGGGCATCGACGCGAGCGCGCCGACGAGGCCGCCGATCATCACTCTCCACCCGAGACCGGCGAGGTAGATCACGTAGAAGCCTGCCGCGAAGACGAGGATCGCGGTGCCGAGGTCCGGCTGGCGCACGATCAGTGCAACCGGGATCGCAAGCAACACGCCGGCGACGACGAAGTCGATCCAGCCGTGCGCGCCTTCGCGCTTCTGGAACCACCACGCCAGCATCATCGGCGTGGCGATCTTCATCAGCTCGGACGGCTGGATGCGCGTGAAGCCGAGGTCGAGCCAGCGGCGTGCCCCTTTCGCGATATCGCCGAACAGGGCCACCGCCACCAGCAGCACGATCCCCACGAGGAACATCGGCGCGGCAATGCGCTGCATCCAGCGCAGCGGTGCGTTCGCGGCGAGCCACATCACCGCAAAGGCGAGGAGCACGTTGCGGATGTGGTCCTGCATGCGGCCGTCGTAGTCGAGCGCGGCCGAATGCATCGTGACGAAGCTGAGCGCGATCAGCATCGCCAGCGCGATCGTGAGCACCGGATCGAAGACGAACAGGTGCGGACGCACGATGCGCCACAGCGAGGGCTTCTCGTGCAGCGTCATGGACGCACCGCCTCCGGTTCCGCGACCGTCTCGGGCTCGATGTCCTCCGGGATGTCGCGCAGCTCGGCCTCGTCGAGGGCACCGGGCAGCAGGCTCGCGTCGAGGTCTTCCGGCAGCTTGCCGAGCAGGTGGTAGTCGAAGACCTTGCGCACGATCGGCGCGGCGGCCTGCGCGCCGAAGCCGCCGTTCTCGACGATCACCGCGACGGCGATCTTCGGAGCCTCGAGCGGCGCGAAGGCCATGTACAACGAGTGGTCGCGGTGACGTTCGGCGACGCGGCGCGCATCGTAGCGCTCGTTCTGCCGGATGCCGATTACCTGTGCGGTGCCGGTCTTGCCGGCGGCGACGTACTCCGCACCGGCGAACGCGTGGCGCCCGGTGCCGATGCGGTTGACGTCGGCCATCGCTTCCTGCACGAGCTTCAGGTGCGCCGGGTTCAGCGGGATCCGGTAGCTCTCCTTCGGCACCGTGCGCTGGCGCGCATGCGTGATCGGATCCTCGATCGACTGCACGACGTGCGGCTTCATCACGACGCCGTCGTTGGCGAGTGTCGCGGTGGCGTGCGCGAGCTGCAGGATCGTGAACGCGTTGTAGCCCTGTCCGATGCCGATCGACGGCGTCTCGCCGGGGTACCACTTCTGCTTGTAGCGGCGCATCTTCCACTGCATCGACGGCAGGATCCCGCTCGTCTCGTTGTCGAGGTCGATGCCGGTGAGCTGGCCGAAGCCCCACGGCTTCATGAAGTCGTGGATCCTGTCGACGCCCATCTCGTAGGCCGCCTTGTAGTAGTAGGTGTCGCTCGAGACCACGATCGACTTGCGCAGGTCGACGATGCCGTGTCCGGCGGGCTTCGAGTCGCGGAAACGGTGCTTGCCGAGCATGAAGTAGCCCGGGTCGGAGATCGTCTCCGACGGCGTGCGCACGCCGGTCGTCAGCGCGGCGAGCGCCATGAACGGCTTGTAGGTCGATCCGGGCGGATAGGTGCCGCGCAGCGGGCGGTTCAGCAGCGGATGATCGGGGTCTTCGTTCAGCGACTGCCAGGTCTGCGGGTCGATGCCGTCGACGAACAGGTTCGGGTCGTAGCCGGGTCGCGAGACGAGCGCGAGCACGTCGCCGGTGGCGGGTTCGATTGCCACCAGCGCGCCGCGCCGCTCGCCGAACAGCTCCTCGGCGAGCTTCTGCAGACGGATGTCGATCGACAGGATCAGGTTCGAGCCGGGCACGGGCGGCGTGCGCGACAGCGTGCGCACGACGCGTCCGCCGGCCGACACCTCGACCTCGTCGGCGCCGACGCGCCCGTGCAGCACCTCCTCGTACGACTGTTCGACGCCGACCTTGCCGATGTGCGTGGATCCGGCGTACTGCGCGAGCCGGTCCTGGTCGTCGAGCCGCACGAGGTCGTCCTGCGAGATGCGGCCGATGTAGCCGAGCACGTGCGCGGCGGTGTCGCCGAGCGGATAAGTGCGGAACAGCCGCCCACGGATCTCGACGCCGGGGAAATGGAAGCGGCGCACCGCCAGCCGCGCGACTTCGTCGTCGGTGAGCTTGACCTTCAACGGCACGCTCTCGGAGCGACGCGAATCCTGCAGCAGCCGCTTGAAGCGCCGGCGGTCGCGCGGCGTGATCTCGACGATGCGCGACAGCGCGTCGATCGTCTCCTCGAGCTGCGCGCTGCGCATCGGCCGCAGCTCCAGCGTGTACGCCGAGACGTTCTCGGCGAGCAGCACGCCGTTGCGGTCGAAGATCAGCCCGCGCGAAGGCGGCGCCGGCACCAGCGCGATCCGGTTGTCCTCGGCCTGCGCGTGGAAGTCGGCGTAGCGATGGATCTGCAGCCACCAGAAGCGTGCGCCGAGTATGCCGAAGCACACGAGCACGGCGAGCATGGCGATCACCAGCCGCACGCGCAGCCGGTGCAGCTCCCGTTCATGATTCCGGACTTCGACCATCGCTTCGCTCTTAGCGCTCGGCTGCGATGCGTGCGATTCGCTGGTGCGCGCAAAGGCGCGGGCCGTCTGCCGCGGGCGCGCGGGTGCTTGGGGAAACCGGGGTCAGACCACGACGCGCGCTACGCGCGCGCGCCGGCGCTGCTGCGCTTCTCGGCTGCGCACAAGCGCGCCCGCGGCAGACGGCCTGCGCCTTTGCGAGATGCGTCGGCGGTTCGCGTCGCGTGCGGTGCCGTTCGTGCGTGAAGCGATCGTCTGCGTTTGGGTGTCTCGGTGGCGAGCCGCCAGCGTTGCTCGAGCGGCAGGCGGCAGCGGGGCGGGTGGGGCTCGGGCTGGGGCTGTGCGTCGGGCTCGGTCGGGCGGCGTGCGTCAGCGCACGCAGTGTGGGCGCTGCGCGCCTCGCGGCGACCTCTGCGGCGCCGAGCCGCGCAGCCTCGGGGTCGGCGCGCGCAGCGCGCTTCGTAAAATCTGACTTGCGGCCGCCTGTTTGAGCGGAGCGCGCGCAGCGCGCGAAGCGAGTTCGGCCGCATGACCCCGAGGCGAGCAGCGAGGGAAGTCGGTGCGAAGCACCGACCGCCGCAGCGGGAGCCGCGAGGCGCGCAGCGCCCACACTGCGTGCGCTGACGCACGCCGCCCGACCGAGCCCGACGCACAGCCCCAGCCCGAGCCCCACCCGCCCCGCTGCCGCCTGCCGCGAACGCGCCAACGCAGGAAGGAGGCAACCGCTCACGTCAGATCGGCCGGTTCTCATCGCGATCGACCGCGCGCCGCTGCGGCGCGAGCAGCAGCCAGTCGGCCAGCGGCCACAGCAGCGTGCAGCTCGCGCTCTGCAGAAACCAGCTCCACCCCGGAAACGCCCCGCCGATCGCCAATCGCACCAGCAGCACGATGCACTGCGCCGCCAGGAACAGCGGCAGCACGTGCAGCATCTGCCCGAACATGTGGAACCACGGCACGCGACGATGCATCGCGATCGCGCCGTACGACAGCAGCGTGTAGGTCAGCGCGTGCTCGCCGAGCAGCGCCCCGTCGTGCACGTCCATCAGCAGCCCGAACAGGAACGCGATGCCGATGCCGACCATGCGCGGCTGGTGGATGTTCCAGAACACCAGCACCAGCGCGAGCAGGTCGGGAATGCCGCGGGCCTGCCCCCACGGCAGCACGTTGAGCACGAAGGCGGTGACGATCGTGAACGTGATGAATGCGCGATTCGCCGGCAGCAGCAGGTATTGCGGTTGCATCTGCATCGGCTGCTTCCTATCCTCCGCGCGCCTGGCGCTGCGGCGCGCTGTCGTCGGGCGGCACGGCTTTCGGGATCCGCGGCGGGTCGGCGAGCAGCACGAGCAGCAGCCGCGTGCGCTCCACCTGCGCGGCCGGGTCGACGATCACGCGAACGAAAGCCGACGAGCCGACCTCGACCGAGCGCACGGTGCCGACCGGCAGCCCGGCGGGGAATACGCCGTCGAGCCCGGAGGTGACGAGCACGTCGCCGGCACGGACGTCGGCGTTGGTGCGCAGGTAGCGCAGCTCCACCGTGCCGTCGATCGAACCGCCGTAGGCGACCGAGCGCTCGCCGGTCCGGCGCAGCTCCACGGGAATCGTCGATTCGCGGTCGGTGACGAGGGTCACCTCGCTCGACAGCGGATACACGCGCGTCACCTGGCCGATGACGCCGGCGGCGTCGATCACCGGCTGGCCGGCCGCGACGCCGTGTTGCAAGCCCTTGTCGAGCACGAGTCGTCGGGAGAACGCATCGCGTGCGTCGTAGAGCACCTCGGCGACCGTCGAGCGCAGCACGGTGCGGTCGCGCATCGCGAGCAGCTGGCGCAGCTGGCGGTTCTCCGCAGCGAGTTGCTCGGTCTGCAGCAGCGCCCGGGCGTTCGCCGTCTCGATCCGTCGCAGCTCGGCGTTCTCCGCACGCAGCTGCGTGACCTCACCGACGTATTGCGAGCCGACTTCGAGCACGTCGCGCGGAACGAGCAGCGTTCGTTGAACCGGGTACAGCACGGTGGCGATGCCCTGTCGCAGGCGGCCGAGCAGCTCGATGCGCGAGTCGACGACGAGCAGCGCGATCGCGAGCAGCGAGAAGAAGAGCAGCCGGGCGTTGGCGGAAGGGCCCTGCTTGAAGAACGGCGGCGGACTGCTGTTCACGGGACGCCGTCAGAGGCGAGCGTCCTCGCGCGGGCCCGGGGCCCCGCGCAAGGCGTCACTCGCTGGTGAAGATCATGCCCAGCTTCTCCATGCGCTCGAGCGCCATTCCGCAGCCGCGCACGACACAGGTGAGCGGGTCTTCGGCGACGAGCACCGGCAGGCCGCTCTCTTCGATGAGGAGCCGATCGAGGTCGCTCAGCAGCGCACCGCCGCCGGTGAGCATGATGCCGCGCTCGGTGATGTCGGCGCCGAGTTCCGGCGGCGTCTGCTCGAGCGCGATCTTCACGGCCGAGACGATCTGGTTCAGCGGATCGGTGAGGGCCTCGAGGATCTCGTTGGAGGTGATCGTGAAGCTGCGCGGGATGCCCTCGGACAGATTGCGTCCCTTGACTTCCATCTCGCGGATCTCGGAGCCGGGGAACGCGGAGCCGATCGTGTTCTTGATCGCCTCGGCGGTGGGCTCGCCGATCAGCATGCCGTAGTTGCGGCGGATGTAGTTGATGATCGCTTCGTCGAACTTGTCGCCGCCGACGCGCACCGAGCCCTTGTAGACCATCCCGCCGAGCGAGATGACGCCGACCTCGGTGGTGCCGCCGCCGATGTCGACGACCATCGAGCCCGCGGCCTCCGACACCGGCAGGCCGGCGCCGATCGCGGCGGCCATCGGTTCCTCGATCAGGAACACCTGCGAGGCGCCCGCACCGAGCGCGGACTCGCGGATCGCGCGACGCTCGACCTGCGTGGAACCGCAGGGCACGCAGATGATGATGCGCGGACTCGGCGAGAACAGCCGCGACTCGTGCACCATCTTGATGAACTGCTTGAGCATCTGCTCGGTGACGGTGAAGTCGGCGATGACGCCGTCCTTCATCGGGCGGATCGCCTCGATGTTGCCGGGCACCCGACCGAGCATCTGCTTCGCTTCGGTGCCGACCGCGGCGATGGTCTTCTTGCCGCTGGGGCCGCCTTCCTGGCGAATGGCGACGACCGAGGGCTCGTTGAGGACGATGCCCTTGGCGCGCACGTAGATCAGCGTGTTGGCCGTTCCGAGGTCGATCGCCAGGTCGTTGGAGAAGTATTTACGCAGGAACCCGAGCATTTCGCGACCCGTGAAATTCGCGTCGCATGATACCGTATAATTTCCCGTCGACCCGGCGGTCGTGTCGTCGTTCTTCCCCCGAGCATGCCGTCCGTCGGCTGCCTCCTGGAGGCAGCGCCTGCCGCCTGCCTTCCCGTCGTTCCGAGCCGTGTCCGCATCCCTGCCATCGAAGCCACTGTCGCGCGACGAGGTCGAGCGCATCGCCACGCTCGCGCGTATCGCGCTCACTGACGAAGAGATCGAGCGCACCGCCGCGCAGCTCGGCGAGGTGCTCGCGCTCTTCGAGCGGCTGCGCGCCGTCGACACCACCGGCGTCGAGCCGATGACGCACCCGCACGACCAGACGCTGCGGCTGCGCGACGACGTCGCCGACGAAACCGACCGACGCGAGGCGGGCCAGGCGATGGCACCGGCCGTCGAGCGCGGGCTCTATCTCGTTCCGAAGGTCATCGAGTGAGTGCCTTCGCGTTTGCCGAGCGCGCCTCGATGCGCGCGCTGCGCGAGGCGCTCGATGCGAAGCGCGTGTCGGCGGTCGAGCTCGCCGAGGAGTACCTGCGTCGTGTAGCGGCGAGCGAGCTGAACGCGTTCATCGATGTCCAGCCCGAGCGAACGCTGGCGCAGGCGCGCGAGGCCGACGCGCGCAGGGCGCGCGGCGAGCGTGGAGCGCTGCTCGGCGTGCCGATCGCGCACAAGGACGTCTTCGTTACGCGCGGCTGGCGTACTACCGCCGGCTCGAAGATGCTCGAGCGCTACGTGAGCCCCTTCGATGCCGCGGTGGTCGAGCGTCTCGTCGACGCCGGTTCGGTATGCATCGGCAAGACCAATTGCGACGAATTCGCCATGGGGGGGTCGAACGAGCATTCGTATTTCGGCGTCGTGCGCAATCCGTGGGATCGGGATGCGATCTCCGGCGGCTCCTCGGGCGGCTCGGCGGCCGCGGTGGCCGCGGGTCTCGTTCCGGTGGCCACCGGAACCGACACCGGCGGCTCGGTGCGCGAGCCGGCGGCCTTCTGCGGCGTGACGGGGCTCAAGCCCACCTACGGCCGTGTTTCGCGCCACGGAATCGTTGCCTTCGCATCGAGCCTCGATCAGGCCGGCGTGATGGCGACCACCGCCGAGGATTGCGGCGTGGTGCTGTCGGCGATCGCCGGCTTCGATGCGCGCGATTCGACGAGCGTCGAGCGCCCGGGGGAAGATTTCACGCGCGAGCTCGACCGTCCGATCGCCGGGCTTCGCATCGGCGTGCCGCGCGAGTTCCTCGGCGACGGCCTCGCCGACGACGTGCGTGCGGCGGTCGAAGCAGCGCTCGAGACGCTGCGCGGCCTGGGCGTCGAGCTCGTCGACGTGTCGCTGCCGAAGACCGACCTGGCGATTCCAGCGTACTACGTGCTGGCACCGGCCGAGGCGTCGAGCAATCTCTCGCGTTTCGACGGCGTGCGCTACGGGCATCGTGCGGCGCGCTACGACGACCTGCGCGAGATGTACTGCAACACGCGCGCAGAAGCTTTCGGCGACGAGGTCAAGCGGCGCGTGCTCGTCGGTACCTACGTGCTGTCGCACGGCTACTACGACGCCTATTACCTGCAGGCGCAGAAGCTGCGGAGGTTGATCGCCGACGACTTCCGGCGTGTGTTCGACACGGTCGACGTCGTCGCCGGGCCGGTGGCGCCCACGGTCGCGTGGGACATCGGCTCCCGGATCGACGATCCGGTGCGCAACTACCTTGCCGACGCTTACACGTTGCCGGCGTCGCTGGCCGGATTGCCCGGCATGTCGGTTCCCGCCGGTTTCGGCGAGCGCGGACGGCCGGTCGGGCTGCAGCTGATCGGCCGCGCCTTCGACGAAGCACGCCTGCTGAACGTCGCGCACGCGTTCCAGCAGGCGAGCGCGTGGCACCTGCAGCGGCCGTCCTGAAGCCCGCGGCAATGCGACGTGCGCAGCCCCCGGCGTCGGTGCGGCGAGGGCGGGCATTGCTGCCCGGCCGGGCGCTGCTCGGTGCGGCGCTGCTTGCGCTGGGCGGCTGCTCGGTGATCCCGATTCCCATTCCGCTGCCGGGACGCGGCCCCGGTCCGGCGCCGATCGCCGACCGTCCGATCGATCTCGACGGCGTCTGCGTGCAGACCGAGGACGACGGCTTCCGCGAGAACGCGCGGTTGAACGTGCGCGACAATCGTGTGCTGGCGCTCGACTGGACGATCCAGGTCGGCCGTCGCGGAAGCTGCAGCTTCCGACAGGTGGACTTCCGACAGACGAAGCATCGTCCGCACATCGAGCTCGCTGCGCGCGACGGCAGCGGCTGCCGGCTGATGGTCTGGCAGGAACCGAGACGCATCACGCTCGCGCACGCCGGCTGCGAGAGCCGGTGCACGCCGGGCGTCTACGATTCGGCGTGGCCGGTGATGTTCGATCCGGCTACCGGAGCCTGTGCGCGTCACTGAGCGCACGAACGAGGGAACGAACGGACGGTCGAAGCAATGCAGTGGGAAATCGTGGTCGGGCTCGAAACGCACGTGCAACTGGCCACGCGCTCGAAGATGTTCTCGGATGCGTCCACCGCGTTCGGCGCCGAGCCGAACACGCAGGCGAGCTTCGTCGATCTTGCGCTGCCCGGCGTGCTGCCGGTGGCAAACCGTCAGGCCGTCGAGTACGCGATCCGCTTCGGGCTCGCGGTGGGATCGCAGATCGCCGAACGTTCGGTGTTCGCGCGCAAGAACTACTTCTATCCCGACCTGCCCAAGGGCTACCAGATCAGCCAGTTCGAGATTCCGGTCGTCGCCGGCGGCGGGCTGCAGGTACTCTGGCGCGAGGGAGACGGCAAGGGGCGCGCCGACGATGACCAGGACGGCATGCGCGAGCGTTTCGTGCGGCTGGTGCGCGCCCATCTGGAGGAAGACGCCGGAAAGTCGCTGCACGAGGACTTCCACGGCATGACCGGCATCGACCTGAACCGGGCCGGGATGCCGCTGCTCGAGATCGTCACCGAGCCCGACATGCGCTCGGCGCGCGAGGCGGCCGCATACGCGCGCACGCTGCACGCGCTCGTCGTCTGGCTCGGCATCTGCGACGGCAACCTGCAGGAAGGGTCGTTTCGCTGCGACGCGAACGTTTCGGTGCGACCGATGGGGCAGGCCGAGCTCGGTACGCGCTGCGAAATCAAGAACCTGAACTCGTTCCGCTTCCTCGAGCGCGCGATCGAGTTCGAGGCTGCGCGGCAGATCGAGCTGATCTCCGACGGCGGACGCGTCGTGCAGGAAACGCGGCTCTACGACCCTGATCGCGACGAGACGCGCTCGATGCGCGGCAAGGAAGACGCGCACGACTATCGCTACTTCCCCGATCCCGACCTGCCGCCGCTGGCGATCGATGTCGCGTGGATCGAGCGCGTGCGCGACACGCTGCCCGAGCTGCCTGCGGCGATGCGTGCCCGTTTCGTCGACGCCTACGGGCTGTCGGCCTATGACGCGACGACGCTGACCGCGTCGCGCGGCATCGCCGATTACTACGAAGCGGTCGTGCGTGCGTTGCCCGCGTCGACTGCGGCCGGTACGCCGCCGCTGGCGAAGGCGGCGGCGAACTGGGTGATGGGCGAGCTCGCCGCGGCGCTGAATCGCGAAGAACGCACGATCGACGACTGTCCGGTTGCACCGGAGCAGCTCGCGCGACTCGTGCAGCGCATCGACGACGCGACGATCTCGGGCAAGATCGCGCGCGACGTGTTCGCCGACCTGTGGGGCGGCGATGCGCGCGACGCCGATGCGGTAGACCGCATCGTCGACGCCAAAGGCCTGCGCCAGATCAGCGACACCGGCGAGCTCGAGCGGATCGTCGACGAGGTGATCGCCTCCAATCCGAAGTCGGTCGAGGAGTTCCGCGCCGGACGCGACAAGGCGTTCAACGCGCTCGTCGGCCAGGTGATGAAGGCGACGCGCGGCAAGGCGAATCCGCAGCAGGTCAACGAGCTGCTGCGTCGGCGCCTCGGTTGAACCGCGTCGCGCGACTGCGGGAACGGGCGTCGGCGCGCGGATCCGTGCTACAACGGCCGGGACCGCACGTCTTCATCAGAGGAGGGCCATCATGTCCGTAGCCAAGGTCATCGAGATCAAGGCGTCGAGCAGCAAGAGCTTCGACGACGCCGTCGCGCAGGGCATCGCACGCGCGACCGATTCGCTGGAGGACGTGAGCGGCGCCTGGATCCAGGATCAGCAGGTGGCGATCAGCAACGGCAAGATCACCGAGTACCGCGTGACGCTGAAGGTCACCTTCGTGCTCAAGTAGGTTGGTCGGGCGCGCCGTATCGCGCCCGATAGTCGGCAACGCGCTCGCGGTACTCTGAAACGCCCGCAGCGAGCGCCTGGCCGGAGTCGAGGAAGCCGAGCAGGTCGGTGAGCGTCGCCACGGCGATCACCGGAATGCCGTGGCTGCGCTCGACCTCCTGCGCCGCCGAACGTTCGCCGATCTCGGTGGCGTTGCCGCTGCGTTCCTCGCGATCGAGCGCGATCAGCACCGCTGCCGGCTCGGCGCCCTGCGCGCGGATGATCTCCACCGATTCGCCCACCGAGGTGCCGGCGCTGATCACGTCGTCGACGATCACGACGCGGCCGGCGAGCGGTGCGCCGATCAGCGTGCCGCCTTCGCCGTGGTCCTTCGTTTCCTTGCGGTTGAAGGCGTAGCCGACGTTGCGCCCCTGCTGCGCGAGCGCAACCGCGGTTGCGCTGGCGAGTGGAATCCCCTTGTACGCGGGGCCGAACAGCAGGTCGAAGGCGACGCGTCCTTCACGTTCCGCACCGAGCAGCGCGTGCGCATAGAAATGCGCGAGCCGACCGAGCGATGCGCCGTCGCAGAACAGGCCGGCGTTGAAGAAGTACGGCGACAGGCGTCCGGCCTTGGTGCGGAACTCACCGAAGCGCAGTACGCCGGCGTCGACGGCGAAGCGGATAAACTCCGCGCGCAGATCGTCTGCCATTTTTCGTGGACCAGGGGAGGAAGCGTCGGCGCAATGATACGGGTGGTCACGTTGAACCTGAACGGCATACGCTCCGCTGCGCGGCGCGGGTGGGTCGAATGGGCGAAGGCGCAGCGCGCCGATCTCGTCTGCGTGCAGGAGGTCCGCGCGCAGGAATGCGATCTCGACGACACGCATTCGATCGACGGGCTGCACGCGCATTTCGACTGCGGGCAGCGCAAGGGCTACAGCGGCGTCGGCATCTACGCGCGGCGCAGGCCGCGTGCGGTGCACAGCGGTTTCGGCAGCGCCGAGTTCGACGGCGAGGGCCGCTACCTCGAGCTCGACTTCGGTTCGTACACGGTCGTTTCGGTCTACGTGCCGTCCGGATCGAGCTCGCCCGAGCGGCAGGAGGCGAAGTTCCGCTTCCTTGCGGAGTTCCAGCAGCACCTGCGCGAGCTGATCGCAAGCGGCCGCGAAGTGATCCTCTGCGGCGACTGGAACATCGCGCACCGCGAGGTCGACCTGAAGAACTGGCGATCGAACCAGAAGAACTCGGGCTTCCTGCCCGAGGAGCGCGCGTGGCTGTCGGAGGTGTTCGACGGGCTGGGCTGGGTCGACGTGTATCGCAGGCTCGAGCCCGATGCGACCGACGCCGGCTACACCTGGTGGAGCAACCGAGGGCAGGCGTGGGCAAAGAACGTCGGGTGGCGGATCGATTACCAGATCGCTACGCCGGGGATCGCGTCGAAGGCAAGGCGGGCGGAGATCTTCACCGCAGCGCGCTTCTCGGATCACGCGCCGCTGACCGTCGACTACGCATTGCGCTGAATCCGCTGGACCGGGTAAACCCGGTGTCGGTCTGCTTGACACCAGGATGGTGTTGCTCGTCGGGCGCGTGGTCGAGACCACTGGAAAGACCTTTAGAGTCAGCGGGTTAAAGATTTCGCGCATCCAGGTGGCGCAATTGTTGCATGAGCAATATTGCTTCTTGTTGCGGTGTGCGTTCCGTCGCTGCGTCGTTCGACCCGCATCCGCCATCCCGCCGCCCGACGGTGGCAGACAAATTGCACGGAGCCTTCTCTTGCACGCACGAACGCTTTCCTTCCTGGTCACCGGCGCTGCCGCCTGCCTGATCCTTTCCACGAGCGCGTCGGCCGCCCCGCTGGTATTCGACCGGGGCCTGCCGAGCGAGAACCTGAACAACGCCGCGGGTGCGAACCGGAGCAACGTCAGCTGGTACGTAGGCGGAGAGGTCGTCGGCGACAACTTCAGCATCGGCGTAGCGGGCCAGAAGTACCGCATCGACACGCTGACGGTGTGGGGCGCGCAATACGCTCCGCTCAGCCTCGACGTGAGCAATATCGCGCTCTACCTCGGACGCGAAGGCGGCGCGCTGGCGCAGGTCGCCTCCGGGGCGGTGACCGGGAACAGCAACAGCAATCCGGCCATCACGCACGCGGTGGTGTCGTACCCCGACCTCGCGGGAACCAGTTTCTACGAAGGCAACGGCGGCATTCGCTACGCCGTGATCCAGACGACCTTCAGCGGCCTCGACATCGTGGTGGACGGCGGCGATCTGTACGATTTCGCCGTTTCCGGCGACGGCTTCGGCTGGTTCAGCCATGCGTCGAACGCGGCCTTGAGCGGCAGCCGGCAGGACGGCGCCGACGACCGGTACTTCTCGTTCGATCCGAACGACTGGACCCGCACCGTCTGGGACAGCGACCGCAACGCCGGCGGTTCGGGCTGGGACAAGTCCAGTGACATCAACGTGCAGATCACCGCAGTTCGGGTGCCGGAGCCGGCGACGCTTGCGCTGATGGGTCTCGCGTTGGCCGGCGTCGGCTTCGTCCGTCGCAGGGCGACCTGACCGCATGACCGGGGACCCCGCTGTCGCGGGGTCCTTCCGGGGCGCGGCTCACGGCTTCTGCGGCATCCGGCGAAGCCGCGCGATCAGACCATGTAGCCGCCGAACTCCTTCACCGTCGCGAGCTCGGGGTGCGAGACGATGCGCGACACGCCCATGCCGAGGTCGTTGATCCACGCGTCCGAGATGCGGCGGTAGTGCTCGATGTCGCTGCAGGCGAAGCGCACGAGGTAGTCGTAGGGGCCGCTGAGCAGATGGCAGGCGATCACCTCGGCGCACTGCGCGGCGCGGTGCTCGAACTGCTGCATCGTGGCCTGGCGCTGGTCGACGAGCGTGACTTCGGCGTGCACGATCAGAATCTCGCCGAGCGCAGCGCGACCGATGATCGCCTGGTAGCCCTCGATGATGCGGTCGCGTTCGAGCCGACGCACGCGATCGAGGCAGGCGCGCGGCGACAGGCCGACGCGTTCGGCGAGCGCCTGGTTCGTCATCCGGCCTTCGTGCTGCAGTTCGCGCAGGATGCGTCGGTCGATTTCATCGAGCCGCTTCATGCAGCGAGTGTAGCGGCCCCCGAATCGACGTTGCCGCTGCGCTGATCCAGCCGCAATGTCAGGCAGCACGCCGCACCGCCCGAGCGATTGAACGCGTCGAGCGCGACGACCCGCGTGCGATAGCCGCACCCGGCGAGATCGTCGCGCAACTGCGGCGACGCGTGGCAGAGCACGATCTCGTCGCCGATGCCGACGGCGTTGACGGCGAAGCGCGTCGCGTCCTCGTCGCTCGCCTCGATCGAGTCGCCACCGACGACGGCGCGCAGCAGGCGCTGCGATTCGTCGGAGAACGCGGGCGGATACCACAGCAGCTCGCCGCGCGGGAGCACGCACAGGCAGGTATCGAGGTGATAGAAGCTCGGCGAGACGAGCTCGAGCGACAGCGTGTCGACGCCGAAGACCCGGCGTACAGCATCGCGCGCGGCGAGGTCCGAACGCTGGCCGTGGCCCATCCACATCAGCTGCCGCGTCGCATCCCAGATCGCGTCGCCGGTGCCCTCGAAGTGCACGCCTTCATCGACCTCGTGCAGTGATCCGACGATGCCGCGGCTGCGCAATGCCTCGAAGGCGCGCCGACCGTGGGCTTCCTCGTTGCGTCGCTCCGGATTGCGGAAGCGCGCGAGCAGCGCCTTGCCGTCGAGCACGACGGCGCTGTTCGCCGTGAAGACGAGGTCGGGCAAGCCGGGCTGCGCCGGCATCGTCTCGATGCGCGCACCGAGACGGCGATAGACATCGTGCAATGCACGCCATCCGCTGCGCGCCTGTTGCGAGAGCCGTGCAGCGTCGATCGACCAGGTCTCGGGGTGCATCCACGGGTTGATCCGGTAGCGCACCTCGAAGTGATCGGGCGGGCACAGCAGCAGATGGGGCAACGGGTCGTGCGGTCCGTCCGGCCGTGCATCGCGCGCCGCCGGGCGTTCACCGCGCGCCGATGGATGCCGCTGCCGCACCACGGCGCGCGCGATCATTGTCGGCTTCGAGGACGGCGTCATTTCGTCGAGAACTTCGCGCATTCGATCCAGGCCCCAATCGAGCTGCGCTCTCGTGATCGTCAACGGGGGAGCGATGCGTACCGCGTCGTGTGCTTCCTTCGTGAGCACGCCGTGACCGGCAAGACGCTCGACGAACTCGTGCGCGTCGAGCCCGCAGCCGCGCAGGTCGAAGCCGGCCCACAGGCCGCGACCGCGCACCGTGATCCGCCGCGTACCGGCGAGCGCGTGCAGCCGCTCGAGCAGATGACGCCCGAGCACCGCGCTGCGTTCGGCGAGCTGCTCTTCCTGCAGCACGCGCAACGCCTCGAGGCCGACGGCGGCGGCAAGCGGATTGCCGCCGAAGGTCGAGCCGTGGCTGCCGGGCTCGAAGACGTCCATCACTGCCGCATCGGCGACGAAGGCGGACACCGGAACGATTCCGCCGCCGAGCGCCTTGCCGACGACGATGGCGTCCGGACGGATCGATTCGTGCTCGAACGCGAAGTTGCGCCCGGTGCGGCCGAGGCCCGATTGCACTTCGTCGAGGATGAGCAGCACGCGATGGCGGTCGCACCACTCGCGCACGGCCTTCAGCCAGCCTTCGGGCGGGACGATGACGCCCGCCTCGCCCTGGATCGGCTCGACGAGCACTGCACAGACGTCATCGCTGCCGGCCGCATCGAGCGAGGCGAGATCGCCGAAATCGAGGAGACGGAAGCCGGGCGAGAACGGTTCGTAGTCGCGATGCGTATCGGGGTCCGACGAGAAACCGACGATCGTCGTCGTGCGGCCGTGGAAGTTCCCGCGAGCGGCGAGGATCGTCGCGCGGCCCGGTTCGATGCCCTTGACGCGGTAGCCCCAGCGCCTGGCCGCCTTGATTGCGGTCTCGACCGCTTCGGCGCCGGTGTTCATCGGCAGCGCGCGCTCGAAGCCTGACAGCCGGCACAGCTCGGCAAGGAAAGGCGCGAGCCGATCGGTGTGGAATGCGCGCGAGGTGATGCAGACCCGCGCGAGCTGCGCCTGCGCCGCCGCGACGAGCCGCGGATGGCGATGGCCGTGCGCCACTGCCGAGTACGCGCTCATGAAGTCCAGGTAGCGGCGCCCGCCCGTGTCGTAGAGCCAGACGTCGTCGCCGCGGTCGAGGACGATCGGCAGCGGCGCGTAGTTTCGTGCGCAGACGGATTCTTCGCGCTCGATCGCCTCGCGCGTTGCCGGATCCACCGTCAGTGTCGTGCCGTTCATCTCGCCCTCCCTTGGCGTGCCAGACGGCAGCACCTGAAGAGATCATCGGCAATCGGCGCGACAGGTGAGGCGCTTTACGCGTGCGTCCGCCGCGTGTTTCGCGAGACGAACACCTGGCGGCCGCCGAATCGGCGGCGGCGTTTGGGTCGACTGTCTTGGTCTAAACGTCTAAAACGGACAAATGAAGTCGTTCTCCGCAACCGATGCAAAACAGGGCTTCGGAGCCGTCCTTGACGCGGCTGCCCGAGAGCCCGTCGTGATTCGCCGCCAGAACCGGGATGTCGCGGTCATCATGTCGATGGCCGAGTACAAGCGACTCGCCGAACTGAACGTGGAAGAGTTTCAGCGGTTTTGCGATCGAGTGGGCGAGCAGGCCATTGCCCGCGGGCTCGATGAAGACAAGCTGAAGGAAATCCTGAGTTCGCCGTGACTCAGCGATGGTCGGGATTCGCTGCGTCGTCGACACCAATGTATTGATCAGCCGCCTGCTGTTGCCGCACCGGGTGGTTTGCACTGCCGTCCGTAAAGACTATCGTTTCGCCAGCTCGCGCAACGCCTGCAGCGTGTTGGGCACGTGCTCGTCCGGGCTCATCGACGAATACGCGTAGGCGATGCGGCCATCGGTGTTCACCACGTAGGACACGCGCTTCGCGTAGCTCGACAGCAGCGGCATCACTGCTCCGTACGCCTTCATGATGCTGCCGTCTGCGTCGGAGGCGACCGCGAAACGGTTGCGGCACTCCTCCACGGAGAATTTCTTCAGCGTGTCGATGTCGTCGCCCGACAGGCCGATCACCGTCGCGTTCAGCGCCTTGTATTCGTCCTGCGCTTCGGCGAAGCGGTTGGCTTCGATCGTGCAACCTTTCGTGAACGCCTTCGGATAGAAATAGACGACGACGGGTCCGCTCGCCAGCGCCTTCTCGAGCGAGAACTCGAAGGCCTCGCCGCCGAGCGCGGCGGGTGCCGTGAACATCGGCGCGGTGTCGCCCGCTTGGAGCTCGGCCTGCGCCAGCGATGGCGCGACGATCGAGGCGAGTGCGGCACCGGCGGCGGCGACTCGCGAGGACAGGGTTCGCGTGTTCATCGAGGGCTCTCCGGTCGCTACGGTTCGCGGGGCTGCGCTCAGTCGCCCTGCGTCTTCACGATGGTAAGCCTTCTTGCGGCAGATCAAGGACGCGGCCGCTCGCAAGCGATGTAGTCGAAGCCCCGACACCGGCAGCCGCGGCATTCGACCGCGACACCGACCGAGGAGACATCGTGCTGCAGATCATCGTTCAGGGCCGCGGCGGGCAGGGCGCCCAGACTGCCGGCAACCTGCTCGCCACCGCGTTCTTCGCCGAAGGTCGACAGGTGCAGAGCTTCGCGAGCTACGGCGGCGCGCGGCGCGGAACGCCGGTGAGCTCGTACATCCGCGTCGACGACGCACCGATCCGCGTGCGCTGCGACATCGAGACCGCCGACGCGATCCTCTGCTTCGACGCGAGCCTGCTCGAAGGCAGGCTGCTCGCCAGCGCGGCGGCGCACACGCTGATCGTCGTGAACTCGGCGCAGCCCGCGCAGCATTTCGCGGCGCTGCTTCCCGGTCGACGCGTGATCGCGGTCGACGCGATCTCGATCGCGCGCCGCCACGGGCTCGGGCGCATCGTCAACTCGGTGCTGCTCGGCGCGCTCGCCCGTGCCATCGGCGAGCCGACGCTCGAAGCGCTGCAGCGAACGCTGATCGACGAAGCGCCGAAGCAGAAGGAGGCGAACGCGGCCGCCGGCGAGGAAGGCTGGCGCTGCGTCGACACGCAACTGCAGCGGAGTGCGGCATGAACGCGCGCAACCTGCCGCCCACCGCGTGGACCACCGGCAGCACCGAGGTCTTCAAGACCGGCACCTGGCGTGCGCGCCTGCCGCGACACGTGAGCGCGCCTTCGCCGTGTCATGCGGCCTGCCCGGTGAACGGCGACATCGCGCACTGGATCGGCCGCGCGCGCGAGCGCGACTTCCGCGGCGCGTGGGAGATCCTCACGCGCAACAATCCGTTCCCCGCGGTGGCCGGGCGCGTCTGCCATCACCCCTGCGAAACGGCGTGCAACCGGCAGGGCCATGACGAGCCGCTGTCGATCTGCCGGCTCGAGCGCCATGTCGGTGATCTCGGTCTTGCCGAGGGCTGGAGCTATCCGGCGCCGAGTGTCGAGCGAAGCCAGCGAGTCGCGATCGTCGGCGGCGGTCCGTCGGGGCTGTCGGCGGCATATCACCTGCGTCGGCGCGGCTATGCGGTGACGATCTTCGAGGCGCAGCCGAGGCTCGGCGGGCTGATGCGCGACGGCATCCCCGCGTATCGCCTGCCGCGCGACGTGCTCGACGGCGAGATCGCCCGCATCGTCGCGCTCGGCGTCACGGTTCGCTGCAGCGAGAAAATCGACTCGCCGCAGGCCTTCGCGGCGCTGCGCGAATCCTTCGACGCGGTCTACGTCGCGGCGGGCGCACGCCGTCCGAAGCGCCTGCCGCAGCTCGACTACGTGCAGCCGTGGGTCGTCGACGGCGCCGCATGGCTCGCGCAGGCGAACGCCGGGAATGTGCCGGCGCTCGGCCGGCGCATCGTCGTTGTCGGTGGTGGCAGCGCTGCGATCGACGTCGCGCGCAGCGCGCGACGCGCCGGTCACGAGGTCACGATGCTCGCGCTCGAAACGCGCGCGCAGCTGCCGGCGCAGGCGGCCGAGGTCGAGGAGGCGCTCGAGGAAGGCATCCGGCTCGTCGACGGCGCCACGCTGAAGCATGCGCGTGCCGATGCCGCCGGGCAGGTGACGCTCGACTGCGTGCGCGTGAACTTCGTTGCCGGTGCCGAGCGCGGGCGCTTTCGCATCGAGCCGATCGAAGGCAGCGAGTTCCGGCTCGAGGCTGATGCGATCGTCCCGTCGATCGGACAGGATCCCGATCTCGTGCCCTTCGCGCAGGCGCTGCCGTCCGAAGGTGCGCTGCTGCAGGTCGATGTGCAGCAGGCGACGCAGGCGCCGGGCGTCTACGCGGGCGGTGACGTTGCCAGCATGGCGCGTTTCGTCACCGAGGCGATCGGCATGGGCAAGCGCGCGGCGATCGAGATCGATCGCGCGTTGTCGGCGAAGCTCGGGCGCGCGAGCGATGGGGCCCTCGATGCGGATATCGTGGCTGCCGGCGATGCAGCAGGACGTGAAAGGTCGATACCGATCGCCCAGCGCGTAGCCGGTTCGCGCCTGCACGGCCTCGGCATCGAAGTGCCGGGCCTGGTCGGTCTCGATTCGATCGCTACCTTCTATTACCCGCAGGTGCCTCGTGCGCCCGAAACGCGCCTGCCCGTCGACGAGCGCATCGGAAACGCCGAGGTGCAGCTCGGCTTCGAGCTCGAGCGTGCACTGGTCGAGGCGCAGCGCTGCTTCTCCTGCGGCACCTGCATCTCCTGCGACAACTGCTTCCACTACTGCCCCGACCTCGCGATCCGCCGGCTGCCCGACGGCGGCTACGAGGTCGACGGCGACTACTGCAAGGGCTGCGGCATCTGCGTGCGCGAGTGCCCGACCGGCTCGATGGAGATGATCGAGGAGGTGAAATGAACGACGCCCTGGTCCGGCCGATCCGCGAGCCCGCCGGGAAGGCGGCGTCGAAGGCATCCGGCACGTCGATGCGCGAGCAGACGATGCTGCTCACCGGCAACCATGCGGTGGCGTGGGCGGCGAAGCTCGCGCGCCCGAAGTTCGCTCCGGGCTATCCGATCACGCCGCAGACGCCGATCCTCGAGAAGCTCACCGAGTTTCAGGCCGCCGGCGAGTTCGACGCCGAGATCATCACGCCGGAGTCGGAGCATTCGGTGATGGCCGCCTGCATTCCGGCGTCGCTCGCCGGCGTGCGCGTGTTCACCGCCACCGCCTCGCAGGGGCTGTTGCTGATGCACGAGGTGCTGCAGTACGCGAGCGGCGCACGCGCGCCGATCGTCGTCGCGAACGTGAACCGTACGGTGGCTTCGCCGTGGGCGTTCTGGCCCGACCAGACCGACAGCCTCGCGCAGCGCGACACCGGGTGGATCCAGTTCTACAGCGAGAGTGCGCAGGAATCGCTCGACAGCGTGATCCAGGCTTTCCGCATCGCCGAATCGCTGCTGGTTCCGGCGATGGTCAATCACGACGCGTTCTACGTTTCGCATGCGCTCGAGCCGGTGAAGGTGCCGGCGCAGGCGCTGGTCGATGCGTTTCTTCCCGACTACGCGCCGCCGCATCGCATCGACCCGGCGAAGGTCGAATCGTGGGGCAACGTCGTCACGCAGGAGATGTTCGCGCGCCATCGGCGCGAGCTCGGCGACGCGATGGCGAAGGTGCCGCAGCTCGCCGCCGACGTCGATCGCGAATGGGCGAAGCTCACCGGGCGAAGCTGGGGCGTCGTCGAGCGCTACCGTTGCAGTGGCGCGCAAACCGTACTGGTGACGATGGGCAGCATGTGCGGCACTGCGCGCGAGGCGGTCGATGAGATGCGCGCCGACGGCCTCGCCGTGGGGCTCGTCAAGGTGCGGCTCTTCCGGCCGCTGCCGGTGGCCGAACTGCGTGCGGCGCTCGCCGGGGTTCCCGAGGTGCTCGTGCTCGATCGCAACTACTCGCCGGGCTGCGGCGGCGTGCTGCACCAGGAGCTGCGCTCGGCGCTGTACGGCATGCCGAATGCGCCGACGATCCGCGGGCTGCTTGCCGGGGTCGGCGGTGTCAACGTGTCGCCGGCGCGGATCCGCGAGTTCGTGCGCGACGCCACTTCGTACAGCGCCGGGCCCGACTCGGTCTGGGTCAGTTGAGAAGCGGGCAGGCGGAGGAAGAAATGAGAAGACTCGAAGTCGTCGAGGAAGCGATGTTCTGCTCGGGGCACGCCGCGTGTCCGGGCTGCATCGATGCGCTGTCGGTGCGGCACGTGCTCGCCACGCTCGGCCCGGACACCGTCGCCGTCGTGCCGCCTTCGTGCATGGCGATCATCGCCGGGCCGCAACCGTTCTCGTCGCTGAAGATTCCCGTGTACCAGCCGACGCTCGAGTCGAGCGCGGCGGCCGCGTCGGGGCTGCGTCGCGCGCTCGACGCGCAGGGCCGGCGCGAGACGCAGGTGGTCGTCTTCGCCGGCGACGGCGGCACCTACGACATCGGATTCCAGTGCCTGTCGTCGGCCGTCGAGCGCAACGAGAACTTTCTCTACGTGTGCCTCGACAACGAGGGCTACATGAACACCGGCGCGCAGAAGTCGTCGTCGACGCCGCGCTTCGCGTCGACCGGGTCGACGCCGGCCGGCAAGCTCTCGCGCAAGAAGAACCTCACCGAGATCATGGCCGCGCACGAGATTCCGTACGCGGCCACCGCGACCGCCGGCTACCTGCCCGATCTCGTGCGCAAGGTGCGCAAGGCGAAGGCGATCCGCGGCACGCGGCTGCTCACGCTGCTGATCCCGTGCATCGACGGCTGGGGGCTGCCCGACGACGGCGGCCTGCAGGCGGCGCGCTTCGCGGTAGAGAGCGGCGTGTTTCCGCTGTACGAGGTCGAGGACGGGTATCGGTACACGCTGAACCACCCGACGCGCACGCGGCCGGTGGCCGACTACCTTGCGTTGCAGCGTCGGTACCGTCACCTGAAGCAGCGCGAGATCGACGCGCTGCAGGCGGATGTCGATGCGGGGTGGGAGCGGTTGGCGCAGCGGGTTGCGGGAAGCGAGGCGCAGGCGGCGGCGTAGCGGCGGTGGTGCAGGCACGGCGGCTCCATTTGAAACGGTAGTCGGGCATCAATTTGTAGCTTTTCCGCTCGTGGAATCGATTCCACGAGCAGGAAGACTACGAATTGAAGCGCGAAGTGATGATCTGGCGAGTGGTGCGCGCGTCCTGCCGCTGCCGTCACGCCGATTCGACGTGCAGGCCGCTCACTTGTCCACCGGCGGCGTGGTGCATGCCACGCAAACGCCGCCAGTGGGCAAGTCGTGTTCGACGCGATGACGGCACGTGCACCGCGAAAACGCCCGATATTCGAGACATTCCGCGTGCAGCGAAGCGAGCGTGGGCGAAAACGCCCGAAAAGCGGGCGCTTTCGCCCACGCAACTAACGACCGGCGGCGAAAGTACCGTTTATCGGCACTTCCGGAGCCGCCGGCTTCCTGCGCCTGACGTTCGGCGGCCCGGAGCTGGAAGGCTTCCTGAGCGCGGGCTTCGACGACCACGTGAAGCTCCTCCTGCCGCAGGCCGGCCTGGAGAAGCCGCGTCTTCCCGTCCTCGTCGACGGCCGTCCGCAGGTGGACGGCGAACGCCGCCGGGTAATTCGGCTACCCGATCAGCCCCGGCAGCCAGACCGCCACCGGCGGCCACAGGAACACGAGCGCGAGCAGCAGCAGGCTCATCACGATGTAGGGCGTAACCGCCGCGAAGATGTGCGCCATCGTCACCTGCGGCGGCGCCACGCCTTTCATCGTCATCAGCAGCATGCCGTGCGGCGGCAGCAGCAGCCCGAGCTGCATGCAGATCAGGAACATGACGCCGAACCAGATCGGGTCGATGCCGAGCTTCTGCACGATCGGCATGAAGATCGGCAACGTGATCATCATCATGCTGACCTGGTCGACGAACAGGCCGAGGAAGATCAGCACGCTCATCATCGCGGCGACGACGGCCATCGTCGACAGTCCCTGGCCGGTGATCAGCTGGACGAGCCCGTTGCTCGCGCCCGAGAAGGACAGGATCTGCGAGAAGGTCGTCGCGCCCAGGATGATGAAGAGGATCATCCCCGAGATGCCCACCGTGCCGCGCAATGCGGCCAGCATGTTCGACGCCGTGAGCGCGCGGTAGACGCCCGCCAGCACGACCGTCGCGAAGGCGCCGATCGCCGCCGATTCGGTCGGCGTCGCCCAGCCGGCCGCCATCGATGCGACGACGATCACGAAGATCGACACCAGCGGCAGCACGTACTGGAAGAGCGGCCGCCAGTTCTCCCAGCCGACATGGTGCTCGACCGGCGTTTTCGGCGCGAGCGACGGATTCATTTTCACGCGCAGAATGATGTACGCGACGAAGGCCACCGACAGCAGCAGGCCGGGAATGACGCCGCCGATCAGCAGCTTGGAGATCGAGATTCCCGACAGGCTGCCGAGCAGCACGGTGAGCGCCGATGGCGGAATCAGCATGTCGACGGCACCGATCGCCATGATCGGACCGGTGGCCATCGTCGGGTGGTAGCCGCGCGCGAGCATCATCGGCAGCATCAGGCTGCCGAGCATCGCGGTGGTGGCGATCGTCGATCCGGAGATCGCCGAGAAGACGGTGCCGGCGACGACCGCGACGACGGCCAGGCGGCCCGGCACCTCGCGGATCAGCCGCTCGATGCCTTCGATCACCTTGACGGCGATGCCGGTGTGAAACAGCACCTCGCCCATCAGCACGAACAGCGGGATCGGCGTGAGCGCGAAGCTCTGCACCGACGCGACGCTGTTGCGGGCGAGCTGCATCATCCCGGAGTCGCCGCCGAGGAAGATCCACGCACCGATCAGGTTGATGACGAGAAAGCAGAATGCCACCGGCAGGCCGATGGCCAGCAGCAGCGTCGATCCGCCGAGCATCAGCCACGCGGCCGCTTCCCAGCTCATTGCTTGCCCCGGGAGTTCACACGTTCTCAGGCCGCCGAGACGGCGTCGTCGCGCGGAGCGCGTTCACCGCTCAGCAATCGTTGCATCCGGAAGACGACCTCGATCGTGAGCAGCAGGAACGCAACGGGCAGCGGTGCGAGTGACCACCATTCGGGGGTTACCAGCGTCTTGATCAGGATCGAGCCGGCCCGGTAGCTCGCCAGCGCGGCTTTCGTGCTGTAGATCAGCAGCGCGATGCAGCATCCGAGCGCGAGCACGTCGGCCAGCAGCTCGAGCCGCCACGCCGTGCGCTTCGGGATGGCCCGCAGCAGGATGTCGACCCGGATGTGCTGTCCGCAGCGCAGCAGCCACGGTGCGGACAGCAGCGTGATCAGGTAGAGCAGCGTCTCGGAGATCTCGTTCGACCATTCCAGGCCGCGCAGGCCCGGAACGATCGCAACGTTGCGCAACAGGACATCGGCGCAGATGATCAGCATCATCGCCCCGAGCATCAGGCTCGCGACGATCATCATCCAGTTGAGCAGCCGCCCGTAGGCGGCGGAGATCGCCTCCACCTTTCGAAAGTTATTTCGTCAGCGCCGTCTTGAGCCGCGCGCCGTACTCGGGGCTCGCCTTCAGGATGGCGGCCCAGCCGACCTCGTTGGCCTTGTCGATGTACTGCTTCGCGGTTTCGCCCTCGAAGGTGATCGTCTGGATGCCCGCTTCGGCCTGGCGTTTCGCCTCGGCCTCGTTGTCGCTCTTCCAGAAGTCGTTCTGCGCCTCGAAGGCGAGCATCTGCTTCGTGAGGAACTCCTGCTGCTGCGGCGTGAGCTTCTTCCACGCGTCGAGGTTCATCACGATCGACACCTCGACGTTGTAGAAGCCCGGATCGACGCGGTATTTCGTGCGCTCCTGCCAGCCGAGATCGAAGATGCCGCCGATCGGCCAGCCGTAGCCGTCGACGACACCGCGCTCGAGCGCGGTGTAGACCTCGCCGGGCGCCGTCGTGATGATCTGCGCGCCGAGCGCCTGGAAGAAGTCACGGTAGACGGGCGTGACGCGGATCTTCAGGCCGGTGAGGTCGGGCTTGTCGATCTTCGTGTTCAGGTACAGGTGGAAGGTCTGGTGCTCGACCGGACGGCCGAGATAGAACATGTTGGCGCGCTCGTTCCAGATCTTGTTGATCTCTTCGTAGGCGCCGTTCCTGCGCTGCTCGGCGATCGGGCGCAGTGCGAGCTTCAGCGCGTCGGCCTCCGGCATGATGTTGGTGTAGAAGGCGCCCGTCGTCAGCGCGACGTCGACGACGCCCGTCTTCACCGCGTTGCCCACCTCGAAGGTCGGCATCGCGCTCGGGCCGCCGATGAAGTTCAGCTGCAGGATGCCCTTGCCTTCTTCGTTGACGGTCTTCATCCACGTCTCGAGCCGCTTCACGTAGATGCTGTTCTCGGAGAAGGCGCTGACGACGCGCAGTGTTTTTTCCTGTGCCCACGCAGCGGGTGCGGCGAAGGCTGCCGCCAGCACGCCGGCACCGACGACTGCGCCGAGAATTCTCTTCATGATCCTGCTCCTCCGGTCGGATTCGTTCGCGCATTTTGCACGCGGGATGCGGTGCGTGAGACTAGTAGTGCCACGCAATGGTGTCAAACGAGGTGGCCGATATCGGGCAAGCGTTTTCGGGTGCGCCAGCGTAGATCATCGACGCGCGCGCGGAGCGCGTTCGGCCCCGGCCACGCTACACTCGTGGGTTCCCTTTCGCTTGCGTATCCCATGACCCTCGCGACTCTCCGGCCTGATACGCCGGGGCCGCTCCTGGCAGGAATCGCCCGCAAGCCAGCGCTCGCCCTCGCCCTCGCGATCGCATCCGCACTGCCCGGCTGCGCGCTCGTTCCGCCCGACACTCCGGCCCCGGCCGTCGCACCGCCTGCCTGGTCGGCACCGTTCCCGCACGCCGGCAGCGCCGACGCGCTCGTCGACTGGTGGAGCCGCTTCGACGACCCGTTGCTCGTGCAGTTGATCGACGCGGCACAGCAGAACAACCCGACGCTCGAGCAGGCGGCGCTGCGCATCGCCGAGGCGCGCGCCAACGCACGCATCGCCGGTGCCGCGCTCGTGCCTGCGCTCGATGCGAACGCGAGCGTCAGCCGCGGCAACACGCTGCTGATCGCAGCCGGATCGCCTGCGGTGGCAACGATGACCAGCGGCACCCTCGATGCGCGCTGGGAGATCGACGTGTTCGGTGCCGCGCGCAACCGCGCGAGGGCCGCCGAGGCGCGTGTCGAAGGCAGCGAGCTGCAGTGGCACGACGCGCGCGTGAGCCTGGCCGCCGAGATCGCCGACACCTACGTCGGCCTGCGCGCCTGTGAAGCACTCGTCGACGTGCTCGACGCGCAAGCGGAGTCGCTCGCGCAGACCGAGTCGCTGACGCTGCGCAAGACCGAGGCCGGCTTCGAGGCGCCGGCGAACGCGGCACTCGCGCGCGCGAACGCCGCCGATGCGCGTGCACGCGCGACTGCGCAGCGTGCCGACTGCGACGTCGCGCTCGTGCAGCTGGCCACGCTGACCGCGCTGCCGCCGACCGGCCTTCGCGACGCAGTCGCTGCTGCGCGCGCACGGCTGCCCGAACCGGTCGCTTTCGACGTCGATACGGTGCCGGCCCGCGTGCTCGCGCAACGCCCCGACCTGATGGCGGCCGAGCGCGCTGCGGTGGCCGCGGCCGCCGAGGTGGCCGGCGCCGAAGCCGACCGTTATCCGCGCCTGTCGCTCGCCGGATCGATCGGGCGTTCGTCGCTGCGCCAGGGTGGAGAGACCTTCACCGGGTCGACCTGGTCGATCGTTCCGGCGCTCGTCGCGCCGCTCTTCGATGCCGGGCGTCGCAGTGCCGCAGCCGACGCGGCGCGGGCGCGCTTCGCGATCGCGCAGGCCGACTGGCGCGCCCGCGCGCTCGACGCGGTGCGCGAGGTCGAGCAGGCACTGGTGCGCCTGGACGCGGCCGATCGGCGCCTCGACGATGCGCGTACCGCCGAGCAGGGTTATCGACAGTTCCTCGAGGCTTCGACGACGCAATGGGAAGTCGGCGCGATCAGCCTGATCGACCTCGAGCAGGCGCGCCGCGACGCGCAGAATGCAAGCGCGGCGCTGTTGCAGACGCAGCGCGAGCGGATCGGTGCCTGGCTCGCGCTGTACAAGGCGGTCGGCGGCGGCTGGCAGGCGGGGCAGCCGGCTCATTCCTCCATCGCAGGGCGATAGCACGCCGATGCCGAAAACGAAGACCGCACGCTTTCTCTTCGCGCTGCTGGCGGCGCTCGCGCTCGTCGTCGGCGCCGTTGCCTGGCGCACGTCGATGGGCGACGGCGACGCGCTGCCGGAGCCGGGGCGCGGTCGCGCCGACGAGGCGCCGCAGGCCTCGGCCGCGCGTCCGGCGCTGACGGTAACGGTGGCGACGCCGCGCAGCGAATCCTGGCCGATCGAGCTGGCCGCCAACGGCACGATCGCGGCCTGGCAGGAGATCGTCGTCGGCAGCGAGGTGAACGGGCTGCGGCTGGCCGAGGTGCGGGTCAACGTCGGCGATCGCGTCAAGCGCGGCCAGCTGCTCGCGCGCCTGTCTGACGAAACCGTGCAGGCCGAGCGCGCGCAGATCCGCGCGGCATTGGCCGAGGCCGAAGCGACGCTCGCCGACGCGAACGCGAACGCCGAACGCGCACGCAAGCTCGAGAAGAGCGGCGCGATCAGCGCGCAGCAGATCGAGCAGTACCTCACCGCGGCGCAGACGGCACGTGCACGCCTGCAGGCGCAGCGGGCGCGCCTGCAGGCCGAGGAGGTGCGCCTGGGCAACACGCGCATCGTTGCGCCGGACGACGGCGTGATCTCGTCGCGCATGGCAACGATGGGCTCGGTCGTGCAGCCGGGCACCGAGCTGTTCCGGCTGATCCGTGGCGCGCGCCTGGAGTGGCGCGCCGAACTGCCGGCGGCCGACCTCGCTCGCGTGCGGCCCGGGCAGCTCGCGCACGTGCACGCCGCCGAAGGCACGACGATCGAAGGCCGCGTGCGCGTCGTCGCGCCGACCGTGGATCCGCAGACGCGGATGGGCATCGTCTACGTCGACCTGCCGGTGCCGAGCCCGGCGCGCGCCGGCGTGTTCGCGCGTGGCGAGATAGAGCTCGGCAGCTCGGCCGCGCTCACCGTTCCGCAGTCGGCGGTCGCGCTGCGCGAGGGCTTCGCCTATGTGTTCCTCGTCGACGAGGAAGGCAAGGTGATGCAGACGAAGGTCTCGCTCGGCCGGCGCATCGGCGATCGCGTCGAGATCGTCGACGGACTCGCCGCCGATGCGCGCATCGTCGATTCGGGCGTCGGCTTCCTTGCCGACGGCGATCTCGTTCGCGTCGTTGCGGGCACACCCGGATGAGCTTCAACGTCTCGTCGTGGTCGATCCGCAACCCGACGCCGTCGGTGCTGCTGTTCGTGCTGCTCACCGTCGCGGGCTTGCTGTCCTTCCATTCGATGAAGGTGCAGAACTTCCCCGACATCGACCTGCCGACGGTGATCGTCGTCGCTCAGCTGCCGGGCGCGAGCCCCGGCCAGCTCGAGACCGAGGTCGCGCGCCGGATCGAGAACTCGGTCGCGACGGTGCAGGGCGTCAAGCACATCTACACGAAGCTGCAGGACGGAACGGCGACGATCACCGTCGAGTTCCGGCTCGAGAAGCCGACGCAGGAGGCGGTCGACGACGTGCGCGCCGCCGTCTCGCGCGTGCGCAGCGATCTGCCTGCCGACCTGCGTGATCCGGTCATCACGCGGATGGACCTCGCGGGGCTGCCGATCCTCACCTACACCGTCGCGTCGGCGCGGATGGACGACGAGGCGCTGTCCTGGTTCGTCGACAACACGATCAGCAAGGCGTTGCTGGCGGTGCCCGGCGTCGGCGCGGTTGCCCGCGTCGGTGGCGTGACGCGCGAGATCGCCGTCGACATCGATCCGCAGCGCCTGCTGGCGATCGGCGCGACGGCCGCCGACGTCTCGCGGCAGTTGCGCAGCATCCAGCAGGATGCACCGGGCGGTCGCACCGACATCGGCGGCGCCGAGCAGTCGGTGCGCACGATCGCGACGGTGCGCTCCGCCGAAGAGCTCGCGCGGATGTCGATCACGCTGTCCGACGGCCGCAGCGTGCGCCTGACGGACATCGCCACCGTGCGTGACACGGTCGCCGAACGCCGGTCGGCCGCGCTGCTCAACGGTGAGCCGGTGGTCGGCTTCGAGATCAGCCGCAGCCGCGGCGCCGGCGAGATCGAGGTGGCCGAGGGCGTGCAGGCGCGGCTCGCCGCGCTGCAGGCGGAGCATCCCGACCTGCAGATCGAGGAAGCCTTCAATTTCGTCGATCCGGTGCGCGAGAACTACGACGGGTCGCTGCGCCTGCTCTACGAAGGCGCGCTGCTCGCCGTGATCGTCGTCTGGTTCTTCCTGCGCGACTGGCGGGCGACGATGGTCGCGGCCACCGCGCTGCCGCTGTCGATCATTCCGGCCTTCGCCGGCATGTACCTGTTCGGCTTCACGATCAACGTCGTGACGCTGCTTTCGCTGTCGCTGGTGGTCGGCATTCTCGTCGACGACGCGATCGTCGAGATCGAGAACATCATGCGCCACCTGCGCAGCGGCAAGACGCCGTACCGCGCGGCGATGGAGGCGGCCGCCGAGATCGGCCTGGCGGTGATCGCGACCACCTTCACGCTGATCGCCGTCTTCCTGCCGACGGCGTTCATGAGCGGCGTCGCCGGGAAGTTCTTCGTGCAGTTCGGCTGGACCGCGTCGCTCGCCGTGTTCGCGTCGCTCGTCGTCGCGCGGATGCTTACGCCGATGATGGCCGCGTACCTGCTGCGACCCGACGAGCCGCGCGAAGACGGGCGCGTGATGCACGCTTACATGGCGGCGGCGCGCTGGTGCCTGCGGCATCGCGTGCTGACTACGCTCGCGGCGGCGGTGTTCTTCTTCGGTTCGCTGCTGCTCGTGCCGCTGCTGCCGACGGGTTTCATGCCGCCCGATGACCTGTCGCAGACGCAGGTGCACGTGGAGCTCGCGCCCGGCAGCACCTTCGAGCAGAGCTTCGCCGCCGCCGAGCACGCACGCGCGCTCGTCGAGCGGCATCCGCACGTCGTGCAGGTCTATACCGCGGTGGGCGGCGGCTCGGCGGGCGGCGATCCGTTCGTTCCGCAAGGCGCACCCGAGGTGCGCAAGGCGACGCTGACGATCAACCTCAGGCCGCGCGGCGAGCGCGACGGATTGAGCAAGCAGGCGATCGAGAGCGAACTGCGCCGGGCGCTCGAGGCGGTACCCGGCGCGCGCATCGAGGTCGGCCTGAGCGGGTCGGGTGAGAAGTACATCCTCGTACTCGCCGGCGAGGACGGCGAAGCGCTCGCGCGGCATGCCGCGGTCGTTGGGCGCGAACTGCGCA
The DNA here is from genome assembly GCA_964538505.1 of uncultured Limnobacter sp. Lineage (GTDB taxonomy): Bacteria > Pseudomonadota > Gammaproteobacteria > Burkholderiales > Burkholderiaceae_E > Zeimonas. The sequence goes on along the minus strand of CAZIDY010000012.1, from coordinate 43,890 downwards.
CGCTGCCCGGCATCGGCAACGTCACATCGACGGCGAGCCTCGTGCGCCCCGAGCTGATCGTGCGACCCGACTTCGCGCGTGCCGCCGATCTCGGCGTCACCTCGGCGGCGATCGCGGACACGTTGCGCATCGCGACGGCCGGCGACTACGACCAGGGGCTCGCCAAACTGAACCTGTCGCAGCGGCAGGTGCCGATCGTCGTACGGCTGGCACCCGAGGCGCGCGAAGACCTCTCGCTCGTCTCGCGACTGCAGGTGCCCGGCGCGAAGGGGCCGGTGCCGCTCGACAATGTCGCCGACGTGTCGATCGGCAGCGGTCCGGCCGAGATCGACCGCTACGACCGGCTGCGCAACATCAATTTCCGCGTCGAGCTGAGCGGCCAGCCGCTGGGCGACATCGAGCGCAAGGCGCTCGCTTTGCCGAGCCTGCAGAAGCTGCCGCCGGGGATCATCCAGCGCACGGTCGGTGACGCCGAGGCAATGGCCGAGCTCGGCGAGAGCTTCGCGCTCGCGATGCTCACCGGTGTGCTGTGCATCTACGTGGTGCTCGTGCTGCTGTTCCGCGATTTCGTGCAGCCGGTCACGATCCTCGTCGCGCTCGTGCTATCGGTGCCGGGCGCCTTTCTCGCGCTGTACCTCGGCGGCTTCGCGATCTCGATGCCGTCGATGATCGGCCTGATCATGCTGATGGGAATCGCGACGAAGAACTCGATCCTGCTCGTCGAGTACGCGATCATGGCGCGGCGCGACCGCGGCCTCGCGCGCACCGACGCGCTGCTCGAAGCCTGCCACAAGCGCGCCAAGCCGATCGTGATGACGACGGTCGCGATGGGCGCCGGCATGACGCCGATCGCGATCGGCCTGGGCGTCGATCCGAGCTTCCGGGCACCGATGGCGATCGTCGTCATCGGCGGGCTGATCACGTCGACCTTCCTGAGCCTGCTCGTCGTGCCGGTGGTGTTCACCTACGTCGACGACGTCGTGCAGGCGCTGCGGCGGCTGCGCGGGGAAAACCGGGGTCAGACCACGGTTTCGCCCGGCGAAACCGTGGTCTGACCCCGGTTTTCAGGCTGCGGGTGTGCCCCGCGCCGACCGCTGTTCGGTTGCCAGCGCGAGCCGCGACAGCCATGAGACGACGTCGGTCGCTTCGCGCTCGGCACGATCGAAGGTCTCGTCGTGCGCGATCGACAGCACTGCGTCGAGCGTCTCGCCGAGCGCTTCGAGCGGCTTTTGCGCCTCGACGAACAGATGCAGCGGATCGTCGGAGCGCGCGATGCGCGCGCGCTCTTCGTCGGTGATCGCAGCGGCGTCGGCGCCCTCGACCGCGTGCGCAGCGACAAAGGCTTCGAGCAGCGCGGCGCCCGCGTCGTCGCCGAGCTCGCGCAGGCGCGATGCGAGCCGGCGATGCAATTCGACGATCGTCGCGTAGCGTGTCTCGAGGAACGCCTGCAGTTGCTCCGGAGATTGTGCGCTCCGGGCGATCTCCTGCGACGTGGGCGCGCGGGCTCCTTTGTCGCTCGCGCGTTCGCGGTGATAAGCCTCGCGGCGCCACTGACGCATGCGCGCCGCGTGGTGCAGTTCCTCGGTGGCGAGTCGTTCCGCCTGCTCGGCGACCGCCCGGTCGCCGGCGTGCGCGGCCAGGTACGAGTAGAACGCGAAGGCGCGCTGCTCGTTCTCCACCGCGATTGCGAACGCGCGATAGGGCGTCAGCAGTGCACTTCCTGCGATCGCTTCCCACGAAGTGGAAAGGTCGCGCGGCAGAATCCACTCGAAGGTTTCACTTTCGGGAATCGCAACGCCGAGCTCCGCGGCCCATCTGGCGACCGCGTCGACGTGCTCTCGTTCCTCGTCGAGCATGCGCCGGAACGCGGCCGCTGTTTCGAGCTCGCCGCGCTCGTCCATCGTGCGCTCGAGCTGCGTATAGCGGCGCACCGCTTCCTGCTCGATCGCGTTGGCGACGCCGACGAGCGTCTCGATCGTGATCGGGCCGGTTTGTGGGTCATGCTCGAGCAGCGAAGCGCGCAAGGCGAACTCCTTCGGGCGTCCTATACTCGCCGGACCATGATGATCGCATCCGGGTTCGTTCAGTGGTAGCAGCAACTCGCGGTCTGCGGATGGCGCTGCGCTCGATCTCCTGCGCTCTTGCCGTCCTGTGGTTGGCGGTGATCTGCGGCGTTGCTCTTGCCCAGCCAGCGCAGAAGGCACCGCTTCTCGATTCGTTCCTCGCAAAGCTGCCTGCGGCCGAGATCTTTCCGGGTGCCGATCGTTTCGGTCCGGTGCAGGGCAGCCCGCCGGTGGCGCCGGTGCTCAAGGGGCAGGAGCGCGTCGGCTTCGCGTACCTCACCTCCGATTTCGTCGAGACCGACGGCTATTCGGGCAAGCCGATTCACACCCTCGTGGCGCTCGACAACAGTGGCACGATCGTCGGGCTGAAGATCGTCGAGCACAGCGAGCCGATCGTGCTGATCGGCATCCCCGAGCAGCGCGTCGTCGATTACCTGAGCGCGTTCGTCGGGTTCAATCCGTTGCAGGCAAGCGGACCGCCACAGGCCGACATTGTCAGCGGTGCGACCGTCACCGTGCTGATCATCGGCGAGAGCATCGTGCGATCGGCAGTGCGCGTTGCGCGCGCGCTTCAGCTCGGCGGCGCAACGGGCGCGACGGGCGCCGCCGGCGCGGGCGCGCGCGTGCTCGATCCCGACGCGGGCGCCATCGCCGACTGGAGCACGCTGCTCGAGCAGGGCGCCGTTGCGCACCTGCAGCTCACGGTTGGCGAGGTGAACCGTGCGTTCGAGGCGTCGGGCAACGCCGCCGCCATCAAGCGGCCCGAGCGCGGCGAGCCCGGCGACCCGTTCATCGATCTGTACGTCGCGCTCGTATCGCATCCGGCGATCGGACGCAGCCTGCTGGGCGAAGAGGAATTCGCCCACGTGCAGCAGATGCTCGCGCCCGGGCAGCACGCGGTGCTCGTTGCCGGCGGCGGGCGCTATTCCTTCAAGGGCTCGGGCTACGTGCGCGGCGGGATCTTCGACCGGATCGAGGTGGTGCAGCGCGCCGAGACGATCCATTTCCGGGATCGCCAGCATCGACGAGTGGGTGCGATCGTCGCCGCCGGTGCGCCTGCACTGAAGGAGATCGGCGTATTCGCGATTCCGCAGGGTGCGGAGTTCGACCCGGCCGTGCCGTGGGAGCTGCAGCTGCTCGTGCAGCGTGCGATCAGCGCGCTCGACAAGGCTTTCGTCTCGTTCCCGCTGCCGTACCAGCTGCCCGAGCAGTACACGAAGCCGGTTGCGGGGCAGGCGGCAGCACCCGCTGCGTCGGCGGCCCCGGGAGCAGCAGGTGCGGCAGCGTCGCCAACGCCAACGCCAACGCCAACGGCACCGGCGTCCGCGACGCCGACCGCATCACCCGACGCGACCGGCATGTTGTTCGACGAGATCGAAGCCGTTCCGCTGTGGCAGCGCATCTGGGAGAGCAAGATCGCCGCGATCGTCGTGCTCGCGCTGATGCTGGTGGCGCTGACGATCATCTTCTTCTTCCAGAACGTGATCGTTCCGCACGAGAGGCTGTTCAACGTCATCCGGCTCGGCTTCCTCACGATGACGCTGCTGTGGCTCGGCTGGGTCGCGCAGGCGCAGTTGTCGGTGGTCAACGTACTCACCTTCACGCACTCGCTGCTGTCGGGCTTCCGCTGGGAGTCGTTCCTGATCGACCCGCTGATCTTCATTCTCTGGTGCTCGGTCGCCGCGGCGCTGCTGTTCTGGGGGCGCGGGCCGTTCTGCGGCTGGCTGTGCCCCTTCGGCGCGCTGCAGGAGCTGACGAACCGCGCGGCCCGGGCACTGAAGGTGCCGCAGCTGAAGATCCCGTGGGGCGTGCACGAGCGGCTGTGGCCGGTGAAGTACATCATCTTCCTCGGGCTGTTCGGCGTGTCGCTCGGCTCGCTCGCGTGGGCCGAGCGCCTGTCGGAGATCGAGCCGTTCAAGACGGCGATCGTGCTGCGCTTCATGCGCGAGTGGTGGTTCGTCGCCTTCGCGGTGGCGCTGCTGGTGGCGGGATTGTTCATCGAGCGCTTCTTCTGCCGCTACCTGTGCCCGCTCGGTGCGGCGCTCGCGTTGCCGGGGCGGCTGCGCATGTTCGACTGGCTGCGCCGCTATCGCGAGTGCGGCAACCCGTGCATGCGCTGCTTCAACGAGTGCCCGGTGGAGGCGATCCATCCGGAAGGGCACATCAATCCGAACGAATGCATCTCGTGCCTGCACTGCCAGGTGCTGTACCACCACGACTACAAGTGCCCGGTGCGCATCCAGCGGCGGGTCAAGCGCGAGAAGCGCGAGGCGATGGCGCGCCCGGCGGCGTCGGCAGCCGTGGAGATGCCGGTGACGGTGCATCGTCGCGTACAGGATTCCGATTCGGCATGAACGACCTGCCGGCTGCGGCAATTGCACTTCGGCGGTCGTTTTTGCATTGCGCGCTTCAGGCGCGGTTCACGAGGAGCTCGAGGCCATGAAAGACGACGACCCGAAACGTAGTGTCATCGACCCAAAGCGAAGGGCGGTGCTGGGAGGCGGCGCGAAGGCCGTAGCCGCGGCCGGCCTGGGCACCGTGCTCGGTGCCTGCGGGCGCGAAGAAGAGGCCGCGCCGCCCGCCGCTTCGGGGGATTCGGCCGCGCCGGCGGCGGCACAGCCTGCGCCCGCCGCTGCGCCGGCGCCGGCCCGGACCGCGTCGAGCGTGGAAGCCGCGCTCGCGAAGACGCACGTCGGCCCGGGCGAGCTCGACGAGTACTACGTGTTCTTCTCCAGTGGCCAGAGCGGCGAGCTGCGCATCATGGGGCTGCCGTCGATGCGCGAGCTGATGCGTGTGCCGGTGTTCAACCGCTGCAGCGCGACCGGCTGGGGGCAGACGAACGAGAGCCTGAAGATCCTGACCGAAGGCCTGACGCCCGAGACGCGCAAGTATCTCGAGAGTCGCGGCGGCACCTACGTGAACGGCGACCTGCACCACCCGCACATGTCGTTCACCGACGGCACCTACGACGGGCGCTACATCTACATGAACGACAAGGCGAACACGCGCGTGGCGCGCGTGCGCTGCGACGTGATGAAGTGCGACAAGATCATCGAGCTGCCGAACCAGCAGACGGTGCACGGGCTGCGCGTGCAGAAGTACCCGAAGACCGGCTACGTGTTCTGCAACGGCGAGTACCGCGTGCCGATCCCGAACGACGGCAGCGGCGACATCGTCGACCACACGAAGTACCAGTGCGTGTTCACCGCGGTCGACGGCGAGACGATGGAGATCGCCTGGCAGGTGCTCGTCGACGGCAACCTCGACAATGTCGACGCCGACTACCAGGGCAAGTACGCCTTCGCCACCTGCTACAACTCCGAGGAAGGCATCACGCTCGGCGAGATGACGGCGGCCGAGCAGGACTGGATCACCGTCTTCAACATCAAGCGCATCGAGGAGGCGGTGGCCAGCGGCGAGGTCAGGAAGATCGGCGGCGTGCCGGTCGTCGACGGTACGCACGGCTCGCCGTATACGCGCTATATCCCGATCCCGAACAGCCCGCACGGCATCAACACCGCGCCCGACGGCATCCACGTGGTCGCCAACGGCAAGCTGTCGCCGACGGTGAGCGTCTTCGACGTGCGCAAGTTCGACGAGCTGTTCGATGACAAGATCGAGCCGCGCGACTGCGTCGTCGCCGAGCCCGAACTCGGTCTCGGCCCGTTGCACACCGCCTTCGACGGCAAGGGCAACGCGTACACGACGCTGTTCATCGACAGCCAGATCTGCAAGTGGAACATCCAGGCGGCGATCGATGCCTTCGCCGGCAAGGACGTCGACCCGATCCTCCAGAAGCTCGACGTGCACTACCAGCCCGGGCACAACCACACGTCGATGGGGCAGACGAAGGAAGCCGATGGCAAGTGGCTGCTGTCGCTGAACAAGTTCTCGAAGGACCGCTTCCTGAACGTGGGGCCGCTGAAGCCCGAGAACGACCAGCTGATCGACATCTCGGGCGACGAGATGGTGATCGTGCACGACGGCCCGAGCTTCGCCGAGCCGCACGACGCGACGATCATCCATCGCTCGAAGGTGAACCCGGTGCACGTCTGGAGTCGCGACGACCCGATGTTCGCCGATGCGGTCGCGCAGGCGAAGGCCGACAACGTCGTGCTCGAGGAAGCGGCGAACGTGATCCGCGACGGCAACAAGGTGCGCGTCTACATGTTCTCGGCGGCGCCGCTGTTCAGCCTGCACGAGTTCAAGGTGAAGCAGGGCGACGAGGTGACCGTGTACGTGACGAACCGCGACCAGATCGAGGACCTCACGCACGGCTTCACGATCTGCAACTACGGGATCGCGATGGAGGTCGGTCCGCAGGCGACCGCGTCGGTGACCTTCATCGCCGATCGACCGGGCGTGTACTGGTATTTCTGTCAATGGTTCTGCCACGCGCTCCACATGGAGATGAAGGGGCGGATGATGGTGGAGCGCGCTTAGCGGTGAATCGAAGCAGTGCCTTCGCCTCGGTCGCGTTCGCGCGGCGGACGCTCGCCGGGGCGGTGGCGTTCCTTGTGTTCGCGGGTGCTGCGTTCGCGGCCTCCGCCGGTGACCTCGGCGCGGCGCCACCCGTTGCCGCGCCCGCGCACGCGGTCGAGCATCGCGTCGAGCCCGGTCAGCCGCTGCAGCCGATCGTCGATGCGGCGCGGCCCGGCGACACGATCCGGCTCGCCGCCGGGCGACACGCAGGGCCGGTGCGCGTCGAGCAGCCGCTCGCGCTCGTCGGCGAGCCCGGCGCCGTGCTCGAGGGCACGGGGCGCGGCAGTGTCGTGACGGTCTCGGCCGACGACGTGCGCATCGAGCGCCTGGAGATCACCGGTTCGGGGCGCGACCTGCCGGCGATGGACTCGGCGGTGCTCGTCACGCGCGAGGCACGGCGCGCGTTGGTGCGCGACAACCGGCTGGTCGGCAACCTGTTCGGCGTCTACCTGCACGGCGCGGCCGGTTCGGTGGTCGAGCGCAACGAGATCGTCGGGCGCACCGACCTGCGGCTGTCGGAAGCGGGCAACGGCGTGTCGATCTGGAACGCGCCGGGCGCGAAGGTGATCGGCAACACGATCCGCAACGGACGCGACGGAATCTTCGTGAAGGTGAGCCGCGACAACACCTTTGCCGACAACACCTTCTCGGATCTGCGCTTCGCGATCCACTACATGTACACGAACGACAGCCGCATCGTCGGCAACCGTTCGCATGGCAATCACGTCGGCTGGGCGATCATGTATTCCGATCGGCTGGAGATCCGCGACAACGTCTCGGTGAACGATCGCGACCACGGGCTGCTGCTGCATTCGACGAACCTGTCGCAGGTCGTCGGCAACGTCGTGCGCAATGGTCGCGAGAAATGCGCGTTCGTCTACAACGCGACGCGCAACGACCTGCGCGAGAACTGGTTCGAGGGGTGTCCGATCGGCATCCACTTCACCGGCGGATCGGCCGACAACACGATGAGCGGCAATGCCTTCGTCGCCAACCGCACGCAGGTGAAGTACGTCGGCACCCGCTTCATCGACTGGGCCGAGGGCGGACGCGGCAACTACTGGAGCGACAACCCCGCCTTCGATCTCGACGGCGACGGCATCTCCGATCGTCCGTACCGGCCGAACGACGTGATGGACGAGGTGCTGTGGACGCTGCCGGCCGCCAAGGCGCTGCTGAACAGCCCGGCGGTGCAGATGGTGCGCTGGGCGCAGGCGCGTTTCCCGGCGCTGTACCCGGGCGGCGTCTTCGACAGTGCGCCGCTGATGCGGCCGGTGCGCGTGCCCGACGGGCCGGTGCGCGCGACCGACGAGGCGGCGCAATGACGGTCGCCGAATGGAGCGGCGTGACGAAACGCTACGGGCGTATCACCGCCGTGCAGGATATTTCGCTGACGCTGCAGGCCGGCGAGGCGACCGCGCTGGTCGGCCACAACGGCGCGGGCAAGACGACGCTGATCAAGCTGATGCTCGGACTGGTCCGGCCCGAAGAGGGCGCGGTGCGCGTGCTCGGCGTCGATCCGGCCGGCGCGCGCGGTGCCGCGGCGCGGCGCGCGCTCGGCTTCCTGCCCGAGAACGTCGCGTTCCACGCGTCGCTGACGGCGCGCGAGTCGATGGCCTTCTATGCCCGACTGAAGGGTTGCGCGGTGCGCGACAACGATGCGCTGCTCGAGCGTGTCGGCATTGCGCATGCGGCAGGCCGGCGCGTGGCCACCTATTCGAAAGGCATGCGCCAGCGGCTCGGCATCGCGCAGGCGCTGATCGGTTCGCCGCGGCTGCTGCTCTTCGACGAGCCGACGAGCGGGCTCGATCCCGATTCGCGCGCCGAGGTCTACGAGACGATCGACGAGCTGCGCGCGAGCGACGCGACGGTGCTGGTCTCGACGCACGCGCTCGAGGAGATCGAGCGCCGCGTCGATCGGGCGGCGATCGTGCATCGCGGGCGGCTCGTTGCCGCCGGTACGCTCGACGAACTGCGGCACGGCGCGCAGGCGCAGCTGCGCCTGCGACTGCGCGTGCAGCCGTGCTCGACGTCGTCGGTGCTCGCGCGCATGCCGGAAGCGGTGCGCTGCGTCGAGCGCGGGGTCGATTCGCTGACGCTGCTCGCGCCCGCCGACGCGAAGATGGCGGTGCTGCGCGCGATCGGCGCGCTCGGCGAGCTCGTCGAGGACGTCGACCTCGAGGCACCGGGGCTGCAGCAGCTGTACCGGCACTGGATAGAGTCGAGCGACCATGCGTCGTCGCCGGAGCGGGCGTCATGAACGTCGCGACGATCGCGCTGCACGAGCTGCGCATCGGCCTGCGCAACCGCTGGGCCGCGGCGACCACCGTCGTGCTCGCCGCCCTCGCGCTGTCGCTCGCGCTGCTGGGCAGCGCGCCGACCGGCATCGTGAAGAGCGATCCGGTCGCGGTGGTCGTGGTCAGCCTGTCGTCGCTCACGATCCTGCTCGTGCCGCTGATCGCGCTGATGCTCTCCTTCGATGCGATCGTCGGCGAGCACGAGCGCGGCACGCTCGCGCTGCTGCTGTCGTATCCGGTGTCGCGCTGGCAGGTCGTCGTCGGAAAGATCATCGGACAGACGACGATCCTCGGCTTCGCCACCGTCGTCGGCTACGGCGCCGCGGCGCTCGCGCTCTGGTACGCGCGCGCGCCGGCGCAGCCGGCCTGGGGCGCGTACGCGGCGATGGTCGGGACCTCGGTGCTGCTCGGCGCGAGCTTCGTCGCGCTCGGGTGCCTGGCGAGCAGCCTCGTGCGCGATCGTGCGACCGCCGCTGGCATCGCCGTCGGGCTGTGGCTCTTCTTCGTGCTGCTGTACGACACGGCGCTGCTCGGTGCGCTGGTCGCCGACCAGGGTCGCACGATCGGCCGCGGGGCGCTCGATGCGCTGCTGCTGCTGAACCCGACCGATGCATACCGGCTGTTCAACATGAGCGCGAGCGACACCGTCTCCGTCTACAGCGGGATGGCCGGCCCCGGCGACGCGAGCCGGCTGCCGATCGCCGCGCTGCTCGGCGCGCTCGTTGCGTGGGTCGTCGTTCCGTCGGCGGCGGCGGTCGCCGTTTTTCGCAGGAGGCCGGTGTGACGACCGTTCGTTTGCATCGCGTCGCCGGATTGCATCGCGGCTTCGATCGTGCCGGGGTTTTCGTGCGCGTGTTGATGCCGGGGCTGCTCGCAGTCCTGCTTCTGTTCGCGGCCGGCTGCGATCGCGACGCCGGGCAGGCGCCGCCGCCTTCGCCGAACGAGGTGCTCGCCGAGGCGACCAGCTATTACTGCGGCATGCTGCTCACCGATCACGAGGGGCCGAAAGGGCAGATCCATCTTTCCGGACGCGAGGAGCCGGTGTGGTTCTCGTCGGTGCGTGACACGATCGCGTTCCTGCGTCTGCCCGAGGAGCCGCGCGACATCACGGCGGTGTACGTCAACGACATGGCGCAGGCGAAGAGCTGGGACCAGCCCGAGGACGGTGCGTGGGTCGAGGCGAACGAAGCGTGGTTCGTGCTCGGCAGCGACCGGATGGGCGGAATGGGGGCGCCCGAGGCGGTCCCGTTTTCCGCGAAGGACGCCGCCGAGGCGTTTCGCGCGCAGCACGGCGGGCAACTCGCACGGCTCGACGAAATCCCCGACGATTACGTCCTCGGTGCGGTTGGCGCGGCTGCATCCGCGCACGAGTCGGCGGGTCATTGATCCCGGACACCTGTTTCGCAGCCGTGATCGGGCACGATCGACGACGGAGTGATTCGATGAAACCGTTTCCCGCTTCCCGGCGCCGCTTCCTGTCGGTGCTCGGCGCATCTGCAGCCTGCGCCGCGCTGCCTGTCGCGCAGGCCGCGCAACGAGACGCGTCGATGCCCGTCGTCTGGAAGGGCACGGCGCTCGGCGCGCTTGCGACGATCACGCTCGTGCACGAAGACCGGGCCCTTGCGCGCGCCGTGCTCGATGACTGCGTCGCCGACGTCGCGCGACTCGAGCGCGTGTTCAGCCTGTATCGCGACGATTCCGCACTGTCGCGCCTGAACGCGGCCGGCGAGCTGCGTGCGCCGCCGTCCGAGCTCGTCGAGCTGCTGTCGACTTCGCTGTCGATGGCGCGTGCGAGCGACGGCGCTTTCGATCCCACGATCCAGCCGCTGTACCGGTTGTACGAAGCGCATTTTCGGGCGCCCGACGCGTCGCCTGCGGGGCCGGGCGCCGATGCGATCGCGCAGGTGCTCGATCTCGTCGATCATCGCCGGGTCCAGGTGGCCGCCGGTCGCATCGTGCTCGGCATGCGCGGCATGGCGATCTCGCTGAACGGTATCGCGCAGGGCTACTTCACCGATCGCGTTGCCGATCGCCTGCGTCGCGAAGGCTTCGACGACGTGGCCATCGATCTCGGCGAGGCACGCGCTGCGGGTCGACGTGCCGACGGCAATCCGTGGACCGCCATCGTCGTCGATCCCGAGGAGCCGTCGCGCACGCTGTTCGAGCTGACGATGGGCAATGCGCCCGGACAGGTGCAGGCGCTGGCGACTTCCGCCGGCGCCGGCACGCGATTCGGGCCCGACCCGCGCGTGCATCACCTGTTCGATCCGCGCACCGGCCGCAGCGCGAACCGCTACGCATCGGTGTCAGTGGCCGCTTCGCGCGCGACGATCGCCGACGGCCTGTCGACTGTACTGTCGGTGGTCGCGCCGGAGCGCAGGGCGCGGCTTCTCGCCGCGCATGCGGCGGCACGCGCGTGGTTCGTGCATGCAGACGGGCGCATCGAGACGGTGCCTGCCGCCTGAACGCGCGTCCGCGGCGCTTCGGGCGCGCGGAGCGCGATCGGCATCGCCTTATACTGGCGCCCGCGCATGATCATCGCTTCCAGGTTCTCCCGGTGACCGGTCCGAATCGCTGGCAGCTCGCGATGCTGCGGGCATTCGCGGCCTTCTGGATTCTTGCCGCCTGCGTTTCGGCTTTCGCGCAGGGCACGGCGACACCGTCACTGCTCGATTCGTTCCTCGCGAAGACGACTCCGACCGACGTGTTCCCGGGCGCCGATCGTTTCGGATCCGTGCAGGGAAGCCCACCGGTGGCGCCGGTGTTCCAGGGTCAGCAACGCGTCGGCTTCGTCTACCTCGCCTCCGATTACGTCGATTCGCGCGGCTATTCGGGCAAGCCGATCCACGTGCTCGTTGCGCTCGACAATGCCGGCACGGTCGTCGGCCTGCGTATTGCCGAGCACAGCGAGCCGATCCTGATGGTCGGCGTTCCCGAAGAACGCATCATCGAGTCGCTGAACAGCTACGTCGGCTTCAATCCGCTGCGCGCGCGCGCAGCGGGAGGCGGGCCGCCGCGGGCCGACATCGTCAGCGGTGCCACGGTCACGGTGCTGATCATCGGCGACAGCGTCGTGCGCTCGTCGTCGCGCGTGGCGCGCATGCTGCAGCTCGGTGGGCCGGGGCCGGCCGCAGCAGGGGCGGCTGGTGCAGCGGGAACAGCCGGCTCGGCGGCTGCTCCAGCCGGCGCTGCGGGTGCGCCCGGCGCTGCCGGTGCCGCGGGTGCAGCGCAGAGCGGACGCGTCGTCGATCCGGAGGCGGGCAACGTCACGAGCTGGGAGACGCTGCGCGAGCAGGGCGCGGTGGCGCATCTGCGCGTGACCGTCGGCGAGGTGAACCAGGCGTTCGTCGACTCGGGCGATGCCATCGCGGCCCGGCTGACGCAGACCGGTGCGCCCGACGATGTGTTCATCGATCTGTACATCACGCTGATCTCGCAGCCGGCGATCGCGCGCAGCCTGCTCGACCCCAACGAGTACGCGGACCTGCAGCGCATGCTCGCGCCCGGGCAGCACGCCCTGTTGATCGCCGCGCGCGGTCCGTACTCGTTCAAGGGAGCCGCGTGGTTTCGCGGCGGCATCTTCGATCGCCTCGAGCTGGTCCAGGGGATCGAGACGATCCGCTTCTGGAAGCGGCATCACCTGCGCATCGGACGCATCGTCGCGAGCGATGCGCCGAATCTGCGCGAGATCGGCGCATTCGCGATTCCCGAAGGCGCCGAGTTCGATCCGACCGCGCCGTGGGAGCTGCGGCTGATTGCGCAGCGCCCGGTCGGCAAGTTCGACCACGCCTTCGTCACGTTCACGCTGCCGTATCGATTGCCGGAGCTGTACACGATGGTGGCGCCGCTGTCTTCGTCGGTCGCGGCGGTGACCGGTAGCCAGCTGACCATCGATTCTTCTGCAACCGAAAGCGCGGCGGCATTCGACGAAGCCGACGCGGTGCCGCTGTGGATGACGATCTGGAAGAGCCGGGTCGCGGCGATCGTCGTGCTGGGCCTGATGCTCGCGGCGCTGACGATCATCTTCTTCTTCCAGGATCTGCTCGTCCCGCGCGAGAAGCTGTTCGACCGCGTCCGTCTCGTCTTTCTCGCGGTGACGCTGCTGTGGCTCGGATGGGTCGCGCAGGCGCAGCTGTCGGTGGTCAACGTGCTCACCTTCGCGAGCTCGCTACGCACCGATTTCCGCTGGGAGTCGTTCCTCGTCGACCCGCTGATCTTCATTCTCTGGTGCTCGGTCGCCGCGGCGCTGCTGTTCTGGGGGCGTGGGCCGTTCTGCGGCTGGTTGTGCCCCTTCGGTGCGCTGCAGGAGCTGACGAACCGCGTGGCGCGGGCGCTGAAGGTGCCGCAGCTGAAGGTTCCATGGGGCGTGCATCAGCGACTGCTGCCGACGAAGTACATCATCTTCCTCGGCCTCTTCGGCGTATCGCTGGGCTCACTGGTGTGGGCCGAGCGTCTCGCAGAGATCGAGCCGTTCAAGACGGCGATCGTGCTGCGCTTCCTGCGCGAGTGGTGGTTCGTCGCGTTCGCGCTGGCGCTGCTGGCGGCGGGGCTGTTCATAGAGCGCTTCTTCTGCCGCTACCTGTGTCCGCTCGGTGCGGCGCTGGCGATTCCCGGGCGCCTGCGCATCTTCGACTGGCTGCCGCGCTATCGCGAGTGCGGCAACCCGTGCATGCGCTGCTTCAACGAGTGCCCGGTGGGCGCGATCCACCCGGAAGGGCAGATCAGTCCGAACGAATGCATCGGCTGCCTGCACTGCCAGGTGCTGTACCACCATGACCACAAGTGCCCGGTGCGCATCCAGCGTCGCGTCAAGCGCGAGAAGCGCGAGGCGATGGCGGGCACCCCGGCGCCGGCTGCTGCCGGGGTGCCGGTGACGGTGCACCGTCGGAGGTCGATGACGCTCCGATAATGGAGCGCGCGAGCGCGCCGCGGAGCGGGCGAGCGCGTCGTCGCGCATCCGGTTCAGCGAGTACACTTCCCGCGCCGTGTCGTCGCGCCCCCTCGTGCAGGTCTTCGCCAATCGCCGCATTGCGGCGATGCTGTTGCTGGGTTTTGCCAGCGGCCTGCCGCTGGCGCTGACGGCCGGAACGCTGCAGGCCTGGCTCACGGTCGAAGGCCTCGACGTGACGACGATCGGCTTCTTCGCGCTGGTCGGCCTTCCGTACACCTTCAAGTTCGTCTGGGCACCGCTCGCCGATCGCTTCGAGCCGCCGCTGCTCGGGCGGCGGCGCGGCTGGTTGTTCGTCACGCAGCTTGCGCTCGCCGCACTGTGCTTCACGATGGCGATGCTCGACCCTCGTGTTTCCGTCTACGCGGTCGGCGCCTGCGCGGTCGCGATCGCGTTCCTGTCAGCGTCGCAGGACATCGTCTTCGACGCCTATCGGACCGACCTGCTGCCGGACGAGGAGCGTGGCGCCGGCGCCGCGGTGTCGGTGCTCGGATACCGCGTCGCGATGCTCGTCTCGGGCGGCGTCGCGATGATCGTCGCCGACCAGTGGCTCGGCTGGCCGGGAATGTTCCGCGCGATGGGCGTGCTGTTCGTGCTGCTTTCCCTCGTCACCGTGTGGGTGCCGCGCGCGCCGCAGGTCGAGCGGCTCGCCAGCGACGTGCGCGCCGAGCTGCTCGGCTTCGTCGCGATGCTCGTCGCCGGCTTCGGAACCTTCTGGCTGCTGCGCCAGCTACCGTGGGGGTGGATCGGCAGCGGGCGCTTCGCCTCGCTCGCCGCCGATACGCTGATGCTCGTGCTCGCGTGCGTCGCCGCGCTGCACGCCGCCCGGCGCGCCGGTTTTCCGTCGTTCCTCGCGCCGTGGGACGCCTTCTTCCAGCGCGAGCGCGCGGTGGCTCTGCTCGCGATGATCGTGCTGTACAAGCTCGGCGACGCCTTCGCGGGAAGCCTGTCGACGACCTTCCTGCTGCGCGGCGCCGGTTTCTCGCCCACCGAGGTCGGCGCCGTCAACAAGGTGTTCGGGCTCGCGGCGACGATCGTCGGTGCGTTGGCCGGCGGCGCGTGGCTCGCCAAGCGGCCGCTCTACGGATCGCTGATGCTCTTCGGCATCCTGCAGGCGGTGTCGAATTTCGGCTACTGGGTCCTGTCGGTCGCGCCGAAGAGCTACGCGTTGATGACGATCGCGATCGGCTTCGAGAACCTGTGCGGCGGCATGGGGACGGCCGCCTTCGTCGCGTTCCTGATGGCGCTCACCGATCGTCGCTTCTCGGCGGCGCAGTACGCGCTGCTGTCGGCCCTCGCCGCGGTCGGGCGCGTCTACGTCGGTCCGGTATCCGGCGTGTACGTCGATGCCTTCGGCTGGTCGTCGTTCTTCGTGTTCTCGGTAGTCGCCGCATTGCCCGGCCTCGTGCTGCTGCGCTGGCTGCGCGCCGACGTGCAGCGGCTGGATGCGGGGCGCGATGCGCCGGTCGACGCCGCACGCGATGCGCCGGCCGATGCCGACCCGCCGCGCGCAGCCCCCCCAGCCGCGCGCCGCTGAAGGGAGCCGAAGACGCCCCGCCCGTCCTCCTCACCCCCCACCCTTCTCCCTTCTCCCTTCCCCCTTCTCTTCCTGATGCAGACACAGGTAGTTCCCTTCGCTGTCGCGGAACCACGCCGCTCTCTCCGAGCCGAGCACGCAGACGTGGTTCACCGTGCGCAGCTCGGGCAGGTCGTAGTCCTCGAAGACGACGCCTTTGCCCTGCAGCTCCGATAGCTCCTTGTCGAGGTCGTCGACCTCGAAGCTGATCGCCGTGTGCTCGGCCGGTCGCAGCGTCGGGCGCGGCAACAACGCGAGCACCGTGTTCGCGCAGCGATAGCGCATCGCGCCGTCGGGTGCGCGGCCCATCGGCTCGAGGCCGAGCTTGTCTTCGTAGAAACGGCTTGCGCGATCGAGGTCGGCGACGGGCAGCATCGTCGTCATCGGAGCCATGCTCAACATAGCAGTCTCCCTGCGTGGATGGCTCTCCGATTATTCGCCGATCGCCGCCCGGGTGCACAATGTCGGGTCGTTTCAACCCGGGAAATCGAGCCGTGAACGAAGTATTCCTGTGCGACGGCGTGCGTACGCCGATCGGCCGTTATGCGGGTGCGCTCTCCGCGGTGCGCACCGACGACCTTGCTGCAGTGCCGCTGAAGGCGCTGCTTGCGCGAAACCCCGACCTCGATCCGTCGGCGGTCGACGAGGTGATCTTCGGTTGCGCGAACCAGGCGGGCGAGGACAACCGCAACGTCGCGCGCATGGCGCTGCTGCTCGCCGGCTATCCGGTCGAGGTGCCCGGTGCAACCGTCAATCGCCTGTGCGGCTCGGGCATGGACGCGTTCGGCACGATCGCGCGTGCGATCCGCTGCGGCGAGTTCGAGCTGGGCATCGCGGGCGGTGTCGAGAGCATGTCGCGCGCGCCTTTCGTGCTGCCGAAGGCGTCGGCGGCATTCGGGCGCGACAACGCGATCTACGACACGACGATCGGATGGCGCTTCGTCAATCCGGAGATGAAGCGCCAGTACGGCATCGACTCGATGCCCGAGACGGCCGAGAACGTGGCGGTCGAGCATCGCATCTCGCGCGAGGACCAGGACGCGATGGCGCTGCGCAGCCAGCAGAACGCAGCGGCCGCGCAGCGCAGCGGCTACTTCGCCGAGGAGATCGTTCCGGTGACGATCCCCCAGCGCAAGGGCGATCCGGTCGTCGTCGACCGCGACGAGCATCCGCGCGAGACGACGATCGAGGCGCTCGCGAAGCTCAGGCCGATCGTGCGTGCCGATGGCACCATCACTGCCGGCAACGCGTCGGGCGTCAACGACGGCGCCGCGGCGCTGATCCTCGCCACCGAGGCGGCTGCGCGCCGTTACGGACTCGAGCCGCGTGCGCGCTTCGTCGGCATGGCAACCGCGGGCGTTGCGCCGCGCGTGATGGGCGTCGGGCCGGCTCCGGCGGTGCGCAGGCTGCTCGAGCGTACCGGGCAGTCGATCGGGGATGTCGACCTGATCGAGTTGAACGAAGCCTTCGCCGCGCAGGGGCTCGCCGTGCTGCGCGACCTCGGCGTGCCCGACGACGCGCCTTTCGTGAATCCCAACGGCGGAGCGATCGCGCTCGGGCATCCACTCGGCATGTCGGGGGCGCGCATCGTGCTCACTGCAGCGCACCAGCTGCAGCGCAGCGGTGCGCGGCGCGCGATCGCCACGATGTGCATCGGCGTCGGGCAGGGCATCGCCACGATGATCGAGCGCGTCTGAGCGGCCCGGTCGGGCTTGAAATCGGTCGTTGCCGGCCCGAATTAGTCTTTCGTAGCGCGGGCCTGATCAGGCTCTTGCGCGGTCCCAGAAGCAGATGCAAGGAGCGAAAGAATGAGCCGGATGTCCGTGTACGACCCGTTTGCCGAAGTGTTTCCCGAGCTGTTCCGTGGTTTCTTCCAGCCGACCGCGCGGGGTGGCGATGCCGGCGGCGCCCTCGAGATCCGTATCGACGTCAAGGAAGGCGACGGTGCATACCAGGTGCAGGCCGAGATGCCCGGCGTGAAGAAAGACGACATCCAGGTCCAGATCGACGGCAACCGCGTGTCGATCAGCGCCGAGGTCAAGCGCGAGTCGGAGCAGAAGGAAGGTGAGCGCGTGCTTCGCAGCGAGCGCTACTACGGCTCGGTGGGTCGCAGCTTCCAGCTCGCCTCCGAGATCGACGACGGCGCGGCGAGCGCCAAGTTCGAGGACGGCGTTCTCAAGCTGACGCTACCGAAGAAGCAAGTACCCGCTTCGAAGCGGATCCAGATCGGCTGACTCAACTCGAGCGCAGCTTCGCCTCGTAGCCGGCCGCGTCGATCGCCTGTTCGATCGACGCGGCCGGGCTCGTCGAATCGACGAGCACCGTTCCGGCAGCAAGGTCGACTTCGACCCGGGCCTGTGCGTCGATCTCCTGCACCGCGTTCGTCACCGCGCGCACGCAGTGATTGCAGGTCATTCCCTTTACGTCGAAAGTCTTCATTCGCTGCGTTCCTTCCTGCCGATGTAGTCCGTACCGAATGGTAGAGCGCCCGACCCCGGGCAGCGGCGCACCGGCGCACCGGCGCCCGGTGACAGGCCCGCGGGCTGCTGGGGGTCTTCCTTAAGCCAGCCCTAAGCCACGGGACGCACGATTCAGTCAGTCCCGGTTCTCACTGTTTTGCCAAGGTATCGACGAAGGGAGTTTCAAGTGGAAGCCTTGCCTGTACGATTCACGATCGAACTATCGGTCGAGCGCGCTGCAGCGCTGCTGCGCCGCGTGCTCGAGCGCGAAGGATTCATCGTCGCCGGCGAAGTGCAGCCGGAAGGCGAAGATCCCGAAGGCCGTCCCGGCTCGCTCGCACTCTACGCCTATCATGGCCCGACCATGCAGGCCGCGTCGCGCGCGGATCGCCGCGTCGGTCTGTACATGCTGTGCGCGATCACGATCCGGCCGGCAGGCCAGGGGTCGAGCGAGATCCAGGGCGTGTCGCCGAGCCAGCTTGCGGGCGTCTGGGGCGGTCGTCGCCTCGAGCAGCATGCCGTCGCGCAACGACAGCATTTCGAGCGTGCGCTCAGCCGCCTCGAGTTCGACTACGCACCGGCCGAGGCGGGTGCGCAGATGCGCCGTCGCGCCGCCTGAGCGGGCTGCTCTTCGTCTTTTCCCGTGCTCGCTACCCGTCGCGGCCATCGAGCCGCGGCGCGGTGAGCATCGGAACGTATTTCAGCAGATAGACGGCGAAGGCGAGGCTCCACGCGACCGCCGCTGCCGTCGTCCACGGCAGATAGGGCAGCGCGGGCAACAGCAGCGGCGTGAGCCGCAGCAGCACGGCGAGTTGCACGAGCGCGTACGCGCTCGTCTCGATGCGGCCCGCCTTCAGCGGCCGCGCGGTGTGCCCGAGCGCGGTGCGCGTGATCATGCCGATGATCAGTCCGCCGATCGCTCCGATCGTCAGCGCGTGCACGCTGGCCGACTCCGGCACGATGCCGAGGACGCCGAGCGCCAGCAGCACGAGCCCGATCGGAATCCACGCATACGAGACATGCAGGATCCACAGGATCGGCGTGCTACGCGTGGCCCAGGGGTTCCAGCCGACGAGCCGCACGAACTGAAGCGCGGCGGCGATGGAGCAGGCGAGCGCGGTGAGCGCCGCGGGTACGGGCAACAGCGCCAGCAGCAATGCGAGCACGGTCGTCGCCAGAGCCGCCTGGTCGAGCCGGACATTGCGCCACTGGCGCACGCCGCGCAGTGCGTTCGCGGTGAAGGTGGGGATCACGCGTCCGCCGATCACGCAGGTGAGCACCACGATCACGAAGACGAAGAAGCGGGTTGCCTGCAGCGGGGAGACTTCGATGCGCCCGGCCACCGCGAGGTGGAACAGCGAGTTGGCGATGAGGAAGGCGGTGAGCACTGCCAGCACGAACAGGTTGCGGTAGTTGCGTGCCTTCATCAGCACGACGCCGATTGCGAGCATCGACGCGAGGATGAAGGCCGCATCGAGCACCATGGCGAGCGCAACCGGGCCGGCGTAGTTGAAGATGCGCGCCCCGATCCACAGGGCGGCCAGTCCCGCGAGTCGTGCGCCGGAGAGCGTGGGCAGGCCCGTCCAGGCGCGGCCTGCGGTGAGCAGGAAGCCGACGATGACGGCGAGCGCGAAACCGAAGGTCATTTCGTGTGCGTGCCACAGCATCGCGGGATAGGCCGCCGGGGGCGGCATCAGGCCGGCGAACTGCGCGATCCATAGCGGAACCGCCAGCGCCGCCCAGAGCGCTGCGAGCAGGTAGAACGGGCGGAAGCCGAGACGGAACAGTGCCTGCCGGCCTCGCTGCGGCGTAGCCGGTTGCGGCTCGAGCAGCGGAACGAGCCCGCCGCCCGCGGAAAGGGATTTCATCGAATACGCCCCGCACTAAAAGATCTATCAATAATACATCTTGAGTGCGGGGCGGCGTGGGTGTTTCGTCAATGTCCGTGCGTTTTCGCTCCATGGCCGTGGCCGGCGGTGAGCGGGCGTATTGGTGCCTGCACTTCGATGCGCTCGCGCTTGCCGCCGGCGTCCTCCACCGTCAGCGTCAGGTCGACGTGCTCACCGGTGTTCAGCGGAGCTTTCAACTCCATCAGCATCAGGTGGTAGCCGCCCGGGCGCAATTCGACCGGCTTGCCGGCCGGCAGCTCGAGGCCGTCGATCTGGCGCATCCGCATCACGTTGTTCTCGAGCGCCATCTCGTGGATCTCGGAGACGCCGGCTGCCGGCGTCTCGACGGCGACGAGACGTGCATCCTTCGTCGACGTGAGCGTCATGAATGCGCCGCTGGCCTGCTGGCCGGCGACGGTTGCGCGCACCCACGGTTCCTCGACACGCAGCTCGGCGGCGGCTGCAGCGGGGAGGGCGAGCGCGAGAACGGCGAGCGCGGGGGCGAGCAGGCCGAGCGCGGAGGCGCGTCGGGTCGAGACGATCGGTTCGTTCGAGACGATCGGTTCATATTTCATCGTTGATCCTGTCCATCGGTGCCGTTCGCCCAAAGTCGGTACCTGTTACCGACCGATCGGGGCGACAGCAGAGAAATCGGGGTACGCCGGCGGAGCCGGCTTCTTTTTCGGGGAAGGCTCTTCAACCGCAAGGAGGGGCACGCGGCGTGTGCGGACGCCATTGCGCCGGTCGTGTCACGGGTACGTCGAGCGAGACGGCCGGCAGCACATCTTCGACGGACGCGAGCGGAAAGTCCTGGATTTCCGCGTTCGGGATCGGCATGTCGCCGCCTGCCGGCAGCGAGCAGAACGGGCAATGCGCGACCTGGGGTACCGATCGTTCGGAGGCCGGTGCTTCGGCGGCGATCGCCTCGGCCAGGCGCAGCCGCGCGCCGTGCAGGTCGGCCGAGCAGAGCTCGCCGGGATACAGCTGCGAGCGTGCCATGCTCGCGACAGCCTGCGCGATCGACGGGACGAATCCCTGCAGGACAAAAGCCAGGCAGGCGATCGCGGCGAGAAGTCGGCGGCTGCGGCGACGTCGGAAGGGCTGCATCTGCGGGCGATTATATTCGCCGGGCCCGCGTTCCTAGTCGCGCTCGAGCGGCTGGGCAATGCTGCGTGTCACCACTGGCGGCGTGTCGCCGACGTGCAGCGCAAGCCGTCGCTGGCGCAGCGCGATGTCGGAAACGGTGAAGCGGTCGAAGCGTCGCAGATGCTCGACCCAGGTTTCGTCGATGAAGTACTCGATGAAGCGATCCGGGTCCAGCGTGTCGCGAAACAGCTCCCACGACAGCACTCCGCCTCGCAGGCGGCTGCGCCGCGTCTCCTGCATCACGCTGCGAAACTCGTCGACGCGCGCCGGATCGACGCGGTACTCGATCGTCGTCAGCACCGGCCCGGCGGCGGGGTCGATCGGATCGCGCGTGACCGGCGCCTTCCACGCCTGCGGCGTGAGGTCCTCCTCGATGCCGCCCTGGATCGCGCGATGCCGCATCAGCCACAGCAGCGTGGTGCCGACCACCGCCGCCGCGGCCACGCTCGTGCGCACGTCGGTCCAGGCGGCGACCTGGCCCCAGAGCGCTGCGCCGAGCCCGGCGCCGCCCATCAGCGCGACCTGGTAGATCGACATGCCGCGGGCGCGCACCCAGTCGGGCAGCGCGAGCTGCGCGGAGACCGACAGCGAGTTGGCCGCGATCAGCCATGCGCCGCCGGCGATCATCATCGTCGGCACCGCGACCCAAAGGTTCGGCGAGAAGGCGACCCCGGCCATTGCCAGCGCCTGCACGTGCGAGCCGTTGCGCAGCAGGTCGTCACGCGTCGTCGTCGAGCGGAACTTCGGCAGCACGAAGGCCGAAATGATCGCGCCGACGCCCATCGACGCGAGGAGCAGCGTGAAGGTCGTCGCCGAGCCGTTGTCGATCTGCCGTGCGAGCAGCGGCAGCAGCGCGATCAGCGCGGTGGACTGGCTGAAGAAGATCAGCACGTGCAGCAGCACCGAACGCATCCGGTCGGACTGGCGCACGTACTGCACGCCGACGCGGATCGCGCCGAGGAAACGTTCGCCGGGCAGCGCGCTGGTCTTCTTCTCGGTCTTCCATTGCAGGATCACCATCGCGGCGGCGAGCGACAACAGCGCGTTCAGCACGAAGACGTACTCGGTACCGGCGGTTGCGATCAGCGCACCGGCGACGATCGGCCCGACGATGCGCGATGCGTTCATCGCGACGCCGTTCAGCGCGAGCGCCGCAGGCAGCTGCACGCGCGGAACGAGGTTCGGCACGATCGCCGAGTACACCGGCCAGCGCATCGCCAGCCCGATGCCGTTCAGGAACACGAGCACGAGCAGGAGCACCGGGTCGATCACGCCCGACAGCGTGGCCAGGCACAGCAGCGTCGCGGTGCCGGCAACCCAGAACTGCGTCACGACGAGAAATCGGCGTCGATCGAGGATGTCGGCGAGGGCGCCGCTACCCAGGCCGAGCAGGAACACGGGCAGCGTCGAAGCGGTCTGCACGAGCGCGACCATCACCGGCGACGGCGTCAGCGTGCTCATCAGCCACGCGGCCGCGACGTCGTTCATCCACATCGTCGTGTTTGCCGCCATCCAGGCGGCCCACAACATCCGGAATACGGGCAGCTTCAGCGGTGCCCAGGCGGAGGTCGAGGGAACCGGACGCAACGGTGCGTCGGGCGGAGAGATCGGCAAGTGGGGCTCCGGTGAAACGGCGCTGCGTTGGACAGGACACCATGAGCCATCGATTCGGCTCCGGCGCGATTGTCGCTCAGGCGCAATGCCGTGCGGCTGCGCCGGGATCCGCTTCCTGCAGCATCGGCGCTGCTACGATGGCTGCTCGATCAAGGAGGGCCTGCCGATGAAAGAATGCAAAGTGGCTGTGCTGGTCGGCAGCCTGCGCCAGGACTCGTTCAACCGGCGCCTTGCCCGCGCAGTGGAGAAGCTCGCACCGAAGGAGCTCAGGTTCGAGCACGTGCGTATCGACGATCTCCCGCTCTACACGCAGGACTTCGACGCCAGCTATCCGCCGAATGCGCAGCGACTCAAGCAGGACATCGAATCTTCGCAGGCGCTGCTATTCGTCACGCCCGAGTACAACCGCTCAGTGCCCGGTGTGCTGAAGAACGCGATCGACATCGCTTCGCGTCCCTGGGGCAAGAACTCCTTCGCCGGAAAGCCCGGGGCCGTGATCGGCACGTCGATCGGCTCGATCGGCACCGCCATCGCGCAACAGCACCTGCGCATCACCCTGGGATACCTTGATGTGCCGACGCTCGGTCAACCGGAAGTGTTCCTTCACTTCCAGAACGATCTGATCGCGCCGGACGGCACGATTGCGAACGACTCCACGAAGAAGTTCCTGCAGGGGTTTGTGGATACGTATGTGAAGTGGGTGGAGCGGTTCGTAGGGAAGTGAACGGAAAACCGGGGTCAGACCACGGTTTCCCCCGGTTTTCAGATGCGCGAAGGGGAAAACGAAGCAGGGGGAAACCGTGGTCTGACCCCCCTTCGTGCTGCTGCATCGCAGCGCGCGATCGGGATTGCGTGCCTGGTCGTCACCGCGGTCGGCTGGGGCGTGAACTGGCCGATCATGAAGATGCTGCTGCAGGAGTGGCCGCCGCTGTCGGCACGCGGCAGCGCTGGCGTGGTCGCCGCGATCGGCATCGGCGCGCTCGCACTGGCGCGTGGCGAGTCGCTGGCGATTCCGCGCGAGATCCGGCCACGCCTGCTCGGCGCGGCCTTCGTCAACGTCTTCGCGTGGATGGGCTTTTCGACGGTGTCGCTGCTGTGGCTCGACGCGGGCGAGGCCGCGCTGCTCGTCTACACGATGCCGATCTGGGCGATGCTGTTCGCCTGGCCGGTACTCGGCGCGCGGCCGAATGCGGTCGGCGTTGCAGCGCTCGTGCTCGGCTTTGCCGGCGTGGTTGTGCTGCTCGGTGCGCAGGGCGTTGCCGTCGGCCTGCAGAAGATGCCCGGCGTGCTGCTCACGCTTTCGGCGGCGGTGCTGTTCGCGCTCGGCACCGTCGTCTGGCGCTCGTCGCTGCCGCTTGCGCCGCTTGCGTCGGTGGCGTGGCAGGTCGGCCTCGGCTGCCTGCCGATGCTCGTCTACGGAATCGTCGTCGAGCAGCCGCGACTGCAGGCCCTGTCGCCTGGCGGCTGGCTGGCGCTCGCATACACGACCGTCGTTCCGATGGGTGTCTGCTACCTGACGTGGTTCGCGGCGCTGCGGCGACTGCCGCCGCAGACGGCTTCGATGGCAACGCTGCTCACGCCGGTGGTCGGCGTCGTTTCGGCGGCGGTGACGCTCGGCGAGCCGCTCGGTGCCGTGCAGTGGTTGGCGCTCGCACTCACGCTCGGCGGGGTCGCATTGGCGTTGCGCAGGGAATGAAACGATCGCGTCGTTGCCTTCGGCTTGCGCGCGGCGATGATGTCGGCTTAGGTTCGCGCAGATGAGTTCGTGCAGATGAGCGCCGCCGATCACCGCATCTGGACGATCGGCCACTCGTCGAGAACGATCGAAGACTTCGTCTCGCTGCTGCGCGCGCACCGCATCGAATGCGTCGCCGATGTGCGTCGGCATGCAGGCTCGCGTAAGTACCCGCACTTCAATCCGGAGGCGCTCGCCGCAGCGCTCGATGAAGCGGACGTCGGCTACCTTGCGTTTCCCGATCTGGGCGGACGCCGTGCGACGCGGGAAGACTCGCCGCACACCATCTGGCGCAATCCTTCCTTTCGCGGCTATGCCGACTACATGGACACGCCGGCCTTCGCCGAAGCGCTCGCGCGGCTCGCCTCGCTCGCTGATTCGTCGCGCACCGCGATCATGTGTTCAGAGGCGGTCTGGTGGCGATGCCACCGGTCGATGATCGCCGACGCGCTCAAGGCGCAGGGCTGGTGCGTGCTGCACGTGCTTGTCGAAGGATCGGCGAAGGAGCATCCGTACACGTCGGCCGCGTCGATCGTCGACGGCCGGCTCGAGTACGGGGCGTGACGCGTTCAATCGACGATGAAGAGCTTTGCCCCGCGCTCGGTGCTCGAGCGATGCGGCTCGGCGCCGTCGGCTACCTGGTAGCTCGTGCCCGGTGTCAGCGTGAAGCGGCGTCCGTCGGCCAGTTCGGTGTGCAGCTCGCCGTCGACGCACAGCAGGATGTGCCCCTTCGTGCACCAGTGATCGGCGACGTAGCCGGGGGTGTACTCGACCATGCGCACGCGGATCGCACCGAACTGCCGCGTGCGCCAGTACGCACGGCCGCGCTCGCCGGCGTGCTCGGTCGGCTCGATCGTCGACCAGTCGGTCGTTCCGAAGGGGATGTCGTGCATCTGCATCGTCGGTCTCCTCAGCGGGCCTGCGACCTTGCATCTGACGCAGTCGCTTCGCGCACGCTCTGCGCGATGCCCCATTGTGCGAGCCAGTAGGTGGCGAGCACCCACAGCGGCGCGAGCGGAATTGGCGTGCGGAAGCGGTCGATCGCGAGCAGTGCATCGGAGGCAACGAACAAGGTAGCGCCGATCGCGGCGGCGGTCGTCGCGCGCGAAGGATGCTCGCGTCGACGGGCGAAGGCCTGCGCCGCCATCGCGACGATGACGACGACGTAGGCGAGCACCGGCGCCTTCAGCGGCACGGGCAGTGCGCTCCACAGGCCGGCGAGCACGCCGATGCCGATCGCCGCGAGCACGAGCAGCGCGACCCGGTCGTCGAACCATCGCGTGTCGATCGCGAACGCGCGCAGGTAGCACAGATGCGCGAGCAGGAAGGCGAGCAGGCCGGCGACGAAGAGTTGCGGCGAGAGCATCAGCAGCACGTCGCCGAGCAGCGAGCCCACGAGCCCGGCGAGCACTGCGGTGCGCAGCTTCGCCGACGCAGGCACTGCGTGCCGTGCGACGAGCACGACGATCGTGGCCGTGGCGAGCGGCTTGGCAATCCAGTGCAGCAGCGTCCAGCCGTCGACGACGCCGGGTGTGCGCATCATTGCGCCGACGATCGCGGCGATTGCAGCGAGCGTGAGCACCCAGGCGCCGCGTCGCCACGCGGGTGTTGCGAGGCTGATGATGCGTTCCTGCATTGGCCTGTTTCGACGGAGAGCCCCTACGGGACAGCGGAAATCATTCTGGTTTCGCCGCGAGCGGACGGTCAAGTATGCAAAGTCGCTGCGAAAAGGCGGATTTCCGCCCCCGCCACGCGCTCGGGGCTATCGTTTGCTCATGGACCCGATGATCGAACAGGTAATCGAGCCGCGCCGTCACGACCTCGGCGGTTTCGAGGTCGAGCGTGTATTGCCTTTTCGCGCCCGGCGCATGGTCGGCCCCTTCGTGTTCTTCGATCGGATGGGGCCGCACGAGATGCCCGCGCCGGTGCCGCGCAGCGCCGATGTGCGTCCGCATCCGCACATCGGGTTGTCGACCGTCACCTATCTCTTCGACGGCGAGATCATGCATCGCGACAGCACCGGCGCAGCGCAGCCGATCCGCCCCGGCGAACTGAACTGGATGACCGCCGGCCGCGGCATCGTCCACTCCGAGCGCTTCGACGGCATGCGCGAGCGCGGCGGCGCGGTCGACGGCATCCAGACCTGGGTTGCGCTGCCGCGCGAGCACGAGGAAGACGCGCCGTCCTTCGAGCACTACGATGCCTCGGCGCTGCCGTGCGGCGACGAGGCCGGCGTGTCGCTTCGTGTGATCGCGGGCGAGGCCTACGGGCTCGCGAGCCCGGCGAGGACGCATTCGCCGCTCTTCTACGTTCACGCCGAGCTGCAGCCCGGTGCGCGCATCGCGCTGCCCGACGGTCACGAGCAGCGCGCCGTCTACGTCGCGAGCGGCGAGCTGCGTTGCGGCGATGCGCAATACGACTGCGGACGCCTGCTCGTCTTTCGCACGGGCGCTGCCCCCGCCCTGCAGGCGGTCGGTGCTGCGCGGCTGATGCTGCTTGGCGGCGCGCCGGTCGGCGAGTGCCATATCTGGTGGAACTTCGTATCCTCGAGCCGCGAGCGCATCGAGCAGGCGAAGGCCGACTGGTCGGCCGGGCGCATGAAGCTGCCGCCGGGCGACAATGAGGAGTTCATCCCACTGCCGCCGAAGGTGCGCGTGGTGCCTCCCAATCCGATGTCCTGAACGAGGAGCGACGGTGGTCGATCCCGATCGAAACCGAACGAACGACGCGCGATCGCCGCGTCCGCCTGCGCCGCGCGGTACGAGTCCCGATCGAGCCGGTGGCGGGCCGAACATTCCCGGCCCGGGCCGCATCAACAACATGCCGCCGAGTCGCACCTGGCTCGTCTTCCTGCTCGTGCTGCTGGCGAACTACTTCCTGGTCCGGATGCTGTTCCCGTCGCCGGGCGAGGCGATCCCGGTTCCCTACACCGCGTTCAAGCAGGAGGTCGCACGCGGCAACGTCGAGGCGATCTACAACCAGGGGCAGTCGATCGAGGGGCGCTTCGTCTCGCCGGTCACGTGGCCGCCCCCGGGCGAGCAGAGCCAGGCAGCTCCGGGGGCCAGTCGCGCCGAGCAAAGGCTTCATCAGGAGCCGCGCACCTCCGAGACCTTCACCACGGTGCTTCCGGCCTTCGTCGATGACGGGCTCGAGGCCTTCCTCATCGAGCACAACGTCGAGATCAGCGCGGTGCCGATCCAGACCGGCGCCAGCCCGCTCGCCACGCTGCTGTTCGGTTTCGGTCCGGCGATCCTGCTGATCGCCGCCTACGTCTGGCTGTTCCGCCGCGCGCAGCAGGGCATGGGCGGGATGGGCGGAATGATGGGCATCGGCAAGAGCCGGGCGCGTCGCTACGACCAGGAGAGTGAGCACAAGGTCAGCTTCGACGATGTCGCCGGCATCGACGAGGCCGAGGACGAGCTCGTCGAGATCGTCGACTTCCTGAAGGATCCGGCGAAGTACCAGCGACTGGGCGGCACGGCACCGAAGGGCGTGCTGCTCGTCGGTGCGCCGGGCACCGGCAAGACGCTGCTCGCGCGCGCGGTGGCCGGCGAGGCAGGCGTGCCCTTCTTCTCGATGAGCGGCGCCGAGTTCGTCGAGATGATCGTCGGCGTGGGCGCCGCACGCGTGCGCGATCTTTTCAAGCAGGCGCGCGAGCACGCACCGGCGATCATCTTCATCGACGAGATCGACGCGATCGGTCGCGCGCGCGGACAGGTCGCGATCGGCGGCTCGAGCGAGCAGGAGCAGACGCTGAACCAGATCCTCACCGAGATGGACGGTTTCTCGAGCCGCGAGGGGATCATCGTGCTTGCGGCAACCAACCAGCCCGACGTGCTCGACAAGGCGCTGCTGCGTCCGGGGCGCTTCGACCGGCGTGTCGTCGTCAACCTGCCCGATCGCAAGGGACGCGAGGAGATCCTGAAGGTGCACACGCGCAAGGTGCCGCTCGATCCCGACGTGTCGTTGCAGGAGATCGCGCTGGCGACACCGGGTCTGTCGGGGGCCGACCTGAAGAACCTCGTCAACGAGGCCGCGCTGCTCGCCGCAAGACGCGAGCTGAACACGGTGCGCAGGAAGGACTTCACCGACGCACTCGAGAAGATCGTGCTCGGCCCCGAACGGCCGCTGCTGCTGAGCGACGACGACCGCCGGCGCATTGCCTATCACGAGAGCGGTCACGTGGTGCTCGGTCTGGTCGTTCCGGGCGCCGATCCGGTGCACCGCGTGAGCATCGTTCCGCGTGGACGCGCGCTCGGCGTCACCTACCAGCGCCCCGACGCCGACCGCTACAACTATCCGGAGGCGTATCTGCGCGCGAAGATCGTCGGCATGCTCGGCGGGCGCGTCGCCGAGGAGGTCGTCTACGGCACGCGCACCACGGGTGCCGAGAACGACATCGAGCAGGCAACGCACCTGGCGCGCAACATGGTGACGCGCTGGGGGATGAGCGACCGGCTCGGCATGGTGCAGCTCGCGCCGCGCGAGAACCCCTATCTCAGCGGCCCGTCCTACGGCGGCTTCGGCGGTTCCAAGCCCTTCAGCGACGAGACCGCGCAGGCGATCGATGCCGAGGTGCTGCGCATCATCGGCAAGAGCCACGACGAGGCGACGCAGCTGCTGACGAAACACCGGCCTGCGCTCGACGCGCTGGTCGCGGCGTTGATGGAGCGCGAGACGCTCGACGAGAAGGAGATCCTCGAGGTCACCGGACTGCCGCCGGCGCCCGAGCTGGAGACGCGCCCGCTGCCGGTGGAGGGTGCGCCGAAGGAAGAGGTGCCGCAGGGCGAGCCGCAGCGCGCGTAAATTGGGGTCAGACCACGGTTTCGCGAAGCGAAACCGTGGTCTGACCCCAATTCCGCTGACCCCGATTTACGCTGCCCGGCGCGCAGGCGTCACCAGGTGTTGCGCAGCTCGCGCAGCTTCACGAACACGGTCTTCGGGTCGGGCTGCTCGGGCAGATCCGGGAAACGTTCGCGCAGCTGCGCAATGACGCTCGGGCTGGTCAACCGCAGGAAAGTGTTGATGCGTTTTTCCTGCGCCAGCGTGGTCACGACCGATTGCGCCGGATCGTGTCCGGCGACCTTCGGCAGCAGCGTCTGCGCGTCCTCGTTGTCGGGTTCGTTTGCCAGCGTGAACTTCAGGTTGTTCTCGATGTAGTCGTGTCCCGGGTAGATCCGGGTGTTCTCCGGCAGCTTTGCGAGTTGCTCGACGAAGGTCGTGTACAGCTCGACCGGGTCGCCGCCGTTGTGGCAGTTGCCCGCGCCGGCGTTGAACAACGTGTCGCCCGAGAAGAGCGCCGGCTCGTCGGTGTGCGACTTCAGGCAGATGTGGCACATCGTGTGGCCCGGCGTGTCCATGCATTCGAGCTCCACCGTCTTGCCGACGCGGATCACGTCGCCGGCCTTCACGCCGCGGTCGACGCCTTCGATGCGACTGCCGGCCTTGTGATGCGCGATGATCTTTGCGCCGGTGGCGGCAACCACTGCGGCGTTGCCGCCGGTGTGGTCGAAGTGCTCGTGCGTGTTCAGGATCTGCGTGATCTGCCAGCCGCGATCCTTTGCGGCGGCGAGGCACTTCGCGTGGTCGAGCGGATCGATTGCCAGCGCCTCGCCCGTCTCGGGGCAGGCGACCAGGTAGTTGAAGTTGCGGTAGGCGTTTGCCGTCCAGATGCGCTCGACGATCATCGCGCGTTGCTCCTCGTTCGTTCAGTGGAACGACCGTGCGTCGGTCGGGGTGTGCATCGAGTCTGCCATGAACGAGTCACCCTGGCCTTCGGGCATTGCAAAGCGGGAATCACCGTACATCGACGCGTGGGACGTTGCGCTGCGTCATGCATGCGTGCGCGTACGGTGTCAGAATCGCAGTACCAGAGCCGAACGGGGGAATCGCGATGGACGGATCGGTCCCACGCTCGCAGCGCACGCGTCGCACGCGCTCCGAACAGCGTGAGCTCCACGAGCAGGCGGTGCGAGCCTCGTTGCGGATGTTCGAGGACGGCGGCTACGAGGCGCTATCGATGCGCAAGCTCGCCAGCGAAGTCGGCGTGCCGCCGATGTCGCTGTACCGCTATTTCCCCACGAAGGCACACCTGGTGCGCCACATCTGGGCGGACCTGCTCCTGCGCGCGCATGGTCACGCGCTGTCGGCGCAGGAGACGATGCCCATCGCCCGTGATCGCCTGGCGGCGTATCTCGATGCATGGCTGCAGTACTGGCTCGACAACCGTCGGCATTACTGGGTCGTGTTCGCGATCCGCGACTCGGGGCGCGACTGGCTTGATGCGTCGAACGGCGAGGTGCCGTGCCCGGATCCCTGGCGTTTCCTCGCCATGCTCGGCGAGCTCGCCGCTGCGTGCGCGGCCGAAGCCGGCAGTGCGCAGGCACCGCCGCGCGTTGCCGAAGCGCTCTTCTGCAAGGCGCTCGGTTTTCTCACCGGAGTGATCGGCATGGCGTCGCTCGCCAACGCGGACGTGGAATCTCTGAAGCGCTCGCTGGTCGCCGAGATGGTCGAGCAGGTCGTCCCGGCGGGGAGCGTGGTTGCGCTTTCGGCGCAGAATGGGCGCGGGTCGTCGTGAGTGCCGGCGTCCCGGAGATCGGCACCGTTCTCGGCTTCGCGGGTGTGCTGATCATGACGATCGGCTACGCAGCGCGGGCGCGGCCGATCGGTCCGGTGCTGATCGGCATCGGCGTTGTCGTTGCGCTCGGTGTCGTCGCGTATTCGGTCATCGGATCGCTGTGATCGATGCCGGGTGACGCAGCGAATGCAGTCGATG
The DNA here is from genome assembly GCA_964538505.1 of uncultured Limnobacter sp. Taxonomy (GTDB): domain Bacteria; phylum Pseudomonadota; class Gammaproteobacteria; order Burkholderiales; family Burkholderiaceae_E; genus Zeimonas. The sequence continues at coordinate 12,906 of CAZIDY010000012.1, read as the reverse complement.
CGCACGACAGGCACGATACGCACGAGAGCGATCAGGCGCCCGAGCTCGAAGTCCTGATCGAGGTTCCGCGTTTCGGTTTCCTGAAGCGCGGATCGTCCGGGCACGTCGATTTCGTCTCGCCGTTGCCGTGTCCGTTCAACTACGGCGCGGTGCCGCGCTACATCGGTCTCGAAGGTGACCTGCTCGATGCGCTCGTGCTCGGCCCGAGGCTGCGCGCAGGGACTCGCCTGCGCGTGCGCGCCTGGGGCGCGGTGACGATGACCGACCGGGGAATGCAGGACGACAAGCTCGTCTGCAGTGCCGTTGCACCCACTGCCGCGCAGCGTCGTGCGGTGTTGCGATTCTTCCGCTTCTACGCGAAGGCGAAAGGGCTGCTGAACCGGTGGCGCGGACGAAGCGGGCGCAATGCCTGCGAGGGCTGGATCGACGCGCGGCGCGCGATTGCGCGTGCGACGCTGCGCGACGAGCGCTGGAGCGGGCCGCGCGTGGACTTCTAGTCGCGGCCGTTCACGGGCCCCGGCGTCGCAATTACTGGCCGCGCAACCGATACCAGAGGGTGTAGGCCCAGCACCCGGCGCAGAACGAGAACGCCCATTCGCCGAACGAGAACACGACGAGCGCCGCGGCCGGAATCGTCCACAACGTGCTGCCGGCGAGCCACAGCGCAACGCTCACCGAGCTGGCCAGGAACAGCAGCTTCGCGGCGAACATCTTTGCGCCGGCGTTCTCCTGCTTGCCGCCCCAGCCGCGCGACTCGAGCAGCGCGGAAACCGCCCGGTGCAACGGGCACAGGCGATGCCGGAAGAAGCCGCGCAGCAGCCCCTGCACGGCGAGGATCGCCATCAGCCAGGGCAGCCCGAAGGCGATCGCCGCAGCGCTGACGATGAAGGTGACCACGGCATCGAAGCGAGTGGCGTTCGACCATACCGGCGGGACGTCGAAACGGAGCATCCGGACCTCCTTTCCCCTGAAACGAAGGTCGCATGATGAGCCGCTTCGACGTGTATTTCCCTGATTCACATCAAACCCCTGGGGGTATACGTTTTTCTCATCATCGCAGCCGGCTCCCGCGGTTCTCGAGCACCTCGGCGATGCGCCGTGCGGCGCGCATCGCGCCGTCGCGCTCGACCGGCCGGTACTGCACCGGCGCGTGCATCGCCGTCAGCGCGCGATCGGCGAGTTGGGCAGCGTTCGTCTGCGCATAGTCGACCGATCGATCGGCTTCGTAGTTCTCGAGCCGGTGCCGCACGTGAATGCATTGTTCGAAGTGGTTGCGCAGCGGAAAGCTCAGGAAGGGCCGGTTCGTCGCGACCAGCTCCATGCACGTCGACAGTCCGCCCTGCACGAGCGCGAGATCGCAGCATGCGAGGTGCTCGAACAGCTTGTGGACGTAGGGGCGCACTTCGAGTCCGTCGAGCTCGGGCACGTCGAGTTTCAGTCGTGGACCGGCGACGAGGATCATCCGCAACTCGGGCAGCTCGTGCTTCATCCGCGGAAAGGCCTCGGCGATCCGCTGCAGCAGTGCCGCGCCGACGGCCGTGCCGCCGACCGATGCAATGACGATGCGCTCGCGGCTGCCGTAGCCGTGCCGTGCGCGCAGCCGCTCGATGTCGGCGAATTCGTCGGGATCGAAGGGCAGGCAGTAGCCGCAGTAGCGGAAGTTGTGGTCGGTCCAGTCGCGGATTACCGGCAGGCCTGCGCCGAAGCTGCAGTCGGGAACGTCGTCGCGATTGCCGACGAAGAGCGCCTCGTCGCGCAGGTACGGATAGCGGGCGATGTGCTCGATGTCGTCGGCGTTGCGATCGGCGCAGAGGAACGCTTCACGCTCGTCGTCGTGCATCGGCAGGCAGCCGACGAAGTCGGTGAGGAACACGAAGGGCTGGCGCTTGCGCTCCGGGTTCTCATGGTAGTAGTAGTCGATGTCCCAGGCTTCGTCGCCAACGACGACGTCGTAGTGCTCGGCTTCCATCAGGTCGAGGAACACGAGCACGTTGCGCGCCATGATCTCGTCCATCGAGCGCAGCGCGAAGAACGCCGACAGGTCGTGCTCGCCGGCGACGCGCTCGAAGTGTCGGCTCTCGTTGGCGAGCCGGCTGCAGATCGGGTGCACGCGTTCGCCTTCCTGCACGAGGTAGCGCGCGGCAGGGTCGACGGTGAACCAGTCGATCGCGAGATCGGGCTGCAGCCTGCGCAGCTCGCGCGCGATCGCGAGGTCGCGATGCGCGTGCCCGAGGCCGATCGGGCTCGAGACGAACAGCGCCCGGCGCGGACGCGACATCGCCCGCACCCAGTTGCGACGCGGAGTCGCGACGCCCACGAAATCGCGCACCGTGCGCGCGAACAGCACCGGGTCGCGCACGGCAGGCACGTGGCCGCCGCCGCCGATCGTCAACAGCTGTGCGTGCGGCACGATCGCATGGATCTCCTCGCCGAAGGGATGCGGGATGCGCCGGTCGTCGTCGCCGTGCAGGACGAGCGTCGGGCACGTGATGCGACGAGCCTGCTCGCGCACGTCCTGGCCGATCCAGCCGGCGGCGCACCAGCGCATCACCTCGCCGGTGCTCGCCCAGCCGTATCGAACGCCGTCCTCGTGCGGCTTCGTCGAATGTGGCTCGCTGAAGATGCGCGCCATGAACGCGTCGACGTAGCCGGGCCAGTCGTCGCGCATGCGCCGGTGCTCGAACTGCGCGCGCTCGACGGCCGCCGGCTCGCGCATCGTCGACTGCGCGAAGCCGCCGGCGACGATGACGTGCGTGATCCGCTCGGGCGATTCGCCGGCGATGCGAAGCACCGTCATCGCGGCGGCCGAGATGCCGACGAGCGCGACGCGCTCTGCGCCGGCTGCGTCGAGCACGGCAAGGAAATCGGCGCAGTAGCGATCGAAGCTGTAGTGCTCGGGTCCGTGCGGGCGGTCGGAACGACCGTTGCCTCGACCGTCGGTCGTGATCACCCGGAAGTGCTGCGACAGGTAGGGCACCACGCCCTTCAGCAGCTCCGAGTGCACGATCTGGAATGGCGACGCGAAGGCGAGCCACGGACCCTGCTCGCCCCAGACGGCGTACCAGATCCGCACGCCGTCGCAGTCGACGAAGTCTTCGCGGGCCGGCTCGATCGTTTCGTACGGACGCTGCGCGTCGTCGGCGAGCCTGCCGGGTGAAGGCAACGCGCCGACGATGGTGCGGAACCGTTCGGGAAGCTTGTCGGTGGTCATGCTTGTCTCCTTCGCTTCCGTTGCCGGCTGCGGCCGGCTCGCGTCGCTGCTCAGCCCGGCGCGGGTGTCTTCGTTCCGGACTCCAGTGCGATCAGCATCGACTCGACGGCGTCGAGCGCCTTTTCGTGGCGCGCCTGCTCTTCGTCGTTGCCGATCAGGCGCGCGAACTCCATCCCGAGCCAGAACTCGGAGATCAGCGTCGCGATTGCCTCGGCATCGAAGGCTTCGGGAAGCTGTGGACGATAGGTTCGAAGCGCATCGCGCACCGCTTCGAGCACGACGTGCTTCCAGGCCTGCACGCGCGGAACGAACTGCTGCCGGAGTTCGTCGTTCGACAGGCTCGCCGCGTACAGCTCGGCCTGCACGCGCACGAAGCCTGAAGCGACGTCGCTCTCGTAGAAGCTTCGCGCCTGCGCCCACTTGTCGGCGAAACGTCCGGGCGCCGCGTACATCTCGCGCTGGCGCTGCAGCAGTCGTCGGTTTGCCTCGTCGAGCACTGCGATAACGAGCCGATCTTTCGTACCGAAGTAGTAGCTGATCAGCGCGTGATTGACGCCGGCGTCTTTCGCGATCTCGCGCACGCTCAGGGCGGCGTAGCCCTTCGACGCAAGGCAGCGGAAGGCGGCGTCGAGGATGCGGGTGGGCGTGTCCGCACCGATCGTGATGGGCAGTTGCAGGGAGTCTGCTGCTCTCGCGTTCACCGGTGTTTATCCAATTGGTTTAACCGTTTGGATAAACGTACTGCCGTGCGAACGGGGATGTCAAGAAAAGGGTTGCGTGTGCGTTCGGCGGTCCGGACCGCCGAGTCTGTCGCGCCCGTGCGGGGCGTCGAGATCGAGGATCGGCCCGAGCGGCACGATCCCGTTCGGATTGATCGTCGGGTGGCTGCGGTAGTAGTGCTGCTGGATGTGCGCGAAGTTCACCGTGGCGGCTACGTCGGGCCACTGGTAGAGCTCGCGCACGTAGCCCCACAGATTCGGATAATCGATCACGCGCCGCAGGTTGCACTTGAAGTGGCCGTGATAGACCGCGTCGAAGCGGATCAGCGTCGTGAAGAGCCGCCAGTCGGATTCGGTGACACGATCGCCGAGCAGGTAGCGTCGTGTCGACACTGTGGTCTCGAGCTCGTCGAGCGTGGAGAAGAGCGTTCTCACCTCGCGCTCGTACACCTGCTGGTCGGTCGCGAAGCCGGCCTTGTAGACGCCGTTGTTCACGCAGTCGTAGATGCGTGCGTTCCAGGCATCGATGTCGGCAAGCAGAGCGTCGGGCGCATAGTCTCCCTGCCTTGCACCTGCGCCATCGAAGGCCGAGTTCAGCATGCGAACGATCTCGGAGGACTCATTGCTGACGATCGTGCCGCGCTCGTCGTCCCAGAGAACCGGAACCGTCACCCGGCCGCTGTAGTCGCCTTGTGCGCGCAGGTAGACCTGGTACAGGAACTGCGCTCCGCCGGGGTCGGCGACGACGCCGGGCGCCGGCTCGAAGGTCCAGCCGTTCTCGCCCATGTACGGGTGGACGACCGATACGGCGATCATCTGCTGCAGTCCCTTCAGCGCCCGCAGGATCAGCGTGCGGTGCGCCCACGGGCAGGCGAGCGAGACGTACAGCCGATAGCGCCCGGGCTCGGCTGCAAAGCCGGCTTCCCCACTCGGACCCGCGCTCCCATCCGGGGTGATCCAGTTTCGGAACTGCGCCTGCGTGCGCACGAAGTTCCCGCCGGTCGACGCCGTGTCGTACCACTGGTCGACCCATTTGCCGTTCACGAGCAGTCCCATGGGGCCTTCTCCTTCAGCTGATTTCTGTCTGTTCTATCGTCCCGAATATGGAACTATGTTCTCCAAACTACCCGTCTAATCAGGTGACTGTTTTGTTCGTAATATCTTTCCATCGCAAACCCGATCGGTGGAAACCGAAATGAATGCAACCAAACTCGCTCTCGCCGCTGCCGTATCCGCGCTCGCCTTCGGCGTTCAGGCGCATACGATCGAAACCAATTATCCGGCCGTAGCGTCGGTCGGGCCGGTGGTCTCGGCCGAGTCGCAGGCGCGGGAAGGCACGCACGAACGCGTCGAGCCCGTGCTGGTCCAGTCGAACTACGCGGGCCCCGAGGTGAGCGCGGCGGCCGCTGATGCAGTGAGCCCCCGTACGCGCGCGGAAGTCCAGGCCGAAGCCGAGATTCTCGTGCCGCGCAGCCCGGGCCTGAACGCCTGAGGTTGGAGGTCGATTCACGCTGCGGACGTTCGCAGCGTGAACGCGTTCTCTCGCGCTCTGGTTAGCGCCGAAGCCGCCCCGCGGATGCGTCCGTGGGGCGGTTTCCTTTTCTGCAAGAGCACTGAAGTCGTACAGACGGCGGCTGTTGGGTCCTCGTATCGTCGGCGTGCTGCACCGGAGCGATGGAGAAACCCAAAGATGCCGAGTTTGACGCCTGAGGACGATCGGTCGACGATGGACGGCATGGAAGCACGCATCGCCAAGGTGGAGGCGTCCATCACGCATCTCGAGCGCGACGTTGCGGAGATCCGATCCGACTTGCGCGATGTTCTCTCGGAGCTTCGCGGTGTTCGCTCCGAGCTTCGCGATGTGCGGCAGGACGCGCGCGCGGATTTCCGCGTGACCTGGGGCGCGATGATCGCCGGTTTTCTCGGCATGGCCGGACTGATGGCCCGCGGCTTCGGTTGGCTCTAGTCGGCGGCATCAAACGCTGCGTTACGCAGCATTTCTGCTCGTGGAAGGGGCTGTCCGGCTGATTGCGCTGCGTTTCGCAGCGAAAGCGGCGCATGAGCCCGTCCGGCGCAGCGCTGTGGCGCCCGACGGGCTGCTGCCCGATCAATCGGCGTAACAGCCGTTGTGGGTCTCCGGACACTGCACTACCGGCCCGTTCGCAAGCAGTTGACTGGACGCACAGCCAGCAAGCAGAAGGGCAAGAGTGAGCACCAACCCGAGGACGGTTTTCATGACGCGAACCCTCCTCGCATCACGCTACATCGTCGCCGGTCGGGTGTGCGCCGTGCGATTAATGCTTGCGCGATCAGGAAGGCCATTGCTGGAAAGACACCGAGATCGCGCGCCTCGTCAGCGATGTGTCCATCATCCGTTTGACGGATGGACGGCGCGACGCACTTCGCGGCAGGTTTCGTGCACAGGCACACGAAGGAGACCAGCGAGATGCAGAGGACGATCTTCGTCGCGGCCTGCACGTTGGCGTCGCAAGCGGCACAGGCCGAAATCATCGTCTCGGACGTGCTCTTGTAGTTCCCGCGCATGACTGTCCAACAGGAGTGAGATATGAGGCGCGTTTTCCTTCCGACCGGATTTCGTCTCATCACCGCCGTCGCGCTAGTCGCGGCGACTATGTCCTTCCCTGCGGTGCGCGCGCAGCCCACCGGCGGCACCGACCTGAGCTTCACGTCGCTGGACGCCTCCGGGAACCCGCTAAACGTGCGCGGACACCTCTGGGTGCCTGCAGGGCCGGCAAAAGGGTCGGTGGTCCTCGTGCACGGTTCGAGCGGGTGGACCGACCATCGGGAAGGACACCATGGACGGGCACTCAGTGCTGCCGGGTACGCAGCACTCGCAATCGATGCGTTCGGCGCGCGCGGGGTGGCCGGGACTGCCGAGGATCAGGCGCGCGTCACCGCGGCGGAGATGATGCGCGATGCGTTCGCGGCACGGCGTCTCCTGCTCGAACAGGGATTCGCAGCCGATCGAACCGCCATCATGGGCTTCTCGAAGGGCGGCATGGTTGCTCTCTACGCCGCCGATCGGAACTATCTGCCCGAGGAGAAGGATCGCTTCGCCGTTTCGATTCCGTTCTATCCAGGATGTCTCATCCGATTGCGTGTGCCGAAGCCAACCAGCGCGATGTTCATGGTGCTCGGCGACAAGGACGATTACACCGGCGTGGAGCCGTGCGAGGAGGTCGCGGATGCGTACCGCAAGGCCGGCGGAAACGTCACGGTGAAGATCTATCCAGGAGCGGCGCACGGATTCGATGGAAACCCGGCGCGTACAGGCCGCATGGACCTGCGCTTCGTCGAGAACTACCTCGACTGCGTGATCTGGCTCGAAGAGGATGGATCCTTCACCTACGAAGGGAAACGGTACGCGCCGAACGATCCGCAGATGATCAACGACATGCGCAGGTCGTGCATGCGCAAAGGCGCATCGGTGTGGACCAACGTACGGCAGAAGCGAGCGGCTACGCGCGACGTCATCGAGTTCCTGGACAGCGCGTTTGCGAAGTAGGGCATAGCGCGACGCCGGCTCTGCGGGGCAGCCGTCAGCGGTCGCACCCCGATTTCCGCTATGCCGTGCCGTCTTCAGCCTCGCCTTGCGGCCAGGCCAGGCGCGTGCACTTCTCGCAGTACGTGGGTCGCCTCGGCAGGTTCTCCTTCGGCTGTTCACCCCAGGCCGAAACGGGCATCGCCGTCGGCATGGTCGGCGTGCCGCACAGGGCACGCATGATGTTGGCGCGACGCGAAAGGTGGTAGTCCCAGATCCCGTGGGTGCTCTCGGTAACGGTGAGCTCGTTTCGCTCGGCCTCCGTCGTGGGTAGCGGTACTCCCTTCATCGAATCGAACAGGCTCATTGGTACGCTCCAGTGCGGTAAACGACACTGTCAGATTGCCCCGGGCAACTCGCCGACGCAACCGTGATCCGCCAGGATCGCTTCGGTCGTCATCGCCGGCGATGCCGTTGCATGTGAAATCTTTCCCGATTGGTGTGAAACGAAGGCGAAATCGCTGCGCGCGAGGATGGCACCCTGAAACGTCGAATCGTTTCTCCTCGTGCGATGCCTGCATCCTGTCCGCATCGCACAAGGCCCCATCGGAAAGGAGTGACCATGAAACGCATCGCCAGACTAGCTATGCCCACAGTGTTCGCATTCGCAGCCCTCTCCGCGAACGCGCAGTTGATCGAAACCGACTATCCGCGCGTCGTCCCTGCGGGACCCGTCGTTGCCGCCGCTGCGCCTGTCGTGCCGGCAACGGGCGAATCCATGGCCGGCGAGAGCCCGCTTTACCTGATCCAGTCGAACGCTGAAGGTCCGCGGGTCGATCCCGGGTATGCGGTGGCGCACAGCCCTGCGCTGACACGTGATGAGGTCCAGGGCCAGGCCCGACTCCACGTTCGCTGGAACGCGCCCGACCTCCGGTCATGATGGCGGTGCGAACACCCCGTGCAGGGGTTGCGCCGACCGTCTTCCCTTGGCCGCGAGCGTCGCGCGACCGAATGATGCAATTGCGCGCGTGAAACGCTTCCAACGGCCGGAAATGCAACATTCGGTAGCGAAGCAGCTTACGCCGTAAACCGCGCGCAGCCCAGCGTGACGGTCACTCGACCGTCACGCTCTTCGCCAGGTTCCTCGGCTTGTCCACATCCGTCCCCCGCACTAGCGCCGCGTGATACGCCAGCAGCTGCAGCGGCACCACGTGCAGGATCGGTGACAGCAGCCCGGCGTGGTCGTCGAGGTTGATGATGTTGATGCCGTCGCTCGGCTCGATGTGCGTGTCGCGGTCGGCGAACACGAAGAGCTCGCCGCCGCGGGCGCGCACTTCCTGCAGGTTCGACTTCAGCTTCTCGATCAGCGCGTCGTTCGGCGCGACGACGACCACCGGCATCTCGCGGTCGACCAGTGCGAGCGGACCGTGCTTGAGCTCGCCCGCCGCGTAGGCCTCGGCGTGGATGTAGGTGATCTCCTTGAGCTTCAGCGCGCCTTCCTGTGCGATCGGGTAGTGCACGCCGCGGCCGAGAAAGAGTGCGTGCTGTTTCGGCGCGAAGCGGTTCGCCCAGTGGCGCACCGCATCCTCGCACTCGAGCACGCGGTTCAGCGCCGCCGGGAGATGGCGCAGTTGCGCGATCAGCTCCTTCTCCTTCGCGGCCGACAGACGCTTGCGCTGGCGCGCGAGCACCAGCGTGAGCACGAACAGCACGGTGAGCTGCGTGGTGAAGGCCTTGGTCGACGCGACGCCGATCTCGGGGCCTGCGCGCGTGAGGAAGCGCAGGCGGCTCTGCCGCACCAGCGCCGACTCCGGCACGTTGCAGATCGACAGCGAATCGCGCAGGCCGATCGTCGTCGCGTGCTGCAACGCTGCCAGCGTGTCGGCGGTCTCGCCCGACTGCGACACGGTGATCACCAGCGTCTTCGGTAGCGCGACCGAGTCGCGATAGCGATACTCGCTGGCGATCTCCACCGACACCGGAATGCCGGCGATCGCCTCGAGCCAGTATTTCGCGACGAGCCCGGCGTGATAACTGGTGCCGCAGGCGAGGATCAGGATGTGCTTCGTGCGGGCGAACACTTCCTCGGCTTCGGCGCCGAACAGCCCCGCCGAAACCGACGTTGCGTTCATCACCATCTCGAGCGTGTTGGCGATCGCGCCCGGCTGCTCGAAGATCTCCTTCTGCATGTAGTGCTGGTACTGCCCGAGCTCGATCGACTCCGACGACAGCTGGCTCTCGACCACCGGGCGCTCCGCCGGCTTGCCGTCGATGTCGACGATCGCGTAGCCGTCGGTGCCGATGCGAACGACGTCGCCGTCCTCCAGGTAGGCAACGCGGCGCGTGACCTGCAGCAGCGCCGAGGTGTCGGAGGCGAGGAAGTTCTCGCAGCCGTCGCCGTTCGTTTCGCCCACGCCGAGCAGCAGTGGCGAGCCCTTGCGCGAGCCGACCACCGTGTGCGGCTCGCCGACGTGGATCGCGGCGATCGCGTAGGCGCCGTGGAGCTCGCGCACGGTCTTCTGCATCGCCTCGAACAGCTTCAGCCCCGAGGCGACGTGGCTGTGCAGCAGATGCGCGATGACCTCGGTGTCAGTGTCGCTGACGAACGGGTAGCCGGCTTCGATCAGGCGCGTGCGCAGCGCCTCATGGTTCTCGATGATGCCGTTGTGCACCACCGACACCTCGATGCCGCCGCGCGACGAGAAATGCGGGTGCGCATTCTTCTCCGATACGCCGCCGTGCGTGGCCCAACGCGTGTGCGCGATCCCGGTCGGTGCGATCGCGCGCATCTCTCGCGCGCGCGCTTCGAGGTCGGCGACGCGCCCCACCGAACGCACGCGCTCCAGCGTGCCGTTCAGGATCGCGATGCCGGCCGAGTCGTAGCCGCGATATTCGAGTTTGCGCAGACCCTCGATGAGGATCGGGACGACGTTGCGCTGGGCGACCGCTCCGACGATTCCACACATGTTGCCGACTGCTCCAATGCGCCGGCGCAGCCGCCGACCGCAACGGTCTTCGGCCACGCTCCCCGCGCGGGTTTCCAGTTATCCGGCCTTCTTTCGAACCGGCCGTTTCCAGGCTTCGATGGTGACCTGCCGCGCGCGCGACACGGTCAGCCGACCTTCGGGGGCGTCGCGCGTGAGCGTCGTGCCCGCGCCGAGCGTCGCGCCACGGCCTACGCGTACCGGCGCGACGAGCTGGGTGTCACTGCCGATGAACGCGTCGTCGTCGATCACCGTTTCGTATTTGTTCACGCCGTCGTAGTTGCAGGTGATCGTGCCGGCGCCGATGTTCACGCGCTCGCCGATCGTCGCGTCCCCTACGTAGGCGAGGTGGTTCGCCTTCGAGCCGGCGCGCATCGTCGTGTTCTTCATTTCGACGAAGTTGCCGACGTGCGTGGCGTCGCCCAGATCGGTGCCCGGACGCAGCCGCGCGTAGGGGCCGATGCGTGCCTGCGCGCCGATCCGCGCGCTGTCGATGTGCGAGAAGGGCAGCACGCGGGTACCGGCGCCGATCTGCGCCGAGCGTACGACGCAATACGGTCCGATCTCGACGCCATCGCCGAGCTCGACCTCGCCTTCGAACACGCAGCCGACATCGATGAAGACGTCGCGCCCGCAACGCAGCTCGCCGCGCACGTCGATGCGTGCCGGATCAGCCAGGCGTACGCCGTCTTCGTCCATCAGGCGCTCGGCGATCCGGGCCTGGAGGAGTCGTTCGAGCTGTGCGAGTTGCAGCTTGCTGTTCACACCCAGGGTTTCAGATGCGTGCCCGGGCTGCGCCGAGGCGACAGGAACCCGATCATCGACCGCCGAAGCGACGATGTCGGTGAGGTAATACTCGCCCTGGGCGTTGTCGTTGCCGAGCGCGGCCAGCCAGCGCTTCAGCGCCGGCGTCGGCGCGACCAGGATGCCGGTGTTGATCTCGCGGAGGGCGCGCTGCGCCTCGTCGGCGTCGCGGTGCTCGACGATCCGGACGATCCGTCCGTTCTGCCGAACGATGCGGCCGTAGCCGGCCGGGTCATCGAGCTCGACGGTGAGCAGCGCCAGCGAATCGCGGCCCGCCGCATCGACAAGCCGTGCCAGCGTCTCGCGCGTGATGAGCGGAACATCGCCGTACAGCACCAGCGTGGGAACGGTGTCATCGAGCAGCGGCGCTGCCTGCTGCACGGCGTGCCCGGTGCCCTGTTGCGGCTCCTGCAGCACCCATTGCAGGTCGTCGCCGGAGACCGCCTCGCGAACCGCCTCGCCGCCGTGCCCGTAGACGACGACGATCGTGCGCGGGCCGAGCGAGCGTGCGGTGTCGACGACGTGTTGCAGCAACGGCTTGCCGGCGAGTTCGTGCAGCACCTTGGGAAGCGCCGAGCGCATCCGCTTGCCCATCCCGGCGGCGAGGAGGACGACGTTCACTTTTTCCTTGGAGATTCAGAGACTTGCAAGCGACCGTCGCGGCGCTTGTCGAAAAGCTTAACATGCGCCCGCATTGCGTCCCGCCTGCGGCGCCGAGTGGTGGGGATTGCCGTAGGGGTGGTATTCGACCGCGTGCGGCAATCAGGGTGCGGTCTTGCCGCGCACCGCGTCCGGATGGCCGGCACCGCCGGCGACGCGCGGTGCGAGCGACCCGAACACCATTCCGAAGATTGCCGCGGCCAGACCGACGAACTGCGGCGGAATCAGCGCTTCCGGTGCGGTGAGCTCGGCGATGCCCCAGGCGACCAGGCCGAAGACGATCGAGAACATCGCGCCCTGCGGCGTCGAGCGGCGCCAGAACAGCCCGAAGGCGAGCGGCGTGAACGCGGCGACCAAGGTGACCTTGTACGCGTTCTGCACCATCTGGAACATCGACGACTCGCTGTTCAGCGCGAACAGCATCACGGCGATCGCAAAGAGCACGAGCACCACGCGCAACAGCATCAGTTGCTGCCGGTCCTCGAGGCGTCCGCCGATCAGCGGGCGCAGCACGTTCTCGGTGAACACTGCGGTGGGAGCAAGCAGCGCGCCGCTGGCGGTGGACAGGATCGCCGACAGCAGCGCGCCGAAGAACATCACCTGCGCGAACATCGGCGTCTGGTTCAGGATCAGCTGCGGCAGGATCAGCTGGAAGTCGAGCGAGTCGTCGGCGAGGATCTCGCGCACCTTGTCGGGCTCGATCAGCAGCGCCGACACTGCGATGAACATCGGCACGAAGGCGAAGAACAGGTAGAAGGTGCCGCCGATCAGCGTGCCGCGCACGGCGATATCCTCGTTCTTCGCCGAGGTGACACGCTGGAAGACGTCCTGCTGTGCGATCGAGCCGATCGCCATCGTCGCCCAGGCGGCAATGAAGGCGATCCAGTCCTTCAGGTTCGCGCTCGGCCAGAACTGCAGCTTGCCTTCGCGCACGGCGACGTCCCACACCGCATTGAAGCCGCCGGCCATGCCGGCGAGCAGGAAGGCGATGTAGAGCAGCCCGACGATGATGATCGTCGTCTGGAA
>CAZIDY010000011.1:0-80743 GCA_964538505.1 uncultured Limnobacter sp. | reverse complement strand
TCGGTGGTGCGGCCGAACTCGGAGTCGACGGTGGACAGCGCCGCCTCGGCTTCCTCCTCGGCGTCGTCGTCGGACGACGCGACCGGCGTGCTGTCGTTCATCAGCAGCTGCTCGGCATCGGGCGCCTGGTCGTAGACCGAGATTCCCATGTCGCTGAACGTGCTGATGATCGATTCGATCGCCTCGGCGTCGACGAGATCTTCGGGCAGCTGGTCGTTGATCTCCGCGTAGGTGAGGAAACCGCGTTCCTTGCCCTGCTTGATCAGCTGCTTGAGCTTGTTGCGCGTGATCTCGCGCTGCTCCTCGGTGATGCCCTGGCGGCCGCCGAGCTCGCGCAGCAGCTGCTTCTCGCGCGCGCGATTGCCCCGCCGCGTCTTCGCGGGTGCGGCCGCAGGTGCCACCTCGGGTACGTCGGGGATCGCCTCGGCGTCGGCGTCGGCTTCCTCGAAGCCCTCGGCCTGGTCGCCGATCAGGTCGTCGTCCCGCGCGATTGCGTCATCGAGCTCGCGGACCTTGCTGCCCTTGGCGCTCTTGCCCTTGCCCTTCGCCGGCGCCTTGGCGGCTTTCGCGGCGCGTGCAGGTTTCGCGGCTTTCGCGCCGGCGGCCGGCGCTGCTGCCTTGGCTGCGCTCGTACGCGTGCGCGAGGCGGTGGCTTTCGCGGGTGCGGTGTCTTCGGCCGCTGCAAGCGTCGCGCGATCCTTCTCGAGCACGGCCGCTTCGGCGGCGGCTCCGCGCGTACGGGCGCTGGCAGTGCGCGCGGCGCCCGTCTGCGCGCGCTTGGCGGCGGCCGGCGTGCTGCGCGCGGTGGCGGTCTTCGCGGTCGTCTTGCGGGCGGTGGTTTTCTTTGCGGCCGGAGTGGCCACGGCAGTGGCGCGAGCCGAGGACTTGGCCGCCGGCGCGGCGGCGCGCGCGGGCGCCGCGGCACGCCGGGGAGCGGCCGCGGTTGCCTTGACGGTTGCCTTGGTCGCGCCGGTCTTGCGCGCAGCAGCCTTCGTGGCTGCGGCGGCCGTGGTGGCGGTTCTCGCGACCTTCGTCGGGGCGACCTTCGTCGGGGCGGCTTTCGTCGGGGCGGCCTTCGATGCGCTCGCGCGGGTCGCGCCCGCCTTCGATGCAGCCGTCGTCGATGCTGCCTTGCGCGGGGTGCTCTTGCGTACTGTGCTCACTGCTCGTCCGGTCGTCGCGTGTGCGACGGGTTCAGGGTTTCATCGCGGCGTACCGCTCCCGATGGATATGGGGACGCGCGCCCGGGTTTCCAGCAACGAACGGGAAAGAAAGGCGCCTACCAGACGCAAAAGCGGGCGCAGAAGCGGGCGGCGAAGCGGAACCGCATATTGTATCAAGGACGCCGGCGTTTTGCCATAAGTGCTTGATATCGTTCCCGATCCTGCGCGCTGTGCATCCCGGAGGCGACCAGCGCATCGATCTGCCGGGCGAGCTCGCGATCGTTCAGCTGCGCGAGCGCGGCATCGAACTCGACCTGCGCCTCCTCGAAGGAAAGCGTGCCGAGCGCCCAGTCGTCGGCAGCGGCCTCGCGCTGCAGCCGCTCGACGAAGGATGGCGCCTGCGCGCGCAGCGCCTCGCAGACGTTCGCCAGCGTGGAGCCCGGCGGCAGTCGTGCGACGGTGCCGAGCCAGTCGGCGAGCGCCTCGGAAGCGAAGCTCCCGAGTTTCGGCGGATCGTCGTCGGCCCATTCGCCGGCCAGCGCGCGCGACGCGAGCGCCGGATGCAGGGCCGCGAGCCCGCGCACACGCTGCTCGAGGTCGGGGCGTGCGGCTCCCAGCGCCCGCGAAGCGCGCCGCGACGGCGGTGGCGCGGCCCGCTCCGGCGCCGCAGGCTGCGCACGCTCGCCGCCGCGCGCCCCGGCCGCGGCGTCGGTCGGCGTATCGAGGAAGCGCGCGGCCTCGGCAACGCCGAGCCCGGCGAGATCGGCCAGCCGATGCACGAGTTGCATGCGCAGCGCCGGGGCCGCGAGTGCCTGCAGCAGCGGACGCGCATCGGCGAGCAGGCGCGCGCGCCCTTCCGGGACCGCGAGATCGACGCGCTCCGACAGCTCGCGCACGAGCAGCTCCGACAGCGGCAGCGCAGCCCCGAGCGCCTCGCGAAAGCCTTCGGCGCCGAAGGCGCGCACGTAGCTGTCGGGATCGTGCTCGGCGGGCAGGAAGAGGAACTCGATTCGCTTCGTGTCGTCGGTCTGCGACAGCGAGGCTTCGAGCGCCCGCCACGCGGCCTTGCGTCCGGCAGCGTCGCCGTCGAAAGCAAAGACGACGCGCTCGACGAGTCGCAGCAGCTTGCGCACGTGATCGGGAGTCGTGGCGGTTCCCAGCGTCGCGACGGCGTTGTCGACGCCGTGCTGCGCGAGCATCACCACGTCGAGATAGCCTTCGACGACGATCACGCAGTCCTCGCGGCGGATCGCCTCGCGCGCCTCGAACAGCCCGTAAAGCTCGCGTCCCTTCGAGAACACCGGCGTCTCGGGCGAGTTCAGGTACTTCGGCTCGCCGGAGCCGAGCACGCGCCCGCCGAAGCCGAGCACCTGCCCGCGCGGATTGCGGATCGGGAACATGATGCGATCGCGGAAGCGGTCATAGCGCTTGTTGCCTTCGCCCTCGATGACGAGTCCGGCGCTGACCATCTCGGGCGCGTCGTAGTCGGCGACAGCGGCTTCGAGCCCGCGCCATTGCGCCGGGGCATAGCCGAGCGCGAAGCGGGCGGCGGTCGTGCCCTTCAGCCCGCGTCCCAGCAGGTAGTCGATTGCGGGCGGCGCGTCCTTCAGGCGTTTCCGATAGAAGAGCGCCGCCTGCTCGAGCAGCGCGAGCAGCGCGGGCGAACGGCGCTCGGCGCCCGCGCCCCCACCCGATTCGCGCGGCACCTCGAGGCCGACCGAACGCGCGAGCTCCTCGATCGCGTCGACATAGCCGAGACCGCCGTGTTCCATCAGGAAACCGATGGCCGAGCCGTGCGCACCGCAGCCGAAGCAGTGGTAGAACTGCTTCGACGGGCTGACGCTGAACGACGGCGTCTTCTCGCCGTGGAACGGGCACAGGCCGACGAAGTTGGCGCCCGACTTGCGCAGCTTCACCGAACGGCCGACGACGTCGACGATGTCGACGCGCGCGAGCAGATCCTGGATGAAGGCCTGCGGAATCACCGCCGGGCGGACTTCGGAAGCGTAGCCTGCCGCGGAAGCGCTATCCGCGCGCGGCAGCGAGTCGGGCGCGTACCTGTGCCGACACTTTCGACAGGTCGGCGCGGCCGGACAGGCGCGGCTTGAGCACGCCCATCACCTTGCCCATGTCCTGTGCGCCGGCCGCCGACGTGGCGGCGATCGCGGCGTCGATCTCGACGGCGATCTCGTCTTCGCCCATCTGCTGCGGCAGGTAGCCGGAAAGGACGTCGAGCTCGAACCTCTCGCGCGCAGCGAGGTCGTCGCGTCCGGCCTGCTCGTACTGCGCGATGGAGTCGCGACGCTGCTTGCCCAGCCGGTCGACGACCGCGATGGTCTGTGCATCGTCGAGCTCGATGCGCTCGTCGATTTCCTTCTGGCGGATCGCCGCGACGAGCATCCGGATGGCCGACAGGCGCTCGGCATCGCGCGCGCGCATCGCCGATTTCATGTCTTCGCCGATTCGATCCTTCAGGCTCATGATGTGCGGTCCGGAAAAAAACGAAGCCCGCCTCAGGATACCCGGGCGGGCTGCGGTAGCGCTGCGGTACGTCGCGTCAGGCGGCGCACGTACTCCGGGAGGTTTCCGTCAGTACAGCTTCTTGGGCAGCATCTGGCTGCGCAGGCGCTTGTGATGGCGCTTGACCGCCGCCGCCTTCTTGCGCTTTCGCTCGGCGGTGGGCTTCTCGTAGAACTCGCGCGCCCGGAGCTCGGTGATGATTCCAGCTTTCTCGATCGTGCGCTTGAAACGGCGCAGCGCGACGTCGAACGGCTCGTTCTCCTTGACGCGAATGGTCGGCATTAACGGGAACCCCTCATGTACACCCTCATCTCTGCGGGAGATGGATATCTGTCGTGGAACCGGCAATTGTAGCGCGTTTCGGGGAATCGGGGAAAGTCGGCGGCAACGCGGCGCGGCCGGGCAACGCTTTCAGACGCTCGCCGACCCGAAAGCGACCAATGGCACTTCACGCCGACGCAGGGACTTGTCCCTGCATGCCGCGCCCCATCAGAATGGCAGCAGGCAGGTGTTGTTGGAGATCGAACCCGATGCGATCGCCGACCGATTCCGGTCTTTCCTCCGAATCGCGCGCCGCGGGTGAACGCCCGCAGGCGATCGCGATCGCCGGATTCCGGCAGATCTACTCCACGTCGCGCGTCGAAGCACGGCTCGACGAGCTCACGCCCGGCGCCAACGAAGCGCTCAAGGACACCTACGAACGCATGCTGAAGGCCGGCGGCGAGCGCTTCTGCGTCAAGCCGGGCGCGATGCCCGATTTCGCCGCGCTCGAGGAGGAGCTGCCGAACTTCGGCGAGGTGCTCGACGACCTGCGCCGCCAGCTGGCGCTGTGCCTGCAGACGACCGACCCGGTCGAGATGGCTCCGGTGCTGCTGCTGGGCGACCCGGGCATCGGCAAGACGCATTTCGCGCGCCGCGTGTCGCAGCTGCTCGGCACCGGCTACGGCTTCGTGTCGATGAGCTCGCTCACGGCGGGCTGGGTGCTGTCGGGCGCCTCGTCGCAGTGGAAGAACGCGCGTGCCGGCAAGGTCTTCGAGACGCTGGTGCACGGCGACTATGCGAATCCGGTGATCGTCGTCGACGAGATCGACAAGGCGAGCGCCGACGGCGCCTACGACCCCCTGGGTGCGCTGTACGGCCTGCTCGAGCCCGACACGGCCGCCGAGTTCGTCGACGAGTTCGCCGAGATCCCGCTCGACTGCTCGGAAATCGTCTGGATCGCGACCGCGAACGAGCCGAGCCGGATTCCGGAGCCGATCCTGAACCGGATGAACGTCTATCGGATCCCCCCGCCCGACCGCGAGGGCGCCGCGCGAATCGCACGCAACCTGTACCGGGAGATTCGCGAGGCGCACGAATGGGGAGCGACGTTCCCCGCGCAGCCCGACGACGAGGTCGTCGAGCGGCTGGCCGAATGCGCGCCGCGCGAGATGCGTCGCCTGCTCATTGGCGCCTTCGGCAATGCGAAGCTCGCCGGCCGCGACGCGATCGAGAGCGAAGACCTCAACGTCGTGCGCAACGCACGACGCTCGCGTATCGGGTTCTGACCGGCAGGCGGGCGCCCGCGCGCGCCGGGCCGGCACCACCACCGATCGGACGGCGCGCCGGGCGACCGTTCATCGAGGCGAGAATCGCGCAGCCCCGCCCTGCCCGTCCATGAGCCTCTTCCTGCCCGACATTCCGACCGTCTACCTGATGACGGGATTCTCCAGCGTTGCCGGCGCGGCGATCCTGCTCGCGCTGCGCGGCGACCACGAGGGCGTGAATCGCGCGATGCCGATCATCGCCGCCGGCGTGCTGGCGATGGGCCTGGGCTTCGTGTGCTTCGCGCTGCGCAACGAACTGCAGCCGCAGGTCGCGGCGAGCCTGGGATACACGGGGCTCGGCATCGCGGCACTGCTCGTCTGGCTCGGCGTGACGCACCTCTTCGGCCGACCCGCCTCGCCGTGGCTGCCCGCTGCCGTGGCATTCGCCTACATCGCGACGATGGTCGCGCTGCGCGAGCCGGACGCACGGCACGCGATCGTGCGCATCGCCTTGAGCAGTACGTTCACGCTCGTCTTCCTCGGCCTGGCGGCCTGGGAGACGCATCGTTCGCCGCTGCTGCGATCGCTGCGCTCGGTGCGACTGATGCGCACGCTGCTGGTCGGATTCTGCGGCGTGATCGCTCTGCGCGCGCTGATGTTCGTCGTCAACGGCATCACGCTCAACGCCGACGGCACGGCTCCGCCCGGCCTGATGCGGGCCTTCTTCGCGCTGATGTTCGGCTCGCTGCCCTTCGCACTGACGGTCTCGGTGCTCAGCATCGCGAACGGGCAACTGAGCGCGCGCCTGCGCCGGCTCGCCACCACCGACGACCTCACCGGCCTCGTTTCGCGACGTTCGCTGCAGGAGGCCGGCCCGCGCCTGCTGCAGCGCTCGCGCGAATGCATCGCGCTGCTGATGATCGATCTCGACGGATTCAAGACGGTGAACGACCGCCACGGGCACGGCGTCGGCGACGAGATGCTGCGACACGTCGCGCGGCTGCTGCGCAGCGCGCTGCGCTCCGATTCGCTGATCGTGCGCTACGGCGGCGACGAGTTCTGCGCGCTCGTGCCGGTACCGAGCGAAGGCGCCGCCTTCGGCGTCGCCGAGCGCCTGCGCGCGACCATCGAAGCGGCACCGTATCGGCACGGCGCCATCGCGGTGCCGATCACGATGAGCGTCGGCGTCAGCGTCCACCGGCGCGGTCGCTCGCTGCACGAGCTGCTCGCCGAAGCCGACCGACGCGCGTATCGGGCAAAGGCCGAGGGACGCAACCGGGTCATCGCCGACGACCTGTGTGCGGTCGCGTAGCCGCGCTGCACGCGGATCGCCAGCAGTTTTTCCGGAGTGATCGCAGCCCCCTGAGCGGGCCTCGTGCCCGACGGGCGGCTGCCATGCCCGACCGGCGGTTCTCGTGCCCGACCGGCGGGGCCAGGCGCGCATCCTACGGTGCGCCTCCGGGTTGTCCCTGATCGTGCCGAATGTCACACTGCCTGAACTTTCGCGGGCGCGCGCCCGCTCCGCAGACCCTCCCCACGCGCACTCCTCAATGTCTCCCGTGCTGATCGTCGACATGAAGACGCTCTGGCTGATCAGCGGCGTCACGATACTGGCGACTGCAGCGACGCTGATGTTCCTGCGCTCGCTGCATCACCCGTCGGCACCCGTGCTCGGGCTGCAGGCGCTCGCCATGTCGCTCGGCGGCAACGCGTTGCTGGTGGCCGGCCTCACGGCCAACGAGCACGAATCGCTGGCGCGCGGGGTGGCGGTCGTCGGCGTCGGCGCGGCGGCGATCGTCGCCTGCGAGGCGGTGCGCCGGCTCTACGGTGCGCAACCGCGCCCGGCGGTGCTGTTCTCGTTCCTGTTCCTGCTCGTCGCCGGAACGCTCGGTTTCGAGACGCTGCGCGCCGACAACGCGATGCGCACCGCCTTCACCGAGTCGCTGGTGGCGGTCGCCGTCCTGCTCACTGCAGTGCGCGTGGCGCGTGCACGCGACCCGGCGGCAGAAGCCGTGCGCCGCGTGCTCGTCGCGGCCGGCGTCGTCTACGCGCTCGCTGCGCTCGTCAGCGGAACACTTGCGCTGCGCGATCCGACGACCGTCTCGGGAATGGCGTCGAGCATCGACACGCTCGGGCTGGTGACGATGTCGCTCGGTGCGCTGATGCCGATGGCGATCACGGGACTGATGCTGGCAGCGGTCCACTCGCGGATGGCCGACGAGCTGCGCGCGCTCGCCACCACCGATCCGTTGACGCGACTGATGTCGCGTCGCGTGCTCTTCGACAGCGGCGAGCCGCTGCTTGCGTCGACCCGGCTGTCCGGGCGCATGGTCGCCGCGATGATGGTCGACATCGACCACTTCAAGCAGATCAACGATCTCCACGGTCACGCTGCGGGCGACACGGTACTGCACCACTGTGCGCGCCAGCTGCGTGCCGGTGTGCGCGCCGAAGCGCTTGCGGCGCGCTATGGCGGCGAGGAGTTCTGCCTGCTGGTACCGATCGAGCGCGAGCGCGACGCCTTCGTCGCAGCCGAGCGCCTGCGCCATCGCATCGCGAGCCAGCCGTGCATCGTCAACGGTGCGATGGTGCAGATGACGGTGAGCATCGGCGTCGCCATCCACGAGCACGGGCAGCGGCTCGCGCAACTGCTCGCTCGCGCCGACGAGCTGCTGTACGAAGCCAAGCGCTCGGGCCGCAACCGTGTGGTCTCGGCCGATTCGCCGGCAGACCAGCCCGATCTCGCGCTGCTCGTCGTGTAGGAAACCGGAAAACCGGGGTCAGACCACGGTTTTCCGGTTTTCCCGCATGCCATACTCGGACGCATGAAAGTACTCGGCATCGAGACCTCCTGCGACGAGACCGGCGTCGCGGTCTATTGCACCGAACGCGGCCTGCTCGCACAGGCGCTGCATTCGCAGGTCGACCTGCACGAGCGCTACGGCGGCGTCGTGCCCGAGCTCGCGTCGCGCGACCACATCCGGCGCGTGCTGCCGCTCGTCGAGCAGGTGCTGTCGGATGCAGGCCTGTCGCGCGGTGAGCTCGACGCCGTCGCGTGGACCGAAGGCCCGGGGCTTGCCGGGGCGCTGCTCGTCGGCGCCGGCGTCGGTGCATCGATGGCCTTCGCGCTCGGCGTACGCGGCATCGGCGTACATCATCTCGAAGGGCACCTGCTGTCGCCGCTGCTGTCGGCCGACCCGCCGTCGTTTCCGTTCGTCGCCCTGCTCGTATCGGGCGGACACACGCAGCTGATGGAAGTGAGCGGCATCGGCCGCTACCGGATGCTCGGAGACACACTCGACGACGCCGCCGGCGAAGCCTTCGATAAAAGCGCGAAGCTGCTCGGCCTGGGCTACCCCGGCGGCCCGCAGATCGCGCGGCTCGCCGAGCGCGGCAGGCCCGGGCGTCATTCGCTGCCGCGTCCGATGCTGCATTCGAACTCTCTCGACTTCAGCTTCAGTGGCCTGAAGACCGCCGTCGCCACGCTCGTGCGCCGCGGCATCGACGACGATGCGGGGCGCGCCGACCTGGCGGCCGAGCTCGAAGCCGCGATCGTCGAGGTGCTCGTCGCGAAGTCGCTCGCCGCCGTACGCGAAACCGGGCTGCGCCGGCTCGTCGTCGCCGGCGGGGTCAGCGCGAATCGTCGGCTGCGCGAGACGCTGTCGGCGGCCTGCCGCGAGGAGGGCATCGACGTGCATTTTCCCGAGCCGGCGCTGTGCTCGGACAACGGCGCGATGATCGCGCTGGCCGGCGCGCTGAGGCTGCAGCACACGGACAACGACATCGCCCCGCGCGGTCGCGCGATCGGCGGATTCGTCGTGCAACCGCGCTGGTCGCTCGAATCGCTGCCGGCGGTTTGAGCCTTCGGCACCGTCGTCCCGGTGCTGGCGCTTCAGCTTCGTCGCTTCAGCTTCGTCGCTTCGGCTTCGTCGCCTCGGTTTCCTTCGACGCGTGCTTCGAGCGCCCGCCGATCCGCGATTCCTTCCCCTGGATGAGCTTCTCGAGATTGCCGCGATGGCGCCACAGCAACAGTGCGCTCATCACCGTGATCGCCAGCGCGTTCGGCCCGGGTCCGAACAGGAACAGGTTCCACAACGGCGCGAACACCGCTGCAACAATCGCCGCGAGCGACGAATAGCGGAAGAAGAACGCGACCAGCAGCCAGGTGAGCATCGTGCCGATGCCGAGCAGCGGGTGAAGCGCGAGCAGCACGCCGGCGGCGGTGGCGACGCCCTTGCCGCCGCGGAAGCGATGGAACACCGGGTAGAGGTGCCCGACGAAAACGGCGAGCGCGACCAGCGCGATCGTTCCTTCATCGAAACCCCAGCGCATCCCCAGGGCGCGCGCGAGGATCACTGCGACCCAGCCCTTCGCGCCATCGCCGAGCAGCGTGAGCGCCGCAGCCGCCTTGCTGCCGCTGCGCAGCACGTTGGTCGCACCGGGGTTGCGCGACCCGTAGCTGCGTGGGTCGGCCAGCCCCATCGCACGGCTCACCAGCACGGCGAACGAAACCGAGCCGAGCAGATAGGCCAGCACGATCGCGACGAGCGAATACAGGTTCTGCATCGCACCTCCTCCCGAAGTGCACCGGCGCGAGTGTACCGGCTCGCGCGCGTGCATCGCGCGTCGTTCGCCGCGCTTCAGTCCGCCCCAGGCTCGTCGAGTGCGCAGTGCACGGGGATCGCGCCGAGCCGCTCGACGAGCACACGCGGATCGAGCGAGACGAGCAGCCCACGCCGCCCGCCGTTGATGTAGATGCGCTGCAGCTCGAGCACGCTCGCCTCGACGAACACCGGCATCGTCTTGCGCATCCCGAATGGCGAAGTGCCGCCGACGAAGTAGCCGCTGTGACGCTGCGCGGTGCGAGGCTCGCAGGGCTCGATGCGAGTGCGTCCGGTAGCGCGCGCGAGTCGTTTGGTCGAGACGCGCCGGTCGCCGTGCATCAGCACGACGAGCGGTTGCGCAGCCTGGTCCTGCATCACCAGCGTCTTCACCACTTCGTGTCCGTCGAGCCCGAGCTGGCGCGCCGACTCGGCGGCACCACCGTGCTCGACGTATTCGTACCGGTGCTCGCCGAAGTCGACGCCGTTGCGACGCAGGAACTGCGTGGCCGGCGTTTCGCTGCGACTCATCGAGCCGGGATCCGGCGGGTTGCGATGATGCCGGGCGCGCAGCGGGCCGTTTGCACAGGCATGGGCGCGGGCTACTTCGCCTCCGCCGTCTCGCGCGGATCGGTGACGAAACCGATCTTGCCGAGGCCGTTGCGCGAGGCCTGCGACATCACGCGCGCGATCGTCCCGTAAGGTGTGCTCCGATCGGCGCGGATCAGCAGCTCGGTATCCGGCGCGCGGCTTGCCACTTCGGCGAAACGCGCCGGCAATGCATCGTCTTCCACGAACTCGCCGTCGAGATGCGCACGCCCTTCGGCGTCGATCTCGATGCGCAGCGACACCTTCTCGGTATCGATTGCGGTGCTGGCCGCGCGCGGCAGCTCCAGCTTCACCGCGTGCGTGAGCAGCGGCGCGGTCACCATGAAGACGATCAGCAGGACGAGCATCACGTCGATCAACGGGACCATGTTGATCTCGACGATCTCGTCGTCGGCATCCTCGTCGAGCAGGAAGGCGGACATCTCAGCCCGCTCCGAGGGTCTCGAGCCGTGCCACTGTCGGCGCCTGCGTCGCGCGGGCGACGCGCTCCCCGTCGGCGGCACCGTCGTGCGCACGGGCGGGCGAAGCACCATCGGTCACCAGCACCAGCAGATCGTGGGCGAAGGCATCGAGATCGATGCGAAGGTTGCGGCGCGCGCGCGCGAAGGCGTTGTAGGCCATCGAGGCAGGGATCGCGACGGCCAGGCCAATGCCGGTCATGATCAGCGCCTCGCCGACCGGGCCGGCGACCTCCTGCAGGCCGGCGGCACCTGCGTCGCCGATCGCGAGCAGTGCGTGGTAGATGCCCCAGACGGTGCCGAAGAGCCCGACGAAGGGCGCAGTCGACGCCACCGTCGCGAGCATCGTCTGGCCGGTCTCGAGCCGCGCACACTGGTGGACGATCGAGCGCCTCAGGGCACGGGCGACGAAGTCCTCGCGCGGTGTCGCATCGGCGGTGCCGCGAGCGACGCTCGAGCGATGGCGTTCCACGGCGTCGAAGGCTTCGTCGGCGAGCTGCGCGTACGGATTGCGCGCAGCGGCCGTACGCAGCGGCTGCGCAGCATCGACGCGCGGGGCGCCGCGAAAGGACGCGAGAAAGGCGCGCGAGGCGCGCCGCGTGCGCAACCACTGCAGCCCCTTGGCCGCGATCCAGTACCAGCTCGCCAGCGACATCACGACCAGCAGCGTAAGCACTACCCACGCGACCGCGTCTGCATGCTCGAGAAAATGCGCGAATCCCAGGCTGGATTCCATTTCGGTCCGTCTCCGTACTTCAGCTGTCGTTCAGGCGGAATTCCATCGGCACGAGCACCCAGGCGGCGATGTTCTGCTCGCCACGCCGTGCCGCGACGAAGCTCCAGCGGCGTACGGCGTCGAGCGCCGCCTCGTCGAGCCGCAGCGAGCCCGAAGAGCGCTGCACCTCGAGCTGCGAGGGCTTGCCGTCGGCCTCCACGCGCACGCGCAGCACGACGCGCCCGTGCTCGCCGAGCCGGCGCGAGAGGCGCGGATAAGCGGGCGCGGGGTTGCGCAGATAGGCAGCGTCGTAGCGCGGCTCGGTAATCGGTATCGCGGCCGCCTGCGTGCTCGAGGCCGATGCGATGGCCGGCAGCGCCGGTGCGGATGGCGCGGCGGCAACCGGTGCAGGCGCCGGTGCTGGTATGGGCGCAGCGACCGGCACGGGTGTCGGTTCAGGCGCAGGGATCGGCGGGGCCTCGACCTTCGGCTGCACGGGAGGCTTGGGCTTCGGCTCAGGCTTGGGCTTCGGTTTGGGCTTCGGTTTGGGCTTCGGCTTCGGAGGCGGCGGCGGTTCCGGCGCGGCGACGGTCTGCTCGGCCGTATTCGAGACCAGCTGCGGCGGCTCCGGCTCGGGCGCCTCGACTTTCGGCGGCTCGGGCGGCGTCTCGACAACCGGCTCGGGCTCGACGATCGGAGGTGTTTCGACGATCGGCTCGGGCTCCGGAATCGGCGGAGGTTCGTCGAGCGGCATGGGCTCGGGCGGCGGCGCCGGCTCGACCGCCGG
Organism: uncultured Limnobacter sp.; assembly: GCA_964538505.1. Taxonomy (GTDB): domain Bacteria; phylum Pseudomonadota; class Gammaproteobacteria; order Burkholderiales; family Burkholderiaceae_E; genus Zeimonas. The sequence goes on along the minus strand of CAZIDY010000011.1, from coordinate 68,364 downwards.
CGCAGCCGGCGTGACGGCTGCCATCTCGACGAAACGCACCGAGATCGGCATCGGATCGGTCGGCGCCGGCGTCGCGAGCCCGATCCACGCGGCCGCGGCGACGCCCGCATGCAGCGACAGCGTCAACGCAATGCCGGCGGCGCGCGCCGGGCGCGCGTCGTCCCTTCCGTAGGTGCCGATTCGGTTCATCGGGGCGAAGTCTAATACGAACTCTTCTCATTCCTATTGACCCACCGCAAATTCCCGGAACGACAGGGGCCTGTTCGCACGGTCGTCTTCCACGTCCGAAGCGAAGCGCGAACTCATCCCCGCGGATGGTGCGCCGCGTGCAGCGTCTTGAGCCGCTCGCGCGCGACGTGCGTGTAGATCTGCGTCGTCGAGATGTCGGCGTGGCCGAGCAGCATCTGCACGACGCGCAGGTCGGCACCGTGATTCAGCAGGTGCGTGGCGAAGGCGTGGCGCAGCGTATGCGGCGACAGCGGCGCGTGCACGTCGGCCGCCCTCGCATGGCGCTTGACCAGCGTCCAGAACATCTGCCGCGTCATCGGACCGCCGCGCTGCGTGACGAAGAGCGCATCGGCCGCACGCGCGCCGAGCAGCGTGCCGCGCGCTTCCCGCAGGTAGCGAAGAATCCACTCGCGTGCCTCCTCGCCCAGCGGCACGAGCCGCTCCTTGTCGCCCTTGCCGACGACGCGCACGACGCCCTCGTTCAGCGCGACGCGCACGGTCTCGAGTCCGACGAGCTCGCTCACCCGCAGTCCGGTCGCGTACATCGTCTCGAGCATCGCCCGGTCGCGAAGCCCGAGCGTGGTCTCTACATCGGGCGCCGCCAGCAGCGCTTCGACCTGGCGCTCCGAAAGCGTCTTCGGAAAGCGCGGCGGCTGACGCGCCGAGCGGATATGCAGCGTCGGATCGTCTTCGCGCACGCGCTCGCGGACGAGGTAGCGGTAGAAGCGGCGAAAGACCGTCAGCCGCCGATTGCCGCTCGAGGGTCGCGAACCGGCATGTCGTGCGGCGATGTAGGCCTGCAGGTCGGCGGCGCTCGCTTCGTGCAGGGCCGCGCGCCCCGGAGCCGCCTCGGCGAGCCATGCAGCGAGCGTCGCGAGGTCGCGCCGATAGGCGGCGAGCGTATTGCGCGACAGTCCGTCCTCGAGCCAGATCGCGTCGCAGAACGCGTCGATCCAGCGGGTGGCGTCTTCGTTGCGCGCGCCCACGGGGCGATCAGGTTCCCGGATCGACCTTCGGCACCGGACGCCCGAGCAGCGCATGCTGCAACTCCGCGTCGATCGGTCGCTCGCCGATGAAGCCGCGCAGCAGCGCGTCGAACAGGTCTTCTCCCGGCACTTCGACACCGCGCCCGCCGATGGTGAGACGCGTCGCGCCGCCGACGGCATCGATGTCGACCCGGTCGCCTTTCTGAAGGCGCTCGAGCGCGACGAAAGCCTCGACCAGCCGCGCGAGCCGTGGCTGAAGTCGCGCAAACGCTTCCTCGTTCGTATTCGCCCGCATCGCGCTGCTCAGCCGCTCGGCAACCCATTCGGTCGACAGCGCGGCGAGCATCGTCATCGAGAGCCGGCGCGGACCAGGCTGGCCCAGCAGCGCCTGCGCCTGCGTCGACGGCTGCGCGACGTACAGCGCAGCGACATAGGTGCGAACGACGTACAGCGTGCGCTCGCCCGCGCCGTTGAGCTGCAGCGAAACGCCATCGAGCTCGATCGTGTCGGGCAGCTCGATGCCGGCGACCTCCGCCGCGTGCGTGTCCGCCACGCCACTCGCGCAGGCGAGCGTGATCGCCGCACACGCTTTCGCCGCCAGTGCGCGCACTCCATTCCGCTTGCCTGTACTTCTCATGCCTTCCGCCCGAACCGTCTCTCGCCATGCAGGCCCTGCACGCGAAGCGCACCGGCTCGTTCCGGCGCGATGGGCGCCGACTATATCGCGAGCGAGCGCATCGCATCGCAAGGACTTCGCGAAGCGCCGGGGGCGAAGCCGACCGCGCGGGGCGAGCGCCTTCCGTCCGGCGCTACACTGCCGCCCGCATGAACCCCGTCGCCGCACTGTTTCCCGATCTCGCGATGATCGTCATCGGGCAGCTGCTGTTTCGTTCGCTGGTTCGCGAGCGAAGCGTCTGGGCGGGGCTCGAGAAGCTGATCTACTACGTCCTGTTCCCGGCGCTGCTGTTCGACACGATCCTGAACATGCAGCTGGAACTGTCGACGGCGCTGCCGGCGGTCGTCGTCGCACTCTCGGCGGTCGCGGTCGGCATCGCGCTCGGCTGGCTCGCGCAGCCGCTGCTGCGCCCCGATCCGGCGCGCTTTGCCGCCGGCGTGCAGTGCGCGTTCCGCTTCAACTCCTACGTGCTGCTCGCACTGTCGCAGCGCATCGGAGGCGATACCGGACTGTCGCTCGCCGCGATCCTGATGGGCGTGAGCGTCCCGGTCGTCAACCTGGCGGCAGTGATTCCGCTCGCCCGGCATTCCCAGCACCGGCTCGGCGTCGAGCTCGCACGCAATCCGCTGATTCTCGCCACGCTCGCCGGGCTGATCGGGCACGCCGCCGGGCTGCGCCTGCCGGCACCGATCGACGCGACGCTCGGTCGCCTGGGCGGCGCATCGATCCCGCTCGGGCTGCTCGCGATCGGCGCCGGGCTGCAGCTCGAGTCGTTGCGCGGCGGCCTGCGCGGTTCCACCTCCGCGCTCGCGCTCGGCAGCTGGATCACCGCGGTGAAGATGCTCGCGATGCCGGCAGCGGCGCTCGCGCTGTCGGCGGTATTCGAGCTCGACGCGGCGACGCGGACGATCGTCGTGCTCTACGCCGCGATGCCGACGGCCCCGTCGGCATACATCCTCGCTGCGCGCATGGGCGGCGACGCGCCGTTCACCGCAATGCTGATGACGGTATCGATGCTGGTGGCCGTCGTCACGCTGCCGCTGTGGCTCGCCGCGCTCGTCGCCTGAGCGCGTGCGCCGCAGCCCGCGTGCTCCAGGCGGCGCTCAGAAGCGGTAGGCGATTTCGGCGTAGACGGTGCGGCCCGGCTGTCGCGTCGACACGAAATAGTCGCGGTCGAACAGGTTGTCGAGCGCGAGGCTGGCGCGCCAGTGCCGGTCGAAGGAATAGCCGAGACGCGCGCTGAAGACCGTGTAGCGGTCGTAGGAGCCGAAGACGCCCTGCACGACGTCCCGGTTCAGGTCATCGCCCGACGGGAACACGTGGCCGACGTGACGCCCGACGAACAACCCCGACCAGGCACCGCGCTGATAGTCGAGCCCGGCCGACCAGGTCGTGCGCGGCACGTCGGTGAGCTTCTTGCCGACCATCTCCGGCGTGGCGTCGTTGCGACTGATCTCGTAGCGGAACTGGTGCGTGAGCGCGCCGAAGGCGCGCAGCCCGGCGACCGGCAGCGGCCACTGCACGCTCGCCTCGATGCCGTCGATATCGGCCTCGCCGACGTTCTCGGCGCGCGTTCTCGTCACCAGCGGCGTGCTCGTCGGCAGCGTGCGGCGATAGACGAGATCGAGCATCTGCTGCCGATACAGCGTGATCGAAGCGCGCGCGTCGCGTCCGAACTTCATGTCGGCGCCTACCTCGAAGGCGCGCACCCGCTCGGGCTCGAGCAGGGGCGACGGCTCGTAGACGAGCGTCGGTCCGCCGGTGCGCACGATGGTCAGTCCGTAGAGGTCGAACAGCGGCGGTGGCCGGAAGCCCGTTCCGTACGACGTGCGCAGCGATACCCAGGGTCGCGCCTCCCAGACGAGCGCGATCTTCGGGCTGAACTGGTCGAAGCTGCGCTTCTCGAAGCGCTCGTCGAAGGTGGGGGCGACGTTCTGCCGGGTGTGCCCACGCACTTCGAAGCGGTCGTAGCGACCTCCGACGTAGGCGGTGAGGCCCTCGGCGAGGTCATGCTCGCTCTGCACGAAGAGCGCGAGGTTGTCGGCGCGTCCCCCGTCGGCGTTGCGAGTCGCCGTGCGGCTGCCGGTGTCGCGCCAGTCGGTGAGCTCGCGCGTCTTGCGATCGAGCGTGCTGCGGTTCAGCGACACGCCGCCCACCAGCGACCACGATGCCGACATCGGCGTGCGCAGCGTGACCTCGGCATCGATGCGTCGGTTCGGCTGGTCGGTGAGGTTGCCGACGCCCGAGTCGAAGGTGGCCCCCGTGTCGGCCTGCGCGAAGAACAGGTTGTGGTCCAGCGTACCGAGCTGCGCGGTCAGCTGGCTGCCACTCTCGAGCCGGTGCTCGCCTCGCACGAACACGCGCCGATCGCGCTCGCCCGCCGGCGTGGCGGTGAACCAGTCGGTCTCGTTCAGCGCGAGACGGCGTGTCGTGCCGGCGTCGTTGAAGGAGACGGTTCCCGAGAGAATCGACGTCCCGGTCGCATCGGTGAGGAAGCTGCGGGGTCGCGAGAAGCCGACCTCGTAGTCGGCCCAGCCGAGTCCGCCGACCAGCTTCGTCGACGGCGACACCGTGTAGTGCAGGCTCAGTTGCGCGCTGGTCTGCGACCAGGGCCGCGCGCCCTGCGTGCCGACCCAGTAGCGAGGCGAACCGTCGGGGTCGCTGGTCGGGCGCACCCCGGTGACGGGGATCACCGGCGGGTTTGCCGTGCGCGGCAACGCCTTCACGAGCGGGCTGCTGTCCGGATCACCGTCGCTTTCCCGATAGGCCACCGACAGCGAGATGCCGAGCCCGCCTGCGTAGCGCTGGCGATGCACGATCGCGGCGCCGCGCTGGCCGAGGTTGCCGAACCCTGCGCGGACCTCGGTCAGCGGATCGTCGGGGCTGCCGGTGATGAAGTTGACGACGCCGCCCATCGCAGCCCCGCCGTACAACGCCGAGTACGGCCCGCGAACGACTTCGACGCGCTCGACGCTGTCGAGCGGAATGCCGACGACGTTGATGCCGCCGGAGAGCGCGTTGTTGACCGGCTGCCCGTCGATCATCACGAGCGTGCGCGGCGTGCGCGGGATGCCGCGCAGCGACAGGACGCCCTGGCCGGTGCCGGGAAAGTTCACGCCCATGGCCGCGCCGCGAATGTAGAGCCCCGGCACGTCGGCGAGCGCATCGCCCAGGCGCACCGGATTGCGCTGCCGGAGCTCCTCCGAATCGACGACAGTGACGCTCGCCGGGACGTTCAGCGCCGCCTCGGGCGAGCGCGTGGCGGTGACGACGACCGATTCGAGCGCCTGCCGCTCGGCGCCGCTGGCGGACGATTGCGCCAGCACCGTGGCCTCGCCGGAGGTTGGTTGCGCGAACGCGACAGGCGAGCCCCCTGGCGAGAACGCCGTCACCGCGCAGGCAAAAAGCGGAACGAGAAGGCCGGACGATTCCCCACGAAAAAGCTGCGGGTTTCGCTTGGGCTCGAGGGGCAATACGACACTAACGTGCATCGGGAGGGGTCGAGTGAGCAGCATGCGGGGCACCGGCTACCGGTGTGCCGCACCGCGCAGGTGGTTGCGGGCTGTGGTTCTTCTGCATCGGGCGCGATTGTCGTGGTGCGATGCAGTACAACCGTTGACGCGCATCAATGAGCACATCTCCAGCCTCCACGATGATTTTCCGCAATGCCCTTATGGTCTTGGGGCGATTCGAAGGGAAACCGCAAATGTCAGTGATTGCACGCATGAAGCCGGCAGCATGGGTCGTCGCCGCACTCGTCGCCGGCGCTCCCGCTTGGGCGCTCGCGCAGCAGAAAACCGCCGAGGAGCACGTGTCGCCAGCGGAAGCCGCACTCCACGCCGGTGGATCGCAGCTCGGCGAAGGCCCGATGCACCAGGACGTCAACCCGAAAGCGCCGCCGATGACCGAGAAGGAATTCGAGCGCGCCAAGCAGATCTACTTCGAGCGCTGCGCCGGCTGTCACGGCGTGCTGCGCAAGGGTGCCACGGGCAAGCCGCTCACGACCGACATCACGCTCGAGCGCGGTTCCGAATACCTGAAAACCTTCATCAAGTACGGCTCGCCGGCCGGGATGCCGAACTGGGGCACGTCGGGCGAGATGAGCGACGCCGAAGTCGACATGATGGCGCGCTACATCCAGCAGTCGCCTCCCGTTCCGCCGGAGTGGGGCCTGGAAGACATGAAGAAGACGTGGACGGTGGTGATCCCGCCCGAGAAACGTCCGACGAAGAAGATGAACAACTACGACATCTCCAACATCTTCTCGGTGACGCTGCGCGACACCGGCGAGGTGGCGCTGATCGACGGCGCGTCGAAGGAGATCATCAACATCGTCAAGACCGGCTACGCGGTGCACATCTCGCGCACCTCGGGCTCGGGCCGCTACGTCTACGTGATCGGGCGCGACGGCAAGATCAACCTGATCGACCTGTGGATGGAGAAGCCCGACAACGTCGCCGAGATCCGCATCGGGCTCGAGGCGCGTTCGGTCGAGACCTCGAAGGACAAGAAGCACCAGGACCAGCTCGCGATCGCGGGCGCGTACTGGCCGCCGCAGTTCGTGATCATGAAGGGCGACACGCTCGAGCCGCTGCGCATCCAGTCGACGCGCGGCATGACGGTCGACACGCAGGAATACCACCCCGAGCCGCGCGTGGCGTCGATCGTCGCGGTGCACGACAAGCCGCAGTTCATCGTGAACGTGAAGGAAACGGGCAAGATCATGCTCGTCGACTACACCGACCTGAAGAACCTGCGCACCATCGAGGTCGGCGCGTCGCGCTTCCTGCACGACGGCGGCTGGGACGCCTCGAAGCGCTACTTCCTCGTCGCGGCCAACGAGTCGGACCAGATCGCAGTGGTCGACAGCAAGGACGACGCGCTGGAAGCGATCATCGACGTCGGTCGGATCCCGCACCCGGGTCGCGGCGCGAACTTCGTACATCCGAAGTTCGGACCGGTCTGGGCCACCGGGCACCTGGGCGACGAAACCATAGCGCTGATCGGCACCGATCCGGCCAAGCACAAGGCGAATGCGTGGAAGGTCGTGCAGACGCTGAAAGCGCAGGGCGGCGGCAACCTGTTCATCAAGACGCACCCGAAGTCGAGCAATCTCTGGGTCGACACGCCGCTGAACCCCGATCCGAAGGTCCACCAGTCGATCGCCGTGTTCGACATCAAGAACCTCGACAAGCCTTTCGAGGTACTGCCGATCGCCGAATGGGCCGAGCTGGGCGAAGGTGCGAAGCGCATCACGCAACCCGAGTACAATAAGGCCGGCGACGAGGTCTGGTTCTCGGTGTGGAGCGCCAAGAATCAGGAGTCCGCGATCGTCGTTGTCGACGACAAGACTCGCAAGCTGAAGGCCGTCATCAAGGACAAGCGCCTGATCACGCCCACCGGCAAGTTCAACGTCTACAACACGCAGCACGACGTTTACTGAACACGGGAGAAGCCAAAAGATGAAGCGTTCCGCCTGGATAGGACTGGCCGCCGCAGCAGCGCTCACCACCATGGCGGCACCGGCGATTGCCGATGTCGCGATGGCGAAGAAGTACAACTGCACCGCCTGCCACGCGGTCGACAAGAAGCTGGTCGGCCCGTCGTATGCGGATGTCGCCAAGAAGTACCAGGGCGACGCGGGCGCCGTCGAGAACCTGATGAAGAAGGTGAAAAAAGGCGGTTCGGGGGTCTGGGGTCCGGTACCGATGCCGCCGAACCCCAACGTTCCCGATGCCGACGTGAAGGCACTGGTCGACTGGATTCTCGCCGGGGCGAAGTAAGCTTCCCGGGCTTTCGATCGGAGCTGGGGCGGCCCGATGGGCCGCCCTTTTTCTTTGGGGAGCTGCCTGTCACCGTGGCTTCAGCGCCTGTCCGCCTGCTGTGTCCGATCGCAGCCGTCGCCCTGCTCGCCGCCGTGCTGTCGCCCGCCAGTTCCATGGCAGACGATCGCACCGCCGCAGCAGCGCCATCGCCGGCTGCAGAGTCCTCGACGGGGACGCTCGTGCTCGCGACACCCGACACCGCGCAGCTGCACGCGCTCGACTGCACGAATGGGCGCGAGCTCGCTTCGTTCGCGCTACCGCAGGAAGAGGCACACGCACCCGTTGCGCTCGCGCTCGATGGCGATGCCGCCTTCGTCGCTGCACGGCGCCGGCTGCTTCGGCTGTCACTCCCGGCGCTGGGGCTGCTGCAACGGGCCACCCTCGCCTTCGAATCGAAGGTGCTCGCCGTTTCCGGCGGTGCCGATGCAAGCGTGCTCGCCGGCGGCGCGGGCGCGATGCCGCTGTCGGCGCACGATGCCGGCACGCTCGAAACGATGCACGAGTACCGGCTCGACGACGCGTCGGGTGCGACGGTCTCGTCGTTGCTCGATCGGCCGCAGCGATCGCGTTTCGTGATCGCCTTCTCCGACCTCGCCGAGGTGTGGGAGGTCGCCTACGACCACGATGCCGAGCCGGTGTTCAAGGGGCTCGTGCACGACTACCGGATGCGCGAGGCGATCGAGCTGCCGGGTCGCTATACGTCGCGCCCCTTCGAGGTGCCGGGTGCGACGCAGGCACTCGTCGCCGGCGCAGTGGCCCACGAAGTGCTGCGCATCGACGCGACGGGATCGCTCGGCGTGCTGAACCTGAACGTGCGCCGCGAGATCGAACGGCCGGCGGTCGATACACCGCCCGCCGCGGCGCGCATCGCGGCATGGCGCGGCGCGCACTCGCGCGGCTGGGTGCTCGCCGACGAAGGTGCATCGACGCTGCGCGTGCTCGATGCCGGCTCGTGGACGCTCGTCGAGCCATTGCCGCTCGACGGCGAAGTGATGGCGATTACCGCCCGGGAAGACGGCACCGTGCTGGCGGCGCTGGCCGCCCCGGACGCGATCTCGCTGGTACGCGTCGACGTCGGTCTTCGCCAGTCGCGCGAGCTCGCGCGCAGCGAAACGAACGGCGACCCACCCTATCGCTTCGTGGCCGGCACGGACAGCTGCGTTGCCCTCGTCGACGCCGGCAACCGCTGGATCGCGGCGGCGCCTGCAACGCTCAGGAAAGGAAGGTCCGCAGCCGCTCGGGATCGAGGATCGTGATCTCGGCGCCCTTCACCGTGATCAGCTTCTCGGAGCTGAGCTCGCCGAGGATGCGCGAGAAATGTTCCGGCGTGAGGTTCAGCCGCGATGCGATGACGCCCTTGCTCGTGTCGAGCACGATGCGGATCGGCGGCGTCAGATCTTCGCGCTGGTCGATGTCGCCGAGCAGGTAGCCGATCACGCGCTGCATACCGGAGCGCAGCGAGTAGGCCTCGACGTCGGCCACCAGCCCGACCAGGCGTCGGCTCAACCCGGCCAGCATCATCCGCGCCAGTCGCCTGTCGCGCATCAGCTCGGCGTCGAGCGTCGCCTTCGAGATGTGCAGCAGCAGCGAGTCGGCCAGGCACTCGGCGTTCACCGGGTACGGACGCTCGAGGAACATCGCCGCCTCGCCGAAGGACTGCCCCGGTCCGAGAATCTCGATGACCTTCTCGGTGCCCTGCGGCGAGACGAAGCCGAGCTTCACGCGACCGTAGACGATCACGTGAAAGCCCACGCAGGGCTCGCCGCGGCGGAACAGGATGCGCCCCTTCTGGATGCGCAGCTCGGTCGTGCCCGCCGCAATCCGGTCGAGGTCCTCGGTGCCCAGCTCGTGAAAGAGCGCAAGGTTCGCGAGGAACGTCCGGGTCATCACTTTCGGGGCGCGCACGTGTTCCGTTTTCCTCGCTCGGTTCGACATCTGCAGGACGAGCCCGGAGGCGCGCTGACGCGCCGCCCGGCTCCGATTCAGCCGCTATTGTGGACCGAAGCGGCCCGATCGAGCGAAGCCGGCTCAGTGAGCGGCGATTCACCGAGCCGCTGCAGCGCCCAATGCACGTGCTCGCGCACCAGTGCCGACGCATCGTCGGCGCGGGCGCGCAGCGCGTCGATCGCTGCCTCGCCGCCCGCGCTGTTGCCAAGCGCGACGGCGAGATTGCGCAGCCACCGCTCGTGTCCGATGCGCCGGATCGGCGAGCCGGCGAGCCGCGTATCGAACTCGTCGGCGGTCCATGAAAAGAGCTCGACGAGCCTCGCCTGGTCGAGTCCTTCGCGCGCAGCGAAGTCCGCCACTGCAGTCGGGCGTGCGAAGCGGTTCCACGGGCAGGCGAGCTGGCAGTCGTCGCAGCCGTAGATCCGGTTGCCGATTGCCGGGCGCAACTGCTCGGGGATCGCACCCTTGTGCTCGATCGTCAGATACGAGATGCAGCGGCGCGCGTCGAGCCGGTACGGGGCGACGATCGCGCCGGTAGGGCACGCCTCGAGGCAGCGCGTGCAGCTTCCGCAGTGCTCGTCGGAAGGCTCGGCAGCCGGCAGCTCGAGGTCGGTGTAGATCGTGCCGAGGAAGAAAGTCGAGCCGCGGCGCGTGTCGATCAACAGCGTGTGCTTGCCGCGCCAGCCGAGCCCGGCACGATGCGCGAGCTCGACCTCCATCACCGGCGCCGAGTCGCAGAACACCCGGTAGCCGAAGGGGCCGACCTGCGCTTCGATGCGCTCGGCGAGCCGCTGCAGGCGCGAGCGAACGAGCTTGTGATAATCGCGTCCGAGTGCGTAGCGCGAGACGTACGCGCGTTCGTCGTCGGCAAGCGTCGCCCAGGCGGCGTCGATCCATTGCGGATCGTCGGGCGCGTACTCGAGCGACACCATCACGGCGCGTACCGTGCCCTCGACGAGCTCGGCCGGACGCGCGCGCTTGAGCCCGTGGCGCGCCATATAATCCATCTCGCCGTGGTAGCCGGCGTCGAGCCACGACTGAAAGCCGGGTTCGATGTTCGACAGATCGACGTCGGCCACTCCCAGCGACGCAAAGCCCAACTCGCGCGCCCACTCGCGCAACGCTTCGACGCCCGGTACGACCGGCGCCGTCGTCTTCGAAGCCTGCATTCCTGGATTCTAGTGGACCGCCCCGATCGATCCGAGTTGCACCTGGCCGATGTGCAGGCCACCGAAGCGCTGGCGCAGCGCCTCGCTCCCCGGCTCGTACCGGGCTTCGTGCTGTACCTGTCGGGGGAGCTCGGAACCGGCAAGACGAGCTTCGTGCGCGCGTTGCTGCGCGCCCTCGGTTTCGCCGGCCGTGTGAAAAGTCCGAGCTTTTCGTTGCTCGAATCTTATGATCTGTCGAGGTTTCGACTGTATCATTTTGATTTCTATAGATTCGACTCGGAACAGGACTGGCTCGATGCGGGTTTCGAGGAATACATCGGCGCGCCGAACGTGGCCGTCGTCGAATGGCCCGAACGCGCGATCGGTACCCTGCCGACGCCCGATCTGCATCTGTTCCTGCGCTTCGAAGGCGACACGGGCGATGACACACGCATCGTCGAAGCCGTTGCCGGCACCGCACGGGGACGCGCGTGCCTGAACGCGCTGGCCCCGGACGGCGCGCGCTGCTGAAGCTCGGCGCGGGCACGCTGCTCGCGCTCGAGCTACCGATCGCACACGCTGCATCGATCCGCGCGGTGCGCGTCTGGCCGGCACGCGACTACACGCGCGTGACGCTCGAGCTCGACGAACCGCTGAAATCGACGCAATTGCAGCTGTCGGATCCGCCGCGTCTCGTCGTCGATCTCGAAGGACTCGGCGTCGGCCTTGCGCTGCGCGAGCTGATCGCGAAGATCGTTCCGCACGACCCGTACATCGCACGCGTGCGCGTGGGCCAGAACCGTCCGCACGTCGCCCGCATCGTCTTCGACCTGAAAAAGGAAGTCACACCGCAGCTGTTCACGCTGGCGCCCGCAGGCACCTACCGGCACCGGCTCGTCATCGACCTCTATCCGCTGGTGCCGATCGATCCGCTGCAGGCGCTGCTCGACGAGGCGAGCGACCGGGAGCGGGAGCGCTACGCCGCGGGCATCGACAACGATCCGCTCGGCGCATGGCTCGACGAGCGCGGAAGCGATGCATCCGTGGCAAGCGGCGACACAACAGCGGATGTCGAGCCGGCCGCGACCGCCTCCCGTCCGGCGAGCCCCCCCCCGACGAGCCCCGAAGCGCTCGCCGATGCCGGAGCCGCTGCCGCCGCGCCGCCGGCGCGCCCGCAGACGAGCGCATCGAAGCGCCCGGCGCGCGCGCCGCGAACGCCGTCGGCGATGACGCGGCTGGTGACGATCGCGATCGACGCCGGGCACGGCGGCGAGGACCCGGGCGCAATCGGGCGGCGCGGAACGAAGGAGAAGGACGTCGTGCTGCGCATTGCGCAGCTGCTGCGCGAACGCATCGCCCGCGACCCGTCGATGCGGGCCTACATGATCCGCGACGGTGACTACTTCGTGCCGCTGGCGACGCGGGTGGCCAAGGCACAGCGCGTGCAGGCCGACCTGTTCGTCTCGATCCATGCCGACGCCTTCGTGCGACCCGAGGCGCGCGGTGCGTCGGTGTACGTGCTCTCCGAGCGCGGAGCGACGAGCGCCGCCGCGCGCTGGCTCGCGCGGCGCGAGAACGACTCCGATCGCATCGGCGGCGCGCGTTTCGCGACCGGCAGCATCGAAGCGCGGCGCATTCTGCTCGACCTGTCGACGAAAGCGCAGATCCAGGATTCGTCGCGGCTGGGCCGGATGGTGCTCACCGAGCTCGGAGGCGTCGGCTCGCTACACAAGCCGGCGATCGAGCAGGCCGGTTTCGCGGTGCTGAAGGCACCGGACATCCCGTCGATCCTCGTCGAGACTGCGTTCATCAGCAATCCGCTGGAGGAGCGCCGGCTGGCGAGCGCCCAATACCAGGCCCGCATCGCCGATGCGATCTACCGCGGCCTAACGGCGTACCTGCGCAAGCACCCGCCCCCGCCGAGGACGCAGAGCACCTGAGCGAAAACAAAACCGGGGTCAGACCACGGTTTTGTTTCCCGACTACCAGCCGACGCGCTCGGCGCCGGGCTGCGGGTTCTCGAGCCGATAGCCGATGCCGCGCAGGGTGCTGATGCGCGCGCCGGTTCCGGCGAGCTTGGCGCGCAGGCGCGATACGTAGACCTCGATCGCGTTCGGCGCGAGGCGCTCGTCGACGCCGGTGATCGCCTGCATCAGGTCTTCCTTCGTCACCGGCGTACCGGCGTGCTCCACCAGCTGCTCGAAGATCGACCACTCGCGCGGCGTCAGGTCGATCGGGGTCGAGCCGAAGCGCACCTCGCGCTTGCGGCTGTCGACGACGAGCTCGCCGCAGAAGACGACGTCGGCCGCGCCGGCCTCCTCGCGCCGGCGCACGAGCGCCGCACAGCGGGCGACGAGCTCACGCGGCTCGAAATCACCCGCCAGGTAGTCATTGGCGCCGGCCTCGAGAGCGGCGATCCGACCGTCGACATCGTCGGCTTCGGTGAGGATCAGCGCCGGCACACGGATGCCGCGACCGCGCACCGTACGCAGCCACTCCAGCGCCGCCTCGGCTTTCGTGCGCAGATCGAGCACGATCGCGCCGGCCGGTGCGAGGCGCAGCAACGGATCGAGCTCTGCGGTGTCGGTAACGGCTTCGAGGTCGAAGCCGGCCTCGCGCAACGGCGCGACGACTCGGGCAGGCGCGTCCTGGACATCGGTGACGACGAGCGTTTTCATGTACGCGGTTCCGTTCGTTCCGGACGCATATCTTGCGCTCCGGAATCCCTTCACCTCAGCAAGGCGCGTGCCGCGAAATGAGCGGTGGTCGCCCGCGAGGGTATGCGGCGGACGGGCGGGCTTCAGGGCATCAGCAGACGGGCGGACGGTTTCCGCTGACGGCACCTGAGCCAGCGGGGGGGGTGCGTCCTTGCGCATCCACTGGAGGCGGGTCAAGCGAACAGCACGCCCGCGGCGCACCGCCGCCTTGAATCAACCCGGCGACCGCCCGGCGGGCAGGCTGCGCGTACGCCGTTCCCGCCGGGCACGCAGCCAGTGGCGCAGCACCTCGAACACGGCGGGCAGCCCGGGAATGACGATCATCGCGAGCGTCACCCACGAGAAGTTCTCCTGCACCCACCGGGTGTTGCCGAACAGGTAGCCGATCGTGCTCAGGCCGGCGACCCACAGCGTCCCGCCGATGACGTTGTAGAGCGCGAAACGCGGGTAGCGCATCTGCGCCACTCCGGCGACGAAGGGCGCGAAAGTGCGGGCGAAGGGGAGGAACCGCGCGATGATGATCGTCATCGGCCCGTGCCGTTCGTAGAACGCATGCGTGCGGTCGAACGCGGCCTTGTTGAAGAAGCGCGAGTTCTCCCAGCCGAAGACCTTCGGGCCGAAGAAGTGCCCGATCGAGTAGTTGACCGCGTCGCCGAGCACTGCGGCGACGATCAGCAGCCCGATCAGCAGGCGAATGTCGAGCCCGCCGACCGCGGCGAGGGTGCCGGCAACGAACAGCAGCGAATCGCCCGGCAGGAACGGCATCACGACGAGGCCGGTCTCGACGAAGATGATCGCGAACAGCAGCGCGTAGACCCAGACGCCGTACTGCTCGATGACCGACGCGAGATGCCGGTCGAGGTGCAGGAACAGATCGAAGAGCTGCGCGAAGTCCATCGGCCGCGATGGTACACGTCGACCCGGCGGCAGCCGGCCGGCAGAGGTACCCTGCGCCGTTGCCGCCTGCCGCGACGCTCCCGCGCGGCGCGCTCCCTATAATCGCCGGATGCCTTCCGCAGCGCCCGCCGTTTCTGGCGCGTCGAGCCGACCGATCACCCGGCTCGCCGATCGACTCATCAGCCAGATCGCCGCCGGCGAAGTCGTCGAGCGGCCGGCGTCGGTCGTTCGCGAGTTGATCGAGAACGCACTTGATGCCGGCGCCACGCGCATCCGGGTGCGCATCGAGGAAGGAGGCGTGCGGCGCATCGTCGTCGCCGATGACGGCTGCGGCATCGCCCGCGCGCAGCTGCCGCTCGCGCTCGAGCGCCATGCGACGAGCAAGATCGCCACGCTCGACGAGCTCGAGCGCGTCGGCACGCTCGGCTTCCGCGGCGAGGCGCTCGCGTCGATCGCTTCGGTCGCCCGCGTGCGGGTGACGAGCCGCACCGCCGACGACGACGCCGCATGGCGTATCGACGCCGACACCGGCGAGATCGAGCCGGCGCCCGGCGCGCGCGGCACGCACGTCGAGGTGCTCGATCTCTTCTCGGCGACGCCGGCGCGGCGCAAGTTCCTGCGCAGCGCCGCCACCGAGAGCGCGCACTGCGTCGACGCATTCCGGCGCATCGCGCTCGCACACGAGTCGGTCGCCTTCGAGCTGCAGGTCGACGACCGGCGCGTCGAGACCTTCGAGCCGGCGCAATGGACGCAACGCGCGCTCGGCGCGCTCGGCGAGGAGTACGAGCACGCACACCGCATCGTCGACGTCGAGGCCGGCGCGCTGCGCGTGCGCGCAGTGCTCGGCCTGCCGACGCGAAACCGGGGGCGCGCCGACCGCCAGTTCCTGTACGTGAACGGGCGCTTCGTGCGCGACCGCATGCTCGGCTACGCATTGAAGCAGGCGTACGCCGACCTGATGCACGGCGACCGGCACGCGGCCTGGGCGGTGTTCGTCTCGATCGACCCGGCGCAGGTCGACGTCAACGTACATCCGGCGAAGATCGAGGTGCGCTTTCGCGACCCGGCCGGGGTCCGCTCCTTCGTCTTTCATGCGGTCGAGGCGGCACTGCGCGCGTCGGCCGACGATCGGGCTGCTGCGCCGGCGGCGAGCGGCAGTCCGGTGACGCAGGCGGCTCGCTTCGATCCGTATGAAGCGCCGACGACTGCGCGGCTCGATCTCGTGCACGAGCGCGAAGCGCGATTCGGCTACGGCGGGTATTCAACCGCCTATGGCGCGACTTCGACGGCAGCCTGGGGCGGGTCGGCACCGACCGATACGATCGGAAGAGGCGGCGTCGGCGATTCCCCGATCGACGACGATATTGCACAGCGCGACGGGATTCGCCGCGATGACGCGGGCCGCGACGGCGCACACATCGGCGAGCGCAGCGACGACGACCCGCCGCTCGGCCACGCGATCGCGCAACTGCACGGCACCTGGGTGCTGGCGCAGAACCGCCACGGCCTGGTCGTCGTCGACATGCACGCCGCGCACGAGCGGATCGTCTACGAACGGATGAAGGTCGCGTACGCCGCGCACGCCGTGCCGATGCAGGCGCTGCTCGTCCCGGCGGTCTTTCGCGCCGACCCGATCGAGCTCGCGCTCGTCGACGAGGAAGCCGACGCGATCGCTGCACTCGGCCTCGAGCTCTCGGTGCTGTCGACGCAGTCGATCGCGGTGCGCGCGGTGCCGGCGGCACTTGCGAACGCCGACGCCGCGGCGCTTGCGCGCTCGGTGCTCGCCGAGTTGCGCGAGCACGGCGTCTCGCACGCGCTCGCCGAGCGTGGCGACGCGCTGCTCGCGACGATGGCCTGCCACGCGGCCGTGCGCGCCAATCGCCGGCTGTCGCTCGACGAGATGAACGCGCTGCTGCGCGAGATGGAGCGCACGCCGGCCGCCGACCAGTGCAACCACGGCCGTCCGACCTGGCTGCAGGTGCCGCTCGACGAGCTCGACCGCTGGTTCCTGCGCGGACGCTGAATTCGATGCCGCATTCGCGCGCCGAGGTTTCGGCTGGCCTGCTGTTCGTGCTCACCGGCTTCCTCGCGCTGCAGCCGCTGTCGACCGACCTGTATCTCGCCTCGCTGCCGGCACTGCGCGTGCATTTCGATGCGCCGGTGTCTTCGGTGCAGCTCACGCTGTCGGCCTTCCTCGGCGGCTTCGCGCTCAGCCAGTTGCTCGCCGGCCCGCTGTCCGACCGCTTCGGACGGCGTCCGGTCGCGCTCGGCGGAGCGGCGCTCTACGTTGCCGCATCACTGCTCGGTGCGCTGGCGCCGTCGCTTGCCGTCCTCATCGCCGCGCGCGTATTGCAGGCGCTCGGCGTGTGCTGCACGGTGGTCTGCTCGCGGGCGATCGTGCGCGATCTCTACGAGGCCGAGCCCGGCGCACGCGTGCTGGCGCGCGCGCTCAGCTGGCTCGGCGTCGCGCCGATCGCCGGGCCGATGCTCGGCGGAATCGTGCAGTCGGCCTTCGGCTGGCGGATGAACTTCGTCGTGCTGATGGCCGCCGGCGTCGCGGTGCTCGTCGCGACGCTGCGCGTGCTGCCCGAGACGAACCGACACCGCAATCCGCACGCCACCGACCTCGGCCCGCTGCTGCGCAACTATGCGTTCGTAGCATCGTCACGGCGCTTCTGGGCACACGCGCTGCCGATCACCGGAAGCTACGCCGCGCTCTTCTGCTTCATCTCGGCGTCGTCTTTCGTGCTGATCGAGCTGTTCGGCGTCAGCGAGCGCGCCTTCGGTTTCACCTACGCAATCGTCACCTTCGGCTACCTGCTCGGCACGGTCGCCGTACGCCGGGTGCTCGGGCGCCTCGGCCTGACCGGCTCGATCCGGCTCGGCGCAACGGTGGGGCTCGTGGCCGCGGCTGCGATGGCGCTTTTCGCGGCGCTCGACGTGCAGACGCTCGCCGTGGTGATCGTGCCGATGTGCCTCGTAACCGCCGCGCACGGCTTCATCCAGCCGTGCTGCCAGATCGGCGCGATCGACCCGTTTCCGCGCAATGCCGGCGCGGCCACGGCACTGACCGGATTCGTGATGCTCGCGGTCGCCTCGGTGGTCGGCTGGCTGGTCGGCGCGCTGCACGATGGAACGACACGCCCGCTCGCATGGGCCGTGCTGGCGAGCATGCTCTTCTGCACGTCGACGGCGTGGACGCTGTTGCGACGGAACGAGGCGCACACCGACACGGCCGTCGAACCGGGCGGCGCAGTGTGAGCGAAGACAGTTCACCGCCCCCGCTCGCGATGCTGCTGGGGCCCACCGCGTCGGGCAAGAGCACGATCGCGATGCGGCTCGCACAGCACCGGCCGATCGAGATCGTCAGCGTCGATTCGGCGCAGGTGTACCGCGGGCTCGACATCGGCACTGCGAAGCCCGACGCCGCCGAGCGCGCGCAGGTGCCGCACCATCTCGTCGACATCGTCGATGCTGCCGAACGCTATTCGGCGGCGCGCTTCGTCGACGACGCGCTTGCCGCGATCGCCGACATCCGTGCACGCGGCCGCATCCCGCTGCTCGTCGGGGGAACGATGCTGTACGCGCGCGCGCTCGCCGAAGGGCTGCATCCGTTGCCCGGTGCCGATCCTGCCGTGCGCAGCCGGCTCGAGGACGAAGCGCGAGCGAGCGGGTGGCCGGCACTGCATGCGCGACTCGCGACGATCGATGCGCGCGCCGCCGCGCGCATCGATCCCGCCGACGCGCAGCGCATCCAGCGTGCGCTCGAGATCTTCGAGACGACCGGCCGCACAATGTCCGACTGGCTGTCGCAGCCGATGCCGCAGCCGCCCACCGGTCGCGCGCGCATCCTGCGCATCTCGCTCGAGCCCGTCGACCGCGCGGCGCTGCACGCCCGCATCGCCGCGCGCTTCGATGCAATGCTCGCCGCCGGGTTCGTCGACGAGGTGCGCACGTTGCGTGCACGAGGCGACCTGTCGCCGTCGCTGCCGTCGATGCGCAGCGTCGGCTATCGGCAGGCGTGGCAATGGCTCGACTCCGGCGGCCCGATCGACGCGCTGCGCGACACGGGCATCGCCGCGACGCGCCAGCTCGCCAAGCGTCAGCTCACCTGGCTGCGCGCGATGCCCGGGCGTGTAACCGTGGACCCCTTCGCGCCAGATGCCTTCGAGCGCGTGTCGCGCGCGTTCGACGCGCTGCCCCCCTTCTCCCTTCCCCCTTCCCCCTTCTCTTCCTCGCTTCAGTCGAAAGAGAACGAATAAAGCAGATCGAGCGCCGTGTCGGTGCCGGTCTGCGCGCGCAGCGACAGCCGGTCGGTGATCTCGAGCTGGATGCGCAGCAGGTTCCAGACGCCACGCAGGCCCTGCTCGTAGGTGACGAGCACGCGCGAGCTCAGCCGCTTGCCGATCGCGACGACGTTCTGCGCAGCGCCCGGCGAGGCGTTGAGCGTGCCGCCGCGCCCCGGGAAGCTCGCGCCGAAATCGGGGTCGTATACGCCACCGGCGTTCGCGCTGCGGATCGTCAGCACGTCGAGCCCGAGCGATTGCGCGAGCCCGCCCGATACGCCGTCGCCGCTGCCCATCAGCGACGCGGCCGCCGCGCGCAGCGCCGCCAGCTCCGCGCCGCTGCGCGCGTCGTCGAAGCCGACGCCGAGTACGAGCCACGACAGCTTTTCGGCATCGGGCACCTCGGGGTTGGAGACGAGGCGCACGCGCGGCGACAGGACGGTACCGGTCACCGAGACGCCTGCCTCGACCGGCAGGCCGGTACGCATCGCGACGATGTCGATCACCGGGTTATCGATCGGCCCGTCGAAGACGACGCGCCCGCGCGTGATCTCGAGCTGCTGGCCGTAGGCGCTGTAGGTTCCCCGCGCGACGCGCACCGTTCCAAAGGCGAGCGGATTCGCCGGCAGCGTGCCGCGCAGCTCGAGCGAGCCCGCCAGCAGCACGTCGACGCCGCTGCCGCGAATGCGCAGTTTCTCGCCGAGGTCGAGCCGCAGGTCGGCGGCAACGTGCAGCCCTTCGGGGTCCTGTGCGGAAGCGGAGGTCTCGACCGCCCGCCGCCGCGGCGAAGGCGCAGCTTCCTTACCGACGATGACGACGTCGTCCGGAAGGGTCGGCGCCTCGCCGCCGCGCAGTTCGATCAGGCCCTCGTCCACGCGCAGGTCGCCGCTCCACGACAGCGCGGTGCCGCGGCTCGTGATCTTCGTTGCACCCGAGACGACGATCCGCTCGCCGGGACCCAGCGGCACCGGCAGCGTGTCGGCCCGCAGGTCGAAGTCGCCCTGCAGTCCGTCGAGCAGCAGGCCGCCCGTCATCGTGATCGCGCCTTCGCCCGACTGCAGACGCAGCTCGCGCAGCACGAGGCGATCGCCGTCGAAGTGCGCCTGCAGCGTGCCATCGGTCAGCCGCCAACCGAGCTCGCGTTGCAGCAGCGCGAGCTCGCTGCCTTCGAGTTCGCCGTTCACGCGCGGCGCCGACACCGTCCCGCCGAGCGCGCCGGAGAAGCGAAGACGGCCCGCGACCGCCCACGCCGGTCCGATGATGCGGTCAGCGAAGGCGAGCGTCGGGATGGCGAGATCGACGCGCCCGTCGAGCCGGCCCTCGTCGAGCACGACGTCGGCTTCGCCGCGCTGCTCGCCGGCGCGTCCGCCCTGCAGCACGAGTTGCACCCTTCCGCTCGGGCGCGACGGATCGTCGCCGCGCAGCTCCCATTGCGCGTCGAGTGTGAGCACTTCGAGTTCCGCGTCGGCCTGCTCGATGGCATTGGTGGCCGGAGCGAATCGGCGCGCCCAGCGGCCGATCGGCAACCCGCTCGCATCACCACTTGCCAGGTAGCTGCCGTCGCGCCATGCGAGGCTTGCCACGTTCAACGCTGCGCCGTCGACCCGCCACGCCGATTCGCCAAGCGAAGCCCCACCCGCATCGACCTGCACGCTCGCGGGCGCCTGCAGACGCAGCGCAATCGGCGCGGTCGCGTCGAATTCGGCGAGCCGTCCTTCCCACCGCCATGCGCCGGCGGCTTCGCTCTGCAGCCCGCCGTCGGCAATGGCGCTTCCCGACAGATCCGGGCCGGCCGCATCGACGCGGATCGTATGCGCGTCGATGTCGCCGTCGGCACGCACGCGGAGGCGATCGAGACGGCGGCCGGAGGCGAGCACTCCGTTCGCGCGCAGGTCGACGGCGACGCGGCCCTGCGACAGATCGGGCAGATCGACGTTGCCGTTCAGCGTAGCGACGCGCGCGGTATCGCCCCAGGCGAGACCCCGCCCCGTGACGCGACCCACGACACCGAGCGTCGCATCCCGCCACCCGCCGCGCAGTTCGCCCTCGACACTCGCCGAGCCCGAGGCACGCGCATCGAAGCGCTGAAGCGCGTCGACGCGTGCCGAGAAACGCAGCCGATCTCCGTCGCGACCGAGCGCGCCGCGCGCGCTCGCCTGCGCGCCGCCGAAGTCGAGCGATGCGACGACGTCGGCGATGCGCGTCATCGTCACCGCACCACGCCACTGCAGGCGCAACGACTCGCCGGCGAGTTGCCCCGACTCGACCGCCAGACGGGTGTCGAGCGACGGCTCGGGCCATGCCTGCCCCTTTGCGCTCCAGCTGCCGCCGATGCGTCCGCTCCATTGCGCGAGCCGCGCGGGTGCCTCGAGCACGCCGAACTGCACGAGCGTCGCTTCCACGCGAGCGGGGTCAAGGTCGGCAAAGCGCCCGGCGAGATCGACCCGCCACGGCGCGGAGACCGTCGTGCTGCCGCTCGCCTCGAGCGTGCCGGCGCGACTGCGCAGGCGGGCGCGTTCGACCAGCAGTGTCTGCGCTTCGATGCGTAGCGCGGCCGCAACCCCGATGTCGTCGCGACTCGCGTCGCTCAGGTCGAGCTCGAGCCGGTCGCGGTCGACACGCACGTCGCCCGAAATCCGTGTGCGCTCGAACTGCTGCTGCAGCTGCGACAGGTCGACGGCATCGACGCGCCATTCGCCGCGCAGCACCGGAATCTGGCGACCGAAGACCTCGATCTGTGTCGCCAGGTCCACCGCGAACGATCCGGCGATGCGAGCGTCGTCGGGCAGCGCCGCCTGCAGCTCATGCAACGACAGCAGCGACGACGCCCAGTCGAAGGCGCCCTGCAGCGCCCGTAATGGAATCCGGTTCGCGTCGAGCGCGCCGGGCAGCGTGTTCTCGATCCGGAACTTGCCGGCGACGCCTGCGGACTCACCAGCGACGCCCGCATCGCGCAGGCGCAGCGTCGCACGGCCGGAGAGCCGCAGATCGGGTACGTCGACGAGCCCGAACTGCGCCGGCTCGACCGCATCGAAAGCGAGCTCCACCGGTGCGAGCCTGTCGGCGAGATGCTCCGCAAAGGGCCGCACGCGCGTGTCGACGCCGATCCAGACCGGTCGGGCCAGCTGCGCCTGCTCCGCGCTCGGCGGCGGCAGCGCCTGTGCGACGATCGAGAAGTCCTCGAGCGGCCCATCGGCGAGCACGCGAACGCGCGGCAGCGACAACGACGGTTGTGCGGCGAGCTCGATGCGCGGAGCCGCCTCGAGAACCGCTTCCACGTCGAAGGGGGCGCGCGCGCCGAGCGTGCCCTGCATGTTCGCCTCGCCCCACTCCGGCGCGACGACGGCCAGTCGATCGACACGCCAGGCGCCGTCGCGATAGCGCCCGGCGAAGGAGACGCGCTCGAGCACGATCGGCTCTGAGGGCTCCGCAGGCGGCGAGGGCTCCGCGCTCTCCCGCTCGATCGTCAGTCGCCCGATGCCGAGCGCGTCGACACGCACGGCCATCGGCAGCTCGAGCGATTCGGGCAGCGCCATCGGCGAGTTGTCGTCCTCGGTCGGCCGCAGCACGAGCGCCGCCTGCGCGATCTCGACGCGGCTCACGCGCACCTCCCCACGCAACAATGCTTCCGGGCGCAGCGCGACCGCCACGTCGTCGAGCCGCAGCTCGCGTGCATCGTCGTGCCAGCGCAGCGAGTCGATGCGAAAGCCACCGAGCAGCGTGCCGCGCACGGTGCCCGCCTCGAGGGCGCCGTCGCTCGCCAACACGGCGCGCTCGAGCGACCAGCGCAGGAACGACGTGCTCTGGCCGACCCACCACAGGCCGATCGCCGCGCCCAGCAGCAGCAGCGCGAGCACGACGCCGAAGGCGCGCACGCTCCAGCGCAGCGCCGTGCGACCGGCCATCAGAACGTGTACCCGACCGAGAAATGCAGCCGCCAGTTGCGCACCGCTTCGCCGTAGGCGAGGTCGAGGCTCACCGGACCGACCGGAGAGCGCCAGCGCGCGCCGACGCCGTAGCCCGCAACCGCGTGATAGCGGCCCCAGGTATCAGCCGCATCGCCCACGTCGACGAAGGTGGCCGCGTACCAGTCGCGACGCACCGGATGCTGGTACTCGAGACTGCCGAGCGCGAGCACCCGACCACCAACCACCGCACGTCCTTCACGCACGCCGAGCGAAAGAAAATCGTAGCCGCGGACCGTGCTCGTGCCGCCCGCACGGAACAGATTCTCCGAAGGGATTCCGTCGCGGGCGTGGGCGAACACCTGGCCGACCTCGGCCAGCCCGATCAGGATCCCGCCCTCCAGCGGCGATTCGTCGGGCATCGACCAGAAACGCATCGCGCGCGTGTGCAGCCGCACGAAGCTGCGGTCGCTGAGCAGCGACTCCCAGGCGCCCGAGACCTGGGCGGTGATCGTGTAGCCGCGCCGCGGATCGATCGTCGAATCGAGCCGGCGCGTGTTCCACGCATAGGAGAGCGTCAACGCGCGCGACGAGTCGACGTCGCCCAGGCCGCGCACGTTGCGCTGCTCGGTCTGGTATTGCAGCGACAGGAAGCGGTCGGTGTCGTCGGTGCGCTTGCCTTCGCCGATGAATGCGGTCTGCTTGTCGGTGCGCTCGCCCTGCACGTCGAAGCGCTCGAAACGCACCCCACCCTGGTAGTAGTGGCCGCTCGACTTCTGCGGCGTGCGCAGGCTGGCGAAGACACGTCGGCGCACGTTCTGCAGCAGCATCCCCGATTCGAGCTGCCAGCCGCGGTCGAACACGTTGCGGTGCTCGTAGCCGAACAGCGCACGCGGACCTTCGTCGGAGCTCACGCCGATGCCGAGCGTCACGCGCTGCGTCTTCCGTTCGGAGACGACCACGCGCAACGGCACCGTCGTGCGATCGGCGTCGGCGAGCACCGCGTTGAAATCGGGCAGTACTTCGGCCGAGTCGAAGTACCCGGACGTGCGCAGACCCGCCTGGAAGGAGAGCACATCGTCGAAGTCGTAGGGCTGCGTGCGACCGTCCTCCCACGGCGCAAGCGCGCGCACGATCGATGCGTCGAAGCGATCGAGCCCTTCGATCGTCATCATTCCGAAGTCCAGCCGTGGGCCGCTGTCGATGTGAACGGAGAGCGCGGCGGTCGTGTTGCGCGGATCGACGCGCGCTTCGCTGTCGACGATGCGCGCGCGCACGTAGCCGCGCTGCTGCAGGGCATCGATGAGCAGGCGCTTGCCCGACTGCCACGGTGCGCTGCGAAAGAAAGTGCCTTCGGGCAGCGGCCAGCGCGCGAGCAGGTCGTCGCGCAGGGTCTGCGCATGCGGCGGCCCGTCGAACATGAACTCGAAACGGTTCACCGTGGTGCGCGCGCCGGCGTGGACGACGATGCGCACCACGGGGGCGCGGCCCTGCCCGCCCGGGTCGTAGCTGACCTCGACCCGCGAGGAAAAGAAACCCGCCGCCTGCGCAATCGCTGCCGACTCGGTCTGCGCGCGTTCAAGGAACAGCGGCATCTGTTCCGGATCGAAGTCGGGATCGTCGATCCAGCGCCCGACCAGCGTACGCGTGCGGATCGGCTCGACGAGCTCGGGCAGCGCCTGCACCTCGAGCGCGTAGTTCGCCGCGAGTGCTGCGCCGGCCGGATACAGCGTGACGAAGGCCACGAACGCCGCAAGCACGGCGATGAAGAAGGGAGTCCGGCGCCCGACCGGCGGACGCGCCCGGAGCGCGAGGCGCGTCCCCGGTCGCGCTTGCATGGTCTCAGACCACCACGGTGGGCGCGGCGCCGTCCGCGCGCTCGAGGATCCCGCCGATTCGAAACACCGTCTCGCCCGCGGCCTGCAACATCGCTTCGGCACGCGCGGCATCGGCCGCATCGACAATGACGACCATCCCGATCCCGCAGTTGAAGACGCGATGCATCTCGTTCGGATCGATCGCGCCGTTGCGCTCGAGCCAGTCGAACAACGGCGGCCTGCGCCAGGCGTCGCGATGCAGCTGCGCCTGCACCGCATCGGGCAGAACGCGCGGAACGTTCTCGAGCAGCCCGCCGCCGGTGATGTGCGCGATGCCCTTCACCGGAACCTGCGCGATCAGCTCAAGCATCGGACGAACGTAGATGCGCGTGGGCGCGAGCACCGCGTCAGCGAAGCGCATGCCGTGGAAATCGTCCTGCAGCTGCGGCGCGTCGATCGAGCCCCAGGTGCGCTCGATCACACGCCGCAGCAGCGAATACCCGTTCGAATGCGCGCCGCTCGACGCCAGCCCGAGCACGACGTCGCCGGGGCGGATTCCCGAGCCGTCGATGATCCGCGCCTTCTCGACGGCGCCGACGGCGAAGCCGGCGAGATCGTATTCGCCGTCCGGATACATGTCGGGCATCTCGGCTGTCTCGCCGCCGATCAGCGCACAGCCGGCCTGCTCGCAGCCCTGCGCAATGCCGGCGACGACACGCGCGGCGACGTCGACGTCGAGCCGTCCGCAGGCGAAGTAGTCGAGGAAGAACAGCGGCTCGGCGCCCTGCACGAGGATGTCGTTGACGCTCATCGCAACCAGGTCGACGCCGACGGTGTCGTGGCCGTCGAGCGCGAAGGCCAGCTTGAGCTTGGTGCCGACGCCGTCGGTTCCGGCCACCAGCACCGGTTCGCGAAAGCGCTTCGGCAGCTCGAACAGCGCGCCGAAGCCGCCGATGCCGCCCAGGACGCCGTCGCGCATCGTGCGTCGTGCAAGCGGGGCGATGCGTCGAACGAGCGCATCGCCCGCGTCGATGTCGACGCCGGCGTCGCGGTAGGAAAGCGGCGAGGTGCCCTTCGGAGAACCCATGAGAATCCCGGCTCGTGCGCGGCGCGCCGGACCCTCGAACAGGCCCGAACGGCGACCGATAGAATGGCGAACCGCACGCGCTCCGGCGCGGCCCGCGATCGGTTCGAGGCGATTGTAGCCGCTCGCCCGCGGGCTCCCCTTCCGTATCCGCACGCGTCCGATGCACCAGATCGCGCTCGACCTGCATCGCGTCGAGGACCCGACGCTCGAGAACTACGTCGCCGGCCGCAACGGCGAGGCGCTCGCCTGCCTGTTCGCCCTGCGCGACACGCCGTCGGCGCGCGTGCCGCTCGTCTACCTGTGGGGAGAGCCCGGCTGCGGCAGGAGACACCTGGCGCTCGCCGCCGCCGGTGCACGGCACACGCTGGGCGCCGACGCGCCGGCCGCGGACTTCGAGGCGCTGCTCGCCGACGCCGCCGAGCGCGCGCGCATCGTCGCCGTGCTCGATGTCGAGCGCCTCGACGCCGAGCGCCAGTCGCTGCTTTTCCATCTGGTGAACCGCAGCCGCTCGCAGCCGGCGAGCACGGTGCTCGCTACCGGCGCCGCGCCGCCGCTCGCGCTCGAGCTGCGCGACGACCTGCGCACGCGACTCGGCTCGGGGCTCGTCTACCGGCTGCACCTGCTCGACGACGACGAGAAATCGGCCGCGCTCGAGCGCGTGGCGCAGGAACGCGGCGTCACCGTCGCGCCCGACGTGATCCCGTGGCTGATCGCGCACACCTCGCGCGACATCCGCGCGCTGCTGCGCACCTTCGACGCGCTCGATCGCCTGGCCTACCAGCTCCGGCGTCCGATCACGCTCCCGTTGCTGCGCGAGCTGCTCGCCCGGCCGAGCCCCCCCGACGGCGGCCAGTCCGGGCTGCCCTCATAATGATGGCCGTGAAAACCCGCACTACCGCTGCCCCCGCCCCTTTCGATCTCGCGCTCTTCGACCTCGACTACACGCTGCTGCCGATCGACAGCGACTACGAATGGGCGCGCTTCCTGATCCGGCTCGGCGTCGTCGACGGCGCCGAATACGACCGGCGCAACGACGTCTTCTTCGACCAGTACCACGCCGGCACGCTCGACATCGGCGAGTTCCTCGCGTTCCAGCTCGCGCCGCTCGCCGCGCACCCGATCGAGACGCTCGACGCCTGGCGCGAGCGTTTCCTCGACGAGGTGATCCGGCCGCGCATCGTCGACTCGGCACGCGCGCTCGTCGACGGCCATCGCGGGCGCGGCGACCTGTGCGCGATCGTCACCGCGACCAACGAGTTCGTCACGCGGCCGATCGCCGACGAGTTCGGCATCGAGCACCTGGTGGCCACACGCATCGAGTCGGCCGACGGCCGCTACACGGGCAGGCCTCTGGGCACGCCGTCGTTTCGCGAGGGTAAAGTGCAGCGCACCGAAGAATGGCTGGCTTCGCTCGGCCACTCGTGGGACGGCTTCGCGCACTCGCATTTCTACAGCGACTCGGCCAACGACATCCCGCTGCTCGAGCACGTCACCGACCCGGTCGCCACCAACCCCGATGCCCGACTCGCGGCGCTTGCGCGCGAGCGCGGCTGGCGCACCGTGCAACTCTTCGAATGATCCGCAACCTGATCGACCGCGTGCTCGCGAAGACGACGCGCTCGGCGCTGCGCAAGCGCCCGAAACGCTATCGCGGCAGCGAGCAGGGAATGCCGCTGGCGAACGTCTCGCAGGCGGCGATCCGTACCTGCGAGACGCTCCAGCAGGCAGGCTTCCAGGCGTGGATCGTCGGCGGCGGCGTGCGCGACCTGCTGCTCGGCCTGAAGCCGAAGGATTTCGACGTCGCCACCGACGCTACGCCCGAGCAGGTGCGCAAGCTGTTCCGGCGCTCGCGGATCATCGGGCGCCGTTTCCAGATCGTGCACGTGCTGCACGGGCGCGAGACGATCGAGGTGTCGACCTTCCGCTCGCTGCAACCGGCGGCCGAAACCGACGAGCACGGCCGCGTGCTGCGAGACAACGTCTGGGGTACGCAGGCCGAGGACGCGGCGCGACGCGACTTCACGATCAACGCGCTGTACTACGACCCGGTGTCGGACACGCTGCTCGACTATCACGACGGCGTGAAGGACATGAAGCAGCGCACGCTGCGCATGATCGGCGACCCTGCTTCACGCTACCGCGAAGACCCGGTGCGCATGCTTCGCGTCGCGCGCTTCGCCGCCAAGCTCGGCTTCACCGTCGAGCCGAAGACGCAGCAACCGATCCGTGAGCTGAAGGAGCTGCTGCACAACGTCCCGGCAGCGCGGCTCTTCGACGAGATGCTCAAGCTGCTGCTGTCGGGCAACGCGATGGCCTGCGTGCAGGAGCTGCGTCGCCAGGGACTGCATCACGGCCTGTTGCCGATGCTCGACGTGATCCTCGAGCAGCCCGACGACGAACGTTTCGTGCAGGCGGCGCTCGCCGCCACCGACGCGCGCGTGCTCGCCGACAAGAGCGTCTCGCCGGGTTTCCTCTTCGCGGCGCTGCTGTGGCAGCCGGTACGCGTTCGCTGGCAGGCGGCGACCGAGCGCGGCGAGCACTCGATTCCCGCGCTCGCTGCGGCGATCGAATCGGTGCTCGACGAGCAGGCCGGACGGCTCGCGATCCAGCGTCGATTCATCGGCGACATGCGCGAGATCTGGATGATGCAGCCGCGCTTCGAACGCCGCACCGGCCGTTCGCCGCATGCGCTCGTCCGGCACCCGCGCTTTCGCGCCGGTTGGGATTTCCTGATGCTGCGCTGCGAGTCGGGCGAGATGCCGCTCGAGCTCGGCCAGTGGTGGCTCGATTTCTCCGAAGCCGATGCGCCCGAACGGCAGGCGATGCTCGAGCGCGCGGCGCCCGAGGCCGGCACGGCGAAGAAGCGCAAGCGGCGCAGCCGGCGGCGCGCGGTGTCGCCTGACGACGCATCGTCGGACGGCGCATCAGCAGACGACAGCGCGGCTTCGATCGCCTGATGCGCGCCTGGATCGGACTCGGCGCCAATCTCGGCGATCCGGCGGCGAGCTTCGTGCAGGCGCTGCATCGTCTCGAAGCCTTCGGCGACATCCGGATCGTGCGCTGCTCGTCGCAGTATCGCAGCGCGCCCGTGGACGCCGACGGGCCCGACTACCGGAACGCCGCAGCCGAGGTCGTCACCACGCGCACGCCGCAGGCGCTGCTGGATGCGCTTCTCGACGTGGAAGCTGCGCTCGGCCGCACGCGGCCGTACCCCAACGCGCCGCGTGCGATCGACCTCGACTTCCTGCTCGGCGAGCACGACGACGGCACGTCGATCGTCGTCGACACGCCGACGCTGCGACTGCCGCATCCGCGGCTGCACCAACGCGCGTTCGCGCTCGCCCCGCTGGCCGAACTCGATCCGTCGCTGACGATACCCGGACGGGGAAGCGTCTACCGGCTGCTGTGCGACTCGCGCGGACAGCGCGTGGAACGCGAGGCGGCGCTGGCTTTCGCTCCACGGAGCTCGGGTCGATGACGCCGCCGATTCCGCTGCAGACGATCGTTCTGCTCACCGCGTCGAACGTCTTCATGACCTTCGCGTGGTACGCGCACCTGAAGGATCTCGCGACGCGCCCGTGGTGGATCGCGGCGATCCTGAGCTGGGGCATCGCGTTCTTCGAGTACCTGCTGCAGGTACCGGCCAACCGGATCGGCTACGGTCACTTCACGCTGCCGCAGCTGAAGATCGTGCAGGAAGTGATCACGCTAACCGTCTTCGTTCCGTTCGCGGTGCTGTACATGCAGCAGCCGTTGAAGCTCGACTACCTGTGGGCCGCGCTGTGCCTGCTCGGCGCCGTGTATTTCATTTTCCGTTCATGAGCGCCGCCGTTTCGCCCTCCCCGTTCGACAAGTACCGCCACATCGTCGTCGAAGGCCCGATCGGCGCCGGCAAGACCTCGCTCGCACGCCGGCTCGCCGAGCGCTTCGGCGCGAAGCTCGTGCTCGAGGATCCGGCGGCGAACCCGTTCCTCGAGCGCTTCTATCGCGACGCGCGGCGCTACGCGCTGCCGACGCAGCTGTTCTTCCTGTTCCAGCGCGTGAACCAGCTGCGCGACCTCGCACAACAGGAGCTGTTCTCGCAATCGGCGGTCGGCGACTTCCTGCTCGACAAGGACCCGCTGTTTGCACGGCTCACGCTGGCCGACGACGAGCTCGCGCTGTACCGCCAGATCTTCGAGAGCCTGCGCCCGCAGGCGCCGACGCCCGATCTCGTCATCTACCTGCAGGCGCAGCCCGACACGCTCGTCGAGCGCGTGCGCAGGCGCGGCGTCGAGATGGAAGCGGCGATCTCCGAGACCTACCTGCGCGAGCTGGCCGAAGGGTACAGTCGCTATTTCCATCACTATGACGCTGCACCGCTGCTGATCGTGAACACCGAGCACCTGAACCCGATCGAACGCGACGACGACTTCGACGTGCTCGTGCGCCAGCTCGCCGAGATGCGCGGGCGACGCAGCTTCTTCAACGTCGGCGAATAGACATGCGCGTCGTCGAACGGATCGCCGATCTTCGCGATGCGCTCGCGGGCAGCCGGCGCACCGCGTTCGTCCCGACGATGGGCAACCTGCACGAAGGGCATCTGTCGCTCGTTCGCATCGCGAAGGCGAACGGCGAGCCGGTGGTCGCGAGCATCTTCGTCAACCGGCTGCAGTTCGCGCCTGGCGAAGATTTCGGCCGCTACCCGCGTACCTTCGAGCGCGACTGCGACGCGCTGCGTGCCGAAGGCTGTGATCTCGTCTTCGCACCCGACGAAGGCGAACTCTATCCGCAGCCACAGACCTTCCGCGTGTCGACGCCTCCGGGCCTCGGCGACGTACTCGAGGGCGCGTTCCGGCCCGGCTTCTTCGAAGGCGTGTGCACCGTCGTGCTGAAGCTCTTCGGCTGCGTGCAGCCGGCCGTTGCCGTGTTCGGCAGCAAGGACTACCAGCAGTTGCTCGTCGTGCGGCAGATGGTCGAGCAGTTCGCCCTGCCGATCCAGGTGCTCGCCGGCGAGACGGCACGCGAAAGCGACGGGCTCGCGCTGTCTTCGCGCAACGGCTACCTCGACGCGCGCGAACGCGCCGAGGCGCCGGCGCTGCACCGCGCGCTGCTCGGGCTCGCCGGGCGCGTACGGGAGTTCGCGGGCGCGCCCGCCTCGGGCCTGCTCGACGACGAAACGGTGACGCGCATGCTGGAAGCCGCCGAACACCAGGCGCTAGACGGCCTGCGCGCACGCGGTTGGGCCCCCGACTACCTCGTCGTGCGCCGCCGCGAAGACCTCGGC
Source organism: uncultured Limnobacter sp. (assembly GCA_964538505.1). GTDB lineage: Bacteria > Pseudomonadota > Gammaproteobacteria > Burkholderiales > Burkholderiaceae_E > Zeimonas. The sequence continues at coordinate 37,579 of CAZIDY010000011.1, read as the reverse complement.
GTACCCGGCGCGAACGATCTCCTGCGACCCGACGCGCTCGTGGCCCTCGGCGCCGCACGACTGGGCACCACACGCCTGATCGACAACGTCACGTTCTGAAAACCGGGGTCAGACCACGGTTTCGCGAGGCGAAACCGTGGTCTGACCCCGGTTTTCATGCCTCATACCCGCGCGGATTCGCCTGCTGCCACCGCCAGGCATCCGCGCACATTCTTTCGATGCCGTACTCCGCGCGCCAACCGAGCATCCGCTCAGCGAGCGCGGGGTCGGCATAGCACTGCGCAACGTCCCCCGGCCTGCGTTCGACGATCCGGTACGGAACCGGCTGCCCGCTCGCGTGCTCGAAGGCCCGCACGAGCCCGAGCACCGAGCAGCCGACGCCGGTGCCGAGATTCACCGTGAAGGCCCCCGCACCCGCGCAGGCGTGCCGAAGCGCCGCCAGATGCCCGCGCGCGAGATCGACGACGTGGATGTAGTCACGCACGCCGGTGCCGTCCGGTGTCGGCCAGTCGTCGCCGAAGACCTGGAGCTGCGACAGCCGCCCGACGGCGACCTGGCTCACGTAGGGCATCAGGTTGTTCGGAACGCCGCGCGGGTCCTCGCCGATGCGCCCGCTCTCGTGCGCGCCCACCGGGTTGAAGTAGCGCAGGATGCCGACCGCCCACCGGGAATCGGACGCGACCAGGTCGAGCAGGATCTGCTCGATCATCGCCTTGCTGTGCCCGTACGGGTTGGTCGGTGCGAGCGGCGCGTCCTCGCGGATCGGCACCGACCGCGGATCGCCATAGACGGTGGCCGACGAGCTGAAGACGATGCGACGCACTTCGTGCGCCGCCATCGTGCGCAGCAGTGCCACCGAGCCGCCGACATTGTTGTCGTAATACGAAACCGGGTCGGCCACCGACTCGCCGACCGCCTTCAGCCCGGCGAAATGGATCACCGCGTCGAAGCGCCGGGAATGGAGCACCGTGTGCAGCGCATCGTCGTCGCGGATGTCGGCAACCACCAACGGCACCTCGCGGCCGGTGATCGCCGCCACGCGCCGCAGCGACTCGGCGCTCGAGTTCGACAGGTTGTCGACGACGACGACCTCCCAGCCCGCCTGCTGCAGCTCGAGCACCGTATGCGAGCCGATGTACCCGGCTCCGCCCGTCACCAGCACTGCCCCCGTCGACTGACTCAAGTCCGATGCTCCCGATGTAGCGCCGTGCGGAAACCGGCCTCGAACGCCAAGTGTCGCACGGCGCTGCAACACGTCGCGGCCGTACAATCGCCGGCATGCTGATCCCCGTCGTTCTCTCCGGCGGAGCCGGAACCCGGCTGTGGCCCGTCTCGCGCGAGGCCTTCCCGAAGCCGTTCATGAAGCTCGGCGGCGCCTCGAGCCTGCTGCAACGCACGCTCGAGCGCGCGCTGCCGCTCGCCGACGGGGCGCGCGCGGCAATCGTCACCAACCGCGAGTACTTCTTCAAGACACGCGAGGAGATCGACGGCGTGAAGGCGGCGCGCGGCGTGCGCGTCACGCAGCTGCTGGAGCCGGTCGGACGCAATACCGCACCGGCGGTCGCGCTCGCCGCGTTGTGGGCGCAATCGCTCGACGCCGACGCGGTGATGCTCGTCCTGCCCGCCGATCACCTGATCCCCGACGCCGATGCCTTCCGCAAGGTGGCAGCGCAGGCGGCCGAGCTTGCCGCGGCCGGATCGATCGTGCTGTTCGGCATCCGGCCGAGCGCCCCCGAAACCGGTTTCGGCTACATCGAGATGGGCGACGAGCTGCCGGGCGAGGCGCGCGCGGTGCGCCGCTTCGTCGAGAAGCCCGACGCGGCGCGCGCGGTGCAGTTCCTCGCCGACGGCGGCTTCGTCTGGAACAGCGGCATGTTCTGCTTCCGTGCGCAGACGATCCTCGACGCGATGCAGGTGCACGCACCCGAGCTGTTTGCTGCCGCCCGCGTTGCCTGGGAGGCGAGCCGCCCCGAAGCCACCGACGAGAAGCTGCCGATCGCCGAGCCGCCCTTCGTCGCCTGCCCCGAGATCTCGATCGACTACGCAGTGATGGAGAGGGCCGACGGCGTCATCGTACTGCCGGCAACTTTCCACTGGAGCGACATCGGCTCGTGGAAGGCGGTGTCCGAGCAGTTGCAGCCCGATGCCGACGGCAACACGACCGTCGGCGAAGCGCTGCTGCACGGCGCGAAGAACACGCACGTGCAGAGCGAAGACCGGCTGGTCGCCGCGGTGGGCGTCGAGAACCTGCTGATCGTCGACACGCCCGACGCGCTGCTGGTCGCCGGCAAGGATTCGAGCCAGCAGGTGCGCGCGATCGTCGAGCACCTGAAGTCGAGCGGGCACGAGTCGGCACGACTGCATCGAACGGTGTCGCGCCCGTGGGGCACCTACACGGTGCTGCAGGAAGGGCCGCGCTTCAAGATCAAGCGCATCGAGGTCAAGCCGAAGGAGCGCCTGTCGCTGCAGATGCACCATCATCGCAGCGAGCACTGGATCGTCGTCTCGGGCACGGCAAAGGTGCAATGCGACGAACGCACGCAGCTGGTCGCCGCCAACGAATCGACGTACATCCCGATCGGCACCCGGCATCGCCTCGAGAATCCCGGCGTCGTACCGCTCGTGATGATCGAGGTGCAGTGCGGCGACTACCTCGGGGAGGATGACATCGTCCGCTTCGACGACGCGTACGGGCGCTCGACCACGGCGTGAAGCTCGCGTGGCGAAGGCGCGCTTCTTCTATGCGCTGCGCCCGGACGCCCTCACGGCCGACCGGCTCGCGACACTCGCTGCACAGGCGGCGGCCCGCTGGGGCGGCCGCGCCTTCGTGGCCGCCGACATCCACCTGACGCTCGCCTTCGTCGGCATGCGCGCGCTCGACGAGCAGCCGAAGTTCGAGTCGATCCTGCAGGGGCTACCGTCGCATTTCGTTGCAGGCGGCGATCCGGCTTCGATGCCGCTCGCGTTGTCACGGCTCGGCAGCTTCGGTCACGGCGTGCTCTGGGTCGGACCGCAGGGCCAACAGCGCATCGACACCGCGCGCAGCTTCGCGCATCGGCTCGCCGGCGAGATCCGCGAACGGCTTCGCGCCGCCCGCATCGACTTCGACGACCGGCCGTTGAAGCTGCACGCGACCCTCGTGCGCGGCGCGCAGGATTTCGGCAGGCGCCCTGCCATTGCGCCTGCCGCTGGTACCGTAACCGCTGTCGCAGTCGAGCCGGGCTTCGAGCCGATCATCGCGCGCGAATGGTCGCTTGCGCTCGGGGCCTCCGGCCCGGGGTCGACGCCGCAGCATCGCTATCACTGGTCGAACCCCGAATCCCGCCGAACGGAGGAGGTGTGAGCGCACGTATTCTCATCGTGGAAGACGAACCGGCGATCCGCGAGCTGGTCGCCGTCAATCTTCGCCACGCCGGCTATCTCGTCGAGGCCGTCGATTCGGCGGAAGCCGCACGCGAGACGATCGCGGGGTCCGTGCCCGAGCTGATCGTGCTCGACTGGATGCTCCCCGGCGAATCGGGCATCGACCTGGCGAAGGCGCTGCGCGCCGACGCACGCACCCGCGACGTACCGATCGTGCTGCTCACCGCGCGCGCGCTCGAAGGCGACAAGCTGCTCGGCTTCGAGCGCGGCGTCGACGATTACCTGACCAAGCCTTTCTCGACGCGCGAGCTCGTCGCCCGCGTGCGTGCGGTGATGCGGCGCTCCGGAAGCGGTGAAGGCGCAGCCACGGGGGCTGACGACGACGAGGCGCCGATCGAGATCGAAGGACTGCGCCTGGAGCCCGCGGCGGTGCGCGTGAGCGCCGGCGACATCCGCCTGTCGCTCAGTCCCACCGAGTTCCGGCTGCTGCATTTCCTGATGCGCAACGCCGACCGCGTCGTCTCGCGCGAGCGGCTGCTCGATGGAGTGTGGGGGGATCGCGTGTATATTGACCAGCGCACAGTCGACGTGCACATCCGGCGGTTGCGGCTCGCACTGGCACCCAGCGGCCACGACCGACTGATCGAAACCGTGCGCGGAGAGGGTTATCGCTTCGGGAACTGAGCGCCCGGGCGACTTCCACGCTCCGCGCCTCGTGTAGCTCGCGCCAACGTCCGGGAACACCGTGCGCTTCGTGTTTCGCAATCTCGCGGCGATCGCTGCAGTGGTCGCCATCGCCGCCCTGCTCAGCCTCTACATCTCCGAGCGCGCCGCCGTCTGGTGGCTCGGTGCGGTATTCGTCGGCTACGCACTCACCGAAACGACCTACCTGGCGCGGCTGCACCACTGGGCGACGCTGCCACGCAACCGTTCGCTGCCGGTCGGCTACGGGCCGTGGCGCGCGCTGATCACCCGGCTGTCGCGTTTCGCGCACCAGGAAGCCGACGCGCAAAGTGAGCTTGCTTCGGAGCTCGAGCGCATCCATGCGGCCGTCGACCAGCTGCCCGACGGGCTCGTCGTGCTCGATCGCTACAACCATGTGATGTGGGCCAACGACGCGGCCGAGAGCCTGCACGGCATCTTCGGCACGCGTCGGCCGATCCATCACTTCATCCGCCAGCCGGAGCTCGCGCGCCTGCTCGAATCGAACGAGCCGGGCCAATCGATGCGCATCGAGCTGGCAGGTCGGCCCGGCCGCATCTACGAGCTGCTGCTGCACCCGGCGCAGGGCAACCAGAACCTGCTGATCACGCGCGACGTAACCGGCCGGGCGAAACTCGACGCGATGCGCAGCGATTTCGTCGCCAACGTCTCGCACGAGATCCGAACGCCGGTCACCGTGATCGCCGGCTTCGCCGAGACACTGCTCACGCTCGAGCTCGACGAGGCGCAGCGGCGCCAGTACCTCGAATCGGTCCTCGAGCAGAGTCGCACGATGCAGCGGCTCGTCGACGACCTGCTCACGATCTCGTCGCTCGAGAGCGACATGGAGCCGCTCGACGACGAACCCGTCGACGTGCCAGCGCTGCTCGAGCGGCTGGTCGACGAAGCACGCACGCTGTCCGCAGGCCGCCACTCGATCTCGCTCGTGCTCGACGGGCCGCGACGCGTGCTCGCCTCGCCGGGCGAGCTCGAGAGCGCAGTGCGCAACCTGCTCACCAACGCGATCCGCTACACGCCCGACGAGGGGCGTATCGCCGTCGACTGGCGCGTGCAGGACGCCGAGGGACGCATCTCGGTGCGCGACACCGGCATCGGCATTCCGCCCGAGCACCTGCCGCGACTGGCCGAGCGTTTCTATCGGGTCGACCGCGGTCGCTCGCGCGCCACCGGCGGAACCGGTCTCGGCCTGGCGATCATCAAGCGGATCATGGCGCGCCACCAGGGACAGCTACGCTTCGACAGCGCACCGGGCCGCGGCAGCACCTTCGTGCTGTGCCTGCCGACCGCGCGCCTGGTGCCGGATCCGGCGCTCCCTGCGCCGCCGGCCCGAAGCGCCGCGAATCAGCTGCCTTCCTCGACCTCCCGATCGGAGCCGACCGGCGCCGCCTGACGCGGATCGACGCCCTCGACCAGCAGGGCGACGTGCTCCGCGATGTTCTTCGCGTGATCGGCAACGCGCTCGATCGACTGCACGACGAACACGGCGGCAAGACCCGAGGTGACCACATCCGGCTGCGCGGCCATCGTCTGCAGCAGCTGCGCGATCAGCCGGTCTCGCAGGTCGTCGACCTCGTCGTCGCTCGCCTCCAGCCGCGTCACCACCGTGGGATCGTGCCGCACGAAGGCATCGATCGCGGCATCGAACATCACGCGCGCCCGCGAAGCCATGTCCTCGATCGCGTCGATGCCGATCGGCGATGGCAGCTCGGCGAAGTCGCGGCTGCGGATCGCGATCTTCTTCGCCTCGTCGCCGATGCGCTCGAGGTCGTTGACGATGTGGATGACGGCGATGATCTCGCGCAGGTCGATCGCGATCGGCTGGCGACGTGCGATCGTCCGGTTGCAGCGCAGATCGGACTCGACCTGCATCTGGTTGACGCGCTGCTCGTCGAGCAGTACCGCCGCGACGATCTTCGGATCGTAGCGGCGGATCGCGTCGATCGCGCGAACGAACTGCCGCTCGACGAGTCCGGCCATCGTCGTCACCGTGCTGCGCAGCACCTCGATATCGGTGTCGAAGCTGCGGTGGGCGTATTCGCGGGTGTTGTTCATGCCGGGCTCCTAGCCGAAGCGGCCGGTGATGTAGTCTTCGGTCGCCTTCTTCTGCGGCTTGATGAAGATCTCGTCGGTCCTGCCGAACTCGACGAGCTCGCCGAGGTACATGTAGGCGGTGTAGTCGGAGATGCGCGCAGCCTGCTGCATGTTGTGCGTGACGATCGCGATCGTGTATTCCTTCTTCAGCTCGGCCACGAGTTCCTCGATGCGCGAGGTCGAGATCGGGTCGAGCGCGCTGGTCGGCTCGTCGAGCAGCAGCACTTCCGGCTTCACCGCCACCATGCGCGCGATGCACAGCCGCTGCTGCTGGCCGCCCGACAGGCTCAGGCCGCTCGAGTCGAGCTTGTCCTTCACCTCCTCCCAGAGCGCTGCCCTGCGCAGCGCCCATTCGACGCGTGCGTGCATCTCGTCCCGCGACAGCCGCTCGTACAGCCGCACACCGAAGGCGATGTTCTCGAAGATCGTCATCGGAAAAGGCGTCGGCTTCTGGAACACCATGCCGACCTTCGAGCGCAGCAGGTTCACGTCGACCGACGGATCGAGCACGTTGCGCCCGCCCATCCGGATCTCGCCTTCAGCACGCTGGTTCGGGTACAGGTCGAACATCCGGTTGAAGGTGCGCAGCAGCGTCGACTTGCCGCAACCCGAAGGGCCGATGAACGCGGTGACCCGGTTGCGCGCGACATCGAGCGAGACGTCGGTCAATCCGCGGAACCGGCCATAGTAGAACGACAGGTTCTTCACCTCGATGGCGGCCGCTGCGTCGACCGCTTCGATTGCCTGCATTTGCCTTTCCTTCCCTTTCCTGCCCGTGGTATCAGGCATTGAGCCGTTCGCGGAACAGCACGCGTGCGAGCACGTTCAGCCCGAGCACGACGAGCGCGATCAGCGCGGCGCCGCCCCAGGCGAGCTGCTGCCAGTTCTCATAGGGACTCATCGCGAAGTTGTAGATCACGACCGGCAGATTCGCCATCGGTGCGCTCATGTCGAGTGTGAAGAACTGGTTGCTCAACGCGGTGAACAGCAGCGGCGCCGTCTCGCCGGCGATGCGCGCGACGGCGAGCAGCACGCCGGTGACGACGCCACCGCGCACCGCGCGCAGCGTGACGGCGAGGCTCACCTTCCAGCGCGGCGCACCGAGCGCGAACGCGGCCTCGCGCAGGCTGCCCGGAACGAGCAGCAGCATGTTCTCGGTGGTGCGCACGACGACCGGAATCGCGATCAGCGCGAGCGCAAGCGATCCCGACCAGCCGGAGAAATGGCCGACGGTGGCGACCGCGATCGCATAGACGAAGAGCCCGATCACGATCGAAGGCGCCGACAGCATGATGTCGGTGACGAAGCGCGTCACCGCGGCAAAACGCGAGCGCGCGCCGAACTCGGCAAGGTAGATGCCGGCGAGGATGCCGATCGGCGTCGCGACGAAGGTCGCGAAAGCCACCATCATCGCGCTGCCGACGATCGCGTTGGCGAGGCCTCCCCCCGGCGTGCCGGGCGCCGGCGTCGACTCGAAGAACAGATCCGTACCGAAGGCTGCGAGTCCCGACGAGAACAGCGTCCACAGGCTCCAGCCGAGCGCTGCGAGCCCGATCGACATCGCCACGGCCGACAGTGCAAGGCCGGCAGCGTTGGCGAGCTTGCGTCGGTGGTATCGCGTGATCATCGAGCCCTCTCGTGCGCTCTCAAACGCCGGTACGCGCTGCGCTGCGCTGCACGAGCCACTTCGCGACGCCAAGCACGACGAAGGTGATGACGAACAGAAGCAGACCGAGCGCGAACAGCGACGGAATATGCAGCCCCGGTTCGGCCTCGGCGAACTCGTTGGCGAGCGTCGATGCAATCGAGTTGCCGGGCGCGAAGAGACTCGCCGACAGCCGGTTCGCGTTGCCGATGACGAAGGTGACTGCCATCGTCTCGCCGAGCGCGCGGCCCAGCCCGAGCATCACGCCGCCGACGACGCCCACCCGCGTGTACGGAAGCACGATGTGACGGACGACCTCCCAGGTCGTGCAGCCCACGCCGTAGGCCGACTCCTTGAGCATCGGCGGCACGGTGAGGAACACGTCGCGCATCACCGACGCCACGAAGGGAATGACCATCAGCGCGAGCACGACGCCGGCGGTGAAGATGCCGATGCCCAGCGGCGGTCCGGCGAAGAACGGCAGGCCGGTCGCGATCAGCAACGGCTGCACGGTTGTCTGCAGCACCGGGACGAGCACGAACAGGCCCCAGAAGCCGTAGATGATCGAAGGAATCCCGGCGAGCAGCTCGACGGCGATGCCCAACGGCCGCGCGAGCTTCGCCGGGCACATCTCGGTGAGGAAGACCGCGATGCCGAAGCTCACCGGAACGGCAATCAGCAGCGCGATCGCCGACGTGACGATCGTTCCGTATCCGGAGACGACCGCGCCGAAGACGTCGTTCGCCGGACTCCACGTAGTACCGACGAGAAAGCCTGGACCGAACTCGCGCAGCGCGGGCCAGGCTTCGATGACGAGTGCGACGAGAATGCCGGCCAGCGCGAGCAGCACCAGCGTCGCAAACAGGCCCGTCACCACCAGGAAGGCGCGGTCCTGCGCGGCGAAGCGCCGACTGCGCGAGTCGCTTCCGCTGGCTCGCGCAGCCTGCGCCGGGTAGGCGACGGCGTCCAAGGCGCTCTCGGTCGCCAAGACTCAGTTCCCGAGCTGGAGCACCGGCTGGCCCGACGCGTCGCGCACCTGCGCCCACGACGCCTGCACCTTCTCGACGACCGACGCGGGGAGCGGAACGTAGTCGAGCTCGAGCGCAAGCTTCTGCCCGTTGTTCAGGCCCCAGCTGAAGAACTTCAGCGCCTCGGCCGAACGCTCGGGACGGTCGGCGGTGCGGTGCATCAGGATGTAGGTCGCCGAGGTCATCGGCCACGCATCCGCGCCGGGCTGGTTGTTCAGGTTCACGCCGAAGCCGGGCGCCGCAGCCCAGTCGGCATGCGCTGCCGCTGCCGCGAACGTGCGGTCATTCGGCTGCACGGTGCGACCGTCGCGGTTGATCATCGCGGCATGCGTCAGCCGGTTCTGCTTGGCGTAGGCATATTCGACGTAGCCGATCGAGCCGGCGATCTTCGTGACGTTCGCGGCGACGCCCGCGTTGCCCTTGCCGCCGACGCCGGATTTCCAGTTCACCGTCTTGCCCGCCCCGACGTCCGAGCGGAACGACGACGAGACCTGCGACAGGTAATCGGTGAAGGCCGCCGTCGTTCCCGACGAATCGGAACGGTAGACCAGCGTGATCGCCGTGGCCGGCAGCTGCAGCGACGGGTTCAGCGCGCCGATCTTCGCGTCGTTCCACTGCGTGATCGCGCCGCGGAAGATGTCGGCGAGCACCGGGCCGTCCAGCGTGATCTGCCCGGGCTGCACATCGGGCAGGTTCGCGACGGCGACGATGCCGCCGATCACGGCCGGAAACTGCAGCAATCCGGCCTTGTCGAGATCCTCACCCTTGATCGGATCGTCCGAAGCGCCGAAATCGACCGTCTTGCCGGTGATCTGCTTGACTCCGCCGCCCGAGCCGATCGCCTGGTAGTTGACGCTGTTGCCGGTGGCCGCCTTGTAGGCCTCGGCCCATTTCGCGTAGATCGGCGCCGGGAAGCTTGCGCCCGCACCGGTGATGTCGACCGCCTGCGCGGCGACCATGCCGAAGGCCAGCGCACCGCCGACCAGGAGCCGTCCAACCGTGTTCGCTTTCATCTTCGCTCGTTCCTCTGTTCGCTGGGATACGCGAACAGACTACGGAGCGACGATGACGGTTTCGTGACAGTGGGGCGTTTACCGGGAAGCGCGACCCCGGCGCGTAAGTGCAGCGTCAGTGCGGCCGCCGCGCAGCGGTCTCATACGGCTTCACGAACGGCGTGATGGACAGCCCGGTGCTTTCGTGGGTGAACGCCGAGACGATGTCGATGTTCCTAGCAGCTCTGGAAAGTGCCGATTTCCGGTACTTATGGCGCGGGTCATTGCTTGCACGAGCGAAAGCGCCCGATTCTCGGGCGATTTGGCGTACGCACGCTTCGCTGCGGGCGGAATGTCTCGAATATCGGGAGTTCTCGTGGTGCAGGTGCCGTCAGCGCGTCGAAGACGACTTGCCCACCGCCGGCGACCGTATCAGCGCCGCGGCGCGTCGTGCGCTTCGCGCATCAACCGCTCGGCCGCGAGGCCCTCGGCGGCGCAGCATTCGAGCATCCCGAGCTCGGCCTCATCGGGACCGATGCCGTCGACGCGATCGGAATGCGGCACACCGGCCGACCGCGTCGAGGAAATCCCGAAAGCGCGCGCCGTGCAGGCCAGGATCCGGTCGATCGATCGCATGGCAGTTCCTCCTCGTCATTCGTTGCCTCTGCGCGCGAGGATGCCGACGGAAGATGATCCTTTGATGACAGTGCGGATTTCGTCTGAAATATTCAGGAACGTTCGCGCCTGCACTCAGGCTCCGGCAAAACGCTCGAGATGGTGGTCGACGTCGCCGAACTGCTGCGCGAGCATCGTCAGGCGCTTGAAGGTGTGCGCAACCTTCATCTCCACCGTCATCCCCATCCCGCCGTGCAGCTGGATCGCCTCCTGGCCCACGTGACGACAGGCGGTGCCCACCAGCACCTTCGCCGCCGACACGACGCGCGCGCGCTCGGCGGCGTCGATCTCGCCGCGCGCCGCCGCGTCGACTTTCGCGCAGGCGAGCAGCGTGATCGAGCGGGCCTGCTCCGCGTGGATCGTCATATCGACCATCCGGTGCTGCAGCGCCTGGAAGGAACCGATCGGAACGCCGAACTGCCGACGCGTCTTCAGATACTCGAGCGTCGCCCGGTTCGCAGACTCCATCGCGCCGATTGCTTCCGCACAGCCAAGCACTGCAGCGAAATCGATCGCTTCCTCGATCCGCGCGCACGAATCGGCGGCGTCGCCGAGCTTCGCGTCGTGCGCGAGTGCAACATTGTGGAACGCGACGTCGGCGGCGCGCAGATCGTCGACCGTCCGAAAGCTCTTCATCGAAACACCGTCCACAGCCGGGTCGACGACGAACACGCCGAGCTCGCCACCCTGCCCGACCGCCTCGGTGACGCGCGCGGTAACAACGAGCGCGTCGGCCATCGGGCCGTGCAGCACCATGCGCTTCTGGCCCGACAATCGCCACCCGTCGCCGGTACGCACTGCGGTGGTCGCGACCGGGCCGAGCGAATACCGCAGCTGCGTCTCGACATGAGCGAAGCCGAGCTTCAGCGAGCCGTCGACGATGCGCGGCACGAGCGCCGAGCGCTGCGCATCGGTGCCGAGCGTCGCTACCAGCCGCCCGGCCGGCGCCAGCGTCGACGCGAAGGGCGCGACCAGCAGCGCGTCGCCGAAGGCCTGCATCGGCGCCACCAGATCGACTGCACCGCCGCCGAAGCCGCCGTCATCGGCAGCGAAAGGCACCGACAGCAGCCCCATCGACGCGAGCTCGCGCCATAGCGACGCGCTCCAGCCGTCGGCCGACGCGACGATCGCCTTGCGCGCCTCGAAGTCGTAGCTGCGCTCGAGCAGCCTGCGCACGCTGTCGGCGAGCAGGCGCTGCTCGTCGGTGAACTGGAAGTCCATGGCCGCGTCCGTTCTCAGAGGCCGAGGGCGGCCTTCGCGATGATGTTTCGCTGGATCTCGTTCGACCCGGCGTAGATCGACGTCTTCCGGAAGTTGAAGTAGCGCGGCGCGACCGAGGCAGCGTGCTCGTCGAAGCCGTCGTAGTCGATGGGCCGGAACATCTGTGCGAACGGACCCGCCGCCTGCATCGCCAGCTCGGTGAGCGCCTGCTGGATCTCGGTGCCGCGGATCTTCAGCATCGACACCTCGGGACCGATACGACCGGTACGGCGCATCTCGTCGACGAAGCGCAGGTTCGTGACCTCGAGGGCCATCAGCTCGATCTCGACGCGCGAGAGCCGATCGCGAAAACGAACATCTTCCAGCAGCGGACGGCCGTTCTTCGAAACGGCCGCGGCGAGCTCCTTCAGCCGCGCGAGCTCGCGCTTGGAGGCGCCGATGCGTCCGGTGTTCAGCCGCTCGTGGCCGAGCAGGTACTTGGCGACCGTCCAGCCCTCGTTCTCGCGATGCACGAGGTTCTCCACCGGCACTTCGACATCGTCGAAGAAGACCTCGTTCACTTCATGGCCCTCGTCGAGCAGGATCAGCGGACGCACCGTGATGCCGGGCGTCTTCATGTCGACGAGCAGGAAGCTGATACCCTCCTGCCGGCGTGCCGACGTGCTGTCGGTGCGTACGAGGCAGAAGATCCAGTCGGCGAAATGCGCCATCGTCGTCCAGATCTTCTGGCCGTTCACGATGTACCTGTCGTCGCGCCGCTGCGCGCGCATTTTCAGCGACGCGAGATCGGAGCCGGAACCGGGCTCCGAATAGCCCTGGCACCAGAAATCGTCGGCCCGATAGATGCGCGGCAGGAATCGCTCCTTCTGCGCCTGCGTTCCGAACTGCAGCAGCACCGGCGCGCACATCGCCACGCCGAAGGGAACGATCGGCGGTGCCCCCGCCCATGCGCATTCCTCCTCGAAGAGGTAACGCTGCACCGGAGTCCAGTCGGTGCCGCCCCATTCGCGCGGCCAGGCCGGCGCGATCCAGCCCTTGTCGGCAAGGATGCGATGCCAGCGGACGAGGTCGTCCTTCTCCAGCGGCTCGTGCTCGAGCACCTTGCGCCGCAACTCGGCGGGCACGCTTGCCTCGAGCCAGGCGCGCACCTCGTCCCGAAAGACCAGCTCCTCGGCGGAGTAGTTCAGGTCCATGCGCAGGCTCCGGGGGATCGGTTCATTCGAGCGCTTCGGCGCCGATCGGGCCGCAGGCGGCGAGGTCGGATTCGCTGCACGGCGGCAGCTGCGACGCGAGCTCGCGCAGCGCGCTGCGCAGGCCCTCCTCGAGCACCGGATGATAGAACGGCATGCGCAGCAGGTCGTGCACGGTGAGTCGGCGCTCGAGCGCGAGCGCGAGCAGATGCGCGAGATGCGAGCCGGCCGGCGCGCACAGCTCGGCGCCGAGCAGCAGCCCGCTGCCGCGGGCCGCATACAAGCGCAGTGCGCCGCGGTTGCGCTGGGCGATGCGCGCGCGGCCCTGTCGTTCGAAACGGACTTCGCTGGTCAGCACGTCGCTGCTCTGCAACTGCGAATGGCGCTTTCCGACGATCGCCACCTCGGGATCGCAGAAGACGATCGTGAGCGGCACCCGACGGCGAAAGCGCGGCGGCGCGCTGTCGCTCGCGACGATGCCGGCGATGTGACCCTCGTCGGCCGCCTCGTGCAGCAGCGGTACCTGCGCGTTCGCGTCGCCGGCGATGAACACCGGCAGCGCACCGACGCGCATCGTCGTCGGATCGACCGCCGGCAATCCGTGCTCGTCGAGCGGCACGCCGAGCGCGTCGAGCCCGAGCCCTTCGAGATCGGGACGACGACCGAGCGCGACGAACACCGCGTCGACCTGCACCTCGTGGCGCCCGTTACTCACGCGCACCGCGCCGTTCCCGCCTTCGGAGACGACGGCCGGGGCGCCGATGTGCACGGCGAACTCCTGGCGCAGCGATGCGAGCAGCGCCGCGTTCACCGTCGGGGCGCTCAGGCCGGCGACACACTCGCTGGAGCCGAAGGCCGACACCTCGATGCCCAGCCGCGCCAGCGCCTGCGCGAGCTCGGCACCGATCGCGCCCATGCCGACGACGGCGATGCGCGCCGGCAGGTCCTGCTGCTCAAACAGCGAGTCGGTGGTGAGCAGGCGCTCGCCGAGCGCTCGCCACGGGGTGGGCACGACCGGACGCGAACCGGTGGCGACGACGATGCGCCGCGCGTGCAGCCGGCGCCCGCTCACCTCGACGCAATCGGGCGCAACGATGCGCGCACGCCCGGCGATCGCACGTTCTCCGAGCCCGTCGCCCAACCTGCGCACGCCGGCGACGAACTGATCGCGCAGCGCGCGCACACGCGCGAGCACGGCCGGAACGTCGGCCCGCAGCGCTTCGGCACCGCGGATGCCGAAAGCATCGAAGGCATGGCGCCGATGAAAGGCGTCGGCTGCTTCGATCAATGCCTTCGACGGCATGCAGCCGACGCTCGCGCAGGTGGTCGCCCACCCGCCGTCGTCGACGACCACGAAACGCTCGGTGCGCTTGCGGATCTCGCGCACCGCAGCCAGGCCGGCAGTGCCACCGCCGATGACGACTACGTCCAGGGTTGCCTCGTCCATCGAAACGATCTTACCTTGTGGCATCCGCACTTTCGCCTGTGTCGGTTTCCCCCGGAGGAATGCATGAACGAAAACCTGGCCCGTTTCCGCGCCGCACGAGACCTGCTCATCGAGCACCGCAGCGATTACGACGCCGCGGTCGCGTCGTTTCGCTGGCCGCAACTCGATCGATTCAACTGGGCGCTCGACCACTTCGACGATCTGGCTCGCGGCAACGACGCGACCGCGCTGTGGATCATCGCCGACGACGAAAGCGAGCGACGCTGCAGCTTCGCCGAGTTGAGCGAGCGCTCGAATCGCGTCGCCAACTGGCTCGAGTCGCTCGGCGTGCGCCGCGGCGATCGCGTGCTGCTGATGCTTGGCAACGAAGTCCCGCTGTGGGAGACGATGCTCGCCTGCATCAAGATCGGTGCCGTGGTGATTCCGGCGACGAACCTGCTCACGCGCGACGATCTTGCCGACCGACTCGAACGCGGCCAGGTCGCGCACATCGTCACGCGCTCGTCGAACACCGAGCGCTTCGACGGCATCGCCGGCGATCGCACGCGAATCTGCGTAGACAGCCCGCCGCCCGGCTGGACCGACTACGCCGACGCGAATGCCGCGCCGGCCGAGTACCGGCCGAAAACCGACACGCGACCCGACGAGCCGCTGCTGCTCTATTTCACGTCAGGCACGACCAGCAAGCCGAAGCTCGTACGCCATACGCACCAGAGCTACCCGGTCGGCCACCTGTCGACGATGTACTGGATCGGACTGCAGCCGGGCGACGTGCACTGGAACATCTCGTCGCCGGGCTGGGCCAAGCACGCGTGGAGCTGCTTCTTCGCGCCGTGGAACGCGGGCGCCTGCATCTTCGTCTTCGACATGGCGCGCTTCGACGCGAAGCGCGCGCTCGGGAAGCTGGTGAGCGCCGGGGTTGCGACGCTGTGCGCGCCGCCCACCGTCTGGCGGATGCTGATCCAGGAAGACCTCTCCGCCTACCCGGTCAAGCTGCGCGAGCTTGCGTCGGCCGGCGAGCCGCTGAACCCCGAAGTGATCGAGCGGGTGCGCACGGCGTGGAAGCTCACGATCCGCGACGGCTACGGACAGACCGAGACGACCTGCGTCGTCGGCAACCCGCCCGGGCAGCGGCTCAAGCCCGGCTCGATGGGTCGTCCGCTGCCGGGTTTTCGCATCGCCTTGCTCGACCCGGGCGATGCGCCGGCCGACGAAGGCGAGATCGCGCTCGATCTCTCCGCACAACCGATGGGGCTGATGCCGGGCTACGCCGACGACGACGAACGGACTGCCGAGGTGATGCGCAACGGCCACTACCACACGGGCGACGTCGCACAACGCGACGCCGACGGCTACATCACCTACGTCGGACGCGCAGACGACGTCTTCAAGGCGAGCGACTACCGGATCAGCCCCTTCGAGCTCGAGAGCGTGCTGATCGAGCACGAGGCGGTTGCCGAGGCCGCGGTCGTGCCGTCGCCCGATCCGGTGCGCCTCGCGGTGCCGAAAGCCTTCGTCGTCCTCGCCGCCGGTCATGCGGCCGATGCCGACACCGCCGCCGACATCCTGCGCTTCTGTCGCGACCGTCTGGCGCCGTACAAGCGGATCCGTCGACTCGAGTTCGCCGATCTGCCGAAGACGATCTCCGGCAAGATCCGGCGCGTCGAGATGCGTCAGCGCGAAGAGGCGCGCACGGTGCCGATCGTGCGCGCAACCGGCGAGTATTTCGACGACGACCTGCGCTGACCGAAAGCGGCCGAAAAAACGGGGTCAGACCACGGTTTCGCGAGGCGAAACCGTGGTCTGACCCCGTTTTTTACCCTAGCGCGCAGCGGCGCGCTCCAGCTTCAACCCCACCTTCACGACGCGTCCCGCGACGATCTCACGCGCAATGAGCAGCAACCCGGCGATCTGCACGGCATCGCCTTCGACGATGTTGCGCACCTTCCGGCGCATGGCCTCGTCGAGCGAAAGGCCGTCGAACTCGGCCGGCATCTCGCATCCGTAGGCCGCGCAGACGTCGGCGAAGGCGGCCGCTCCGTCGAGCACGAAATCGCCGTAGAAGCGCCGGCGCGCGGCGGCATCGATGCTGGTGAAGAGGTCGGACAGATGATCGACCTCGATGTCGGGCGCGACCAGCATCACGACGTCGTTGCACAGCAGTGCGCCGGTCATGTCGTCGTGCAGCACGGCGTTCGCGCGCAGCACGCCGACGATGCACGCGCCGTCGGGCAGGATCAGCGTGCGCAGGTCGATGCCGAGCATCGGCGAGCGCTCGCCGATGCGAAACTCGACGACCGCCAGCGAGTCGTCCGACAGCGTAGGGCGTACGCGCGGCTCGTCGCGCGGCGGCAGCGCCACGCCGAAGAGCCGCGCCGCCAGCGGCACCGACGCCCCCTGCAGCAGCAGCGAGGTCACGACGACGACGAAAGCGACGTTGAACAGCAGCCAGGCATCCGGCACGCCGGCCAGCAGCGGAAACACCGCGAGCACGATCGGCACCGCGCCACGCAGGCCGATCCAGCCCATGAACGCAACCTCGCGCGGCGCGAAACCGAAGGGCAGCACGCACAGCCACACGGCGAGCGGGCGCGCGACGAGCATCAGGAACGCGGAGACGGCGAGCGCCTGCCCGGCAACGGCCGGCAGCTCGGACGGCGTCACCAGCAGGCCGAGCAACAGGAACATGCTCGACTGCGACAACCAGGCCATGCCGTCCATCGCACGCAGCAGGTTCTCCGCGGTGCGCCGCAGCCGGTTGCCGACGACGAGACCGACGAGATACACGGCCACGAAGCCGCTGCCGCCGAGCATACTGGTGACCGCGAAGGCGACGATTCCACCGGAGCACAGCAGCAGCGCGCTCAACCCCTCGCCCACCTGCGCATGACGCATCACCCAGGCCATCGTGAATCCGAACGCGATTCCGAAGATGCCGCCGAGCCCGAACTGCCCGACGAGCTGGCGCGCCAGCTCCATCCCCTGCAGATCGGCGGACGCCATCAGCACCTCGATCATCGTCATCGTCAGGAAGATCGCCGTCGGATCGTTGATGCCCGATTCGATCTCGAGCGTGTTGGCCACGCGCTCATTCAGCCGCGTTCCGCTCGCGCGCAGCAACGAGAACACCGCGGCCGCATCGGTCGAGCCGACGATCGAGCCGAGCAGCAACCCGACGCGCCAGTCGACGTCGAAGGTCCACGCCATGAACAGGCCCGTGGGCAGCGCCGTGAGCACGACGCCGAGTGAAGCGAGCACGAGCGACGGCCGCAGCGCCACGCGAAAAGTGGCGAGCTTCGTGCGCAGCCCGCCGTCGAGCAGGATGATCGCCAGCGCGAGGTTGCCGACGAAGAACGCGAGCCGGTGGTCGTCGAAGTCGATGCCGCCCGGGCCATCCCCGCCGGCGATCATCCCCACCAGCAGGAACACGAGCAGGAACGGGATGCCGAAGCGCGACGAAAATGCGCCGAGGAGGATGCCGCCGAACATCACCAGCGCACCCACCAGCAGCAGTTGATTGACGGCATCCATCGAACTGAAAATGTAGCAGCCCGAATGCCGGTTCAGGGGACGGCAATGCCCCCCGATCTGCGTCCGGTCTGCGCCGCGGCGGCATGCGCTCCACGCTATGCTGCGGCCGAACGGCACCTCCGCCAACCGACCCTGTGACAATCGACCCTGTGACCCCAGGAGCATCCGGATGACCGAACCCACCAGGAACGCCGGCTCCACTACCGGCAGCGGCGCCCCGGCGCAGAGCGACCGCAACTCGCTGACGATCGGCCCGAACGGCCCGATCCTGCTGCACGATGTGCACTTCCTCGAGCAGATGGCGCACTTCAACCGCGAAAAGGTGCCCGAGCGCCAGCCGCACGCCAAGGGCAGCGGCGCCTTCGGCGTCCTCGAGACCACCGCCGACGTTTCCCGCTGGACGAAGGCCGCGCTCTTCCAGAAGGGCGCGAAGACGGAGATGCTTGCGCGCTTCTCCACCGTCGCCGGCGAGATGGGCAGCCCCGACACCTGGCGCGACGTGCGCGGCTTCTCGCTGAAGTTCTACACCGACGAAGGCAACTACGACCTCGTCGGGAACAACACGCCGATCTTCTTCGTGCGCGACCCGATGAAGTTTCCGCACTTCATCCGCAGCCAGAAGCGCCTGCCCGACTCGGGGCTGCGCGACAACCACATGCAGTGGGACTTCTGGACGAGCAACCCCGAGACCGCGCACCAGGTCACCTACCTGATGGGCCCGCGCGGGCTGCCGCGCACCTGGCGGCACATGAACGGCTACGGCTCGCACACGTACCTGTGGGTGAATGCCGCTGGGGAGAAATTCTGGGTCAAGTACCACTTCCATACGAACCAGGGCATGGAGTTCTTCTCCAACGCCGAGGCGATGGCGATGTCGGGCAAGGACGCCGACTTCCATCGTCGTGACCTGTTCGAGGCGATCGCACGCGGCGAACACCCGAGCTGGAAGCTGTCGGTGCAGGTGATGCCCTACGTCGAGGCGCAGCACTACCGGCTCAATCCCTTCGACCTCACGAAGACCTGGCCGCACGCCGACTATCCGCTGCACGAGGTCGGCACGATGACGCTGAACCGCAACCCGGAGAACTTCTTCGCGCAGATCGAGCAGGCCGCGTTCTCGCCGGGCAACGTCGTGCCGGGCATCGGGCTGTCGCCCGACAAGATGCTGCTCGGGCGCGCCTTCGCCTACAACGACGCGCAGCGCAACCGCATTGGCACCAACTTCCACCAGCTGCCGGTGAACCGGCCGAAGAACGCCGTCAACACCTACCTGTTCGACGGGCAGATGGCCTACGAGCACAGCGGCAACGCGCCGGTCTATGCACCGAACAGCGGCGGGCGCGGCTGGGCCGACGAGTCGGGCCCGGTCGACGATGGCTGGGAGGCCGACGGCGAGATGGTGCGCAGCGCCTACACGCTTCGCTCCGACGACGACGACTTCGAGCAGCCGGGCATTCTCGTTCGCAAGGTCTTCGACGACGCGCAGCGCGATGCGCTCGTCGAACAGGTGGCCGGTAGCCTGCTCGGCGGCGTGCGCTCGCCGGTGCTCGAACGTGCGTTCGAGTACTGGAAGAGCGTCGACCCCGAGGTCGGTGGGCGCATCGAGGAGAAGGTGCGCAGCGGCCGGGCGAAGGAGCCGCAGGCTGGCATGGGCGAGAAGTAATGGGCGGGGCTGCCGTGTTGCACGGCAGCCCCGAAACCCGCTGAGGCTGCCGCGCGCGCGAGCAGTCGTATCGGGCTCCGGAAAAGACAATGACGCGGCAGAACAGGAAGCGGCTGCTGTGGCTGATTGCGCTTGCGCTGATCGTCGGTGCAGCGTGGACCGGCTGGCAGCAATACGGCGCAACCACCAGCGACAGCAACATCGCCAGCGGCAATGGGCGCATCGAAGCGGTCGAGATCGACATCGCCGCCCGGACGCCCGGCCGCGTCAGCGAGATCCTCGTGCGCGAGGGCGATTTCGTCTCCGTCGGCCAGGTAGTGGCGCGTATCGATACCGAGGCGCTGCAGGCGCAGTTGCGTGCCGCCGACGCCGAGCTGCAGCGGGCGAAGAGCGCTGTCGCCACCGCGCAAAGCCAACTTGCACAGCGCCAGAGCGAGACGGCGACCGCGCAGGCCGTAGTGTCGCAGCGGCAGGTGGACCTCAATCAGTCGGAGCGCGAAGCCGCGCGAGCGAAGGCGCTCGCCGCAAAGGAGTTCATTTCCGCCCAGGCCGTGGAAGACCGTGTCGCGATGACGAAAAGCGCCGAGGCGGCGCTTCGCGCGGCACGCGCACAGGTAACGGCCGCAGAGGCCGGCATCGAGAATGCACGTTCGCAGATCGCCGGCGCGCAGTCCACGGTGCATGCGGCGCAGGCGAATGTCGAGCGACTCCAGGCCGACATCGCCGATGCGGAACTGAAAGCGCCGCGCGACGGGCGCGTGCAATACCGGGTTGCGCAGGTCGGCGAGGTGGTGGCCGCCGGCGGGCGGGTGCTGAACCTGCTCGACCTCAGCGACGTCTACATGACCTTCTTCCTGCCCACGACGCAGGTCGGTCGGGTGTCGATCGGCTCGGAGGTGCGGATCGTGCTCGACGCAGTTTCGCAATACGTCATTCCCGCGCACGTCTCCTTCGTCGCCGACCAGGCGCAGTTCACGCCGAAGACCGTCGAGACGCAAAGCGAGCGCGAGAAACTGATGTTCCGCGTGCGCGCGCAGATTCCCGAGGAGCTGCTGCGCAAACACATCCACCAGGTGAAGACCGGGCTGCCCGGCATGGCGCATGTGCGCCTCGACCAGGACCTGCCGTGGCCGCCGCAACTCGAGGTAAACCTGCCGCAGTGATTGCGCAGGCCCCAGGCAGCACGTCGTTCGTCGCGCGCCTGCGCGGCGTCGACCTGCACTACGGTGACAAGTCCGCGCTCGAGGGCGTCGATCTCGACATTCCGGCGGGCTGCATGGCCGGCGTGATCGGCCCCGACGGCGTCGGCAAGTCCAGCCTGCTGTCGCTCGTCGCCGGCGCGCGCGCGCTGCAGCAGGGAAACATCGAAGTGCTCGGCGGCGACATGGGCAGTGCGCGTTTCCGCAACGCAGTGCTGCCGCGCATCGCGTTCATGCCGCAGGGGCTGGGCCGGAATCTGTATCCGACGCTGTCGGTGTACGAGAACGTCGATTTCTTCGGCCGGCTGTTCGGACACGGCCGACGTGAGCGCGAGCAGCGCATTGCCGCACTGCTGCAGGCCACCGGGCTTGCGCCTTTTCCCGATCGGCCCGCCGGCAAGCTGTCGGGCGGCATGAAGCAGAAGCTCAGCCTGTGCTGCGCGCTGATCCACGACCCCGATCTTTTGATCCTCGACGAGCCGACCACCGGCGTCGATCCGCTTTCGCGCCGCCAGTTCTGGGCGCTGATCGATCGCATCCGCGCGAATCGCCCGGGCATGAGCGTGATCATCGCGACCGCGTACATGGAAGAGGCGGCCGGCTTCGACTGGCTGGCGGCGGTGAACGGCGGACGCGTGCTCGCCACCGGCACGCCGGAGGAACTGCTCGCCCGCACCGACACGAGGTCGCTCGAGCGGGCGTTCATCGCGCTGCTGCCCGAAGCGCAGCGCGATGGCTACCGGCCGGTGCGCATTGCGCCGCGCATCTCCGACGACGACGAGGAGATCGCGATCGAAGCGCGCGACCTGACGATGCGTTTCGGCGATTTCGTCGCGGTCGATCATGTGAGCTTTCGCATCGCGCGCGGTGAGATCTTCGGCTTCCTCGGCTCCAACGGCTGCGGCAAGACCACGACGATGAAGATGCTCACCGGACTGCTGCCGGCGAGCGAAGGCCAGGCCTGGCTGTTCGGGCACGAGGTCGATCCGCGCGATCTCGATACGCGCCGCCGCGTCGGCTACATGACGCAGTCGTTCTCGCTCTACGGCGAGCTGACGGTGCGACAGAACCTCGTGCTGCATGCGCGCCTGTTCCGCATGGAGGAGGCGCGCATCGGCGCGCGCGTACAGGAGATGATCGAGCGGTTCCGGCTCGCGGACGTGGCCGACGAACTGCCGATGTCGCTGCCGCTCGGCCGACGCCAGCGGCTGTCGCTCGCAGTAGCGATGGTGCACGGCCCGGAGATGCTGATCCTCGACGAGCCGACTTCCGGTGTCGATCCGGTGGCGCGCGACGGCTTCTGGCAGATGCTGATCGAGCTGTCACGGCGCGACCGGGTGACGATCTTCCTCTCGACGCACTTCATGAACGAAGCCGAGCGCTGCGATCGCATCTCGTTCATGCATGCGGGACGCGTGCTGGTGAGCGGCGCGCCGGCTGCGCTGATCGAGCAGCGCGGCGTGGCGACGCTGGAGGATGCGTTCATCCTCTATCTGGAGGAGGCGGAGCAGTCGACGACAGCTGCGATGCCGGTACCGCCGGCCGGGTTGGTCGCCGCGATCGAGGCGCAACCAAAGCCTGCCCCGGTAAATGCCCCGCCCCCCGCCGCACGCAGCTTCGATGCACGCCGCCTGTTCAGCTACGCGCGCCGCGAAGGGCTGGAACTGCGGCGCGATCCCATCCGGCTGACGCTCGCCATTCTCGGCAGCGCGATCCTGATGTTGGTGATGGGCTACGGCATCAGCATGGACGTGGAGAACATGTCCTTCGCTGCGCTCGATCGCGACCAGACGACGCTCAGCCGCGACTATCTGCTGGATATCTCGGGTTCGCGCTATTTCGTCGAACGGCCGCCGATACGCGACTACGCCGAGCTCGACGCACGCATGCGCGCCGGCGAGATCAGCCTGGCGATCGAGATTCCGCCCGGCTTCGCGCGCGATATCGCACGCGGCACGCCGGTCTCCGTCGGTGCCTGGATCGACGGCTCGATGCCGATGCGTGCGGAAACCGTGCGCGGTTACGTGCAGGGCGTGCACGCGCACTGGTTGAGCACGCGTGCACGGGAGCTGCTCGGCGAGCAGGCGACGATTCCCGCCGCCACCATCGAGACGCGCTTTCGCTACAACCCCGACGTGAAGAGCCTGGTGTCGATGGTGCCGGGCGTCATCCCGATCCTGCTGATGCTCATTCCCGCGATGCTGACCGCGCTGGCAGTCGTGCGCGAGAAGGAGCTCGGCTCGATTCTGAACTTCTATGTCACGCCGGTGACGCGGCTCGAGTTCCTGCTCGGCAAGCAACTGCCCTATGTGCTGCTGGCGATGCTCAACTACCTGCTGCTCACCGCGATGGCGCTCTTCCTGTTCCGCGTTCCGTTGACCGGCAGTTTTCTCACGCTGAGCGCCGCCGCGCTGCTGTATGTGATCAGCGCAACGGGGATGGGACTCGTGATCTCCACGATGATGCGCAGCCAGATCGCCGCGCTGTTCGGCACGGCCGTGCTGACCATCCTGCCGGCGGTGAGTTTCTCGGGGATGCTCGACCCGGTGTCGTCGCTGGAAGGCGCAGCCGCGTTCATCGGCAGCATCTATCCGACCACACACTTCCTCACCATCGCGCGCGGCACCTTCTCGAAGGCGCTGCATTTCGACGACCTGCGCGCGTCCTTCGTGCCGCTGCTGCTCGCCATCCCGGTGCTGCTCGGACTCGGCCTGCTGCTGCTTCGCAAGCAGGAACGCTGACGCATGCGCCTGGCCAACATCGTCCATCTCGGCATCAAGGAGCTGCGCAGCCTGATGGGCGAGCCGATGATGGTGATCCTGATCGTCTACTCGTTCAGCTTTGCGATCTACACCGCGGCCACCGCGCAGCCCGAGACGCTGAATCGGGCGCCGATCGCGATCGTCGACCAGGACCGCTCGCAGCTGTCGACGCGCCTTGCCGACGCCTTCTATCCGCCACATTTTCTTCGGCCGGTGCTCATCGACGCGGCGCAGATGGACGCCCGGATGGATGCGGGACTCGACACCTTCGCGCTGGTCATTCCGCCGGCGTTCCAGCGGGACGTGCTGGCCGGCCGCAGTCCGGCGCTGCAGTTGAACGTCGATGCGACGCGCACGATGCAGGCGTTCACCGGCAGCGGCTACGTGCAGTCGATCGTCAGCAGCGAGCTCGACGCGTTCCTGTCCGGGCATCGGGCGGAAAGCCGCCTGCCGGTCGATCTTGCGCTGCGTGCGCGCTTCAATCCCGAGCTGAACAACTCGTGGTTCGGCGCAGTGGTGCAGTTGATCAACCAGGTCACGATGCTGTCGATCATTCTCACCGGCGCTGCGCTGCTGCGCGAGCGCGAGCACGGCACCATCGAACACCTGCTCGCGATGCCGGTGACGCCCTTCGAGATCATGACGAGCAAGGTCTGGTCGATGGGCATCGTGGTGCTCGCCGCAACGGCGGCCTCGCTGCTGCTGGTGGTCCAGGGCCTGCTCGCCGTGCCGATCGAAGGATCGCTGCTGCTCTTTCTCATCGGCGTCGCGCTGCACCTGTTCGCGACGACTTCGATGGGCATCTTCCTCGGCACGATCGCGCGCTCGATGCCGCAGTTCGGCCTGCTGCTGATGCTGGTGCTGATGCCGCTGCAGATTCTCTCCGGCGGCTCCACGCCGCGCGAGAGCATGCCGGAGTTCGTGCAGTTCGTGATGCTCGGTGCGCCGACCACGCATTTCGTGCTGCTCGCGCAGGCGATCCTCTTTCGCGGTGCCGGCCTCGACATCGTCTGGCCGCAGCTCGTCGCGCTCGCGCTGATCGGAGCGGCCTTCTTCGGCTATTCGCTGCGGAGATTCCGAAGAACGATCGGCTCGATGGCCTGAGCTCGATGATCACCGGAATGGGCTGAGCTTCTCCAGGACCGTCGGCAGCAGCTCGCTGACGTTCGGATGAATGCGCACGTGTCGCTGGAATTCCGTGTACGGCATCCGCATGTACGATCCCGCACCGCTGCAAGCATGTCGCCCGGACCAGCGCTTCCTCGCAGAGGCGCCCGGCTGAAACGGGTTCAGGGCGCGACGTCGACGAGCACGAGTTCGGCGTCCGCCAGCGCAGTGACTCGCAGCTCGTCTTCGCCGTGAATCGCGGCGCCGTCGCGCGCGCCGATCGTCGTGCCGTTGACCTCGACCTTGCCGGTCGCAGGAACGAGATACGCCATGCGTTCACGGCCGAGCGCATACCGCGCCGACTCGCCGGCCTTCAACCGTGCACCCAGCACCTTGGCGTCCGCATTGATGCGCAACGCCTCTTCTTCCGCATCCGATCCGCTCGCGAGCACGACGAAGCGTCCGGCGCGATCCTCGCCGGGAAAGGGCTTCGCTCCCCATGAAGGCGCGTGGCCGCGCCGATCGGGCAGGATCCAGATCTGGAAGATGCGCGTTTCGCCCGGCTCCATGTTGTACTCGGCGTGCGTGATCCCGGTTCCCGCGCTCATCACCTGCACGTCGCCGGCTTCCGTACGGCCGAGATTGCCCTGGTTGTCGCGATGCGTGATCGCTCCCTCGCGCACGTAGGTGATGATCTCCATGTCCGAATGCGGATGCGGCGGAAAGCCGGTCTTCGACTGGATCGTGTCGTCGTTCCACACGCGCAGCGATCCCCAGCCCATGCGTTCGGGATCGTGATAGCTGGCGAACGAAAAATGGTGCTTCGCATCCAGCCAGCCGTGATTCGCGCCGCCGAGGCTCGCGAAGGGTCTGCGCTCGATCATTGCATCGCTCCTGAATGGTTTCAATTTGCCATCAGGGTAGTTCGGGAGACGATGCAGGAATAGCGGGTCGGATCGAGACAGACTGTTTCCCTGCAGGAACAATCCGGAGAGCGCAAATGAGCGAAAGTGAAACTCCGCAGAAACCCGAAGTCACGCGCGAGGAGAGTGCGAGCAAGGGCCGCTATCGCGCCCGCCTCGACGGCGTCGAAGCGGAGATGACCTATTCGATCGCAGGCGGCCACACGATCATCATCGACCACACCGGCGTGCCCGACGCACTGCGCGGTCGCGGCGTCGGCCAGGCGCTCGTGCGCCGCGCCGTCGAGGACGCGCGCGAAGAGAAACGGCGCATCGTTCCGCTCTGCCCCTTCGCCAAGGCGCAGATCGCTCGCCATCCCGAATGGCAGGACGTGCTCGAGCGATCCGGGGAATAGCGATCACTGCTGGATCAGCGTAGCGCGTACCCCAGCCGGCTCGTTCGCGTGCATCGACGATGCGTAGTGAATTCCGTCGAGTTCCTCGCAAGCCTCGTAGAAGGAGCAAGCCCACTCCCGGGCGCGCACGCGGCTCCCCGAGTTGATCGCCATCGAGGCACCTACCCGAGTGGGGTATCTGCCCGTCAGATCGAGCAACTGCACCGGGCGCTTCAGCTCGAATACCGCGAGCCAGGGCGCGTTGCGCACACGGTCGACCCTGCGCGTTTGCTGAAAGACCTCCGCCAGACAGGTCACGGCATTCCCACCGCAGTACAGGACCGAACGGTGTTGGACGCAGGCAGCACCGCGTCGGTCAGGAATCTGGTGGTCGAAGCCCCGCTCGAACTGAAAACGGGGCAGACGCCACTCGCCCTCGTATTCGAAGGCAACGAGAGACTTCTGGCGAATGCGCTGGCGTACGCGACTCACATCGACATCGAGCATCTTCGCGACCTCGGCGGTGCCGACGTCTCGAAGGCTCTGGGCCGTCTCGGCACCCCGAGCTCGCACTCGAGCTGCTCGTCCCAATGCGCGAGGTCCGCGGCTGCCCGCCAGGTGGTTTGCAGGAAGCTCATCAGCGCGGCATCAGGGTCGGCGGCACTGCGCACGGCTTCGTAGGGCAGCAGCCACTCTCCCATCTCCGCAGACCAGAACGCTCCGGACGGCGCGACAACTGCTTCGGAAAAGCCTTCCGGCGACGGATAGGCATACGAGTAAAACGCGGCCTGCGGATACGCGTCGCTGCCGGGCCAGAAGCCGGCACTGCTCACTTCGTGCGAGTACGCCTCCCGCGTCACATCATCCGGCAGGCCGGGAACGCCGCCGGGGTGCAGCGGAGCGCGCCGTCCCGAGAAACGGGTGACCGCCAGGTCGAAGCTGCCCCAGAAGAAGTGGACCGGGCTCGACTTCCCGACGAAGCCGGTGCGGAACAGCCGGAACACCCGGTCGACGTGCATCATCGACAGCCAGAAACGGTGCACGGCATCCGCGTCGTACGACGCATGGACCTCATCCTCCGGGAACGAAATCGGGTCGGGCACCTCGTTCGGCAGCGTGTTGATCTCGACGTCGACGGCGGCCGCCCGCAGCTCGTCCATCAGGCGACGATAGAACTGCGCGACCGACATCGGCTCGAGCGCAAAACTCCGCAGCGCGCCTTCCGACAGGCGCACCAGCAGCCGATGGTCGACAAAGTCGAAATCGATCTCCAGCATCCGCGAGCCGAGATGGATCGTCGACGTGCGCAGGCCGCGCGGATGGACGTACAGCGGCACCTGCCATCCATGGTTCAGCCACGGAGTAAGCGCCAGTCGGAGCTTGCCGACGACCTGCGTCCACATGTGCACCGTGGCGAGCGTGTCTCGCCACTCGTTGTAGTCGAGCGCCGGCCACTGTGCCCGCATCGTCGTCGAATCGCCCATCGCAATCTCCTTGCGCGGAAAGGTGTGGCGGTGACCCGCGACGGTGCGCTGCTCGTCAGCGACGATGCGAACGGGATCCTCTACAGGGTCACGCGGCGTTGAGCACGCACGAGGCGTCCGGTTCGCATTACTCCTGGTCCGGCAACTGCACGACGGGATCGCTGAAGGCGACACCGAGCGCTTCGAAGTGCTTGCCGTTGTGCGTCAGCACGAGCAGGCCGTGACTCAACGCGGTCGCGGCGATGGCGACATCCGCAAAGCCCGGATGCCGCCCAGCCGCGAGCGCGCGATCAGAACGCTCACCTGCGATCCGGCCGGCCCGCGCATCGAAGGGCAGAACCCGATCGGCGCTGCTCGTGAGTAGTTCGTCCAACCATTGCTTCAACGCTTCGGCTCGACCCGATGCGCCGAGGCGCCTAAGCTTGCAGAAACCCTGTTCGATCTCGGCGACCGTCACGGCGGACAGATAGAGCTTTTCGTGATGTTCGCGTATCCACCCGAGGAGGGGATGTTCGGCCGGCAATCGTCCTGGCGCGAGCAGAGACAGGATCGAGGTATCCAGCAGGTATCCGGAGCTCACAGATCGACTTCGCGCAAAGGCGTGCGATCACGCTCGAAGTCGTCGCCGCCGGGGAACGCCAGGAGCAGATCCGCGAATGACGGCCGCTTTTCAGGGTACAGACGCCGGGCGTCATCGACCGGCACAAGGACGGCGGCCGGTCGACCGTGTCGAGTGATCGTCGTGGGCTTCCCCTGCTCGGCAGCTTCGATCAGTGCCGAGAACCTCGCCTTGGCATCGCGTATTTGGATGATCCTCACGGCACCCCCCGAATGTGACTACATGAGGTCATAATATGCGGAAAACGTACGGGGCTCAAGCCACTTGCGACTCCAACGGCGCTACCGAATGCGTTTAGACTCACGACCTGCCAGGCAAGCCGGCGTGGCGAAACAGGTATACGCAAGGGACTCAAAATCCCTCGGGGGCAACTCCATGTCGGTTCGAGTCCGACCGCCGGCACCAACGTCCGGGCCCAGGGTCTGTTCCAGCACTCCGGCATCGCCATGCACGGGGCCGGCGCGGCAAAGGCGCGATCATGCGGCATGGCGCGCGAGCCCCGCTCCAGCCCCGTCAAGCCGATCGAGGACTACGGCCTGATCGGCAACCTGCTCACCGCCGCGCTCGTCGCGCGCGACGGCTCGATCGACTGGCTGTGCCTGCCGCGCTTCGATTCCGACGCCTGCTTCGCCGCGTTGCTCGGCGGCCCCGAGCACGGCCGCTGGCGCATCGCTCCGCAGGACGACAGCTTCGAGACGAAACGCAGGTACCTGCCACGAACGGCGATCCTCGAAACCTGCTTCGAGACCGCGAGCGGTTCGTTCTCGGTCACCGACTTCATGCCGCCGAGCGACGACGATCGCAACGTCGAGCTGGTCCGGCTCGTGCGCGGCCTCTCCGGCCGGCCGACGGTGTCAATGGAACTCACGCTGCGCTTCGGTTATGGACACACCGTGCCGTGGGTACGACGGCGCGACTACGGGCTGCGCGCCGTCGCCGGCCCCGATGCGATCGAGCTCGTCACGCCGGTCGCTTTGCGCAACGAATCGATGCGCACGCAAGCCTGCTTCGAAATCGAAACGGGCGAATCGGTTCCGTTCACGCTGGCCTACCACCCGTCGCACCGGTCGGCGTCCTTCGTCGACGATCGCAGCGCGCTGCTCGAGCGCACCGCCGCGTGGTGGCGGACCTGGTGCGAGCACTGCACGCTGCCCGATGACGCACCGCAGCGCTGGAAGGACGCGGTGATGCGATCGCTGATCACGCTGAAGTCGCTCAGCCACCGCCCGACCGGCGGGCTGGTCGCCGCACCGACGACCTCGCTGCCCGAGGATCCAGGCGGAGAACGAAACTGGGACTACCGTTACTGCTGGATCCGCGACGCGACAATGACGCTGTACGCGCTGCTCAACTCGGGCTACTTCGACGAGGCACAGGCCTTTCGCCAGTGGATGCTGCGCGCAACCGCCGGCGATCCCGAGCAGATGCAGATCATGTACGGCCTGGCCGGCGAGCGCCGGCTCACCGAGTTCGAGCTGGGATGGCTGCCCGGCTACGCGGAGAGCCGCCCGGTACGCATCGGCAACGCCGCGCACGACCAGCTGCAGCTCGACGTCTACGGCGAGCTGATGGACGTATCGCACGCGAGCCGGCGTTCGCGACTGGGCTGGGACGAGGACTCGTGGAAGCTGCAGCGTGCGCTGCTCGACACGCTCGAGCGCAAGTGGCGGGAACCTGACCGCAGCATCTGGGAGGTGCGCGGCCCGGCACGCCACTTCACGTACTCCAAGATGATGTGCTGGGTGGCTTTCGATCGCGCCGCCGACGCGGTCGAGCACTTCGGCCTCGACGGGCCGGTCGAACGCTGGCGCAGCCTGCGTGACGAGATCCGCGCGCAGATCCTCGAGCACGGCTTCGACCGCGCGCGCAACACCTTCGTGCAGCATTACGGCGGCCACGCGCTCGACGCGTCGCTGCTGCTCGTCGCTGAAACCGGCTTTCTCGAGCCGGACGATCCGCGTTTCGCCGGCACGGTCGCCGCCATCGAGCGCGAACTGCTGCACGACGGGTTTGTGCTGCGCTACCGCCCCGAGCACGGCGTCGACGGCCTGGGCGGCGGGGAAGGCGCATTCCTGCCGTGCAGCTTCTGGCTGGTCGACGCGTACGTGCTGCTCGGGCGACTCGACGACGCACACGCATTGTTCGAACGGCTGCTGTCGGTACGCAACGACCTGGGGCTGCTCGCCGAAGAATACGATCCGCGCGGGCGTCGCCTGCTCGGCAACTTCCCGCAGGCCTTCTCGCACGTCGCGCTGGTGAACACGCTGCACAACCTGATGCGCCGGGCGAGCCCGTCGCAGCAGCGCGCGAACCGCGAGACTCCGCCGCAGCCGCAGGGCACGCCTGCACCCGAAGCCCCTGCGCCTACAATCGCTGCCGATGCGCCTGAGCGACTTCGACTTCGAACTGCCGATCGAGCTGATCGCTCAGCACCCGGGCGCCCGCCGCACTGACTCGCGCCTGCTGCACGTCGCCGATTCGCTCACCGACCTTCGCTTCACCGACCTGCCGACGCTGCTCGCGCCCGACGATCTGCTCGTCTTCAACGATACGCGCGTGCTACGTGCGCGCCTGCACGGAACGAAGGACACCGGCGGTCGCGTCGAGGCGCTCGTCGAGCGCGTGGTCGGGGCGCACGAAGCGCTGGTGCAGTTGCGCGCGAGCAAGCCGCCGAAGCCGGGCACGCGCCTTCGCTGGAGCGCGAACGGTGCGACCGTGCTCGCCCGCGAAGGAGAATTCTGGCGGCTGCATTTCGACGAGC
The DNA here is from genome assembly GCA_964538505.1 of uncultured Limnobacter sp. Lineage (GTDB taxonomy): Bacteria > Pseudomonadota > Gammaproteobacteria > Burkholderiales > Burkholderiaceae_E > Zeimonas. Next base: position 6,781 of record CAZIDY010000011.1, on the reverse strand, counting down.
CGGTGCATGCGTGCCTGCAACGCGAGGGCGTGCTGCCGCTGCCGCCGTACATCGACCGCGCGACGGAGGCTGCGGACGAAGAGCGCTACCAGACCGTCTATGCGCGAGAGCCAGGATCGGTCGCCGCGCCCACGGCAGGGCTGCATTTCGATGACGGGATGATCGCGCAACTGCGCGAGCGCGGCCTGCGGATGGCGTTCGTGACGCTGCACGTGGGCGCGGGCACTTTCCAGCCGGTGCGCGTCGACGACCTGTCGCAGCACCGGATGCACGCCGAGCGCTACGAGGTGCCGGAAGCCACCGTGCAGGCGATCGACGAAGCGCGGGCGCGAGGCGGGCGGATCGTCGCCGTCGGGACGACTTCGCTGCGTACGCTGGAATCCGCAGCCGATGCGGGCGGACGGGTATTGGCGGGCTGCGGCGAAACGAGCCTCTTCGTCACGCCCGGCTATCGCTTTCGCGTCGTCGAGCGGCTGCTGACGAACTTCCACCTGCCGAGATCCACGCTGCTGATGCTGGTGAGCGCCTTCGCCGGCGTCGACCGCGTGCGCGCTGCCTACGCGCACGCGGTCTCTCGACGCTACCGCTTCTTCAGCTACGGGGACGCGATGCTGCTCGAGCGTTGCGACGCCTGAGCGCTTCGGCGCCCTGGCCACCTCAGGCGTTCAACGCCGGCCCGTACGGCACCGCAATCGTCGCGTCGGCGCGCACTTCCGTCGCCGGCCGCGATGCGGTCTCGGTGCGCGCATACACCGGATTCACGCGCGGACCTTCGTGGTTCGACTGGATCAGGTACGGCTCGGCCTGATTCGACGCGACAGCCATGCTCGACACGGTGGGCGCCGGACCCGGATATTCGGTCTCGACGAGGATGTCGCGGGCGCCGGCCTGGCCGACGATACCGAGCGCGAGAACGGCGGGAACGAAGACGCGGACGATCGATTTCATGATGCTCTCCTTCACTTGCCTTTTCTGGATCGGCGGGACCTCCCCACCGACAGGACAAAGTGTGAGGTCACGATGCAAAGCGCCGGTCACGAAACGATGACGCGCGGAGATCATCGACCTTTCAGTTCGGTCACGGCGCAAGCGACCGCCGCGATGCCGGTGCACACTGATGCCAACGACGACATGCGGCGCGCAATGAAACTGGCCGACCTCCTCGACACCTACTGGTTCTGGCTCGAGTCGGGGCTCCCCGACGAAGCGCGGATGACGCTGCAGCAGGAGCTCGACCGGCTACACGCGGGCGCGTGGCGCGACAGCGCACTGCGCACCGGAGACACCGCGCCCGACTTCGCCCTTCCCGATTCCCCCGGCGGCGCGGTACGGCTGAGCGACGTGCTGCGCGAGGGGCCGGTCGTGCTGAAGTTCTACCGCGGTCGATGGTGCGCGTTCTGCACGCTCGAGCTGCGTGCCTATGCGCGCAGCGTTCCGTTGTTCCAGGCGCTCGGCGCCGCGCTGATCGCGCTGTCGCCGCAGAACGAGCAGGAGACGGCGTTCCATCGCGAACGCGACCGGCTGCCGCTGCACCTGGTCACCGACGTGCGCAACGAGATCGCGCAGCTCTTCGGCATCGTCTATCGCGTATCCGACGAGTTGCTGCGGCTGTACGCGTCTTACGGAATCGACCTCGCGCGTATCAACGTCGACGGCGACGTCTCGCTGCCGTTGCCGGCGGTCTACGTGATCGCGCCCGACCGTCGCATCGCCTACGCCTTCGTCGACCCCGATTACGGCCGTCGCGCCGAGCCCGGCACGGTGCTCGACGCGCTGCGCGCGCTTCAGCGTGCCTGACCCGCTCCGCTGCGATAGCCGATGCCGCGCACCGTGACGATGTAGCGCGGGTTCGACGGATCGGCTTCGACGTGCTTGCGCAGGCGGGCGATGTGCGTATTGACGTTGTCTTCGTAGGCCGCCAGGCGCGTGTGCCAGACGGCCTCGAGCAGTTGCGCGCGGGTGAATACGCGCCCGGGCGCGCCCACGAACAGCGCGAGCAGGTCGAACTCGCGCGCGGTGAGCGTCAGTTCGACGCCGTCGCGCCAGGCACGGCGGCTGCGCGGCTCGAGCTGGAGGCCGCCGAGCATCAGCCGCTCGCTGCGCGAGACGATCCCGGCGGCCGCCTCGCTCAGGCGCGCGACGCGCCGCAGCAGCGCACGCACCCGCGCACGCAGCTCGACCAGCGAGATCGGCTTGCTCAGGTAGTCGTCGGCGCCCAGCTCGAGTCCGAGCACGCGGTCGGTCTCGGTGCTGCGTGCGCTGACAACGAGGATCGGTATCTTCAGCCGCTGCAGCCGCAGCTGTCTCAGCACCTCGAGACCATCGAGGCCCGGCAGCCGCAGGTCGAGCAGGATGAGTCGGTAGCGGGAGAGATCGGCCTTCTGAAGCGCATCGACGCCGCTGGCGCAGCGATCGCTCGTCACACCATCCTCGCGCAACACGGCATCGAACTGTTCGGCCGTATCGCCATCGTCTTCGACGATCAGAACCGGGCCGTCCATGCGAACGATGGTAGCGCAACGCCTGCCGCTCGCGCCGCAACGGGTGTCCCGTGCCCGCCCGGCGATAATCGCGCGATGCCCGGATTCGAGTTGCTGCATCGGGATGGCCGGGCCCGATGCGCACGACTGCACCTGCCGCACGGCGTCGTCGAGACGCCGATCTTCATGCCCGTCGGCACCTACGGCGCGGTCAAGGCGATGTCGCCACGCGAGCTCGAGGAGATCGGCGCGCAGATCGTGCTCGGCAACACCTTCCACCTGTGGCTGCGTCCCGGGCTGGAGACGATCGCGAAGTTCGCCGGACTGCATCGCTTCATCGGCTGGGAGCGACCGATCCTCACCGACTCGGGCGGCTTCCAGGTCTGGAGCCTGGGGCCGCTGCGCCGCATTGCGGAGGAAGGCGTGCGCTTCGCGTCGCCCGTCAACGGCGACCGGCTGTTCCTCACGCCGGAGACGTCGATGCAGATCCAGCACGCGCTCGATGCCGACGTCGCGATGATCTTCGACGAGTGCACACCCTATGAACGCGACGGCGTGCCGACCTCCGTCGACGAGGCAGCCGCATCGATGCGCCTGAGCCTGCGCTGGGCTCGCCGCTCACGCGACGCCTTCGACCGGCTGCAATCCGGCGCGGCCGCCGGCGGCAACCGGCTCTTCGGCATCGTGCAGGGCGGGATGTTCGAGGCGCTGCGCGACGAGTCGCTCGCCGGTCTCGTCGACATCGGCTTCGACGGCTACGCGATCGGCGGCCTGTCGGTCGGCGAGCCGAAGCAGGAGATGCTGCGCGTGCTCTCGCACACCGCGCCGCGCCTGCCCGAGCAGGCGCCCCGCTACCTGATGGGTGTGGGCACGCCCGAGGACCTCGTCGCCGGCGTGAGCGCAGGAATCGACCTCTTCGACTGCGTCCTGCCGACGCGAAACGCGCGCAACGGATGGCTGTTCACGCAGTGGGGCGACCTGAAGCTGCGCAACGCGCGCTACCGTCTCGACGAGCGCCCCGTGGACGAGCAGTGCGCCTGCTACGCCTGCAGTCGCTTCTCGCGCGCCTACCTCCATCACCTGCAGAAAGTCAACGAGATTCTCGGCGCGCGCCTCGCGACGATCCACAACCTGCACTACTACCTGCAACTGATGCGCGCGATGCGCGAGGCCATCGCAGCTGGCCGTTTCGACAGTTTCGCGAGGGATTTCACCGATAGACGCGGGCGCGGCGTCGATTGACCCCCTCGAAAGCCGCGACAGTGTAGACTTCGGCGGCCGTTGCGTAAAAACCGAAAACAATAACCCTACGCAACACTTTGGTACTACCCCCCTACGAGGGGCAATCACAAGCAAACTTCGGACGCTGTGCCGGTTTACGTGTTTCTACTAATTGACGACCCGGCAAACGCGAGTTCGAGGGAGAAATGATCCAAGGGGAGGTGGTCGCACGAGACCCGGCATTCGGCTGTATGCCGAAGCCGTCGGCCAGCGCCGGTTCCCCCTGCATGCCTTGAAGCCAGCCGACCCGTCGTCACCGATCGACGGGTCCAGTAATTCCTGTCGTCGCCGCGCGAGTGCGGCCGGCTGCAGGCCTCTTCCGATGAGCGCGATTGCGCAACACCTGAGGGCCCAGACCGATGCTCTATCCGATCCTGCCCCACGCTCTCGGCCCTACCCGGCTCACGTCGCGGTTCGGCGGTGATTTCTTCGATCGCTTCTCGCTCGAGCTCGCCACGAGCGACGAGCTGCGAACCGAGAGCTACCGGCTCCGTCACCGGATCTACGTGGAGGAGCTGAAGTACGAACGGGCGGAAGACTTCCCCCATGGCGTCGAGTTCGATGCCTACGACCGGCGCTCGCTCGCCGTGCTGCTGCGCCATCGGGAAAGTCGTCGCTTCATCGGTTGCGTTCGGCTCATCGTCGCCGATCCGAAGGATGCGACCCGCCCCTTTCCCTTCGAGATGACCGCCGTCGACGGCCTTGCGCAGCGTTCGGCCACCTTCCGCGAAACACCACGCGAACGGATCGGTGAAGTCTCGCGGCTTGCCGTGGTTCGCGAATTCCGTCGCCGCAAGGTCGACCGCGACCCCGCCCTCTACTCGCTGCAGGACCTCACGGGCAACCCATCCGATCCGCGCCGGCAGAACAACATCCCGCCCGCACTTGGGCTGATCTTCTCGGCCGCCTGGCTCGGCATCGAGATCGGCCTCGACGCCGTGTTCGTGATCATGGAGCTGCGCCTCGCGCGGCTGCTGCGCTCGCTCGGCCTGGTATTCACGCAGGTGGCCGAGCCGATCGAATACCGCGGACTTCGCGCGCCCTTCGAAATCCGGCGCGAGGCCCTGCTGGGCGATCTCGCGCCGCCGCTGCGCGGCGTTCTCGATCTCGTTCGCGAGCGCATGCTCGCGCTCACCTCGGTGGAGATGCCGCTGGTGAAGGCACCGGTGGAGCATTGAACCGAAGACGTCGCACACGGAGCGTCGAATCGCAAACGCGATGCCCGGTGCGTTGATGTCGGCGCTCCGCCCCGGAGCGCCGTTGTTATAATTGGCGGTTCACTTCCGGAGAATCGCCCGTGCTGATCTCGCCAGCCTTCGCCCAGGCCGCGGGTTCGACCGAACAGCAGATCGTCGGCTTCCTGCCGATCATCCTGATGTTCGTCGTACTGTATTTCCTGATGATCCGGCCGCAGATGAAGCGCGCGAAAGAGCACAAGACGATGCTCTCGGCCCTCAAGCGCGGCGACGAAGTCGTCACCTCGGGCGGGCTCATCGGGCGCGTCACCCGCGTCGGCGAGAGCTACGTCACCATCGAGGTCGCCCGCACGCCCGAGGGCAAAAGCGGCGATGCGCCCATCGAGATGAACTTCCAGAAGGCGTCCGTACAGACGCTGCTGCCCAACGGAACAATCAAGGCCATCTGACGAACGTGTGATGCCGCTCGCCACGGTCTCTTCACACATTCCAGGCGCGTCGCGTTTCCGGCGCGAAACCGCATGAACCGCTATCCCGCCTGGAAATACGTAATCATCGTGCTTTCGCTGGTGTTCGGCCTGCTGTACACGCTGCCGAACTTCTTCGGGGAAGCACCCGCCGTCCAGGTCTCGAGCGCGAAAGCCACGCAGAAGATCGACGCAACGATGGTCGAGCGCGTGCAGGGCATCCTCGCGCAGGCCGGGCTGCAGTCCACCGGCGTCTTCTTCGACGGCAACTCGGTCAAGGCGCGCTTCGCCGACACCGACACGCAGTTGCGCGCCAAGGACGCGGTCGCGCGCGCGCTGAATACCGACCCGGCCGATCCGTCGTGGATCGTCGCGTTGAACCTGCTGTCGGATACCCCGCGCTGGCTCACCGCGATCAACGCGCGGCCGATGTACCTCGGCCTCGACCTGCGCGGCGGCGTGCACTTCCTGTTGCAGGTCGACATGAAGGAGGCGCTCTCCAAGCGGATGGACGGCCTGGCGAGCGACATCCGCACGCAGCTGCGCGACCGCAACATCCGCCACGCCGGCATCAACCGCGTCGGCGACACGATCGAGGTGCGCTTCCGCGATGCCGAGACGCGCGAGCGCGCACGCGGGCTGATCGCCGACGCCTCGCCCGAGCTCGCGCTCACCGCCACCGGTGACGGCGGCGAGCCCCGGCTCGTCGCCCGCTTCCGCGAGGACGCCGCGACGCGCGTGCAGCAGAACGCCGTCCAGCAGAACATCACCACGCTGAGCAACCGCATCAACGAGCTCGGCGTTTCAGAGCCGATCATCCAGCAGCAGGGCGCCGACCGCGTCGTCGTCCAGCTGCCCGGCGTGCAGGACACCGCGAAGGCGAAGGACATCCTCGGGCGCACCGCAACGCTCGAGGTGCGCATGGTCTGCGAGTCGCCCGACGAAATGGCGGCCTTCGCCGCCGGCACCGTGCCCTTCGGCTGCACGCGCTTCACCGAGCGCGGCGGCCAGCCGATCCTGCTGCGCAACCAGGTCATCCTCACCGGCTCGAACCTGAACGACGCGCAGGCGGGCTTCGACGGGCAGACGCAGGAACCGGCCGTGCATCTGACGCTCGACGCGAGAGGCGCGCGCATCTTCCGCGACGTCACGCGCGAGAACATCGGCCGGCGCATGGCGATCGTGCTGGTCGAGCGCGGCAAGGGCGAGGTCGTCACCGCGCCGGTGATCCGCAGCGAGATCGGCGGCGGACGCGTGCAGATCTCCGGCAGCATGACGACGCAGGAGGCCAACGACGTCGCGCTGCTGCTGCGCGCCGGCTCGCTCGCCGCGCCGATGGAGATCATCGAGGAGCGCA
>CAZIDY010000010.1:0-93575 GCA_964538505.1 uncultured Limnobacter sp. | reverse complement strand
AACTCGCCTGAAGATGAGATCTCCCTGGGGACTCGATCCCCCTGAAGGGTCGTCCTAGACCAGGACGTTGATAGGCCGGGTGTGGAAGCGCAGTAATGCGTTCAGCTAACCGGTACTAATTGCCCGTGAGGCTTGACCCTATAACTTTGCGAATCAGCTCAGCGTGATACCGCAAGGTTGTGTGTGCGCCTCACAACCCCGTGCCCGGATACCCACCGGGTGCGACGAAACAGGTCACGAGAGGCTGTCTCGATATCTTCTTCCCGGATTGGTCCTTCCGCAGCCGGCAACCGGCGCGCGGGTGGGCGAAAAGTTACGTCTGACGACCATAGCGCGGTGGAACCACCCCTTCCCATCCCGAACAGGACCGTGAAACGCCGCAGCGCCGATGATAGTGGGCATCTCGCCTGTGAAAGTAGGTCATCGTCAGGCAATTCTCCGACGCGAAGAAGCCACCCCACGGGGTGGCTTTTTTGCGTCCGCTCCGGTGCCACGCGCCGCGTCTGCGGGCCGCGCGCCACGCCGAGGAGGGCGCCTGAAAGTCGCGTTCCGGTCCTCGTTCTTGAGGCGCGTTAAGGTTTGCCCTGCAGGCGGACGCCACAATCGTCCCGAGGGAGACATCGCCATGGCTTCGAAGAAGGTTCCCGTCTACTGCTACCAGTGCGTGGCTGGTCCTGACCTGATGAAGGTCGAGGTCGAGGACGGCGTCGCCACGCGCGTCGAATCGAACTACGACATCAGCGGCAAGCATCCCGGCGGCGGGCGCGTCTGCGTGAAGGCCTACGGGCTGATCCAGAAGACGTACAACCCGAACCGGATCCGGCAGCCGATGAAGCGCACGAACCCGAAGAAGGGGCGCGACCAGGATCCCGGTTTTGTTCCCATCAGCTGGGACGAGGCGCTCGACATCGTCGGCGCGAAGATGCGCGAGATCCGCGCGAAGGGGCTGCTGAACGAGGAAGGGGTGCCGCGCCTGGCCACCTCTACCGGCGGCGGTGGAACGCCTGTCCAGTACATGGGGAGCTTCCCCGCCTTCATGGCTGCATGGGGTCCTATCGACCAGGGCTATGGGGCCGGGCAGGGCGTGAAGTGCTATCACTCCGAGCACCTGTACGGCGAGCTGTGGCATCGCGCGTTCATCGTGTCGCCCGACACGCCGTACGTGAACTACATCATCAACTGCGGCAACAACGTCGAGGCGTCCGGCGGTGTCGTCGGCATCTGGCGCGAAGCCGATGCGCGCGTGCGCGGCGCCAAGCGCGTCCAGGTCGAGCCGCATCTTTCGGTCACCGGCGCGCTGTCGGCCGAATGGGTTCCGATCCGCCCGAAGACCGACGCTGCGTTCCTGTTCGCGCTCATCCATCGCATCGTTCACGAGCGCGGCTGGTCGCAGGTGTGCGACGTGCCGTTCCTGCGCGACCGCAGCAGCTCGCCGTATCTGGTCGGCCCGAACGGCTGGTTCCTGCGCGACCCCGAGAGCGGCAAGCCGCTGATGTGGGACCTCGCCGATGCGCGTGCGAAAGTCTTCGACGACCCGAGCCTGAAGGAACCGGCGCTCGACGGCGAGTACACGCTCGCCGGCGTCGAGCACGGCCCCGACGACGAGCGAATCGAGCACGAAGCGGCCGTCGCCCGGCCGTCGTTCCGCGTGTTCCTCGATCACATGCACCAGTACTCGCCCGAATGGGCCGCCGAGGAATGCGGCGTGCCGGCCGAGACGATCCGGCGCATCGCCGACGAGTATGTGGCGCACGCCTGCATCGGGCAGACGATCGAGATCGAGGGCAAGACGCTGCCCTTCCGACCGGTTGCCGTGATGGTCGGCAAGTCGGTGAACAACGGCTGGGGCGGCTTTCACTGCTGCTGGGCGCGCACGATGCTCGCCGTGCTCGTCGGCGCGCTCGAGGTTCCCGGCGGCACGCTCGGCACGGCGGTGAAGCTCGTGCGGCCGGCGGTGTCGCGCGTCGGTTCGGTGCTGCCGGGCCCTGACGGGCTGATGCAGTACCAGTTCAACGAAACCTCGCGCGAAGGCTGGATGCGCCAGCCGCACATCCGCAACGCGTACAAGACGCTCGTTCCACTGGTTTCCGATTCGCCGTGGTCGCCGGCGCTGGGTCCGGCACACCTGCCGTGGCTCTTCCAGAAGAAGGCGCCCGAGAACTGGCCGCGCACGACGCCGCCCGACATGTGGATCTGCTACCGCACGAACCCGGCGATCTCGTCGTGGAATGCGCCCGAGATCGCCGAGCGGCTGGCCGAGTTCCCGTTCATCGTCGCCTTCTCGTACACCGAGGACGAGACGAACCATTTCGCCGACATCCTGCTGCCCGAGGCGCTCGATCTCGAGAGCACGCAGATCATCCGCATCGGCAGCACGAAGTTCACCGAGCAGTTCTGGAAGCACGAGGGGTGGGCGATCCGCCAGCCGGCCGTCGAGTCGCCCTGCGACACGATGGACTTCACCGACATCTCCACCGCGTTCGCCGAGCGGGCGGGCATCCTGCCCGAGTACGTGCGCGCGGTGAACAAGGGCGCCGCCGGCATGGCGCTGCGCGACCGCAAGGGTGCCTTCGACTATTCGCTCGACGAAACGAAGGCGCCGCGCTCCGACGAGGTGTGGAACGCCATTGCGAAGGCGGCGAGCCATGACCTCACCGGCGGCGACGAGGTACGCGATCTCGAATGGTTCAAGGAGAACGGATATCTGCTGCGTCCGTTCCCGCAGCTCGACTGGTACATCTATCCCGCGCTCGAGCGCCAGAATCTGCGCTTCGAGCTGCCGTACCAGGAGCGCGTCGTGCGTCACGGACGCCAGCTGGCGAACCGGCTGCACGAGATCGGCGTCTCGTGGTGGGAGCATCAGCTCGCCGAATACGAGTTCCTGCCTACCTACGAGCGCTTCCCGGAGATCTGGATCGAGTACGCGCGCGAGTACGGTCGCGACCCGGACGAGTTCCCGTTCTGGGCGCTCACCGCGCGCTCGATGCAGTACAGCTGGGGCGCGAATGTCGGCCTGCCGCTGATCAACGAAGTCGCGAACAACGTCGCCGGCCACCGGGGCGTCATCATCAACCGCAGCACGGCGCGCCGGCTCGGCATCGTCGAGGGCGAGCGGCTCGTGCTCGAGTCGGTGTCGGGGCGCACCGAAGGCAACGCGGTGTTGCGCGAGGGCATCCGTCCCGATACCGTTCTGATGATCGGGCAGTTCGATCACTGGAAGACGCCGTACGCGAAGGACCTAGGCCTGCCGAGCCTGAACTCGCTCACCGATCTGTCGCTGAAGCTTACCGACGGTACCGGCAGCGGATCGGACGTGATGCGTATCCGCATCCGACGTGTATCCGACGGCCAGTTGCTCGGCGCACCCGCAGCCGGGCGGTCGGCCGCAGCTTCGGGTCGAGATGAATCGAAGCAAGGAGCCATGGCATGAACGACGTCGTCACGCGAACCCCGACTTCCGGGTCGCGCACCGACAGCCCGCTCGCGCGGACGATCGAACAGGCCGATCTCGACAGCGCGCTCGCTACGCGGGTCGACGGCTATACGCCGGGTGCTTCGCCGAAGGCCTCGCGCACGCCGCGCTGGGGAATGGTCATCGACCTGAACCGCTGCGTCGGCTGCCAGACCTGCACGATCGCGTGCAAGCATGCGAACGACACGACGCCGGGCGTGCAGTGGCGACGCGTGCTCGACGTCGAGCAGGGCACTTTCCCCGACGTGGAACGCCTGTTCCTCGTCACCGGCTGTCAGCACTGCGCCGAGCCGCCCTGTGTTCCGGTGTGTCCCACCGGTGCAACGCGCCAGCGCGAGGACGGGCTGGTGACGATGAACTACGACGTCTGCATTGGCTGCGCGTACTGCGCCGTCTCGTGCCCGTACAACGCGCGCACGATCGTGCACGAGATGACGGGTTACTACGGCGAGCAGCGCACGACGCAGGAGAAGGCCACCGCCCACCCCGAGCGCATCGGCGTTGCGCAGAAGTGCACCTTCTGCGTCGAGCGGGTCGACGAGGGGCTCGAGCGCGGGCTCGTACCCGGCGTGGATCCGGACGCGACGCCTGCCTGTTCGGCGTCGTGCATCTCGCAGGCGATCCAGTTCGGCGACTTCAACGATCCCGACAGCAACGTCTCGCGGCTCACGCGCGAGAACGAGAGCCTGCAGCTCAATGCCGACGTCGGCACCGATCCGCAGATCAAGTACCTGTACACGACGCCGGCGGTGCCGGGTCGCAGCGCTTCGAGCGAAGATCTCGACGATGAGCGGCGCGCCGATCCGGCGAACCCGCTGGTCGGTCCGCGCCAGACCTTCTGGGACTGGCGCGCGGCGATGAACTGGATCTTCGGCGGCATCGGCACCGGGCTCGCGCTGACGGGGGCGGCGGCGATGGCGCTCGGTGCGGTGTCACCCGAGGCGGGGCCTTCGCTCTTCTTCGTGTCGGCGCTGCTGGTGGCGATCGGCCTGTTCTGCGTGTTCCTGAAGATCGGCCGGCAGATGCGCTTCTGGCGTGCGGCCACGCGCTGGCAGACCTCGTGGATGACGCGCGAGCTGTACGCGTCGCTCCTGTTCTTCCCGGCGGTGCTCGCGTGTCTGCTCGTACCCGGGCCGGTTCCCTTTGCGCTGGCCGCGGTGTCGGCCGCGATCTTCCTGTTCTGCCAGGCGAAGATCCTGCACATGGCGCGTGGCATTCCTGCCTGGCGCGTGTCGCTGATGCCGTGGATGCTGATTGCCACTGCGCTGCTCGAAGGTACGGGCGCGCTGGCGATCCTGATGAGCATCGCCGACGCGTCGATGCGCGCGCCGTGGTGGCCGGAGCTGGGCGCCGCGTCGATCGTCGTGCTTGCGCTGCTGAACGCGGGGTTGTGGCGCACCTACGTGGGCAACGCGCGCGCAAACGGCATCCCGCCACTTTCGCGCCAGGTGCTCGAAGCGTTCACGCCGACGCTGACCGCGTTCGGACACGTGACACCGATCGTGTTCGCGGTCCTCGCATGGTTCGTCTCGCCGGCCGCCGTTCCGCTGCTCGCACTTGCGGGCGTCGCGGCGATCGCCGGTGGCGCGACGTGGAAGTACACGGTGATCGTGCGTGCGGCCTACATGCAGGGCTTCGATCTGCGCAAGCTGCCGCAACGCGGCTCGGGACGGCATGCCGCCCCGCCGCGGATGGACCGGGCCGCGATGCCGCGGCCCGAGAACGCGGTGCCGGTCGAGAGCGTCGCGCGGTGAGTGGTGAGGCCCCGCCGCCGCCGGCAGCGGGGGCTCGTCCCACGGCGCATGCGCGCGACGGGTATCGGCATTTCTGCGAGATCACGACGCGCTGGATGGACAACGATGCCTACCGGCACGTCAACAACGTCGTCTACTACTCGTTCTTCGATACGGCGGTAAACCGGTACCTGATCGACGCGGGCGCGCTCGACATCGAGCGCAGCCCGGCGGTCGGGCTCGTCGTCGAGACGAACTGCCACTACTTCCGCCCGGTTTCCTTCCCCGATCGCGTGCAGGCAGGCCTGCGCGTCGCGCACATCGGCAACAGCAGCGTGCGCTACGAGCTGGCGATCTTTCGCGAGGACGAGCCGCTTGCCTGCGCGCAGGGGCATTTCGTGCACGTGTACGTCGAGCGCGACAGCAACCGGCCGGTGGCGCTGCCCGCTTCGTTGCGCGAGGCGCTCGAGCGGCTACGCTGACGGCGAGCGGGTCGGGCGGCGTCACGCGAGCCAGTCGCGGATCCTGCGGTAGACGCTGGGGCGATCGAGCAGCGCGAGGTGGCTGGTCTCGTACTGTATCGATCTCGCTCCGCGCGGGAACAGCGCACGATCGGTTCGCGTTGCCATTCCGAGTGCACTGGAGAGCGGTACCAGTCCGTCGCCGAGAAGCCGGTCTTTCAGATCGCCGTCCCGACGACCGAGCGTCGCGGCGATCGCGAGCGTTCGCGTCGGCGACCACGGCGTGTCGGGCACCGACTCGCTCGTTGCGCGATCGTCGATGCGGCCGTGTCGGAGATCGGTGATGCCGGCACTGCGGATCGCGCCGAGTCGCGCGAACGGCGCGCTGTACGGGCTCACGCGAAGCAATCGCTCGAGCCAGTGGCCGCCCCGTTCGAGCGGCGCGCCGCGATGCGGCGTGCCGAGAAAGACGATCGCATCGAGACGCTGCAGCCACGCGTACCCGCTTCGCCGGGCATGCAGGCAGGCGCTGCGTGCGACGAGGCCGCCCATGCTGTGGCCGACGATCGAAAGCCGCTCGATCGGCGTCGGCCACGCCTTGATCAGCGATTCGAGCAGGCGGGCGAAGTTGCGACCGTTCCTCGCGATCGGCAAGCCGCTGTTGTAGTGCAGGTACAGCACGGAGCAGCGCAGGTCGCGCTCGAGCGATGCACCGTGGTCATGGCCGTTGCGCAGCCACTGCCGGTCGTTCATGCACAGTCCGTGCACGAGCACCACGACGTGTCCGTGCGGATCCGGGAAGGCTGTCGCCAGCGTGTCCTGCTGCAGCTTCAGTGGCTGGCCGCCGCGGCGCAGACGCATGCGGATCGCGAGCGGATTGCGGCTGGTCGCGAGATGGTCGCCGAGCACGCCGTTCAGCGCAGCGATCGCTGCGCAGCGCGCCTGCGTCGATGGCGTTTCGGCAATGAGTCGTGGTGCGAGCCAGCCGAGCGTCGCGTCGAGTCCGCGGCCCGTGATCTGCGTCGCGCCGCGCACGCTGGCGTAGACGAGGCCGGTGATCCCGCGCGTGCGAGCCGAGGGGGAGGGCGCGCGAAATCCGGGCGCGCGAGCGATCGAAGCGTGCAGGGCTTCGACCAGTTCGGTGATCCTCGTGGTGGCCCCGACCCCGAGCCGCGCGATGGCCCGCAGATCCTGTGGTTGCAGGTGTCGCAGCCCTTTGCTCACTTCGACTTCCGGGATGCGTGCGGGCGATCGACAGCGGCGGATGTGGCGGCCGCCTGCGCCGTTGCGGTGGCTCGGCGCGGAGCGCGTTGCCGCAGCGGCGTCGCGGCCGCCTGTGTGATCGACTCGCGCAGCCATGAATGCCCCGGGCGGCTCGCGCGGCGGCTATGCCACATCATGTGCACGTCGACACGCGGCAGCTCGAAGGGCAGCGCCTGCACCGCCACCTTGTCGGTGGTGCCCGTCGACGACAGAAAATGCCGTGGCAGCACCGTCAGCAGATCGGAGTTCGCGACGATGATGCCGGCGGTGAAGAACTGGTTCACCGTGACCACGATGCGACGCGAGCGGCCCAGGCTCGCGAGCGTCTCGTCGATGTGGCCGAAGGGTCGGCCCGAGAAGCTCACCAGCAGGTGGTGCGCGCTGCAGTACTCGTCGAGCGTGAGCTCGCGTTCGGCGAGCGGATGCCCGAGGCGCATCACGCACGCGTAGTGGCTGCTGTAGAGGCGCTCGTGGCCGTAGGCCACGGCCACGTCGGGGCGCATCTCCTCCATCGCGATCGCGGCGATCGCCGCGGGGAAGTGGCCGATCGCGAGATCCAGGTCGGTGTCGACGAGCAGCTGCCGCGGATCGCGGGTGGTCAGCGGGAGTACGCGCAGCGAGATCCCGGGCGCCTCATGCTCGAGAAAGGCGATCAGCGGCGGGACCAGCAGCGACGCGGTCGCATCGGCCATCGCCAGCGTGAAGGTCGCGCGTGCTTCCGAAGCGACGAACTCGGCGGGGGAGAAGGTCTCGCGCAGCTGCTGAAGCGCCTCGCGCACCGACGGCCACAGCGCGAGCGCCGTCGGCGTCGGCTCCACGCCGTAGCCGGAGCGCACGACGAGGTCGTCGTCGAGCGCATCGCGCAGCCGGCGCAGTGCGTTGCTGACCGCCGGCTGCGTCATCGCGAGATTGCGCGCCGCGCGGGTGAGATTGCGCTCGGCCATCACCTCGTCGAACACGCGCAGCAGGTTCAGATCGAGGGTGCGGAAGTTCATCGGTCGGTCCCGTTCAAGTATGTTGTTCGTGAATCATACTCATGGCTAACATCCATTGGAAATATACATTGGGCATGGCCATAATCCTTTCAACGCAACGGACAACCCAACTTTCTCAGAGGACACGATCATGACAACGCTTGTTTCCACCCACGGGGGTCTCGGGCGCGTCGCAGGAAACGGACGCGCGAAAGCTGCTCAGGCGCGCGGGCCGGTTGCTACCTGGATCGCCCGCTGGGTCGAGAGCTACCAGATTCGCCAACAGGAACGCGCCTTCGAGGTGCTGATGCAGGTCGACCCGCGCGTGCGTGCGGAAGTCGACGCCGCGATGGCCCGCTCGAGCTGGAGCCGCTGAAGCACGAATCGTAAACGCCGCGCCGATCGAAACCGATCGGCCGGCAGACAGGACAGGCGGGTGGCGCCCACAGGCGACGCCCCACGGAGTCTCCTCCTCCACCGACATGGTGGATTCAGCCCGCGAATCATCGTGGGCTTTTTTTTGGCCTGCGCACGCCGCGGGTTCCTCCAACCCGCTTCGGCGCGGGTTCCCTTGAACGCGCTTCGGTATAGTCGGCGGACACGATCACTCCCTTCGAGTCCTTTCCCGATGACGACGCCCGAAATCCTCTGGCGGCCCGGCCCCGAACGAATCGAACGCGCAGGCATCACGCGCTTCAGGCGTTGGTTGAAGGAGATGCGCGGACGATCGTTTTCCGACTACGAATCGCTGTGGCAGTGGTCGGTCGACGACCTCGAGGGTTTCTGGAGCGCCTTTCACGAGTGGGGCGGCGTGCTGGCGAAGACGCCGGCGACGCGCGTGCTCGCCCGGCGCGAGATGCCCGGGGCGCGCTGGTTCGAAGGCGAGACGCTGAACTACGCCGAGCATCTGCTCGCCCCCGCGTTGCGCCCCGAGGTGGCGGCGCGACCCGCGCTCGTTTTCGTCTCCGAGTTGTGCGAGCGCAGGGAGATCGGCTGGTCGCAGCTGCGGGCCGACGTGGGCGCGCTTACGGCGACGCTCGCGCGTCTCGGCGTGCAGCCGGGCGATCGCTGCGCGGCGTACATGCCGAACATCCCGCAGACGGTCGTCGCGATGCTCGCGACGACGAGCCTCGGCGCGATCTGGTCGAGCTCGTCGCCCGACATGGGAACGGTCAGCGTGCTCGACCGCTTCCGTCAGATCGAGCCGACCGTGCTGTTCGCGGTCGACGGCTATCGCTACGGCGGCAAGGACTTCGATCGGCGCGGAATCGTTCGCGATCTCGTTCGGCAGCTGCCTTCGGTGCGTACCGTCGTCTTCGTGCCCTACCTCGACGAGCAGGCGCAGCTCGACGAAGTCGGTGCCGCAGCGGTCGTTCCGTGGGTCGACGCGCTCGCGCAACCGGCCGAGTGCCGCTTCGCCGCGCTGCCCTTCGACCACCCGCTGTGGATCGTCTATTCGTCGGGCACGACCGGCATGCCCAAGCCGATCGTGCACGGGCACGGCGGGACCGTGCTCGAGAACATGAAGACGAACGCGCTGCACCTGGACGTCGACGGCAGCGACCGCTTCTTCTGGTTCTCGTCGACCAACTGGATCATGTGGAACCTCTGGGTCTCCACGCTGCTTACCGGCGCGACGCTGCTGCAGTTCGACGGCAACCCGGGCTACCCGGATCTCGACACGCTGTGGAAACTGGCCGAACGCGAGCGCCTCACGTTCTTCGGCACCAGCCCGGCTTTCGTTTCGCTGTGCATGAAGTCGGGGTTGAACCCGCACGAGCAGTTCGATCTGACGGCGTTGCGCACCATCGGCTCGACCGGCTCGCCGCTTACCGTCGACGCCTGCCGCTGGATCTACACGCACGTGCATCCCGACGTGATGCTGGCGTCGATCTCCGGCGGCACCGACCCGGGGGCGGCGTTCCTCACGTCGTGCCCGGTGCTGCCGGTGTACGCCGGCGAGATGCAATGCCGCGTGCTCGGCGGTGCGATCGAGGCCTGGAGCGATGACGGCAAGCCGCTGATCGGCGAGGTGGGCGAGCTCGTCTGCACCGAGCCGATGCCGTCGATGCCGCTCTACTTCTGGGGCGACACCGACGGGAAACGCTACTTCGAGAGTTATTTCGACACCTTCCCCGGGCCGCCGAAGGTCTGGCGGCACGGCGACTGGCTGATGCTGCATCGGCGCGCCGAGAGCGTGACGGCGACGATCTTCGGACGCTCCGACTCGACGATCAATCGGTACGGCATCCGGATGGGAACGAGCGAGCTGTACCGCGTCGTCGAGGAGTTCGACGAGATCGCCGATTCGTTGGTGATCGACCTCGAGTACCTCGGGCGCGAGTCCTTCCTCGCGCTCTTCGTCGTGCTGCGCGAACGCGGCTCGAAGATCGCCGGCATCGGCGCGAAGGGGCCGGCCGTCGAGCCCGACCGTGCGGTGCGCGGCGAGACCGGCGTCGATGCGGCGCTGCGCGCGCGGCTGCTCGAGGCGATCCGCACGAAGCTCTCGGCGCGGCATGCGCCGAACGAGGTCTACGCGATCGCCGAGGTGCCGCGCACGATGTCGGGCAAGAAGCTCGAGGTGCCGGTGAAGAAGATCCTGCTCGGCCAGCCGGTCGAGAAGTCGGTGAATCGCGACTCGATGGCGAATCCGGGGTCGATCGACTGGTTCGTGCGCTTCGCGGCGGCGCGTGCCGCGGCGCAAGGCTGATGGCGACCGGCTCGCGCATCGAGATCATTGCGCCGTCGGGCGCGCACCTGTCGCTCGAGCGTTTCGATCTCGCGCTCGAGCGGCTGTGCGAACGCGGCTACGAGCTGCGCTGCAGCGCGCCGCGCGACGGCTGGCAGCGTTTCGGCGCCACCGACGAAGCGCGCCTCGAGCAGATCCACCGCGCCGCGCGTGCGCACGACATCGATGCGGTGATGATCACGCGTGGTGGCTACGGGATGTCGCGGCTGCTCGATCGTATCGACTGGGCGCTGATTGCGGCTTCCGCCGCCCGCGGCGTGCGCTGGATCGGCTACAGCGATTTCACTGCGTTCCAGCTCGCGCTGCTCGCGCGCCCCGGTGCGCCGAGCTTCGCCGGGCCGGGCGTGAGCGGAGACTTCGGCGCCGACGAGCCCGATGCCTACATGCTCGAGCATTTCGATGCGTTGATGGATGGGCGCCTGCTTCCGGTGTCGTGGGAACAGGAAGGGAAGAGAGAAGGGGGAAGGGGGAAGGGGGTCGACGGGATCCTGTGGGGCGGCAACCTGTCGCTCGTCGCGGCGGCTGTCGGCACGCCGTATCTGCCGGCCGTCGAGGGTGGGATCCTGTTTCTCGAGGACGTTGCCGAGCATCCGTATCGTGTCGAGCGGATGCTGCATCAACTGTTGTATGCGGGCGTGCTCGAGGCGCAGCACGCGATCGTGCTCGGCGAGTTCACCGAGTGGAAGCCTTCGCCGCACGACAACGGCTACGACCTGCGCGCGGTCGTCGAGCACTTCCGCGAACGTGTCAGCGTGCCGATCGTCACCGGGCTGCCTTTCGGTCACGTCCCGAGAAAGGCGGTGCTCGGCGTCGGCGAGCACTACCGGCTCGAGTCCGACAACCAAGGCTGGGAGTTGACTCCGTTGGGATAGCGGACCGCGGCAATGGCGCTCTACGGTGCCGGCCCCCTTCTCCCTTCCCCCTTCCCCCTTCCCCTCCTCAAGCCATCGTCCCCAACGGCATCGACTGCTCAGCCAGCCGCACGAACAGCGCCGCGCCCACCGGCAGCACCGCGTCGTTGAAGTCGTAGTGCGAGCTGTGCAGCAGGCAGCCTTCGGCCGCGCCGCCCTGGCCGAGACGGAAATAGGCGCCAGGCCGGGCGCGCAGCATGAAGGAGAAGTCTTCGGCGCCCATGCTCGGGTCGAGGTCGCGCACGACGTGCGCCGTGCCGACGAGCTCGTCGGCGACGGCGGCAGCGAACAGCGCCTCGCGCGTGCTGTTGATCGTGGCCGGATAGACGCGCTCGTAGACGAGCGACGCCCGCGCACCGAAGCCGGCGGCGACCGATTCGACGAGCGCGCGCAGGCGCTCCTCGACCATCGCCTGCGTCGTCTCGCGGAAGGTGCGCACGGTGCCGACGACCTTTGCCTCGTGCGGAATCACGCTCATTGCGGCCGGGTGTCCGGCCTGGATCGAGCACAGGCTCACGACCGCCGAGTCGATCGGGTTGACGTTGCGCGCGACGATCGACTGCGCGGCGGTGACGATGTGCGCCGCCACGAGCACCGGATCGACGGCGAGCCAGGGGTGCGCACCGTGGCCGCCGCGACCCTCGACGGTGATCGTCACGCGATCGGCCGCCGCCATGATCGGGCCCGGGCGAACCGCGATCGTTCCCACGGGCAGCGCCGGCCAGTTGTGCATCGCGTAGACCGCGTCGCACGGGAAGCGCTCGAAGAGCCCGTCTTCCATCATCACCTTTGCGCCGCCGAGCCCTTCCTCGCCGGGCTGGAAGATCAGGTGGACCGTGCCGTCGAAATCGCGGCTCTCCGCGAGATAGCGTGCGGCGGCCAGCAGCATCGTGACGTGTCCGTCGTGGCCGCAGCCGTGCATGACGCCGGCCTTGCGCGAGCGATGCGCATGCTCGCTGTCTTCCTGCATCGGCAACGCATCCATGTCGGCGCGCAGGCCGATCGTGCGGCTGCTGTGCGTCTGCCGACCGCGGATGACGCCGACGACGCCGGTCTGGCCGATGTTGCGATGGATCTCGTCGACACCGCTGCGTTGCAGCTGGCGGCAGACCAGCTCGGCCGTGAAGTGCTCCTCGAAGCCGAGCTCGGGGTTCGCGTGCAGCACCTGGCGGATCGACGCGAATTCCTGCTGCCAGCCGGTGATCGCCTCGATCACCTGGCGCGAACCGCAGGCGCGCGCTGCGATCGTCTCGGCGCGCGCCAATACTGGCGCCGGCGTTTCGCTGCGAGCTTCGAGTGCGATCGGTGTGCGCATCGACGGAACGGATCTTGTTCTTCGATCAGTGTACGACGGAAGCCGATGCCGGCATGCGCCGTGTGGCCCCCGAAGACCGCCGCAGATGCCGCGTTCGCGTCGATTCAGTTGCTCGCGCGCGACGCAGCGGAGAACCAGCGTTCGACGAGACGCACCCAGTACGCCGCGCCGATCGGAATCAGCTCGTCGTTGAAGTCGTAGTTCGGGTTGTGCAGCGTGCACGGGCCGTCGCCGTGGCCGACGGCGCGATGCGCGCCGTCGACTCCGTTGCCGATCACCGCGTAGCAGCCCGGGCGCTCCTGCAGGAAATAGGCGAAGTCCTCGGCGCCCATCGTCGGTTCGAACTCGTGAACGCGATCCGGGCCGACGAGCCCGCTCAGCACCTCGCGGCAGAACGCCGTCTCGTTCTCGTGGTTGATCGTCGGCGGATAGCTGCGGACGAACTCGACCTGTGCCTCGCAGTCGAAGGCCTGCGCGGTGTGCGATGCGATCTCGCGCATGCGGCGCTCGATCAGGTCGATCGCCTCGGTTGTGAAGGTGCGCACCGTCCCCTGGATCATCGCCCGGTCGGGGACGACGTTGGTGGCCTCGCCGGCGTGGATCATCGTGACCGACAGCACCGCGGCTTCGACCGGGCGCTTGTTGCGCGTGATGATCGTCTGCAGCCCCTGCACGATCTGGCAGGCGACCGGCACCGGGTCGGCGCCGTCGTGCGGCATCGCCGCGTGCGAGCCGCGTCCGTGCACCGTGATGCGGAACTCGTTCGACGAACCCATCACCGGACCGGCGCGCAACGCGAACTCGCCGGCGGCGAGCCCGGGCCAGTTGTGCAGCCCGAACACGGCGTCCATCGGGAAACGTTCGAGCAGGCCGTCGCGGATCATGCGGCGCGCACCGCCGCCGCCTTCCTCGGCGGGCTGGAAGATCAGGTAGACGACGCCGTCGAAGTCGCGGTGCGTCGACAGGTGGCGTGCGGCCGCCAGCAGCATTGCGACGTGGCCGTCGTGTCCGCAGGCGTGCATGCGGCCGGGGTTGCGCGACGCGTGCGCGAAGGTGTTTCGCTCGGTGATGGGCAGCGCGTCCATGTCGGCGCGCAGGCCGATCGCGCGCGGGCGGTCGGCGTTGGTGGTGCGTGGTGCGCCGTCGCCGACCCTCACATCGCCGGCCTTCACGCCGCCTTCCTGCCGACCCCCTTCCACGATGCCGACGACGCCGGTGCCGCCCAATCCGCGGTGCACCGGGATGCCCCATTCGGCAAGGCGCGAGGCAACGAGCTCACTCGTGCGCAGCTCCTCGAAGCGCAGCTCCGGATGCGCGTGCAGATCACGGCGCAGCGCGCGGATCTCATCGTGGAATTCGGCGATCCGTTCAACGAGTTGCATCGCGGGAAACCTCGGAAGCGCAGGAGCTGTGGAACGCTCTACGTTAGCATCGACCCATGAGCTTCGCGCTGCTCGTGGCAGGCACCGATCGCCGTTCGCGGCTTGGCACCTGTCGCTTTGCGGCGCTCGTGCTCGTCGCCTCGTTGCGCTGCATCGCGGCCGCCTTCGGTGCTTCGTTCCGGAGCGTCGCGGCGGCGCTTGCCGTCTCGCTGTTGTCGGGCTGCGCCGCCTGGGCAGACGGACCCGGCTACTACCTTCAGTCGATCGCCGGCCATCTGTCGGTGATGAGCAAGGCGCGGCCCATCGACGCGGTCGTCGACGATCCCGAGACGCCTCCCGTGCTGCGCAGTCGGCTCGAAGAGGTGCTCGAGATCCGCACCTTCGCCAGCGACGAGCTCGCGCTGCCGCGCAACGACAGCTATACCGGGTACGCCGATCTCGATCGTCCCTTCGTGGTCTGGAACGTCTTCGCCACGCCCGAGCTTTCGATGAAGCTCGAGCAGTGGTGCTTCCCGTTCGTCGGCTGCGTCGCCTATCGCGGCTATTACGAGCGAGAGGATGCCGAGCGTTTCGCGCAAAGGCTGCGCGACGAGGGGCTCGAGGCGGTCGTGCGCGGCGTTCCCGCGTACTCGACGCTCGGCTGGTTCGACGATCCGGTGCTGAGCACCTTCATCGGCTATCCGTCGACCGAGGTCGCGCGCCTGATCTTTCATGAGCTCGCGCACCAGGAGCTCTACGTGAAGGGCGACACGACCTTCAATGAATCCTTCGCCACGGCCGTCCAGCAGGTCGGCGTGCAGCGCTGGCTCGAGGCGTATGAGCGGCGCACCGGCGATGCGCAGCGCCGACGAGACTGGGAGGTTTTCGACGGCCGTCGCCAGGCCTTCCTTGCGCTGCTGAAGAAGCACCGTGCGGCGCTCGAGGCGCTGTACGCGTCGTCGCGTACCGAGGAAGCCAGGCGTTCCGGCAAGCGCGAGATCTTCGACGAGTTGCGGCGCGACTACGAAGCGCTGAAGGCGTCCTGGGGCGGCTTCGCCGGCTACGACCGATTCTTCGCGCAGCCGCTGACGAACGCGCTCCTCGCGTCGATCGCCACCTATACCGATCGCGTCGACGCCTTCCTCGCGCTGCTCGAACGCGAGGGCGGCGACCTGCCGTCCTTCTATCGGGCAGCGCAACGCATCGGCGAGCTGCCGAAGAGCGAACGCGACGCGGCGCTCGACGCGCTCGATCCCTGATCGATCGGGAATCAGCGATGGGCGACGGCGACCGGCGAGCCTCGAGTGCGGCCGGCCAGGAACGACTCGCGGGGCGCGCTTCGTGGCGGTCCCGTTCAACGGCATAATGATTGCGCCAGGCTGACCGCGGCATGCGGCACTGGTGTCCGGCCTTGCCCGGCATCACCGACCTGGCCCACGAGAGAGGGGAAATGGACCGATTCTGGCTGAAGAGCTACCCGGCGGGCGTCCCGCACCAAATCGACTACAACCGCTATCGCTCGCTCGTCGATCTGCTCGAGGAATCGTTCTCGAAGTTCGGCGATCGCAACGCCTATGTGGGCTTCGGCAAGTCGATCAGCTTTCGTGAAGTCGACGAGATGTCGCGCACGCTCGGAGCGTGGCTGCAGTCGCGGGGGCTGAAGAAGGGCGACCGCGTCGCGCTGATGATGCCGAACGTGCTGCAGTATCCGGTGGCGATCGCCGCCGTGCTGCGCGCCGGCTTCGTCGTCGTCAACGTGAACCCGCTGTACACGCCGCGCGAGCTCGAGCACCAGCTGAGCGATTCCGGCGCACGCGCGATCATCCTGCTCGAGAATTTCGCCGCCACGCTGCAGAAGGTGCTGCCGCGCACCGCCATCGAGCACGTCGTCGTCGCATCGATGGGCGACATGCTCGGCTTCGGCAAGGGCGCGCTGGTGAACGTCGTCGTGCGCCACGTGAAGAAACTCGTTCCGGCCTTCGACCTGCCGAAAGCGGTGCGCTTCAACCGCGCGCTGGCCGACGGCGGTCGGCTCGAGCTCACCAAGCCCGAGCTCGGCCACGAGGACGTCGCCTTCCTGCAGTACACCGGTGGCACCACGGGGCTCGCCAAGGGCGCGACGCTCGTGCATCGGAACATCATCGCGAACGTGCTGCAGGCCGAGGCGTGGATCCAGCCCGCGCTGAAAAACACGAAGCGCGGCCCCTTGCCCGAGCAGCTGGTGTGGGTCTGCGCGCTGCCGCTGTATCACATCTTCGCGCTCACGGCGTGCTACCTGATCGGCATGCGCCTGGGCGGCCTGAACATCCTGATCCCGAATCCGCGCGACCTGCCGGCGCTGATCAAGGAGATCCGCCCGTACCGCTTCACGCTGTTCCCGGCCGTGAACACGCTGTTCAACGCGTTGGCGAACAACGCCGAGTTCGCGAAGCTCGACTTCTCCGGGCTGCGCGTGTCGCTCGGCGGCGGCATGGCGGTGCAGGAGGCGGTCGCGAAGAAGTGGCTTGCCGTGACCGGATGCCCGATCTGCGAGGCCTACGGCCTGTCGGAAACCTCGCCGGCGGCCACGGGCAACCCCACCGACACCGACGAGTTCAGCGGCACGATCGGCCTGCCCTTCCCGTCGACCGACGTCGCGATCCTCGACGACGACGGCAAGCCGCTGCCGCTCGGCGAACGCGGCGAGATCGCCATTCGCGGCCCGCAGGTGATGACCGGCTACTGGAACCAGCCGGCCGAGACCGCGAAGGTCATGACGCCGGACGGCTTCTTCAAGACCGGCGACATCGGCGTCATGGACGAGCGCGGCTACACGAAGATCGTCGACCGCAAGAAGGACATGATCCTCGTCTCGGGCTTCAATGTGTACCCGAACGAGATCGAAGCGGTCGTCTCGTCGCACCCGGGCGTGCTCGAGGTGGCGGCCGTGGGCGTGCCCGATGCCATATCGGGCGAGGCGGTGAAGCTCTTCGTGGTGAAGAAGGACGAAGGGCTCACCGAGCAGGCGCTGCGCGAGTTCTGCGCCCAGAACCTCACCGGCTACAAGAAGCCGAAGTACATCGAGTTCCGCAAGGAGCTGCCGAAGACGAACGTCGGGAAGATATTGCGGCGCGAGCTGCGCGACGAGGTCGCGAAGGAGAAGGAGGCCGCGTAGGCCTTTCTACAAATCGAACCAGAGTTTGAACCCTCGCGGGATCAGGCGAGACACGGGAATGAGCAGGGTCGCACCGGGCTTGTTCCGCCAGGGAGCCATGCCTCCGTCTCAATGGAACGATTCGTTCAGGCGTGATTGGGTGTGTAGGCGTTCGGCGAGCGCAGCGGCCTCGTTGGAGGAATAGCCGAGCTTCCGGAAGAGCAGTTCGTGGGGTATCGGTCGACTCGAACCCTCTGGGTCTTCCCACTCCGGACACGCATCGGAATGCGTGTAGCGGACGAGATCCCAGCGGTCCCAGTGGCCGATTTCGCACCAGATCTCGTTCAGTACTTCCAGGTCGCTCTCGCTGAGCTGAAGCAGATCCGTCTCCGGCGAGCGAATCCGGCTTCTGTCACGCAAAGCCATCACGTGCGAGGCGCGGTCCGAAACCCAGGAGTCCCACCCGCCTTGAACCGAGGGAAGGGCGCCATTGATCAGATCGTAGGTCATCGACAGAACCGGGCCGTGCGGCATCGAGACGAGCTTGTCGCCGGTAATCGGTTCGCCGTACTTCTTCAGCGAAAGCCGCTCGGCCAGGTAAAGAAGCTTCACAAGCTTGATCAGCGGCAGTTTCCCCCCGGCTCGAAAGAGCAGGAACGCCGCTGCCTGGGCGGTGCGGACTTCATTGAAAAGGGGTGCTTTCATTTTAGGGGGGAGGCAAGGCGGTCAGGAAACGGCGAACGCGCTCGACGGCATCTTCGAAGGTCGGTCGATAGTCGATTGTGTCGAGCGCATCGAACTGGGTTCGAAGTACGTCCGACCGAGTCTCGATCTGCTGCAGAAATCTGTCGCGGTGCCGTAGCAGAAATGGCGCGGCCGATGCGAGTTCCTCACCTTCGCGCTCGATCACGAGGGACAGATCGAACAGATCGCGAGCAGTCGCAGAGTCGCCACGGTGCCACATTTTCTTCGAGACGATCTCCACGGCGGTCTCGACTCTCACCTGCTCGTCTTCGAGATCCCACACATCGAAGGCATGGCGAGTCAGGTTCGTGGCGGCCACGAAGTCGATCTCGCCTTCCGCCCGGATCAGCCGCACGTAGCCGGGGCCCTCGACGTACGTCTCGGCGATGTCCTCCGCCACTTCGCTCAGTCGCGGAGTTACATAGCCGAGGTACTGCGGGTCCGGAACAAAAATATCGATGTCCTTGCTGCGTCGATGTCGGTGGCGAAGCATCAGCACGGTACCGCCGCCGAATGTCCAGAACGGACTCGGTGTGCCGTGTGCTTCGATGTGACGAATGAGGCGAAGGGCATAGCGGAACAGGATCCGCCAGGACTCGAGCGGTGATGCGCTCAATGCCATGCTTCCCGCGGGGAGCGTATTTCGCTGGCCCAGCGCAGCAGGTTCTGCCAGATCTGTTGAGGTGGCGTTCCTTTTCGTCGTGACGTTTCCTCGACCGCTGCGACCAACAGCGGCAAAGGGACCTCATCGATCAGCGTTGCAAGATGCGGGATCCACTCCGAGGGCATATCGCCGGTCGATAGCGCTCGCGCGAGCGAATCCTCGTCGATCGACAAGCGATAGCTGGCACTGGATGCCCGGCAGGCCGCCTGCAGGCCGCCGTGCGACGACGATCCGCCGTCCCGTGGATCGAGTCCGACAAACTGCAACAGATCCACGATGCGGTCGGCTTCCGAAGACGAGAGCTCTCCACGCTCCAGCGCCTCGATCGTCCCGCGGGGGACCGATGCCAGCGTTGCCAGCCGTTGCTGCGACAGGCCGAGCGCCTCACGCCGCCGCCGAACCGCTGATCCGATCGCCTCGCCGTTCATCGCTACCGCTCCCGCAGCCGGAACCGCTGCAGCTTCCCGGTCTCCGTCCGCGGCAGCGTCTCGCAGAACTCGATCGCCCGCGGGTACTTGTAGGGCGCGATCGTCTGCTTGACGAACTCCTGCAGCATCGACACCAGCCCGTTGTCGGCGTTCCAGCCGCGCTTGAGCACGACGAACGCCTTCACGAGCTGGCCGCGCGCCTCGTCGGGCACGCCGACGACGCCGCATTCGGCCACCGACTCGTGCAGCAGCAGCGCCGCTTCCACCTCGGGTCCGGCGATGTTGTAGCCGCCCGAGATGATCATGTCGTCGGAGCGGGCCTGGTAATAGAAGTAGCCGTCCTCGTCCATCGCGAACGAGTCGCCCGGCAGGTTCCAGCCGTCGCGCACGTAATCGAGCTGGCGCGGGTCGTCCAGGTAGCGGCAGCCGGTCGGTCCCTTCACCGCGAGCTTGCCGACTTCGCCGTATGCCACCTCGTTCATGCCGTCGTCGACGACGCGCGCCTCGTAGCCGGGCACCGGCTTGCCGATCGCGCCGCGGCGCACGTCGTCGGGAGCGGACGAGATGAAGATGTGGATCATCTCGGTCGAGCCGATGCCGTCGATCATCTCGATGCCGCTCGCCTGCTTCCAGAGCTGCCGCGTCGCATCGGGCAGCGCCTCGCCGGCCGACACGCTCTTCTTCAACGACGAGAGTTCGAAGCGCGAGGCCATCGTCGCCATCTGGCGATACATCGTCGGCGCGGTGAAGACGATCGTCGCGCGATGCCGCTCGATCGCCGCCAGCAGCGATTCGGGCGTGCCGCGCTCGAGCAGCAGCACCGACGCGCCGACGCGCAACGGGAAGCACAGCATGCCGCCGAGGCCGAAGGTGAAGGCGAGCGGCGGCGTGCCGCAAAAGATGTCGTCGGCCGTCGGCTTCAGCACGTGGCGCGGGAAGAGGTCGCACATCGCGACGATGTCGCGATGGAAGTGCATCGTGCCCTTCGGCTTGCCGGTCGTGCCGGAGGTGAACGCGATCAGCGCGACGTCGTCCTGCGCGGTGTCGCAGGCCTCGAACGCCTCCGGCGTGTCGGCGAGCCAGGTCTCGAGCGCATCGTCCTCGCCGCTGCCGTCGTTGAAGAACATCACCTGATCGAGCCCGTCGACTTGCTTGCGCAATACGTCGATCTCGTCGCGCAGTTGAAGGTCGCACAATGCCGCCGACACGCGCGCCTTCTCGACGACGGGGCTCAGGTCCTTCGCGCGCAGCAGCGGCATCGTCGGCACGGCAATCAGCCCCGCCTTGATCACGGCGAGCAGGCAGGCGGCCATCATCGGGTTGTTCGTTCCGCGCAGCAGCACGCGGTTGCCGGGCTGCAATCGCATCCGGTCGCGCAGCACGTTCGCGATCTGGTTCACCCGTACGTGCAGCTGGTAGTACGTGCAACTCGTCTCGTCGGTTCGCAGCGCGATCGAATCGCGATGACCGGTCTCGACCATTCGTTCGAGCAGTTCGACCGCCGCGTTCATCCGGTCGGGATACCGGGTGTCGGGTAGATCGAGGAACTCGGGCCACTGCGCGGGCGGGGGCAGGTTGTCGCGCGCGAAGGTGTCGACGTGTGCGGACGGGTGCATCGGAGCGCTCCTCGTTCTCGTTGGAAGCATCGTTGAAATCGGTATTGCCCGGTACCGCAGGCGCACTGTGAGCGCCGATCGGATCCGTCGTGCATCGTTCAGGCAGCGTCGCGTGTCGCCGCGTCGCGTCGTGCGCGACTGCGCGCGGCGCGCGCCGCTTCGGCGCGTCGCTTGCCGTCGACCAAACCCGGCTTGAGTTTGCCGAGCAGCGCCAGCAGTTGCCGTTGCTCATCACGCGACAGCACCTCGAACAGCGACACGATCCATCGTTCGTGTCCCGCGGCCATCTCGGCGAAACGCTTGCGTCCGAGCGTAGAAAGCTTCAGCCGGATCGAGCGTCGGTCATCGCTGACCGGTTCGCGTCGCAGCAGACCCTCGGCTTCGAGCTGATCGGCGAGCGCCGTGATGTTGCCGCCGGTTACCATCAATCGTTGCGACAGTTCGCTCATCCGCAGACCCTGCGGGTGGCGATCGAGTTGTGCGAGCAGATCGAAGCGCGGCAGCGTGCTCTCGAAGTCGCTGCGCAGGATCTGCCGGACCGATGCCTCGATCAGGCTGGTGCAGGTGAGCAACCGCAGCCACAGCCGCAGCGCGGTGTGGTCGTGCGCCTGCAGGCGCGTTTCGTGATCGAGAGGCGAGGGTGCCGGGTCGTCGGGAAGGGGCATGCGCACAGTTTAGGATTGAACTGTTCGCATCTCAAACAAAACGGTCGGGCACAAAAAAAGCGCCGGGTTTCCCCGGCGCTTTCAGGCCTGCTTCGCATGCCGGCGAAAGCCGGCGCGCGATCAGAACAGGTGACGGATACCGACCGCGAAGCCCTGCGGATCCGAACCCAGTGCACCGCTGCCTACCGAGACGTCCGAGGCGAGAACAGCGAAGGATGCATTGCTGTTGTTGCGCATCATGCCGTACGTGGCGTACAGATTGGTACGTTTCGACAGCGGATGGATGTAGGCGAGACCGAAGCCCGTGGCTTTCGGGTCTCTTAGCCCGTTTGCGGCGTTGTCGACCTTGAACTGCATGATCTGCGCCAGCAACTCGCCGGTACCGAGCTTGACGCCAGCGCCGAGGCCGAGGCCCTGGAACTTGTCGCCCCGCATCGCGGTAACGGTCGTGCCGTTGTCCGCATCTGCAATTCCGTAGTTCAGCGCAAGACGGAACGCGCCGAAGTTGTAGCCGGCGCCGACGCCCATCTGCTTGACGGAGTCGCCTCCCGAGGTAATGGGGGCTGTAGTGGATGCTCTGGTGTTGACTTCCTGATAGTAGCCTTGGACCGTGAGAGGACCGCCTGCCCAGGCAGCCGACAGACCCCAGATATCACCGCTTGCCCCGTCGACGGTTTCTATGCCGCCCACGCGGGTTTTCGGCTGTTCGCCGTCGGCATACACGGCGCGGATGGTGATGCCCGAAAAAGTACCCGTGTAGTGGACCCCGTTGTTTGCACGGGTCTCGATACCGCCTTGAACCGTGAAGGTCAGCCAGTTGCCCAACAGGCCGTAGCCCATGATATCGGTCGACCCGGCCGACGAGAAGGCGGGCGTGTAGTCACGGCCGAACCGTACTTCGCCGAAGCCGCCGGCCAGACCGACGACCGCGCGGCGATTCCAGAACGCGGCGCGGCTAGGAATGTCGGCGTCGCTCCGACCGGTGTCGAATTGAACGCCCCCTTCGAGGTTGAACGTGGCCTTCAGGCCGCTGCCCAGGTCTTCGGTGCCGCGAATTCCGAAGCGGCTGGTCGAGTTGTAGCCCGAATTCACAACCAACGAACCGTCTTGCCCGTC
This sequence comes from uncultured Limnobacter sp., assembly GCA_964538505.1. Lineage (GTDB taxonomy): Bacteria > Pseudomonadota > Gammaproteobacteria > Burkholderiales > Burkholderiaceae_E > Zeimonas. Next base: position 70,970 of record CAZIDY010000010.1, on the reverse strand, counting down.
GACGTCGTTGTCTTGCCAGCCCACGCCCGCGTCGGCGATCCCGTACAGCGTCACGTTCGTCTGTGCGAACGCAACGGCCGGCAGCGCTGCGGCGACAGCCACTGCGAGAAGCGTTTTCTTCATTGAAGGTTCTCCTAGGTTTCTGGAATCAATCGTCGGCGTGGTGTGCCGCCGCAACTCCCCGAGAGGCCGACAGGCTATCCCCGGTTTGAAGTCCAACGTATTCTCGCGAAATTCCCTAGGTGAGCAAAGAATCGGGCGCCTTCCGATGCCTCTACGGCCGATTTCTGTCGTATTCCGGCAACACAGGCCGTTGTTCCCGCGCAGCATGTCTGCCGCAAGAAATTGGACGGAAGCGCGTGGAGGGCGGGCCGGCGCGCCGGCCCGCAAATCCGGGCTTACCCGGATCGAGCGCTCGCTGCTCAGAAGCGGTGCCGGATGCCCAGCGCGAAGGCCTTCGGCTCGGTGTTCGCAACGCCGCCGCCGACGCCGAACCCGGCCGCACGCAGGGCGAAGTCCGCCCCATCGTCGTTCTTCAACTGACCGTAGGTCGCGTACAGGTTCGTGCGCTTCGAGAGCGGGTAGACGTATGCAATGCCGAAGGATTTCGCCTCCGGCTTGCCGGCGCTGTCGAGTTCCTGCTGGATGTAGTTGAAGAGCAGTTCGCCGGTGCCGATCTTCGCGCCCAGGCCAAGCCCGATCGCGTCGTGCTCGACGTCGCCGCCGGCCGGGAGCTCCCGGTCGACCTTCCCGTAGTTCAACGCGACACGGAAGGCGCCGAACCGGTACTGGCCGCCGATTCCGTACTCGTCGCGGTCGACTGTGTTGTTTCCTGCCGCATTGGCGCTTTCGCTCGACTGGAAATATGCCTGCACGGTCAACGGGCCGCTCGCATAGACGCCGGAGACGCCGTACATGTCGCCGTCGCCGGACGGCCGGCTCACGTCGTCGGCTTCGCCGGTCGCGTACATCGCACGCAACGTGAAGCCGGACCAGACCGGGCTCGTGAAGTGCACGCCATTGCTCTTGCGGCTGGTGATTCCGCCGTTGCCGCCGAAGTTCAGCCAGTTGCCGAACAGGCCGAGGCCCATCACGTCGGTGGTTCCGATCGCCGAATAGCCGGGCGTGTAATCGCGGCCGAGCCGCACTTCGCCGAAGCCTCCTGCCAGGCCGACCACCGCGCGACGCGCCCAGAACGGATCGCCGGCCTCGCCGTCGTCGATGTCGACGCCGCTCTCGAGGTTGAAGGTCACCTTCAGCCCGGAACCGATGTCCTCGCTGCCGCGGATGCCGAAGCGGCTGCTCGACTGGACGCTGGTGTAGACCATCGTCGTGCTGTCCGATCCGGGCGTGTCGGTGTCGGCGATTCCGAAGCCGGCGTCGGCGATCCCGTACAAGGTGATGTTCGTCTGCGCGGAAGCGGCGCCGCCGAAGGCGCCGAGGACGGCCAGCGTTACCAGTGTTCTTTTCAAGTGGAGCTCCCTGTCTTGCCGAGAAATGCGGCGGGCTTTGCCGCGAGGACCCGCACGAACGTGGCCGTGCGGGAACGGAGCCCCAAGGTAGGAAGCGCGCGTTACGGTTTGGCGACAGCGCAAGGAATCTCCGTAGGCGAGGGGTATCCTCGTGGTGCAACTGCAACATCGAGGCTCGGCATGTCCACGATCTCCACCGATGAGCTGCGCGATCCGACGCCGCTCGACCGGATGTTGTCCGGATTCGGGCGCGCCTTCGCATCGCTCGCAGGAGCCGCGCCTACCTCGCGGCCGATGCCGGTCCGCAACGACGCCTTCGACGACGACGAGCCGAGCGAGCCTTCGCAGCGTCGGCTCTCGGGCGCACTGATGCGGGTGAACCACGTTGGTGAGGTCTGTGCACAGGCGCTCTACGAGGCGCAGGCGGCCAGCACGGCCGATCCCGTTCTCGAGGGCGAGTTTCGGGCGGCGGCGCGCGAGGAGGGCGATCACCTCGCCTGGACGCGCGAACGCTTGCGCGAGCTCGGGGCGCGTCCTTCCCTGCTGAATCCGTGCTGGTACGCCGGCTCGTTCGCAATCGGGCTGGTCGCGGGACGCATGGGCGATCGCATCAGCCTGGGTTTCATGGCCGAGACCGAACGCCAGGTCGAATCGCACCTGGCACGGCATCTCGACCGGCTGCCGCCTGCCGACTCGCGTTCACGCGCGATCGTGGCGGCGATGCAGGAAGACGAAGCGCGGCACGGCGAGCACGCAAGACGACTGGGCGGCGTCGACCTGCCGGCTCCGGCGCGCTGGGCGATGCGCGCGGCCTCCAAAGTGATGACGACGACGGCGCACTATCTGTAGCGCGCACCTGTTTGTAGAGCGCGTCTGTTCGAACCTCAATTTCGCGCGTTCTCGTTCGTGGAATCGATTCCACGAACGAGAACGCCGCATTTTGTAGTCTCAATCGTGCCGGCTACTGCACCGCTGCCGCCGCGTCGGTCAGTCTTCGACGATCTCCCAGTCGTGCGTCAGCTCGGCCGTCTGCCCCATCATGATCGACGCTGAGCAGTACTTCTCGTGCGACAGTCGGATCGCGCGCTCGACGACGTTGGGCTTGAGCCCGCGTCCGCGCACGACGAAATGGAAGTGGATGCGCGTGAAGACCTTCGGGTCGGTGGGTGCCCGGTCGGCGCTCAGCTGCACTTCGCAGCCGCGCACGTCCTGGCCGCTGCGGCTGAGGATCACGACCACGTCGGATGCGGTGCATCCGCCGGTGCCGATCAGCAGCATCTCCATCGGCCGGGGGCCGAGATTGCGCCCGCCGGCCTCGAGCGCGCCGTCCATCACCACCGCGTGCCCGCTGCCCGATTCGGCGAGAAAGCTCATGCCACCGGGCCCGGTCCATTTCACCGTGCACTGCATCGAATACTCCTGTCGAGGCGGCAATTCTCGCTGGTTCTGATGTGTACGCGTCCGCGACATCACGCCAGGTGACGCGGGCTTCGGAACAAGTGCGTCCCCTCCGTGCTGCAGTGCGGGAAGGAGCGCCCTGTCGGGGCTACTTCGACGCGTGCACTCCGCACGGTTTCGAGAGGCACTTCCGGTCATCACAATTAGCAATATCAACTATTTACAGCTTGTTGACCGCCCGTCCGTAGCCCTTTTGCAACGCCCGAATCGCGCCTCTTGCACTGCAACATCGCTTCCGCTATAGTTCATCTGTCTCCTCCACCTCCTCCTCCTTGGTGGATTCAACCCGGGCCTCGCGTCCGGGTTTTTTTTTCACCACAGCGTTCGGCAGGGAAAGGATCGAAAGGCTTCGTCGTCGGTGGCGAGCGGCAGCGACTCGAGCTCGCTTTGTGCGGCGAGCATGCGGTCGAAGGGATCCCGGTGGCGGGTGGCGTAGGTGCCGGCCAGCAGCGCATGACGTGGCTCGATGGCAAGCGTCCGGAAATGCTCGGCTTCGATGATCTCCGTGTAGCGCACTACGATCTCCTCGCAGCCGCGAAGCCTGCCGAGGCGGTACTTCGTCGACAGCTCCCACGCGCTGGCTGCACTGACGAGGATCTCGTTGGCGGGTTCGGCGATGACGCGTCGAACCGCGTGAGACAGGCGCTCGTCGTCTGTCAGCCACCAGAGCAGCACGTGCGTGTCGAGCAGCACCTGCACGGCTCATCCGCTCCAGCCGCGCGACTCGTCTGCGTCGAGCGGTTCGAAGAAGGCATCGTCGAGCCTGCCCTGCAGCCGGCCGGGCCTGCGGGACGAGCGGGCAGACTCCAGCGGTGCGAGGCGCGCGCACGGCACGCCGGCCCTGGCGAGGATGATCTCCTCGCCGGCCTGTACGCGGTCGAGCAGCTTCGACAGATGCGTCTTCGCCTCGTGGAGGTTCACGACGGCACGGCCATCGCGGGGCTCGTTCATGTTCATCCGTGGGTTCGGAACAGGCGTGGCCCAGCCTACACGGCCGGGGGCGCGACAAGTGGGGCGGCGCCGCTTTGACGCAAAGGGCCCGCCGCATTACAATCAAAGGCTTTTCCGCGCTCCCGTCGGCCTTTCGCGTCGAGCGTCGATTCCCGGGCCCGGCGCACCGCGTCGCCCTCCAGAGAAGACTCAATGAAGACCTTTTCCGCCAAGCCGCAAGAGGTTCAGCGCGACTGGTTCGTCGTAGACGCCACCGACAAGGTGCTGGGGCGTCTCGCTGCCGAGATCGCGCGTCGCCTGCGGGGCAAGCACAAGCCCGAGTTCACGCCGCACGTCGACACCGGCGACTTCATCGTCGTCGTGAATGCGTCACGCATCAAGGTCACCGGCACCAAGGCCGACGACAAGATCTATTACCGTCACACCGGCTATCCGGGCGGCATCCGCCAGCAGACCTTCCGCCAGATGCAGTCGCGCCACCCGGGCCGCGCGCTCGAGAAGGCGGTGAAGGGCATGCTGCCGAAGGGCCCGCTCGGCTACGCGATGATCAAGAAGCTCAAGGTGTACGGCGAAGCCACGCACCCGCACACGGCGCAGCAGCCGAAGGCTCTGGAGGTCTGATCCGATGATCGGCGACTACTACTACGGCACCGGCCGGCGCAAGACTTCCGTCGCTCGCGTGTTCCTGAAGCGGGGCACCGGCAAGATGGTCGTCAACGGCAAGCCGCTCGACGACTACTTCGCGCGCGAAACGGGCCGCATGATCGTGCGCCAGCCGCTCGATCTCACGCAGAATCTCGAATCCTTCGACGTCATGGTCAACGTGCACGGCGGCGGCGAATCCGGCCAGGCGGGCGCGGTTCGCCACGGCATCACGCGCGCCCTGATCGACTACGACGAGTCGCTCAAGCCGACGCTGTCGAGCGCCGGGCTCGTCACGCGCGACGCGCGCGAAGTCGAGCGCAAGAAGGTCGGCCTGCACGGGGCGCGTCGGCGCAAGCAGTTCTCGAAGCGCTGATCCGGCAACGCCGCTGTTCGAGCGGCGGCGGTTGTCGCGGAGGTTTGCGATGATCAAGGTCGGAATAGTCGGCGGCACCGGATACACCGGTGTCGAGTTGCTGCGCCTGTTGTCGCAGCACCCGCAGGTCGAGCTCGTTGCGATCACGTCGCGCAAGGAGTCCGGCCTGCCGGTGGCGGAGATGTTCCCGTCGCTGCGCGGCCGCGTCGATCTCGCCTTCACCGATCCCGCGTCTGCACCGCTGTCGAAATGCGACGTCGTCTTCTTCGCCACGCCGCACGGCGTTGCGATGGCGCAGGCGCCCGAGCTGTTGTCGGCGGGCGTGCGCCTCATCGATCTCGCGGCCGACTTTCGCCTGAAGAGCACTGCCGAGTTCGAGCGCTGGTACAGGATGCCGCACTCGTGCCCGGAGGTGCTCGCCGAAGCGGTGTACGGGTTGCCTGAAGTGAATCGCGACGCGATTCGCGATGCGCGCGTCATCGGCCTGCCCGGCTGCTATCCGACCTCGGTGCAGCTCGGCTTCCTGCCGGTCGTCGACCCGCAGGCCGCGCGTGCCGCAGGAGGCGACCTGGTCGAGCTCGACAGTCTGATCGCCGACTGCAAGTCGGGCGCTTCGGGCGCGGGTCGCAAGGCAGAGGTGGGGACGCTGCTCGCAGAAGCGGGCGACAACTTCCGTGCATATTCCGTCACCGGGCACCGGCATCTGCCGGAGATTCGGCAGGGGCTCGAGGCGGTCGCCGGCAAGCCGGTGAAGCTCGCGTTCACGCCGCACCTGGTGCCGATGATCCGCGGCATCTTCTCGACGCTGTACGCGCGCATCACCCCGCGTGCACGCGATCTCGACTTTCAGGCGCTCTACGAGCGCCGCTTCGCCGACGAGCCCTTCGTCGACGTGATGCCGGCCGGTTCGGCGCCGGAAACCCGCTCGGTGCGCGCATCGAACTTCGTTCGCATCGCCGTGCATCGGCCGCCCGACAGCGACCTGCTGATGGTGCTCGTCGTCGAGGACAACCTCGTGAAGGGCGCGTCGGGGCAGGGCGTGCAGGTGATGAACCTGATGTTCGGGCTGCCCGAGGATACGGGGCTGACGCAGGTGCCGATCCTGCCCTGAGGGGCAAAATCGGGGTCAGACCACGGTTACGTCGTAACCGTGGTCTGACCCCGATTTTGGTGGTCTGCCCCCGATTGTGTCGACCGCGATCAGACGCACGCCTCGCGCCTGCAACACGTACAATAGGTGTCAATCGGAGGTATCGAATGGAAGCTGTCGCCGAAACGATGGATCCGCTGGTGTTCACCAGCGCGGCCGCAACCAAGGTGAAGTCGCTGATCGACGAGGAAGGCAATCCGGAGCTGAAGCTGCGCGTGTTCGTGCAGGGCGGCGGCTGCTCGGGCTTCCAGTACGGCTTCACCTTCGACGAGGAAACTGCGGAGGACGACACCGTGCTGCAGAAGGGCGGCGTCACGCTGCTCGTCGACGCGATGAGCCTGCAGTATCTGATGGGCGCCGAGATCGACTACAAGGACGATCTCGACGGCGCGCAGTTCGTCATCAAGAACCCGAACGCGTCGTCGACCTGCGGCTGCGGATCGTCGTTCTCCTGATCCCGTCTTTCCGGTTTACTCGCGCATCGCCCGCGGGCGCGGGTCGGCAATCGAGCCGAGCACGCGCGGGCCGCGCGCGCCGGTAACTGCGGGGAGGTTCCCCGGCTTCGAGTCGATGCGCTGTGCGGCAAGCCATGCGAAGGCTGCCGCTTCCACTGCCTGCGGATCGACGCGCAATGCCGCTGTCGTCTGCAACTCGATCGGCGCCACCCGCGCCCCCAGACGCTCCATCAGGAAATCGTTGCGCGTACCCCCGCCGCAGGCGTAGACAGCCTGCACGCCGTAGTCGCTGCATGCGCGCGCCACGGTGACGGCGCTCAGCTCGACCAGAGTCGCCTGCACGTCCGCGGGAGTCGGCTCTGGCGCAGGCTTCAGTTTCGGTTCCCTGGCGCCGCCGTCGCGCACCGCCGCCAACGCGTGATCGAGCCAACCCAGGTGGAACCAATCCCGACCGGTGCTCTTCGGCGCCGGCAGCGCGAAATACCCTTCGTCGAGCAATTGTGCGAGCAGCGTCTCGTGCACCCGCCCGCTGCGTGCCCACGCACCGTGCTCGTCGAAGCGGCGCCCGGTATGGCGCAGGCACCAGCCGTCGAGCAGCGTGTTCGCCGGACCCGTGTCGAAGCCGCGCACCGGCTCCTCCGATCCGCAGTCGGCAGGCAGCAGCGTGATGTTGGCGATGCCGCCGAGGTTCACGATCGCGCGCCGCTCGAGCGGGCTGCGGAACACCTGCGCATGAAAGGCGGGAACGAGCGGTGCGCCCTGGCCGCCGGCGACGACGTCGGCCGAGCGAAGATCGTGGACGACGGCGATGCCGCATCGCTCCGCGAGTCGCGCAGCGTCGAGCAGCTGGATCGTGTAGCCGAGGTCAGGCCGGTGGCGAACGGTCTGCCCGTGCGCTCCGATCGCCGTGATCTGTGACGCCTGCAAACCCGTCCGGGCGAGCAGCGCATCGACGGCTTCGGCATAGCGGTCGGCGAGCGTCGCTGCCGCGCGCATCGCGCGCTCGAGCTCGTCGGGGCCGCTCGCCTGCAGCGCGTGCAGCTCGTCGCATAGCGCGTCGTCGAGCGCAACGCTCGCGAAGCCGCCGGTGCGAATGCCGGAATCGTGCTCGTCGATCTCCAGCAGCGCTGCATCGACCGCATCGACGCTGGTGCCCGACATCAGTCCGACGAAGCGGCGCATCGCGACGCGGACCGAAGAAGAAAGAGCCGAAGCGCGCTACTCGAAGCGCGCGAGCTGGACGCCCTGGAGCTGCGCCAGCCGCAGCTGCAGCATCTCGGCCTGCGCGCTGAAGCGTTTCATCTCCGTCTTGTCGAGCGGCGTGGAGCCGGGCATCGCGACCGCCATCGGGTCGACGTTCTCGCCGCCGACCATGAACTCGTAGTGCAGGTGCGGCCCGGTAGCCATGCCGGTCGCGCCGACGAAGCCGATCACCTCACCCTGCGCGACGTGGGTACCGACCGCCATGTCGCGCGCGAAGCCGTGCAGATGCGCATACAGCGTCGTGATGTCGTTGCGGTGGCGCACGACGATCACCTTGCCGTAGCCGCGCTGCTGCCCGATGAACTCGATGACGCCGTCGCCCGAGCTGCGCACCTTGGTGCCGATCGGCGCGGCGAAGTCGACGCCCTTGTGCTCGCGCGTGTACTTCAGGATGGGGTGCATGCGCGCCGGCTTGAAGCCCGACGAGATCCGGCTGAACTCGACCGGCTGGCGCAGGAACGACCGCTTCAGGCTGCGCCCGTCGAAGGCGAAGTACTCGCCCTGTCCGCCGCCGCGGTCGAACCAGACGGCTTCATGGCGCGTGCGGTGGTTCACGAACTCGAGTGCGAGCACGCGCCCGACCACCGGCGGATCGAGGCTGTCGGACTCGCGGATCATCTCGTAGAGCACGCGCAGCTGGTCGCCGCGACGCAGGTCGCGCGTGAAGTCGACCTTGTCCTCGAGGATGTCGGCGATCTGGCTGGCGACGCCGTCGGGGATACCGGCGGAGTCGATCGCCGAGAACAGCGAACTCTGGATCTCCGCCTGGCCGATCGCGATCTGCCGCTCGACCGGAACCGGCTCCTCGGTGACGTAGAAGCCTTCGCCGTTGCGCTCGACGGTGAGGCGCCGCGCCGGTTGCGCCGAGTTCGGATCGAGGCTGCCGAAGCGATACTGCAGCGAGTGGACGCGCCCCGCGGTATCGATGTCGGCGGTGACCATCCGCCCCTGCGGCAGCTGCATCAGCCGGCGTGCCAGCGGGTTCGAAGCGACGTACTTGTGGAAGTCGGGGTCGGTGGCGCCGAGCCGGTCGAGCAGCGACGCGAGCGTCTCGCCGCGCTGGATGCGCTCGGCGCGCACGAAGGTCTCGTCGGATTCGCCGTGCAGCGTCGGCCACGACACTGTCAACGAGTCGACCACCGTACGCAGCGCGGGCGCCTCCTCGGGATAGCGCAGCGGAGCCGTTGCCAGCGCAGTGACCGCTACCAGGGCCGTCGTCACGGCGACAGCCGTCGCCACCTTCGGAAAATTGGAGCGGAGTGGGTGGCTCATCGCACGGATCGGCTCTTTCGGTCTGGTTTTGTCATCGCGGGCGCTTTCGGCGCTCGGCTAGAATCGGGCCCTTCACCCCCGGCGGAAGCCCCGGCGCGTGCACCAGTTCCGCGCGATGTGGCGCGATCTGGCGTATGCCCCGGGTCCGGCAGAAGTCGCGCGGATTCTACCGGATTCATAGTGGAAATCACCTACCCGATGACGATGAACGGCGGCAGTTTCCGGAACGATGCGCGATCCGGGCCTTCCGGGGCCCCCGGGGAGCCGCCCAGCGACGCCGTCCGCGAAGCGCTGGCCGTCACGCTGCGGGGTGTCGATGAGCTGCTCGTCGAGAGCGAATGGCTCGCGAAGCTCGCCCGTAGCGAGGCTAGCGGCACGCCGCTGCGGATCAAGCTCGGCCTCGATCCGACCGCGCCCGACCTGCATCTCGGCCACACGGTCGTCCTGAACAAGATGCGCCAGCTGCAGGACCTCGGCCACACGGTGATCTTCCTGATCGGCGACTTCACGGCGATGATCGGCGACCCGTCGGGGCGCAACGTGACGCGCCCGCCGCTCACCCGCCAGCAGATCGAGCAGAATGCGCGCACCTACTTCGATCAGGCCAGCCTCGTGCTGGACGCCGGCAAGACCGAGATTCGCTACAACTCGGAATGGTCGGACCCGCTCGGTGCACGCGGCCTGATCGAGCTCGCCGCACGGCATACGCTCGCCCGCATGCTCGAGCGCGACGATTTCGCGAAGCGCTACCGCGAAGGCCTGCCGATCTCGATCCACGAGCTGCTGTACCCGTTGATGCAGGGCTACGACTCGGTTGCGCTGCGTTCCGATCTCGAGCTCGGCGGAACCGACCAGAAGTTCAACCTGCTCGTCGGACGCGAGCTGCAGCGCGAGTACGGGCAGGAGCCGCAGTGCATCCTCACGATGCCGCTGCTCGAAGGGCTCGACGGCGTCGAGAAGATGTCGAAGTCGAAGAACAACTACGTCGGCATCACCGAATCGCCCGACGAGATGTTCGGCAAGCTGATGTCGATCTCCGACGAACTGATGTGGCGGTACTTCGAGCTGCTGTCGTTTCGGCCGATGCGCGAGGTGCAGGCGCTGCGCGACGAGTGCGCGCGGGGGCGCAACCCGCGTGACGTGAAGGTGCTGCTCGCGCAGGAGATCGTCGAGCGCTTCCATTCGCGCGTCGACGCCGAGCGCGCCACTGCGGGCTTCGACGCGCGCTTCCGGCTCGGCGCGGCACCTGCCGACATGCCCGAGACCGTGTTGCACGGTGCGCCGATCTTGATCGCGCAGGTGCTCAAGCGTGCCGGCCTCGTTCCGTCGACCAGCGAGGGCAATCGCAGCATCGACCAGGGCGGCGTGCGCATCGACGGCGAGCGGGTGTCCGACCGGGCCCTCGAGCTGTTTCCGGGCACCTACGTCGTGCAGATCGGCAAGCGTCGCTTCGCGCGTGTACGCATCGAGGCGGCCAACTCGGCGGCCGATTCCGCGGCCAACTGAGTGGCCAACTGAGTGACCAACTGAGGTGATCGCGCTGCTGCAGCGCGTCTCCCGCGCGCAGGTCGACGTGGCCGGCGAGACGATCGCTGCGATCGGCGGCGGGCTGCTCGTCTTCTACTGCGCCGAGCGCGGGGACGAGAACGCCGACGTCGACCGCCTGCTCGCGCGCGTGCTGCGCATGCGCTGCTTTCCCGACAACGATGGTCGGATGAATCTGAGCGTGCAGGACACGGGCGGCGAGCTGCTCGTGGTTCCGCAGTTCACGCTTGCCGCCGACACGTCGAGCGGTCATCGGCCCGGCTTCTCTGCGGCGGCTGCGCCCGACGAAGGCGCGCGCCTGTTCGAGCGGTTCGTCGAGTGCGCACGGGCCGGGCACGGTCGGGTGCAGGCCGGACGCTTCGGCGCCGACATGCTGGTGGCGCTCGTCAACGACGGGCCGGTGACGCTGTGGGTTCGCACGAACGTGCGCGCTTGACTGCGCGCGAGGAGCGAACCTACGCTGACGTGCGACACTCGAGGCACGGAGGCCCCGAATGAAATTAACCAGCGAGTCGTTTGCCGACGGTCAGCCGATTCCCGCGGAGTTCGCCTTCTGCCGGATCGACCCGAAGTCGCACGTGGCGCTGTCGTCGAACCGCAATCCGCAGCTGTCGTGGTCCGACGCACCGATCGGCACGCGTTCCTTCGCGATCGTCTGCCACGACATCGACGTGCCGAGCAAGCCTGACGACGTGAACCAGGAAGGGCGCGAGATTCCGTCGACGCTGCCGCGCGTGCACTTCTACCACTGGACGCTGATCGATCTTCCGGTCGGGTTGCAGCAGATTGCCGCGGGCGAGTTCTCCGACAAGGTCACCCCGCGCGGAAAGGCGGGGCCCACCGCACGTCACGGCGCCCGCCAGGGCATCAACGACTACACCGGCTGGTTCGCCGACGATCACGACATGAACGGCGACTACTACGGCTACGACGGTCCGTGCCCGCCCTGGAACGACTCGATCGTGCACCGCTACGTGTTCACGGTGTACGCGCTCGACGTGGAGCGGCTGCCGTTGATGGGCCGCTTCGGCGGCGCCGATGCTTTGAAGGTCATCGCGCACCACCGGCTGGGGCAGGCGTCGATCACCGGCATCTACACGCTGAACCCGAGGCTGGCCTGAAGACCGAGCTCGTCCTCGTTCGCCACGGCATCACCGCCTGGAACCGCGAACGACGCTTCCAGGGCCAGCTCGACACGCCGCTCGACGAGCAGGGCATCGAGCAGGCGCGCCGTACCGGACTGCGGCTCTCGTCGTGGCCGCTGGCTGCCGTCTATACGAGCGACCTGATGCGCGCACGACAGACCGCCGAGGCGATCGCGGCGCCGCACGGGCTGCAACTGCGCCTCGAGCCACGGCTGCGCGAGCGGCACTACGGTCGTTTCGAGGGTCGTACCTACGAGGAGATCGAACGCATCGATGCGTCGGCGTACCGGCGCTGGCGCGAGCGTGATCCCGATTTCGCGCTGCCTGGAGGCGGAGAGACGCTGCTCGCGCTGCACGAGCGCATCGAAGCGACGCTTCGCGACCTCGCTTGCCGGCATGCGGGCGAGATGATCGCCGTCGTCACGCACGGCGGCGTGCTCGATTGCGCGTATCGCGTCGCCACCGGGCTGGCGATCGACGCACCGCGCACGCACGAACTGCTCAATGCAAGCCTGAACCGCATCGCGTGGCGCGATGACTCGTTCGCGTTGCTCGCGTGGGCCGATGTTGCGCATCTGGCCGAAGCGCTCGACGACGTAACCGAGGCGCGCGGGCACCCGTAGCGGCTTGCGGCGCTCGTCCAGGCGTCGCGCGGCGATTCGTGACCCCTGCCCTGCGCACTCCTCGCGCTCGCGTCGTTCTCGCAAGCCATTTCGCTGCGAAACGCAGCGCTTTTCCGCCGGCAACTTCTTCTTCGACGGAAAATGCAGCGGAAGGCAGCGTTCCGCGCTCTTTGAGTTTGAGCTGCTGCCGCGGACAGCTCGACGTCTTCGCCGTCGAGAGGATCGGAAGTGCTGCGCGGCAGACGTGTTCACCGGAGGCGCATCCTTGAACGCGAAACCGCATGACGCAGCGTGGCGGGATCGGCCGCGGCGCACGATCCTTTAGAATTCGTCCGCCGGGCGTCCGCCGGACGCGCAGCTCACCGCCTCGCACGCGTTTCCACGCGCTTCGTTTCGCCTCCGGCCGTCGCTCGTCGCTCGTCGCTCGTCGCCTTCGCTTCTCGCTTTTCGCTTTTTTCGCTCTTCGCCTTTCGCCTTTCGCCTTTCCCCGCGCTCTTCCGAGGTATTGCCATGTTCGATCGCAGCATCGCCCTGTCGCAAGTGGATCCCGAGCTCTGGAACGCCATCCGGCTCGAGAATCGGCGACAGGAGGCGCACATCGAGATGATTGCCTCGGAGAACTACGCGAGCCCCGCGGTGATGGCCGCGCAGGGCAGCCAGCTGACGAACAAGTACGCCGAAGGCTATCCGGGCAAGCGCTATTACGGAGGCTGCGAGCACGTCGACGTCGCCGAGCAGCTCGCGATCGATCGCGTGAAGGCGCTGTTCGGCGCCGACTGCGCGAACGTGCAGCCGCATTCGGGCGCGCAGGCGAACGAAGCGGTGTTCCTCGCGTTCCTGCAGCCCGGCGACACGATCCTCGGCATGAACCTCGCCGAGGGCGGGCACCTCACGCACGGCATGGCACTGAACATGTCTGGCAAGTGGTTCAACGTCGTCTCCTACGGCATGAACGAGGCCGAGGAGATCGACTACGACGCGATGGAACGCAAGGCGCACGAGCACAAGCCGAAGCTGATCATCGCCGGCGCATCGGCCTACAGCCTGCGCATCGACTGGGCGCGCTTCGCACAGGTCGCGCGCGACGTCGGCGCGCTGCTGATGGCCGACATGGCGCACTACTCGGGGCTGATCGCCGGCGGCCTCTACCCGAATCCGGTCGGCCATGCCGATATCGTCACGTCGACGACGCACAAGAGCCTGCGCGGCCCCCGCGGCGGTTTCATCCTGATGCCGACCGCGCACGAGAAGGCGATCAACTCGGCGATTTTCCCCGGGCTGCAGGGCGGGCCGCTGATGCACGTGATCGCCGCGAAGGCGGTTGCCTTCCACGAAGCGCAGCAGCCGGCCTTTCGCGACTACGCGAAACAGGTGATGGCCAACGCCAACGTGCTCGCGCAGACGCTGATCGAGCGCGGCCTGCGCATCGTGTCGGGTCGCACCGAGTCGCACCTGATGCTGGTCGACCTGCGCGCCAAGCGCATCACGGGCAAGGAAGCCGAGCGCATGCTCGGCGAAGCGCACATCACCTGCAACAAGAATGCGATCCCGAACGATCCGGAGAAGCCGATGGTGACGAGCGGGATCCGGCTCGGCACGCCGGCGATGACGACGCGCGGTTTTCGCGAAGAGCAGGCGCAGCAGGTCGGGCATCTGATTGCGGATGTGCTGGATGCGCCGGGGGATGCGGGGCGGATCGCGGTGGTTCGCGAGAAGGTCGAGCAGTTGACGGCGGAGTTCCCGGTCTACGGGTAGAGCGCGCGGTATCGGCGGCTTCGGGCGCAATGACGCCTTGTGCGGGTGATGCAAAAAGAGCGACAATCGATGCAAATGCAGCATCAATCGCTCGCTTCAGTCCTCCTTCCCGAGTATCGGCGCCGGATTTTGGGGCTGCTGCTCCTGCATCCGGATGAAGCGCTGCACGGACGGGAGATTGCTCGCCGTACCGGGCTGCCGGCCGGTAGCGTAGCTCGCGAGCTACGTCGATTGAGCGACGTGGGATTGCTGCGCAGACAACGACGGGGCAATCAGCAGGTGTACTGCGCAGAGACGACAAGCCCTGTCTACGACGAACTGGCAAGCATCCTCCGGAAGACCTCAGGCCTTGCCGATGTTCTGGCGCAATCCCTTGCCCCCCTGGCCTCCCGCATACATTCCGCCTTTGTGTTCGGCTCTATTGCGCAAGGCCGTGGTGTAGCAGGCAGCGATGTCGACATCCTGTTGATCGGCGACATCGGGTTCTCGGAAGCGGTGGAAGCCCTCTATCCTGCGCAGTCGGAACTGGGCCGCGAAGTGAATCCAAAAGTGTATTCACGGCAGGAGTTCGTTGACGAGGTCATTGCAGATTCTTTTCTGCGTGACGTGATCTCCAAACCCAGGATTTTCGTGATCGGCAGCGAATATGAGCTTGCAGAACTTATTGGGCATCAGCCTCGACGCCGTCGAGCCTGACAAGGCGCAGATTCGGCGCCTGCTCGCGTCGGCAGAGCGCAATGTCGCGGATGCCCGGATCGACGCGTTGGCCGCGGAGAAAACCGCAATTCAGGCACTTGCGTTGACGATCGGGCTTCAACCGGACAAGGTGCGACTGCTCGATGCTCTGCGAAAGCAACGCAATCTCTCGGACTACTCGGGAGAGCCGGTTTCGCGCGCTGCAGTGGTCGAGTGCGTTCGCAGTGCGGACGAACTGCTCATGACGGTCAAAGCGTGGCTGGCAGAACGGCGACCGGATCTGCTGTAGCTGCAAATCGTGGTCTGAGCCCGGTTTGCCTCACGCGCCCCGAATCGTGTCGAGCGTCGCGTTCGGCGTGATCGCCTGCGGATCGACATCGAGCGCCACGATCGCCGGTCGCCGCTGCCGACGCGCATGCTCGAGCGCCGCGCGCATCGCCGGCTCGAACTCCGCCGTCGTTCGCACCCGCACGCCGAAGCCGCCGTAGGCCTCGCCGAGCTTCACAAAGTCGGGGTTCGCGAGCGCGGTGCCGAACACCCGCCCCGGGTATTCGCGTTCCTGGTGCATGCGGATCGTCCCGTACATCCCGTTGTCGAAGACGATCGTGACGAGGCCCGCTTCGTATTGCGCGGCGGTCGCGAGTTCCTGTCCTGTCATCAGGAAGTCGCCGTCGCCGGCGAAGCAGACCACGGTTCGCTGCGGTTCGGTGATCGCCGCTGCCACCGCCGCCGGCACGCCGTAGCCCATCGAGCCCGCGGTCGTCGACAGCAGGGTCCGTAGCCCCGCATACGGCCAGAAGCGGTTCGCCCAGGTCGCGAAGTTGCCCGCGCCGTTCGTGACGATCGCGTCGGGCGGCAGCAGGCGGCGCAGCGTCTGCACCACTTGCCACAGGTTCAACGCAGGCGGCTTCGTCGCGCCCGCGTAGATCGGCGGCTCGCGCTGCCATGCCTCGTACTCGGCGCGTGCCTGTTCCACCGAACCGGCCCAGGCATCGGGGCTGACCGCGATCTCGCGCAGCGCCGCGGCGATCTCGGGCATGCCCGAGGCGATCATCAGTTCGGCCTGATAGACGCTGCCGAGCTCTTCGACGCCCGCATGCACGTGCACCAGCCGCTGTGAAGGACGAGGCGCCTCGAGCAGCGTATAGCCCGAGGTCGTCATCTCGCCCAGGCGCGGTCCGATCGCGAGCAGCAGGTCTGCGTCGCGCACGCGAGCGGCGAGCTTCGGATTCACGCCGATGCCGACATCGCCGATGTAGTTCGGATGCCGGTTGTCGAAGAGATCCTGGTAGCGGAACGCGCAGGCCACCGGCAGACGGTTCGCCTCGGCGAAGACGCGCAGGTCTTCGCAGGCCGCGCGCGTCCAGCCGCTTCCGCCGAGCAGCACGAGCGGGCGCTGAGCGTTGGCGAGCAGCTCGCGCAGGCGCTCGATCTGCGCCGCGCCCGGGTACGCGCGCACCGGCGAATGTCTCGCCGCGTCCTCGACGACCGCGCGCGCCGCCAGCACGTCCTCGGGCAGCGCGAGCACCACCGGCCCCATGCGTCCGCTGGTCGCCGTCTGGAATGCGCGTGCAATGTACTCGGGGATGCGCTCGACGCGATCGACCTGCGCGACCCACTTCGCCATCGGGCCGAACATGCGACGGAAGTCGATCTCCTGGAAGGCTTCGCGGTCGATGAACCCGGTGCCGACCTGCCCGATCAGCACGACCATCGGCACCGAGTCCTGGAAAGCGGCGTGAATGCCGACTGAAGCGTTCGTCGCGCCCGGTCCGCGCGTGACCATCACGACGCCCGTACGGCCAGTGAGCTTCGCGTAGGCATCGGCCATGTACGCGGCGCCGCCTTCCTGGCGACAGACGACGAAGCGCACGCGATCCCGGTGGCGGTACAGCCCGTCGAGCACCGCGAGATAGCTTTCGCCGGGAACGCCGAACACGGTGTCGACGCCCTGGCCGATCAGGGCGTCCGCGACGATGTGGCCGCCGATGCGCTCGCGCGCGGAAGAGCTGCTGTCCAGGTCGCTTCTCCATCCGTTCGTCGATTCTAGAACGCGCGCCGCCGAGCCCGGGCGCGTCGCCTCGACACCAGCGTCCCGTCGGGCGGATGCGTGCCCCTCGAAGCGCCCCCGCGCGGCAGTGGATAATGCCCTCCATGTTCACCGCGGCCGATCACGAGTTCATGCTGCAGGCGCTGCGGCTTGCCGCGCAGGGCATGAATACCTGCACGCCGAACCCGCGCGTCGGCTGCGTCATCGTGCACGAACACGGTGTCGTCGGCGAAGGCTGGCACCGCCGTCGCGGCGAAGCGCACGCCGAGGTGCTTGCGCTGGCCGAGGCTGGCGCGCGCGCGCGCGGCGCCACCGCCTACGTGACGCTCGAGCCCTGCAACCACCACGGAAACACGCCGCCCTGCGTCGACTCGCTGATCGAGGCGCGCGTCGGACGCGTGATTGCCGCGATGGAGGATCCGAATCCGGCGGTGAACGGACAGGGCCTCGAGCGGCTGCGGGCCGCCGGCATCGACGTGCGCTGCGGTCTGCTCGAGCAGGAAGCGCGCGAACTGAACATCGGCTTCGTTTCGCGGATGACGCGCGGCCGGCCGTGGGTGCGGATGAAGGTTGCCGCGAGCCTGGACGGACGCACGGCGCTGCACGACGGTCGCAGCCAGTGGATCACCGGCGAGCCCGCGCGCGTCGACGGCCATGCCTGGCGTGCACGCGCGTGTGCGGTGCTCACCGGCATCGGTACCGTGCGCGACGACAATCCGCAGATGAACGTGCGTCATGTTCAGACCTCGCGCCAGCCGCTGCGGGTGCTCGTCGACTCGCGGCTCGAGGTGAACCCGGCGGCGCGCATCGTCGAGGGTGGCAATACGCTCGTTGCCTGCGCGATCGAGCCGGGTTCGCGCACGGAGCAGACCGCCACGCTGCGCGAGCTGGGCTGCGAGGTGATCACGCTCGCCGGCGCCGGCGGCAAGGTCGATCTGGCCGCACTGCTCGTCGAGCTCGGGAGCCGCGGCATCAACGAGCTGCACGTCGAAGCGGGAGCGAAGCTCAACGGCTCGCTGCTGCGCGAAGACTGCGTCGACGAATTGCTGATGTACGTTGCGCCGATGCTGCTCGGCGACGCGACGCCGCTTGCCGCACTGCCCGCGCCCGAGGCGATCGACCGCGGCGTCGCGCTGAGATTCGAGTCGATCCAACGCATCGGCGAAGACCTGCGCGTGATCGCGCGCCGAACCGACAGGACCTGAAAACGCAAATGTTCACCGGAATCGTCGCGGCTGTCGGCCGCATAGAGGAAGTCGAATCGCTCGGCGAGCAGGCGGGCGTGCGCATCGCGGTCGATGCCGGCGAGCTCGACCTGCACGATGTCGCGCCCGGCGACTCGATCGCCGTGCAGGGTGCGTGCATGACGGTCGTTCGCATCGACGGCCGGCGCTTCTTCGTCGACGTCTCGGGCGAGAGCCTGTCGAAGACGGTCGGGCTCGACGTGTCCGGCGAGGTGAATCTCGAGAAGGCGCTCACGCTCGCCGACCGTCTCGGCGGCCACCTCGTCTCGGGCCACGTCGACGGCATCGGCGAAGTCGTTTCCTTCGAGCCGATCGGCGAGTCGTGGCGACTCGTCGTGCGTGCCGACGAATCGCTCGGCCGGTACCTCGCGTACAAGGGCTCGATCACGGTCGACGGCGTGAGCCTGACGGTGAATCGGGTTGCCGACACCGACGTGGGCGTCGAGTTCGAGATCAATCTCGTTCCGCACACGATTCGCGTCACCACGCTGCGAGCGCTGCACGCCGGACGGCGCGTGAACCTCGAGGTCGACCTGATCGCGCGCTACGTGGAGCGCATGCTGGCCGCCGGTAGAATGAGCCAATGACCCTCTCCAGCACGCCCGAGATCATTGCCGAGATCGCCGCCGGCCGCATGGTGATCCTCGTCGACGAGGAAGACCGCGAGAACGAAGGCGACCTCGTCCTCGCCGCCGACTTCGTCACGCCCGAGGCGATCAACTTCATGGCGCGTTTCGGCCGCGGCCTGATCTGCCTCACGCTCACCGAAGAACACTGCCGGCAGCTGCGCCTGCCGCGCATGGTCGAGAACAACGCCGCGCGCCACGGTACGAATTTCACGGTGTCGATCGAGGCAGCCGAAGGCGTCTCCACCGGCATCTCGGCGGCCGATCGCGCGCGCACCGTGCAGGCGGCGGTTGCGCGCGACGCGAAGCCCGAGGACGTCGTCCAGCCCGGTCACATTTTCCCGCTGATGGCGCAGCCCGGCGGTGTGCTGATGCGCGCCGGTCACACCGAGGCCGGCTGCGATCTCGCGCGCCTGGCGGGGCGCACGCCGACTGCCGTCATCTGCGAGATCCTGCGCGATGACGGATCGATGGCGCGACTGCCCGATCTCATCGAGTTCGCCGCCGCGCATGGCTTGAAGATCGGCGCCATCGCCGACCTGATCCAGTACCGCAGCGCGCACGAGAGCCTGATCGAGCGGGTCGCCGAGCGGGCGATCGAGTCGCGCTGGGGGCCGCTTCGGCTCGTCGCGTATCGCGACCAGGTTTCCGGTTCGCCGCACATCGCGCTCGTGCACGGCGAGATCGAACCCGAGCGCGATACGCTGGTGCGCGTGCACGAGCCGCTGTCGCTGATCGACCTGCTCGACAACAGCTCCACGTCGCATTCGTGGCCGCTCGATCGTGCGATGTCGCGCATCGTCGAGCAGCGCGCCGGCGTTGCCGTTCTGCTCAACTGCGCGCAGCCGGGCGCGGCGCTGTTCGACGAGCTGCATGCGCTCGACGCCGGTTCCGCGCAGGCGAAGGCGCGACGGCGCAAGGGCAAGCTCGATCTGCGCACCTACGGAATCGGTGCGCAGATCCTCAAGGACCTCGGTGTCAGTCGCATGCGTCTGCTGTCGCAGCCGCGCAAGATGCCGAGCATGACGGGCTACGAGCTCGAGGTCGTCGGATTCGAGTCGATGGAGGAGGGGCAATGACCATGGAAATCGAGGTGTTCCAGTCGGATCTCGACGGCAGCGGCCTTCGCATCGGCATCGTGCAGTCGCGCTTCAACGAGCCGGTGTCCGAGACGCTGCGCAACGCGTGCCTCGAGGAGCTGGTCGAGCTCGGCGTCGCCGGGGAGGACATCTTCGTCTGCACCGTACCCGGTGCGCTCGAGGTGCCGGTCGCACTGCAGCAGTTGGCGGCATCGGGCGAGTTCGATGCGCTGATCGGCGTCGGCGCGGTCATTCGCGGCGAGACCTATCACTTCGAGATCGTCTCGAACGAGAGCGCCGCGGGCATTGCACGCGTTGCGCTCGATTTCAATCTGCCGGTCGCCAATGCGGTTCTCACCACCGACACCAACGAGCAGGCACAGGAGCGGGCCGAGGAGAAGGGCGCCGAGGCCGCGCGCGTCGCCGTCGAGATGGCGAACCTCGCGTCTTCGTTGTCTGCGCTCAGCGACGACGACGACGACGACGATGACGACGACGACGACGACGACGACGACGACGACGACGACGATGACGACGATGACGACGATGACGACGATGACGACGATGATGACGACGACGACGACGAGCTCCAGGTAGACGAGGACGAGAACGACGCCGTTCCGCGTTCGCGACGGAGTCCACCTCGATGACCGAAGCTGCGAAGCTGCCGCGGCGCGAGCCGGTGCCCGATCCGGGCGCCCGGTCTACGCGCAAGCCCTCCGGCGGAACGCCGCCGAAGAGCGCACGGCGCCGCGCGCGCGAGCTCGCGCTGCAGGGCCTGTACCAGTGGCTGCTCGCGCGCGAGGACGCCGGCGTCATCCACGCGCATCTCGAGGAAACGCCCGGTTTCGAGAAGGCCGACCACGAGCATCTCGACGCATTGCTGCACGGCACGATCCGCGCCGCCGACGAACTCGATGCACAGATCGAACCGCATCTCGATCGAAGGGTCGCCGAGCTCAGCCCTGTCGAGCACGCGGTGCTGATGCTTGCCACGCTCGAATTGCTGCGGATGCCCGAGATTCCCTATCGCGTCGTGCTCAACGAAGCCGTCGAGATCGCGAAGAGCTACGGCGGGCCCGACGGCTTCAAGTACGTCAACGGCGTGCTCGATCGCGTGGCCGCGCGCCTGCGGCCCCTCGAGTTCCCGCAACGGAACTGACGGCATGGCAGGCGAGTTCGAGCTGATCCACCGGTTCTTCGATCGCGGACCGGCGCGCGATGCCCG
This sequence comes from uncultured Limnobacter sp., assembly GCA_964538505.1. GTDB lineage: Bacteria > Pseudomonadota > Gammaproteobacteria > Burkholderiales > Burkholderiaceae_E > Zeimonas. The sequence goes on along the minus strand of CAZIDY010000010.1, from coordinate 49,940 downwards.
ACTCGGCGTGGGCGACGACTGCGCATTGCTCGCACCGCTCGACCCGCACTCCGTGCTCGCCCTTTCCACCGACCTGCTGCTCGAAGGTCGTCATTTTTTCGCCGATGCCGATCCCGCGTCGCTCGGCCACAAGTCGCTGGCGGTGAACCTTTCCGATCTCGCTGCGATGGGCGCGCGCCCGCGCGCGTTTACGCTGGCGATCGGCCTTCCCGAAGTCGACGAGCGCTGGCTCGGCGCGTTCACCGAAGGCATGTTCGCGCTCGCCGATCGCCATGCCTGCGAGCTGATCGGCGGCGACACGACGCGAGGCCCCCGCACCGTCTGCATCACGGTGTTCGGCGAGGTGCCCGAAGGCGCTGCGCTGCGCCGCGATGCCGCGCAGCCCGACGACGATCTCTGGGTGTCGGGCGCACTCGGCGCCGCGGCCTTCGCCGTGCGCGAGCGACGCGCCGGCCGCGCGCTCGCGCCGGGCGACGACGCGTCGATCCGCCTCGACCGGCCCGAACCGCGCATCGCGCTCGGCCTGGCATTGCGCCACGTCGCCCGCGCGGCGATCGATCTTTCCGACGGCCTGCTCGGCGATCTTGGTCATGTCGTCGAGCGCTCGCGTGTAGGCGCCGAGGTCGACTGGCCGGCGGTGCCTGTCGACCGGTGCCTGCCTGCGTTGTCCGACGACGAGCGCATGCAGCTTGCGCTTTCGGGTGGCGACGACTACGAGCTGCTCTTCAGTGCAGCACCCGAGAACCGGACCGCGATCGCCGCGATCGGATCACGCCTCGGCGTGCCGCTCGCGCGCATCGGTCGCATCGTCTGCGGCTCGACGATCCGCGTGCGCGACGCGCGCGGTCGCGCGCTGCCCATCGAGGCCCGTGGATTCGACCACTTCGCGTGAACGCACGCCGGTGCGGATTCCGGTGCGCGCCGATTCGCGTTTCATGCGCGTGCGTCTGTCGCGCTGGATCGCGCTGGGCTTCGGCAGCGGCCTGTCGCCGGTCGCGCCAGGCACCGTCGGTACGCTGTGGGCCTGGCTCGCGTTCGCCGTGCTCGAGCGATGGATCTCGCCGGTTGGCTGGGGGCTGCTCGTCGTCGGCGGCTTTGCGCTCGGTGTGTGGGCGTGCACGCGCACGTCGCGCGACCTTGGCGTTCCCGATCACGGCGCGATCGTCTGGGACGAGATCATCGCTTTCTGGCTCGTGCTGCTCTTCGTTCCCGCGGGATTCGTCGACCGGCTCGGCGCTTTTTTCGTGTTCCGGTTCTTCGACATCGTCAAGCCACCACCCATCCGGCATTTCGAGCGGAGGCTGAAGGGCGGCCTCGGTATCATGTTCGACGACCTGCTGGCGGCGTTCTACACGCTGCTGCTGTTTGCCTTCTGGTATCGGTGACGTGGACTCCCCCAACGAAGTTCCGGACACTTTGCGCCGCTGGACCGAAGTAGTCGATGCGGCGATTGCGCTCGGACGCGCGCTCGAGGAGCGCGGCTGGATGATCGCCACCGCCGAGTCGTGCACCGGCGGTTCGATCGCGCGCGCACTCACCGAGATCGGCGGCTCGAGCGCATGGTTCGAGCGCGGCTTCGTCACCTACACCGACGCGTCGAAGACCGACCTGCTCGAGGTTCCTCCCGAGGTGCTCGCTTCCTGCGGCGCGGTGAGCGAGGCGGTGGCCGCGCGCATGGCCGAAGGGGCGCTGAAGCACAGTCGCGCGCAGTTCGCGCTGTCGGTTACCGGCATCGCCGGGCCGGGCGGCGCGACGCCGGACAAGCCGGTTGGGACAGTCTGCTTCGGCTGGGCGTCGATCGGTGAGGCGCCGCAGACCGGCACGGTGCACTTCGGTGGCGATCGCGCCGCCGTGCGCGATGCGTCGGCACTGCACGCGTTGCGTTGCGCACTCGAACGACTCGGGGCCTAGCGGTCTACACCGATCAGCTGATTGTTTATACAGTAGTTTCATGCCATACTCCGGACCGTTCATCCCGTTCCCGGACGAGGCCTGCAGATGGAAAAAGTGATCAACATGGACGATGCAAAATCCCGTACCGAGCGCGCGAAGGCCTTGTCCGCGGCGCTGGCCCAGATCGAGAAGCAGTTCGGCAAGGGCTCGGTAATGAAGTTCTCCGACGCCGATGTCTCGCGCGATATCCAGGTCGTCTCCACCGGCTCGCTCGGGCTCGATCTCGCGCTGGGCGTGGGCGGTCTGCCGCGCGGTCGCGTCATCGAGATCTACGGCCCCGAGTCCTCGGGGAAAACCACGCTCACGCTGCAGGTCATCGCCGAGATGCAGAAGATCGGCGGCACCTGTGCGTTCATCGATGCCGAGCACGCGCTCGACGTGCAATACGCGTCCCGACTCGGCGTCGACCTCGAAGAGCTGCTCATCTCGCAGCCCGACACCGGCGAGCAGGCGCTCGAGATCACCGATGCGCTGGTTCGTTCCGGGTCGGTCGATCTCATCGTCATCGACTCCGTCGCGGCGCTCACGCCGAAAGCGGAAATCGAAGGCGAGATGGGCGATTCGCTCCCCGGCCTGCAGGCCCGCCTGATGTCGCAGGCACTGCGCAAGCTCACCGGAACGATCAACCGCACGAACACCACCGTCATCTTCATCAACCAGATCCGCATGAAGATCGGCGTGATGTTCGGCAACCCCGAAACCACCACCGGCGGCAACGCGCTGAAGTTCTACGCGTCGGTGCGCCTCGACATCCGGCGCACCGGCTCGATCAAGAAAGCCGACGAGATCATCGGCAACGAAACGCGCGTCAAGGTCGTCAAGAACAAGGTCGCGCCGCCGTTCAAGACGGCCGAGTTCGACATCCTGTACGGCGAAGGCACATCGCGCGAAGGCGAGATCCTCGATCTCGGCGCCTCATCCGGCATCGTCGACAAGAGCGGCGCCTGGTACAGCTACAGCGGCAACCGCATCGGCCAGGGCAAGGACAACGCGCGCGAGTACCTGCGCGAGAACCCCGAGCTCGCGCTCGAAATCGAGAACAAGGTGCGCGCGCACTTCGGCGTTTCGCCGCGCGGCGCCGCGGCGGAAGAGGCCGCCGCCTGACGGGATCCGCACCGGGCGGCTTGCCGCGTTCCCGCCGCTCGGTGCAATGCCGCGCCCCGAAGCTTCACTGAAAGCGCGCGCCCTGCGCGCGCTCGCGCGCCGCGAGCACAGCCGCGTCGAGCTCGAGCGCAAGCTCGCGCCGCACGCCGAGAGCGCAGAGCAGTTGCAGGCGCTGCTCGATCGCCTTGTCGAGACGGGGCTGCTCTCGAACGAGCGCTTCGCGCAATCGGTGGTGCATCGACGTGCGTCCACGCGTGGTGCGGCGGTGATCCGGCATGAGCTGCGCGCGCATGGGCTGGCCGATGAGGCAGTCGCGGGGCATCTAGCGTCGCTCGAGAAGAGCGAGTACGAGCGCGCGCGGGCGTTGTGGGTGCGCCGTTTCGGGTCGGCGCCGGAATCGCTGGTCGAGCGGGCGCGACAGTCGCGCTTTCTGCTGGCTCGCGGGTTCTCGGCGGAGGTGGTGCGGCGGGTGGTTGGTAGAGGAGGCTCGGACGACGAGCCGGTTTGAAGGCGGGGGAGCCGGCCGGCGTCCATTGGGATGAACTCGATGAAGACATCGAGGTCGTCGGTTTGCTCGAAGGCCGCCGCTCGGCGGAAAGTGAAGCATCGTTCCAGCGGTGGGTGCGGGCACGACGTGCGGCAAGTGGTGGGGGTTCCGTAGGGTAGTCCGCACCAGGGCGCGCTGCGTCCGCATCACGACGCGCTGCGTCTGCGCCGTCGGTCTCTGCCGAAGCGCGCTGGTCAACGATTCGAGTTGCAGGCACCGGAGCAACCGTGCGTGCCACGACCGTTCGAACTACGAGCGTTGGGTCGAGTTACTCGCTTCAGTCAACCGAGCGGCGGTCGAGCTGCATGGCGTGCGTGAGCAGGATGCGTGGGTTGAGGGGGCCTCCGCTGACCCGAGGCATGCGCAGGCCAAGACACATGCGTCGGCCAAAGCACATGCGCCACGAACAGTTCGGACTACAAAAGCGCGCGTTCTCGCTCGTGGAATCCATTCCACGAGCGAGAACGCTACCTTTTGAAGTTCGAATCGTGCGCACGTCACGTAGTTCGTCCTACGAACGCGTCGGTCAACGAGAAGAACTCAGTTTGCGACCTGAGGTCCGGGCTGGTGCTGGTGCTGGTGCTCGGTGCTCGGTGCTCGGTGCTCGGGCCCATGATGCGGACGATCGAAATACTGAGCTGGCCTAATCCATCCGTGCAGATGCGCGCGCACCGAGCAATGTGCACGATTCAGAGATGGCAGACCTCCAGTTGTTGCATCTCGTTGCGCGCACGGCTTCCGGTGCGCGTCCCTTCCATGAACGCTTCGCCTGCGCGGATCTGTGGAGTCGCATCACGCGAAGCTTCGATGTCGTCGCGTGCGTGCTTATGCCCGATCACGTACATCTGCTCGCTCACATCGAGCCCGACATCGCCTTGCGAGCCTTCGCCCGTGTGCTTTCGGCATTCCGTCTCCGGATGCAGGCAACGATGCATCCGGATCTCGCGTTCGACTGGGAGCGTCTCCCGCAACCCGAGAAGGTCCAGGACGACAAGAGGCACATCGCACGAACACTTCGCTACATCCACCTGAACCCGACGCGGGACGCACTCTGCAACGACCCGCTCGAATGGGAGTGGAGCACGCATCGCGACTGGGTCGGCGCCGTCGCCCGCCCCGGTGTCGATCGCGCGCGATGGGCACGGGCGATGGGTCGTCGTCTGCCTTCGTGCATCGAATGGCTGCACGAATACGTAACGTCGGACGCCTCTGTTCGCATTGCCGGGGCCCTGGCAGATTGCACGCCTTGGCTTCGTGCACGCGAGAAGGAGGCGTCCCTCGAGGCAATCGCGTCGGCGGTCTCGCGCGTGCTTCGGAGCGCACGCAGCGCGCCGCACGAGTTCGATGCTGCCGAGCGTCGGCTCTTTTTGCTGTCGGCGACGAGATGGACGCGCTACCGCGCTCCGGAACTCGCCCGCTACATCGGTTGTCATCGCAGCAATGCCCTCAAGATGGCTCGGTGTGAAGAAACAGTCATGGATGGAATTGTGGCCCGGTGTGAAGGAGCCCCGGTCGAACGCATCGTCGACCGGAACGTTGCGATCGGCGGCATCGCGGACCGCACGAGCGTGGCACGACGAAGTTCGAGGGCTGAAGCTGCGCGCAAGTCGCGAGCCAGGAGAGCGGCCGCGTCGGGCGCTGAAACTCGCATTCGACGAAGCCCTCTTACCGCTGACGAACTGCATGCGATGGCCCTGACGCTTGCGGACCGGCGTCTGTCCGTGACGCCCTTGTGTTCAGACGCGGCGGCGGAGCCCGCGGATCGAAGTTTGTCCGGGCGCACGGCGCTTCGTGCGTGAAACGCAGCCCAGGCGTGCCGCAGCGGAGTCACGCATGGACGACTTCGGACCTCAATTTGTAGCGTTTCCCGTCGTGGAATCCATTCCACGAAGGAGAACGCGCGATTTTGTAGCCCAGGACGAAGGCTAACGACGCCGTGCCCGCTTCTGCGCCGCCCGCCAACGCCCGCTCGCGCCGCCGCGCCCGACCCGAGCGCCGCGCCCGACCCGAGCGGCGCACCCGACCCGAGCGCCGCGCCCGACCCGAGCGGCGCACCCGACCCGAGCGCCGCGCCCGACCCGAGCGGCGCGCCCGACCCGAGCGGCGCGCCACCCCCACCGCCCAGCCGTCCCAACCCCCTCGCGTGCTAAACTTCACTGCTTTCCCACGTCCCTCAAAGCCCGCCGCTTCCCGCTGCGCCCGCGCTTCGCTCGCGCCGCTTCTTCGAGCATGCCGCTGCCCCCTGTCGAGTACCCGCGCACTCCGATGCACACCCGCACCGTGCGGGTCGACGCGTACCGCCGGGAGGACGGCCGCTGGGACCTCGAAGCCGAGCTCGTCGACGTGAAGCCGCACGACACGCCGCTGCAGAGCGGCGTGCGCAAGGGCGGCGAGGCAATGCACGCGATGCGCCTGCGCGTCACCATCAACGACGAGCTCGAGGTCATCGACGCCATCGCCGTTTCCGACTCCGTGCCCTACGCCGGCTATTGCGAGAACATCGTCGGCGATTACCGCAAGCTCGTCGGCCTGAATCTCATGCGCGGCTTTCGCGTCGCATTGCGCGAACGCCTCGGCGAGACGCGCGGCTGCACGCATCTCACCGAGCTCGCGCAGTCGCTGCCCACCGCCGCGGTGCAGGCCTTCGCAGGCGACAAGCGTCGATACGCCGAGATGGAGCGCCAGGCGGCCGGCCACGGCCCGCGTCCGTTCCAGATCGACCGCTGTCATGCCTTGCGCAGCGACGGCCCTGCGGTGCAGCGTTACTACCCTGCGTGGTACCGCACCAAGACGCGAGTCCGCGCAGCCGACGATTCCGCAGCTTCCAAAGAGGAAACCCCGTGAAGATCCACGAGTACCAGGGCAAGGAACTCCTGAAGCGCTTCGGCGTCACGGTGCCGCGCGGCATTCCGTGCTTTTCGGTCGACGAGGCGGTGAGTGCGGCGCAGGCGCTCGGCGGTCCGGTGTGGGTCGTCAAGGCACAGATCCACGCCGGAGGCCGCGGCAAGGGCGGCGGCGTGAAGCTCGCGCGCTCGATCGACGAGGTGCGCAGCACCGCATCGGAAATCCTCGGCATGCAGCTGAAGACGCACCAGACCGGCCCCGAAGGGCAGAAGGTGCGCCGGCTGCTCATCGAGGAGGGCGCCGACATCCAGAAGGAGCTCTACCTCGGCATGGTCGTCGATCGCGTCTCGCAGCGCGTGTGCCTGATGGCGTCGAGCGAGGGCGGCATGGATATCGAGGAAGTCGCCGCGAGCACGCCCGAGAAGATCCACAAGGTGATGATCGATCCGGTGGCCGGACTCACCGACGAACAGGCCGACGACGTGGCGCGCAAGATCGGCATCCCCGACGCGAGCCTGCCGCAGGCGCGCACGGTGCTGCAGGGGCTCTACCGCGCATTCTGGGAAACCGACGCGTCGCTCGCCGAAATCAACCCGCTCATCCTCACCGGCGACGGCAAGGTGATCGCGCTCGACGCGAAGATGAACTTCGACGAGAACGCACTGTTCCGTCATCCCGAGATCGTCGAGCTGCGCGATCTCGACGAGGAAGACCCGGCCGAGATCGAGGCGTCGAAATACGACCTCGCCTACATCCAGCTCGACGGCAACATCGGCTGCCTGGTGAACGGCGCCGGGCTGGCGATGGCGACGATGGACACCATCAAGCTCTTCGGCGGCGAGCCGGCGAACTTCCTAGACGTGGGCGGCGGCGCCACCACCGAGAAGGTCACCGAGGCCTTCAAGCTGATGCTGCGCAATCCGAACCTGCAGGCGATCCTCGTCAACATCTTCGGCGGCATCATGCGTTGCGACGTCATCGCCGAAGGCGTGATCGCCGCGTCGAAGGCGGTCGGGCTGAAGGTTCCGCTCGTCGTGCGCATGAAGGGAACGAACGAAGAGCTCGGCAAGAAGCTGCTCGCCGACTCGGGGCTGCCGATCATTTCGGCCGACACGATGGGCGAGGCGGCCGAGAAAGTCGTCGCCGCCGCCGCACGCTGAAACCGGAGACCCGACGATGTCGATCCTGATCAACAAGGACACCAAGGTCATCACGCAGGGGATCACCGGCAAGACCGGCCAGTTCCACACGCGGATGTGTCGCGACTATGCGAACGGCCGCGAGGCCTTCGTTGCCGGCGTGCACCCGAAGCGCGCCGGAGAAGACTTCGAAGGCATTCCGATCTTCGCGACCGTGAAGGACGCGAAGGCGAAGACGGGCGCCACCGTCTCGGTGATCTACGTGCCGCCGGCCGGCGCCGCCGACGCGATCCGCGAGGCGGTCGAGGCCGATCTCGATCTCGTCATCTGCATCACCGAAGGCATTCCGGTGCGCGACATGATCCTCGTGCGCGACCAGATGCGACGCGAGAACCGCCGCACGCTGCTGCTCGGGCCGAACTGCCCGGGCACGATCACGCCCGACGAGCTGAAGATCGGCATCATGCCCGGCCACATCCATCGCAAGGGGCGCATCGGCGTCGTCTCGCGCTCGGGCACGCTCACCTACGAGGCGGTCGCGCAGATCACCGCGCTCGGGCTCGGGCAGTCGGCGGCGGTGGGCATCGGCGGCGATCCGGTGAACGGCCTGAAGCACATCGACGTGCTGAAGATGTTCAACGACGACCCCGACACCGACGCCGTCGTGATGATCGGCGAGATCGGCGGCTCCGACGAGGAAACCGCCGCGGAATGGGTCAAGCAGCACATGAAGAAGCCCGTGGTCGGCTTCATCGCCGGCGTCACCGCGCCTCCCGGAAAACGCATGGGGCACGCCGGCGCGATCATCTCGGGCGGCAAGGGCACGGCGCAGGAGAAGCTCGAGGTGATGGAAGCCTGCGGCATCCGCGTCACGAAGGATCCGTCGGAGATGGGCAAGCTGCTGAAGAGCGTGCTCTGAGAACCGCTGTGAGAACCTGAGGCACCGGACCCCATCGTGGAAGCCGTGATCGAGTTCCTGACGACGATGCACTGGGGGGCGGTCCTCCAGATCATCGCGATCGACATCCTGCTCGGCGGCGACAACGCGGTGGTCATCGCGCTCGCGTGCCGCAACCTGCCGCGCGAGCAGCGCATGAAGGGCATCCTCTGGGGGACCGCGGGCGCCATCGTGCTGCGCGTCATCCTGATCGCCTTCGCGGTGGTGCTGCTGCAGGTGCCGTTCCTGAAGCTCGTCGGCGGTGCGCTGCTGCTGTGGATCGGCGTGAAGCTGCTGATGCCCGAGGAGGAAGACGAGCACGGCAACATCGCAAGTGCGACCTCGTTGTGGTCGGCCGTGAAGACGATCGTCGTCGCCGACTTCGTGATGAGCCTCGACAACGTCATCGCGATCGCCGGTGCCGCGCAGCAGGCCGACCCCGATCACCAGATGGGCCTCGTCATCTTCGGGCTGCTCGTGAGCATCCCGATCATCGTCTGGGGCAGCACGCTCGTGCTGCGCCTGATCGAGCGCTTTCCCATCGTTGTCACGCTCGGCGGTGCGCTGCTCGGATGGATCGCGGGCGGCATGATGATCACCGACATCATCACCGTGCAGATGCTCGGCGGCGAGCCGAGCGAGGCGCTGAAGTACGCGGTGTCGATTGCCGGGGCGGTCTTCGTCGTCGTGCTCGGCAAGGCGCTCGGTGCGCGGCGCAAACCCGCCGCTCAGACCGATCGCGGTTGACGGCGCAGGCGATGCATGCACGCGTCGCTTTCGTCCCGTCCGGCCGAGTCGAACTGCCGTTCATGAAATAGTTCCTCGGGCGAAAATCGGCGTCCCGCTACCTTCATGGAATGCAAGACGCCGAACAACCGGGGATGCAGGCGCATCATGCCGCCGCTGCGATCCGCCTGCTGATCACCAGCGGGCGCTCGACGCTTCGCGTCGCGGCGGTTGCCCGCGAGCGCCTGACGATCGGCCGACGTCCGCAGAACGACATCGCGCTCGACGACCTCACCGTCAGCGGCGAGCACGCAGCGATCGAGACGCACGGAACCGAGAGCGTCATCCACGATCTCGACAGCCGCAACGGAACGCTGGTGAACGGCCTGGCGATCAGCCGGCGCGTACTGTGCAGCGGTGACGTCATCGACATCGGCATCTATCGGCTGCGTTTCGTCGTCGACCGCCCGCCGCCTCCGAAGGACAACGAGGCGGTCATCGGATGGATCGACTTCCTGTCGGGCCCCCGGGCGGGCACGTCGCAGCGCGTCGATCGTGCGATCACGCGCATCGGCGGCTTCGCCGAGCAGGTGGCCGTTCTCGCTCGCCGACACGGGCGCTTCCACCTGACGCATCTCGAAGGACCCACGCTTCCGCAGGTGAACGGCGAGCCGATCGGGCTCGTCGCGCGGCCGCTCGCCGACGGAGACCTGATCGAGCTCGCCGGTGCGATGCTCCGCTTTCGGGTCGAGCGCTGACGCACCGGGCCGTGCGATGACGCCGCTGCAGCGGTCCCGTCTCCTGCGTGCGATCGCCGGCCTGGCGATCGTGTTCCTGTTCGTCTCGGCGGATCTCGGGCTGCTGCGCATGGGCAGCCTGGGCGCGCTCGACCGCGATCTCTACGACGGTCGGTTGCGCAGCCTCGCACCGGTGCTCGACGAGCGCATCGTCATCGTCGACATCGACGAGCGCAGCCTCGGCCAGCATGGTCGCTGGCCGTGGGATCGCGCAAAGATCGCGCAACTGGTCGACACGCTCGCCGAGAACGGCCGGCCGGCGGTGATCGGCTTCGATGTCGTGTTCGCCGAGAAGCAGGCGGACGGCGACGACGATGCGCGACTCGCGCAGGCATTGGCGGACCGTCCCGTCGTGCTCGGCTACTACTTCACGAGCAACCGGGGCGGACAGACGAGCGGTGCGCTGCCGACGCCGCTCTTCGCCGGCGAAGCGGCCGACGCATTGCGCGAACGCGTGACCTACGCCACCGGCTACGGCGCCAACCTTGCGCCGCTGCAGCACGCGGCACGTGCGTCGGGGTTCTTCAATCCTTTCCTCGGCGCCGATATCGACCCGGACGGCGTCATCCGTGCCCTGCCGCTGCTGGCGCGCTACGGCGACGGCGTCTACGAGTCGCTCGCCGTGGCCGTGCTGCGCGAGTACCTGGGCAACGGCTCGGTGGAAGTGCGTGCGCGCTCGGACACGATGACGATCGCCGGCGAGCGTGCGCGCGTCAATCTGCCGGTCTCGGTGGGCTTCACGGCGATGGCGCCCGTGACGGGACGCGGCGGACCCGACGGCGGACACTTCGGCTACCTGTCGGCGGGCGACGTGCTCGCCGGCAACGTCGACTGGACGCGCCTGCACGATCGCATCGTGCTGGTCGGCACGACTGCACCCGGGCAGACCGATCTGCGCGCCACGCCGGTCAGCGAAGTGTTTCCCGGCGTGGAGATCCATGCGGCATTGATCGCCGGTGCGCTCGACGGACGCCTGCAGCAGCGCCCCGAAGCGGCCAGCGTGATCGGAGCGTTATCGACGGTGCTCGCCGGCGGACTGCTCGCGCTCGTGCTGCCGGCGGTCGGCGTGTTCGGTGCAGTGACCGCGTGCTCGGTCGCCGTGCTCGCGCTGTTCGGCGCGAACGCGATCGCGTTCTCGAACTTCGGGCTCGTATTGCCGATCGCCGCCTCGATCGCGGCGATCCTCGTGCTCGGCGTATTCAACCTCGTCGTCGGCTGGTTCGCCGAGGGACGGGCGCGGCGTGCAGTGCTGCAGCGCTTCGGCGAGTATGTGTCGCCGGCGCTCGTCGAGCAGATGGCAAACGACCCGGTGAACTGGAGCGTCGTCGAGAGCAGCAACCGCGAGCTGACGATCCTCTTCGCCGACATCCGCGGTTTCACGCGCATCGCCGAGACGATGCAGCCCGAGCCGCTGCGCGAGTACATCAACACTTTCCTCACTGCGATGACCGAGGTGATCCACGCGTACCGCGGCACCGTCGACAAGTACATGGGCGATGCCGTGATGGCATTCTGGGGGGCACCGGTCGACGATCCGGAGCATGCCGAACACGCTGTCGCGGCCGCGCAGGCGATGCAGCGCGAGGTTGCGCGCCTGTCGGCCGACTTCGTTGCGCGCGGGCTTCCGCCGCTGGCCGTCGGCATCGGCATCAACACCGGCGTCGTCCGCGTCGGCGACATGGGCTCGAAGCTGCGCCGCGCCTACACGGTGATCGGCGATGCCGTGAATCTCGCCTCCCGTCTGGAAAGTTTGACCCGACGCTACGAAGTGCCGATCATCGTCGGGGAAACCACGGCACGGCGATGCCGGCTCCAACGCTTCCGCGAACTCGCGCGCACGACGATCGCCGGCCGAACCGAATCGGTCCGCGTCTTCGTGCCGGGCAACCCGGAAGACGACGATGTCGAGCGCAAGGGCCGTCCCACGATTCCGATGCCCGTATCCATAGCGGCGAACGAGAGAGCCACGGAAAGCCTTCATGAAGGTTCGAGTCCTGGGCTGTAGCGGGGGCATCGGCGCGCGCGCCCGGACGACGTCTTTCCTGGTCGACCACGACATCCTCCTTGACGCGGGCACCGGCGTCGAAGACCTCTCGGTAGAGGAGCTGGCGGCGATCGACCACGTCTTCCTCACGCACTCGCATCTCGACCACGTCGCAGCATTGCCGCTGCTCGTCGATTCAGTGGGCGGGCTGCGCGCGAAACCGATCGTCGTGCATGCGCTGCCGGAGACGATTGCCGCGCTGAAGGCGCACATCTTCAACTGGGTGATCTGGCCGGATTTCACCGAGATCCCGCACTACGACCGGCCGTGGATGGTGTTCGAGCCGCTGTCGATCGGATCGATCGTCGAGCTGGATGGGCGCTGGGTGCGAAGCCTGGCGGCGAGCCATACGGTGCCGGCGCTGGCTTTTCATGCGTATTCCGAGGACGCCGCGCTCGTCTTCTCGGGCGACACCGGGCCGAACGACGAGTTCTGGCGACAGGTGAACGGCGTGCCGAACCTGAAGTATCTGATCATCGAGACGGCCTTCGCGAATCGCGACCAGGACCTGGCGGTGACGGCGAAGCATCTGTTCCCGATCCAGCTGGGGCAGGAGTTGGCGAAGCTGCAGCGCGATCCGGAGATCCTGATCACGCATCTGAAGCCTTCGGATCGGGAGACGATCGCGCGCGAGGTGGGGGCGTGGGCGGGGAGGTTCTCGCCGAGGATGCTGGAGCGGGGGGATGTGCTGGAGTTGTAGCCTGGGATCGTTCTCAGGAGCCCCACTTCGACAGCGTCATCAGGGTGCCGACTGCAACGACGACGAGCCCCCCGAGCCGGATAGTCAACTGCAGCCCGAGCTTGTCGATCTTCGAGTCGAATTTCGCGTTGAGGCTTTCCAGCTTCGAGTCGAGCCGCTGGATTTCGGATCGCAGATCGGCGCCCAATGTCTGCGTCTCTCCCCGCAACTCCGACACCGCTTCGCGCAGGTCCGTCTTCGTGACCGGTTCGGCCGTGTCGTAGGCGTTGCGCACGGCCTTCGAGATCGCCTTGGCCTGGATCTCCGGAACTCCGGCTTCCTGAAGGGTTTCGACGCCTTCGGGCGCATGGTGCAGCGCCATCTCCAAATCAAAACTCGGCGACATCCGCTGCGGAAGTCCCGCGACGGAATGTTGCGTTTCCCCCCGTCGAATTCGTTCAACGGCCGAGAATGCAACGTGCGGTAGCGGGTAGCAGGGTAGCCCACTGGAGTTGTTCTTCAAGTGGATCACGATGCTTCGTCTACAACACGGTGATGCCGTCACGTTGCGTGAGGACATCGAAGACCTCGAAGCGTGGCTCGAGCGGGAGCGTTGAGCGAACGCGTGTCTCGCAGCGGGCTCGTTCTGGCGGATGCGAGTCCGTTGATCGCGCTTGCGATCATCGATGGATTCGGCTGGCTGCACGCGTTGCTGGGGAGCGTTACGACGACGCGCACCGTGCTGGACGAGGTTGCGCCGGATGCCAACCGTCCCGGTGAATCGGCGATTCTCAGGGCGGTGCGAAAGCGCCGGCTCCGTATCGTCGACGATGTGCATCAGGAACCGGCGTTCGGACGAACTGGATGCGGGCGAAGCCAGCGTTCCAGGCGTAGCGGTCCATGCGCCTCGGCGCTGTCTGATCGCTGCCCTTCGCCGTCGGAGCACGGGTTACGTGCTACACTGCCCAAGATGGCGAATCTGACCCTGAGCATCGATGACAACCTCCTGCAGAAAGCGCGGGAGGCGGCCGTACGCGAACAGACATCGGTCAATGCGCTCGTGCGGGAGTTCCTGATCCGCTACGTCGACGCCCGCACTCGACAGCACGAGGCATTGGACACGCTCGATTCCCTCGCAAAGCGCAACGCCTCGCGCAGTTCAGAGAGCTGGTCGCGCGAATCGCTGCACGAACGTTGAGATTTCGCGCCGCGATGCGCGTCTTCGTCGACACGAATCTCTGGGTGTACAGGCTGGATCGTCGGCAACCGGACAAGACCGCGCTTGTTTCGCGTTTGCTACGCGACCTGGCCAGTGAGCACGACATCGTCATCAGCACGCAGGTGATGATCGAGCTGCGTGCGGTACTGTCGCGGAAACTCGTTCCCGCCCTTTCGCCGAAAGACGTCCGCATCGCGCTCGAAGCTCTGGCGAGCTTCGAAGTCGTCGTCACCCATCCAGGTCTGGTGCTGGATGCGCATGAACTGGCGGTCGTCGAGCGATTGTCCTGGTTCGATGCGCTCATTGCAGAAGCAGCATTGCGTAGCCACTGCGAGATCCTCTACACCGAGGATTTCAGTCACGGTCATCGCCTGCGTGGGCAACTTCTCGTCCAGAACCCGTTTCGGGTGGGTTAAGTCGGCGGGGAGAGCGACTGAAGTACGAGCGCAATGACAACGAGCCCACCGAGCCGGATGGTCAGCTGCAACCCGAGCTTGTCCATCCTGGAGTCGAGCTCCCGGATCTCCGCCCGCAATTCTGATACCGCTTCGCGCAGGTCCGTCTTCGTGACCGGTTCGGCCGTATCGTAGGCGTTGCGCACGGCCTTCGAAATCGCCTTGGCCTGGATCTCCGGAACTCCGGCTTCCTGAAGGGTTTCGACGAACTGAAGGGTGTCGAAGCGCTGCTCATGTGCAGGGGCTGGCGTTCTGTGACAGATCGGTTCGTCGCTGGTCTGGTTGCTGCCTGCTTTGCCAATCTTATCGTCGGGCGCTGCCGCTCGTATTCCGAGCGATCCCATTCGTGGAGCCGATTCTGCGAACGGAAATGCTCGTTTTACAGAGCGAATATCGCTCCATCAGCCCGAGCGGGTGTGCGAGGCGGCGCGGCGGCGACGGGAGCAGCGCAGCAGGACCCCTCAATACCCCGCAAACTCCTCGGTGCGGATGTCGTCTTCGTCGACCGCCAGCTCGACGAGCAGGCGACGCGTCGCCTTCACCATCCCTTCCGGGCCTGACAGATACCAGATCGGCTCGGCGAGCTCGGGCACCCAGCGCCGGATCGTCTCCGCGGCAATGCGACCGCGCTCGCCCTTCCACGCAGCCGGCACCGAAGCGGTGAGCACGGGCACGAAGCGGAAGTTCGCGTTTTGTTCAGCGAAGCGCAGGAAATCGCCCTGGAACGGCGCGTCGTCGCTCGTGCGGTTCGCGTGCAGCAGCGTTATGTGGTGCCCGGTGTGATCGTGCGTGGCCTGCGCAATCATGCTGCGCACCGGCGTCACGCCGATGCCGCCGATGACGAACACCGCCGGACGGCTCTCCTTGCGATGCAGCGTGAAGTCGCCGTACGGAGCGTCGAGCTTCACTTCGCTGCCGGGTGCAAGGTTGCGCAGGACGCGCTTGTACGCCGTGTCGCGCAGCCGCGTGGCGACGCCGATTTCGGATTCGTACGGCGCGGTGATGAACGAGAAGCCGCGGACGTTGCCCTCGGCGTCGGTTTCAGGCGGATCGATCAGCGTGAGGTCGCCAAACTGCCCGGCGCGAAACTCGAAATCCTTCGGCTTCTCGAAATAGAAGGCCATCGTTTCGCGCGCGATCGCTTCCTTGCGAAGCAGTGGGACGTTCAGGATCGGCATCGTTTCCTCCCGGCGGTCGGTATCCGTATCGCATGCTCGCGCGATCCGGCGCGCCGGCGGGCAAAGGAACCTCTGGCGGTGCGCTTATGGGGCTGGGATGATCGCCGGCTGGGTGATGAAGAGTGTCACTGCTGGTGACGCGCAGCGTCAGTCGGTTCCGGATGAATTACCAAGCAGGGCACGGCGAAGGGCCTTACGCTTCGCGATGTTTTCGACGGATGTGAACTACTTCACGCTCGTCTTCCCGGTGCAGCCGTTCATCGCCGCTAATCGGCCGACGATCCCCAATGGCATGGTGCCTGCGTCATTGGGTACGAGCCGACGACCTCGGCCGACTCAATCACCCATCGAGGAGTTCGAGATGAAGATGACTCAGGTTCGCAAGCAGGTGC
Source organism: uncultured Limnobacter sp. (assembly GCA_964538505.1). Classification (GTDB taxonomy): domain Bacteria; phylum Pseudomonadota; class Gammaproteobacteria; order Burkholderiales; family Burkholderiaceae_E; genus Zeimonas. Next base: position 33,926 of record CAZIDY010000010.1, on the reverse strand, counting down.
AGAAGGGCTTCACGCTGATCGAGTTGATGATCGTCGTGGCAATTATCGGGATTCTGGCGGCGGTGGCGCTGCCGGCGTATCAGGACTACACCGTGCGCGCTAAGGTCAGTGAAGGCCTTGCCCTTGCCGCGGCGGCGAAAGTTGCGGTCGCTGAGAACGCAGCGAACGGCAAACCGTTTGCTTCCGGCTATACGGCCCCTTCTGCGACCGGCAACGTTGCTTCGATTGCTGTCGCCACAGCTACTGGGGCGATTACCATTACCTTTGATGGGTCGATTGGCGGTGGTACCGACACCATTATTCTTGTGCCGACCTCTGGTGGTGCTGCTCTGGCTGGTACAGGGACTGCTTCGACGATTCCGAGCGGCGGTTCAATTGAGTGGGCTTGCACTACGGGATCGTTGGCGGCGAAGTATCGTCCGGCCCAGTGTCGCGCATAACTTGAGATCAGCGGGCGGGCGGTAGCTAACGTCTAGCTCCTTCGGGCGCGGCTCTGCCGCGCCCTTTGTCGTGGTGCACCCGGCACGGGCGCATTCCTGCGGGTGCAAGTCCCGTCGTAAGTTGATCACAGCGAACGAAGCGAAGCGCAACTGCGTGAGGGCGACCGAGCGTGGGAAGGAAGCGCGGACCATAAGCTGCGAGCCGATGGACAAGAACCGGATACAACGCGTTGCTGAGCAGGGCGAGCGGGCCAGAAACCGCGAAGCTCTCGTGATCAAGGCGAGACGGCGTAGATCCGGCGGCTGTGCAGCGAAGGAGTGCGTTCTTACCTGGGGAGATCTCGCCTTGCGGCTGAAAGGCCGACGGGGATGACCCGGAGCGAGAAGTCAGCAGAGGTCGTAATAGCCGCCGGTATGGGGCGAAGGGCCGAACGAGTGGAAGAGCCGAACGACCGTGTCGCTTGGAAGTGCAAGGCGTCAGAAGCCCGGGCAACCGGGGCGCAGCGTGCAGCGTGAGGTGAAGCCCGAGCGCAAGCGATGCGCGACGAAGCACCGATGGCGCGGGACGGAGCCGAAGGCTCGGGGCGGGGCAGCCTGCTTACGCAGGCGCTCGCGAGAGCGAATCTGGTGGTGGCGTGGGAACGCGTCAAAGCCAATCGCGGCGGTGCCGGGGTGGATGGCCTGTCGATCGATCCGATCTTCTCCGATCACAGCTACGGCTTCCGCCGGGACGCCGTGCGCATGACGCAGTGCTCCGTGCACGGCAGTACGTGCAGGACGGCTACCGGACCGTGGTCGATGTGGATCTGGAGAGGAGAGGTGGCTCCGCTCATCTGAGCACGTTCCGCGCGCGGCAATAACGTTCGGCTGAGCCTCGCAGTCGATGCCGCGACCGACATGGGGCGATACAATTCCCTGGGAACGGAATCGCAGGGGTTTCCCTTGTCGGGCGCGAACTTCGACACGCTGAAGCTGTCCGAGACGCTGCGTGAAGGTGGCCTGCCCGAAGTGCAGGCGAAGGCGGTATCGCAGGCGCTGCAGGAGACGCTCTCGGAATTCGCGACGAAGCGCGACCTTCGCGATGCGGTCGACGAGCTTCGCGCGGGTTTTCGCTTCGAGATGCAGGACTTCCGTGGCGAAGTTCGATCCGAATTGCAGTTGTTTCGGAGTGACGCCGAGTCGAATCAGCGATCGTTTCGCAGCGAAGTCAAGGCTGACCTGCAGGAGATGCGTTCGGACATCGACCTGGGGTTCGAGTCGATGCGCGCGGAAATGCGCCAGATCGAACCGCGGCTGACGATTCGCCTGGGCGGAATCGTCGTCGTCGCGCTTGGAGCGTTCACGGCGATGTCGAAGTGGATCGCGTAGCGTTCGACTGATCGGTACGAACGGCCGATGCACGAGGCCGATACCGCGTCGCGCCGCTGCGCGCTACCGTGCGTTGATGCCCCACGATCACGACGCCGGCTACAAGCGGCTGTTCACCGCGCCCGAGATGATGCGCGACCTGCTGCTCGGCTTCGTCGGCCACGAATGGGTGAAGTCGGCCGACTTCACGAGCCTTTGCCGGGTCAACGCCAGCTACGTCGGCGACGATCTGCGCGCTCGCCACGACGACATGGTCTGGAAGATCCGCCTGCGCGGCGAGTGGTTCTACGTCTATCTGCTGCTCGAGTTCCAGTCGTCCTCCGATCCGTGGATGGCGCTGCGCATCCACGTCTATGTCGGGCTGCTGTACCAGGATCTCGTTGCCCGCAGGGAGATCGGCCCCGGGGGCCGACTGCCCGCGGTGCTGCCGATCGTGCTCTACAACGGGCAGGCGCCGTGGCGCTCGTCGCTCGAACTCGATGCGCTCCTGCTCGCGTCGCCGCCGGGGCTCGCGCCGTACCGGACGCAGGCGCGCTACCTGTTGATCGACGAGCGGCGCCTGGCCATGGCGGAGCTGCCGCTGCGCAACCTGGCCGGCGCGCTGTTCCGGCTGGAGGCGGCGCGCACATCAGCGGACTTCCGCACGGTGATCGCGCACCTGCTCGAGTGGCTCTCGGGCGAGGAGCACCGGCGCCTGCGGCGTGGCTTCGCGATCTGGCTGAACCGTCGATTGCGGCACCGGATGCCCGAAGCTAACATTCCCGAGACGGACGATCTGGCGGAGGTCCAGAGCATGTTTCCCGACAATATCCTGGCCGAGCTCGAACGCAAGGCGAGAGCCGCCGAGCGCAAGGCGCATCGGAAAGGGCTGCAGGAAGGGCGCGAGGAAGGGCTGCAGCATGGGCGACTCGAAGCCGAGAGGACGGCTTTGCTGCGTCTCCTCGAACGTCGCTTCGGCGAGGTTTCAGTCGAGATCCGGCAACGCATCGCGGCGGCCGATCCTGCGCGTATCGGCCAGTGGTTCGATCAGGCGATCGACGCGCCCGACCTCGCGACGATTTTTCGCGTGCAGTAATCTCCCGTGCGCTGATTCTGCCGCTGGTGGCGGGACGTTTGCCAGCGATTCCAGATTCTGCCCCAAGGTGTCGCGTCGGCGATCGTCAAAGGAAGTGACAGCCCGGTCTGATGAAGTGCCAATGCCCGCGCACGTATGATCGGCTTCATGAACGAACCGCCGAACTACATCCCTCCAAAGATCTGGTCCCCCGACAAGCAAAGCGGAGGCCGCTTCGCCAACATCAACCGCCCGGCCGCCGGCGCCACGCACGAACGCGAACTTCCCGTCGGCCGACATCCGCTGCAGCTCTACTCACAGGGCACGCCCAACGGCATCAAGGTCACGGTGATGCTCGAGGAACTCCTCGAGGCCGGCCATCGTGGCGCCGAGTACGACGCCTGGCTCATCCAGATCAGCGAAGGCGATCAGTTCGGCAGCGGTTTCGTCGCGATCAATCCGAATTCCAAGATCCCGGCGCTGGTCGATCGCAGCGAACCCGAACCCGTTCGCGTCTTCGAATCCGGCGCGATCCTTGTCTATCTCGCCGAGAAGTTCGGTGCCTTCCTGCCCGAGACGCGCGCGGCGCGCGCCGAGACGCTCTCGTGGCTGTTCTGGCAGATGGGCAGTGCCCCCTTTCTCGGCGGCGGGTTCGGCCACTTCTACGCCTACGCGCCTTTCAAGATCGAATACGCCATCGACCGCTACGCAATGGAAACGAAGCGCCAGATGGACGTGCTCGACCGCCGGCTCGCCGAGAGCCGCTACCTCGCCGGCCCGGACTACAGCGTCGCCGACATCGCCGTCTGGCCCTGGTATGGAGCGCTGGCGAAAGGCAAGCTCTACGACGCCGGCGAATTCCTGCAGGTGCACGAGTACACGAACGTGATGCGCTGGGCCGACGAGATTGCCCAGCGACCCGCGGTGCAGCGCGGACGTATCGTCAACCGGACCGCGGGCGAGCGCGTGCTGCGCGAACGTCACGACGCGAGCGACTTCGACAATCGATGATCACGTTCTACGACTGCAGCACCGCCCCCAGCCCGCGTCGCGCACGGATCCTGCTCGCCGAGAAAGGCGTGCCGCACGAAACTGTGCAGATCGACCTGCGCGCCGGCGAGCAGCTCGGCGACGCTTACCGGGCGATCAATCCGCAGTGCACCGTTCCGGCACTGCGCACGGAAGAAGGCGCGGTGCTGATCGACAACGCGGCGATTGCCGCCTGGCTCGAGGCGCGCTATCCGGAGCCGGCACTCGGCGGCGTCACGCCCGAGGAAAAGGCCGAGATCGCCAGCTGGAACTGGCGCTGCGAATTCGAAGGGCTGATCGCGGTGGCCGAGGCCTTGCGCAACAGCTCTCCCGCAATGGTCAACCGCGCGCTGCCCGGTCCCGTCGACTATCCGCAGATTCCGGAACTGGCCGAGCGTGGTGCGAAGCGGGTTCGACAGTTCTTCGTCACGCTCGACACGCGGCTTGCCGACCGGCCGTTTGTCGCGGGCGACCGATTCAGCATCGCCGACATCACGGCGGTGGTGGCGGTGGATTTTGCGCGCATCGTGCGGATCCGTCCCGACGACTCGCATCCTCACCTGCAACGCTGGCGTGCTGCGATCGCGCAGCGACCTTCGATGGCTCTGTGAGACGGTGGCAGCTGGCGAGCAAGCGAGCCTGCATCAGGGCAAGGCACACGCGCCCCAGGCGTCAGGGCCCGTTCCGTCTACCACACCACAGCCCGAGTTCGCGGGCGCGAGCGCAGCATTCTTCGCCCTCGTCACACGAACCGGCCGAGCCGCCCCGGCACCGTCGTGTGCGTGCGCAGCTTGCGCACGGACCATGGACCCCAGCGCCCGAGCGCCCGAGCACCGAGCGCCGAGCACGATTCGGACTTCAAAATGTAGCGTTCTCTTTCGTGGAATCGATTCCACGAAAGAGAACGCACGTTTTTGCAGTCCGAACTGTTCCCCGCAAAGTGCCTCGGCCCGCGCATGCAGCTCGCCTACGCCATGTGGCTCGGCGTCAATGGCAGTACTTCAAATCTCTCGAAGCGGGTTGTTTGACGCCTGCCTCGAACGCTTCCGAGATACGCCGCGCGTTTGTTTCGATCGTCGTTTCGTCTGGTGGCGACCCAGGTTCGCCGAATACCGAAGAGATCACTGCCACCGCCTCTGCGCCCACAGCAGCGACGCGTCCGGCATTACCGGCATCGATGCCGCCGATCGCTATCGCGTGCAGCCCTGCTTCGTGCGCGCGCCCGAAAAGGGCGAGCGGCGCGCGTAGCGCCTGCGGTTTCACGGTGGAGGGGAACACGCTGCCGAACGCGTAGTAGTTGGCCGTGTCGCGCGTCTCGAGTGCGCGTTCGAGGCGCGAACCGCGGCAGGATCGGCGTCGTCACGACCGAGATGAACCCCGTCCGCTTCCAGGTCACGAGCGAGCTCGGGCGAATCGTTCACGATGAACGTGGCCTTCAGACGCCGACAAGCGCCGCGCAGGGTTCGCGCCTGTCGAAGTCGCTCTGCTGCTCCGAGCTGCTTGCTCCGGTACTGCACGGCGGATGCACCACCGCGGATCGCAGCGGTCACCGCCGCGACGAGCCAGTCGTCGTCGTCCGTTTCGGGCGTCAGAACGTACAAGCCCCTTGGCAATCGTTCTCGTGGGTTTTCAAACAGTTTCGGCGCTTTTCGTTGCATGGAGAGATCGCCTCATACGACGTCCCGCGGATTCGGCTTCGGCTTCGTCGCGTCGAAGGCGATGCTCGTGCGAAGGGCCGATGCGCATGGCCGATTTCGCGCAGTCCACTCGCGCGCTACCGTGTGGGATGCCTCACGATCACGACGCCGGCTACAAATGGTTGTTCGCCGCTCCGGAGATGATGCGCGACCTGCTGCTCGGTTTCGTCGGGCACGACTGGGTGAAGTCGGCTGACTTCGCGAGCCTGCAACGGGTCAACGCCAGCTACGTCGGCGATGACTTGCGCTCCCGCCACGACGACATGGTCTGGAAGATTCGCCTGCGCGACGAATGGTTCTACGTTTATCTGCTGCTCGAGTTTCAGTCGGCCTCCGATCCGTGGATGGCGCTGCGCATGCACGTCTACGTCGGGCTGCTGTACCAGGATCTGGTCGCGCGCAGAGAGATCGGGCCCGGGGACCGGCTGCCCGCGGTGTTGCCGATCGTGCTCTACAACGGGCAGGCGCCGTGGCGTGCGCCGCTGGCGCTCGATGCGCTTCTGCTGGCGCACGGTGATCGCGCACCTGCTGGATTGGCTCTCGGGCGAGGAACATCGGCGCCTGCGGCGAGGCTTCGCGATCTGGCTGAACCGTCGATTGCGGCACCGAATGCCCGAAGCTAACATTCCCGAGATGGACGACCTGGCGGAGGTCCAGAGCATGTTCCCCGACGATATCCTGGCCGAGCTCGAACGCAAGGCGAAAGTGGCCGAGCGCAAGGCGCACCGGAAAGGGCTGCAGGAAGGCCGCGAGGCCGGACGCGAGATCGGACTCGAGGAAGGACGCGAGGAAGGACGCCACGAAGCCGAGGTGGCGGTCTTGCTTCGTTTGCTCGAGCGGCGCTTCGGCGATGTCTCGCCGGAGATCCGGCAGCGCATCGCTTCGGCCGACCCCGTGCGGATCGGCCAGTGGCTCGATCAGGTGATCGATGCACCCGACCTCGCGACGGTTTTCCGCGTGCAGTAACGCTCGCCTTGCGCACGCACCGTCTTGGCCAGAGTGCTTGCCAGCAGTACTACGACTTGCTCGAAGCGGGTGAACGGACGCCTGCTTCGAACGCTTCCGAGATACGTCTCGCGTTCGCTTCGATCGTAATTGCGTCGCACGGCGATCCGGGTTCGCCGAATACCGAAGTAATCACCGCCACCGCATCAGCGCCTGCGGCAGCGACGCGTCCGACATTCCCGGCATCGATGCCCCCGATCGCTACCGCATGCAGCCCTGCTTCTCGAGCCCGGCTGAACAGCGCGAGCGGCGCGCGGACTGCTTCCGGTTTCACCGTGGACGGGAACACGCTGCCGAAGGCGCAGTAGTCGGCGGTGTCGCGCGTCGCGAATGCGCGTTCGAGCGAGTCGTAACACGACACGCCGATGATCGCTTTCGCACCGAGGAAGGCGCGAACCGCTGCGGGATCGGCATCGTCGCGGCCCAGATGAATGCCGTCGGCTTCCAGGTCGCGGGCGAGCTCGGGCGAATCGTTCACGATGAACATGACATTCAGGCGCCGGCACGCGTCGCGCAGGGTTCGCGTCTGTCGTAGTCGCTCTGCCGCTCCGAGCTTCTTGTTCCGATACTGAACGGCGGAAGCGCCACCGCGAATCGCGGCCGTCACCGCGGCGACGAGCCACTCGTCGTCGTCCGCTTCGGGCGTCAGAACGTACAAGCTTCCTGGCAATCGTTTCCGCACGTCTTCGATCATTTCGGTGCTTTTCGATGCACGGAGAGATCGCCTCATACGATGTCCCGCGGATTCTGGCTTCGTCGTGTCGAAGGCGATGCTCATGCGAAGGGCTGATGCGCGTGGCCGATTTCGCGTCGCACACTTGCGCGCTACGGTGTTGCAATGCCTCACGATCACGACGCCGGCTACAAACGGTTGTTCGCCACTCCGGAGATGGTACGCGACCTGCTGCTCGGCTTTGTGCCGCACGAGTGGGTGAATTCGGCTGACCTCGAGACACTGCACCGGGTCAACGGCAGCTACGTCAGCGACGATCTGCGCACGCGCCACGACGACATGGTGTGGAAGATCCGCCTGCGCGACGAATGGTTCTATGTCTACCTCCTGCTCGAGTTCCAGTCCGCCTCCGATCCGTGGATGGCGCTGCGCATCCATGTCTACGTCGGGTTGCTGTACCAGGACCTCGTCGTTCGCCAGGAGATCGGCTCCGGCGGGCGGCTGCCTCCGGTGCTCCCGATCGTGCTGTACAACGGGCAAGCGCCGTGGCGTTCGGCGCATTCGCTTGATGCGCTTCTGATGACGTCGCCCCCCGGGCTTGCGCCATATCGGGTAGAGGCCCGCTATCTGCTGATCGACGAACAGCGCCTCGCCGTTTCTGATCTGCCGTTGCGCAATCTGGCCGCTGCTTTGTTCCGGCTCGAGGTCGCCCGTACTTCCGCGGACTTCCGGTCGGTGACCGCACACCTCCTGGAGTGGCTCTCGGGCGACGAGCACCGACGGATGCGGCGTGCCTTCGCCATCTGGCTGAATCGCCGATTGCGATACCGGATGCCCGAAGCTAACATCCCCGAGACGGACGATCTTGCAGAGGTTCACAGCATGTTCCCCGACAATCTCCTGGCCGAGATCGAACGCAAGGCGAGAGTTGCCGAGCGGAAGGCGCACAGGAAAGGGCTGCAGGAAGGACGCCAGGAAGGGCGCCAGGAAGGACGCCAGGAAGGACGCCAGGAAGGACGCCAGGAAGGACGCGAGGAAGGACGCGAGGAAGGACGGCACGACGCCGAGGTGGCGGCCTTGCTGCGATTGCTCGCGCGGCGCTTCGGCGATGTCTCACCCGAGATCCGGCAACGTATCGCGTTGGCCGATTCGGTGCGGATAGGCCAGTGGTTCGATCAGGCAATTGATGCCCCCGACCTCGAGGTCGTCTTCCGGGTGCAGTAGCCATCGCGAATCGCGGACGAGCGCAAGACCGATCCCGGCGCTGCAATTGCGCTGGCCCCGCTCGCGCGTGCGGCGCTGGCGCTCGGGTGCGCTGGCGTACTGCCGCGCCACTTCCGCGTGTTGCGCCGGCTTGCCGATTTCGGCTTCTTCCAGGCGGGCGGGGTGCTGATCGGCACTCACGCGTTTCTCGCCTACGGCAACATGCTCGGGGTGCGCTGGGGCGGCTCCGATCGCACGCAGGACATCGATTTCGCTCATGCCGAAAAGGCGGTCTCGCTGCTGCTGCCCGGCACCGTCGAGGCGAGAACCGACGACGCGATTACGTCCCTCGGAATGGGCTTCCTGCCGGTATCGGGGCTGAGCGGCAGGACCGGCGGTGCATGGCTGATTCCGAACGAGCCGGAGTTCAGGCTCGATTTCCTCACACCGCGGCACCGCGGCGCCGACAAACCCTTCGTGCACCCGCAGTTGGGCGTGACGCTGCAGCCGTTGCCGTTCATGGAGTACTCGCTGCAGGGCGTGGAGCAGGCGGTACTGCCGAGTGCTGAAGGGGCGGTACTTGTCAACCTGCCCGATCCGGCGCGCTACGCATTGCACAAGGTGCTGATCGCCGGTGAGCGCGAGGGCGCTTTCCGGGTAAAGGCGCGCAAGGATCTGGCCCAGGCGGCTCATCTTCTCGCGGCGTTGTGGCAGTGGCGGCGCGAGTCGCTCGTCGAAGCAAGGGATGATCTGCTGTCGCGTGGCCAGGGATGGCACTCGCGATTTCGGCGCGGCGTGCGGACCCTGCTGGAGGGATGGCCGGAGTTGGAAGCTGCACCGATGCTCACCGCGCGCGCCGCGGCGAAAAACGTGCGGAAGCCAGTGCCACGTCGCTCGAAGGCGTCAGGGCTGTGACCGTAGCGCTCGAGCTGCTGACCTCGTGACGTTGCACCGGGCGAGCGTAGTACCGGGTTCATCCGACGCCGAGGCGCAATCGTGGCGCGCAGTGGTAGGGTGACGGGTAGGACAACCGGTGGCACGTCGCTCTTACTGACCTACTCGATCGCCACGCGTTCCGAGGTGATCGACATCGCCGTGCGCTCGTTGTTCGAGCGCGAACTCGAGTCCGCCTATGCAGAAGCCTCCCGGGAGGAAGAGCAGTTCCGCGCCTTCGAATCGACCAGCGCCGACGGCATCGAAGACGATCCGGCGTGGTGACATCTGGTTCGCTACGCTCGACCCGACGATCGGCGGCGAGATCCGGAAACGTCGTCCCGTCGTCGTCGTGAGCAACGACACAGGCAATCGGCATCTCGCACTCGGCTGAGAGCTCGTACGCCAGAGCGCCCTGCACGAGTCACTTCACGAGCGCTGCCCCCGCAACGCTCGACGCCGCCTTGTCGAAGGTCCACAGTGGCGACTCGCCCGCGTCCGTCGCAAGTGCAACATGCACGCAATCGGAAAAGTCGGCACGCCCCCTTCGCCATAGCAGCAGCGCGAGCTCGAGCGCCGCTTCCGACTGAAACGAGACCTCGTCCGTGGAGAGCAGAGACGCGATCGTTCGTGCGATGTCGACTTTCGCGAAACCGTAGTTCGACCGCAGGACCCACTCGAGCTCCAGCACGACGGTGATCGGCAGGAAGAGCGATTCGCCGGCTGCGACGCTGCGCCGGATGAGCTCTGTGGCGGCCGCAGTCTGCGCAGGATCGTCCCGCACCAGAAAACGAACGAGCACGTTCGTGTCGAGCGTCGCCATCAACGCCAGGCGTTCATTGCGTCGACGCGTACACGCTTTCTGCCCGGTGCCTTCAACGAATCGGCCAGGTCGAGGACAGAGCCGGACTTCGCGCGCACGAGGACGGTTCCGTCGGGCATCGTGTGCCATACGAGTCGGGTTCCCGGCACCGCGCCGATCCTTTCCCGAACGGCCGCGGGAACCGTCGTCTGGCCTTTCGCAGTGATGGTCGATTCGCTCATCTTCGATCCTTACATATCTGCTCATCGTAATGCGAACCGGGAACGATGCAACCGGGTAAACCGTGGTCTGACCCCGATAAGCGTGCCCGCCTGACCCCTCATCGCAATCTCTTTGCCACTGGTCGGCACACACGCCGGCCCGTGTTTTCCCCACGGTTACCATCGTTTCGCTGCCCGTCGACCCGTCGTCGGCAGTCAACGAACGAGCGTCGCCCCAAGAGACGACGCACCGAGGAAGCCAGGAGGATTACACGATGAGCGACGCGTCGGACGCCCCGTTTCGCACGTGGATGTGCCTGATCTGCGGGTTTCTGTACGAGGAAGAGAAAGGACTGCCGGAGGAAGGCATCGCGCCGGGTACGCGCTGGGAGGACATTCCGATGAACTGGACCTGCCCGGAGTGCGGTGCGCGCAAGGAGGATTTCGAGATGGTGGAGATCTGAGCATGAGCGACGCGGCGGCGTTGACCGGCGTGAAGGTGATGGTGATCGACGACAGCAACACGATTCGTCGCAGCGCCGAGATCTTCCTGAAGCAGGCCGGCTGCCAGGTGATCCTCGCCGAGGACGGCTTCGATGCGCTGGCGAAGATCGCCGATCACGATCCCGATGTCGTCTTCTGCGACATCCTGATGCCTCGCCTCGATGGCTACCAGACCTGCGCGCTGATCAAGAAGAGTCCGCGCTTTCGCACGATTCCGGTGGTGATGCTGTCGAGCAAGGACGGTCTCTTCGACCGTGCGCGCGGTCGCATGGTCGGCTCCGACCAGTACCTCACCAAGCCCTTCACGAAGGACGCGCTGCTGCGCGCGGCGCGTGAGTTCGCGCGCAGCGCCGACAGGGCGCTCGCCGGCGCCGCCGAGCGCGTCGCCTGATCCAGATTCCCTCCGAACCACGCATCAAGGAAACCATGGCTGCGTACAAGATCCTCGTCGTCGACGATTCACCGACCGAGCGACATTTCATCGCCGACCTGCTCACGAAGAAGGGCTACAAGGTGATCACGGCCGAGAACGGCCAGGAAGCAATGGCGAAGGTGAAGATCGAGCGTCCTTCGCTGGTCGTGCTCGACGTCGTGATGCCCGGCCAGAACGGCTTCCAGGTGACGCGCGAACTGTCGCGCGACCCGGACACGCAGTCGATCCCCATCATTCTCTGCACGAGCAAGTCGAACGAGACCGACCGGATCTGGGGCCTGCGGCAGGGCGCGCGCGAGTACCTGGTGAAGCCGGTCAAGCCCGAAGAGCTGCTCGCGCGCGTGGCTGACCTGGCGCATTGACGATGGGCGGCCGCAACAGTCTTCGCGAGTTCCAGGTACGGCTGTCGGAGCGGCTGCGCCAGGCCGCGTCCGCGCCGTCGCAGTCTGCGCGCCTCGGCGTGCAGATCGGCGGTCGCAGCCTGCTGGTCGACCTGTCGGAGGTCGGCGAGATCGTCGCGCTGCCGGGCGAGATCACGCCGGTGCCGCTCACGCACGACTGGTTTCGCGGCCTGGTGAACCTGCGCGGTTCGCTGTATGGCGTTTCCGATCTCGCGCGCTTCGAAGGGCGTGGGCCGACGTCGATGACGAAGACGACGCGGCTGCTCGCATTCGCGCCGCGGCTGAAGCTGAACGGTGCAATCGTCGTCGATCGCATGCTCGGCCTGCAGGGCACGGCAGCGCTGACCGAGGCGCAATCGAACGAATCGAGCGAAACCAACGGCAACGCAACGGATGCAGCGGCGCAGCCCCCGTGGCTCGGCCGACAGTGGATCGACGCCGAAGGCCGTCGATGGACCGAACTGAGACTCGAAGAACTGGCGGGCGACGAACGATTCCTCGCCGTGAATCGCTGACCCGCCTTCTGGAGACACGAAAAATGAGCATCGCCACCCGACTTCCGGCATTCCTGCAGCCGAAAACCTCACGCTACGCCGCGGTCGGGCCGGAGACGGCGATCCTCGACGATCTGCTGTCCGACGAACTCGACGCGCCTGCGCCCGCGCCTGCGCCTGCGCCCGTAACCCGGATGCCCGAAAGTCCGCCCCGCGTGGCGGCTCGTGCCGATGCGGACGACCTTTTGCGACAACCGGCGGAACCACTGGAACCGGCCGCACGCAAGCGCTTCCGCATCCCGCTCATCGGCAGACTGACTTCCCGGCAGCAGGTCCGGATCTGGCTGCCGACGATGCTGCTGGCGTTGCTGGGCGCGTTCTTCCTTCTGCAGTTCGATGCGCGCCAGGCGACCGATGCGTCGCAGTGGTTCCGGCAGCTCGGCGATGCGTTGACGCAGTCGCAGCGCGTCGCGAAGGCCGCTTCGCAGGCGATTGCCGGCGACGCCGTCGCCTTCGGGCAGTTGAGCGACAGTCGCCAGGCGATGAACCGCGCGATCGAGACGCTGGCACGCGGAAGCGGCGACGAGCGGCCGGTGCCGGTCAGCATGGCGCCGGACCTGCGCACGCTCGCGCTGATCTGGTCGCGGTCGGATCACGCGGTTGCGGTGATCCTGAACCAGGACCTGATGCTGCAGGAGCTCAACGGAATGCGTCTCGACGTCACACGACTCGAGCCGCAGATGTTGCGCGACGCACAGGCCGTCGTCGCGAGCCGCCTGCGCACCGGCGCACCCGCACGCGAGGTCGCGGCCGCCGGCGAACTGGTGACGCTGACGCAGGCGATCGCCAAGGACGTGAACGAGCTGCTGTTGTCGGGCACACCGGCGCCAGCCGTCCAGGAGCGTCTGCGCCAGTCGATCACCGGGATGACGGCGCTCACCGACGCCCTGCTCGACGGCAACGAGCGCACGCGGCTTTCCGTGGTGACCGACCCCGACGCGCGTCGGGCGCTCTCGTCGTTGAAGACAACGCTCGTCAGCGTCGATGCGCAGGTTACGGGCATTCTTGCGAGCCTGCCCCGACTGCAGCAGGCGCGCGCGGCCGAGCGGCACGTGTTCGCCGACAGTGAAGTCGTGCAGGCGCTGCTCGAGGGTGTTCGCACGAAGCTGCAGGCGAGAGACGCGTTGCGCGTGTGGAACGTGGTTGCGGCGTCGGTGCTTGGCGTGGTCGCGTTGCTCGCGCTGTTCGGCCTGTTCCGCGCGTTCCTGTCGGAAAGCGAGCAGCGCGCCGCCGACGCCGAAGAGCAGGAGGCTGCGGCGCGGCGCCAGGAGCATCAGGCGAAGGCCGCCAACGACCAGAACCAGGCGGCAATTCTGCGCCTCATGAACGAGCTGCAGGAGGTGGCCGACGGCGACCTCACCGTGCAGGCAACCGTGTCGGAGGACATCACCGGCGCGATTGCCGACTCGGTGAACTACACGGTGGAGGAGCTGCGCAGCCTGGTCGGCCGGATCAACAGCACGGCGGACCAGGTGAGCGAGGCATCGGCGCGCGCACAGGTGACCGCCTCGAGCCTGCAGGCAGCCAGCGAGCAGCAGTCGCGCGAGATCCGCGACACCGGCGAGGCGGTGCTTCGCATGGCGCGGCAGATCAACGAAGTGTCGACGCGCGCTGCCGAGTCGGTGCAGGTGGCACGACAGTCGCTGGGCGCGTCCGAGGAAGGCTCGCGCGCGGTGGACAACGCGATCGCCGGCATGAACGGCATCCGCGACCAGATCCAGGACACGGCCAAGCGGATGAAGCGGCTGGGCGAGTCGTCGCAGGAGATCGGCGAGATCACCGAGCTGATCTCCGACATTACCGAGCAGACCAACGTGCTCGCGCTGAACGCGGCGATCCAGGCGGCGTCGGCGGGCGAGGCAGGGCGCGGCTTCACCGTCGTTGCGGAGGAGGTGCAGCGCCTGGCCGAGCGTTCCGGCGAGGCGACGCGCCAGATCTCGACGCTGATCCGCACCATCCAGACCGATACACAGGATGCGGTGGCGGCCATGGAGCGCAGCACGCAGGGGGTCGTGGAAGGCGCGCGCCTGTCGGACGAAGCCGGTCGCGCACTGGGCGAGATCGGCCGCGTTTCGACGCTGCTCGCCGAACTGATCGAGGACTTCTCGGCGACGACTTCGCGGCAGGCGGCCTCCGCCGGAAACGTCGCGCAGTCGATCCAGCGCATCCTGCTCGTCACCGAGCAGACGAGCGAGGGAACGCTGCATACGGCGGGCTCGATCCGCCAGCTTTCCGAGCTCGCGCTCGAGCTGAAGAGCTCGGTGGCACGGTTCAAGGTCGCTTGAGGCGACACTGAGACGAAACTGAGCGCACCTGAGACGGAACCGGAACGGAATCGCTGATGACCGACGCGCATCGGAACGAAAGCCTCGATCCCGCCGACCTTGCGACGCTGTCGTGGTGTCTCGGCGAGATCCGCGAATCGCTTGCGGGATGCGAGGAGGGCCTGCGGGCCTGTCTGTCGGACGGCAACGGTGAATCGGCTGCCGCGCCCGAAGCGCTGCCGGGGCTTGCGGCCGCACGCGCGGCCTTGCACCAGGCGCACGGTGCGCTGTCGATTGTCGATCTCGCGGGTGTGTCGACGGTTACCGCGGAGGCCGAAGCCGTGCTCGAGCGCGTTGCGCGCGGCCAGATCGCGCTCGACGAGGCGATGCTCGCTGCCTTCGCGCGTGTCTTCGCGGCGCTCCTCGAGTATCTCGACGAACTGGCGATCGGCGAGCCGCAGCAGCCGTTGTACCTGTTCCCGTATTACGCGTCGCTGTTGCAGATGCGCGGTGCCGAACGCATTCATCCGGCGGATCTCTTCGTCGTTCCGGTGCGTGCACAGCTCGTCGGCAACGACGACGTCGTGCACGAGTGCGATGCCTCCGAGCTGATCGCAACGCGCGTCTCCTTCGAGCGTGCGCTGCTGTCGGTGCTGCGCGATCCGTCCGATGGCGCCGACCTGGCTGCGCTGCACGCCGCCGTGGCGCGAATCGGTGCTTCGCAGGTGGGCGCCGCGCACCCCACGTTCTGGAAAGTGGCACTCGCCTGGTTCGAGGCGCTGCGCGACGGTGCGCTCGTGCTCGACGTATACGGCAAGCGGCTGCTTGCGCGGCTGAACCTGCAGTTGCGTCGATCGATCGCCGAAGGTGCACCCGTCGCCGACCGGTTGCTGAGGGACACGCTGTTCGGGCTCGCCTGTGCGGATGAGCTGCGCAGCGCCGGCTCGCCGCTCGTCGCAGAGGTGCGGCGGGCATTCGGCCTGCCGGGCAGCGTCCCGGCCGATTTCGCGACGCCGCGTTTCGGCCGCGTCGATGCGCAAGCGTTGAGGACCTCGAAAGAGGCAATCGCACGCGCGAAACTGGCCTGGGAGAAGCTCTCTGCGGGCAACGCGCCCGAGCTTGCCTCGTTCACGCAGTCGGTTGCCGCGTTGCGTTCGGCGGTGGCGAAGCTGCCGTTTCCCGGCGTGCAGGCGCTGGCCGATGCCTTCGGCGAAGCCAGCCGCACGCTTGCGCTCGGCAAGCCGGTGCCGTCGGAGGCGCTTGCACTCGAGCTCGCCTCGGCGCTGCTCTTCGCCGAGCAGATCTTCGAGCGTGGGCTCAAGGGACAGGGCGAATACGACGCGCACGCCGGCGAGATGGCCGAGCGGGTCCTTTCCGTCTGCGCGGGCAGGGTGCTCGACGAAGCGATGCCGCAGTGGCTGCGCGAGATCAGTCATCTCGCGCAGGAACGGCTCACGATGTCGACCTTCGTCGCCGAGGCACAGGGCAACCTGCGTTCGGCCGAGCAGACGCTCGATGCATTCTTTCGCGACGCATCGCAGCGCACCGACCTGCCGCAGACCGCGCGCCAATTGCGCCAGGTGGCGGGCGCGCTCCAGTTGCTCGGACACGGTGACGCGGCCGCTGCGTCGCTCGCCGCTGCTGCGCGCGTCGAGAGCTTCGCGGGCGAGGAGGGCATCCCTGCGCCCGAGCTGTGCCAGAACGTAGCCGACAGCGTCGGGGCGCTCGGTTTCTTCGTCGAGGGCCTGCAACAGGCGAATCGCACGGGTGCGCGTTTCGAGTTCGATGCGTCGTCCGGGCGCTTCGATGCGGTGTTCGACGAGGCGAGGCCGGATCCGCGCACCGTCGTCGTTCCGCTCGACGCGACCACCGAGTCGTTGCTGGCGCAGCATGCGCGCCAGGCCGCCGAACTCGTCGCCCTGCTCGTCGAGCGTCCGGTCGATTCGCAGCTGCGCGATTCGTTGCGCCGTACGCTGATGAAGGTTCGCGACGACGCGCACCTCGCCGACGACGACACGCTGAAGGCAGCGGCGAACGAGGCGATCGCATGCCTCGATGCGTCGAGCGGCGAGGACCTGTCTTCGCTGCAGGCGGCGATCGGCAAGCTGTCGGGGAGCACTGCGCCGGCTGTTGCGGAGCCGGCGGCTGTCGAGCCCGAGCGGCCCGAAGCCGAGATCGACCAGGAGCTGCTCGAGATCTTCCTTGGCGAAGCGCAGGAGGTGCTCGCCGCGATCGAGGAGGCCACCGCGCAGTCGCGCAACGCGCCGAGCGACACTGCACTGCTGACGACGATTCGGCGTGGCTTTCATACGTTGAAGGGCTCGAGCCGGATGGTCGGGCTCATGGCCTTCGGCGAAGCCGCGTGGGCGATGGAGCAGGTGCTGAACCTGTGGCTCGCCGAGGAGCGTGCCGCGAGCGCGGTGTTGCACCAGCTGATCGACGCGGCGCACGCGCACTTCGCGCACTGGGTCGACGCGTTGCAGGGCGATGCGTCGTCGCAGATCGATCCGCAGCCGATGGTGGCGGCGGCGACGGCGTTGCGCGAAGGGCGCGAGAGCGAAGCGGAGTTGCCGCCGGTTCAAGCGGCTGAACCGGTCGAAGCGCTCGAGTCCGCCGAAGCGATCGAAGCTCCCGAGGCGATCGATCACATCGAAGAGATCGATGCGGTTGAAGCGGTCGAATTGCTCGACACCCTCGTGTCGATCGAATCGTCCGAAGCGCGTGCATCGCATGAATCGCCTGAAGAGCTCGAATCGCTCGACGCAGTAGAGCCGCCCGAAGCGGTTGAAGCAGTCGATACCGCCGACGTTGTCGAACCGCACGAATCGATCGAAATCGTCGAACCTGCCTCGTCCTTCGAGTCGACAGAAAGCGCCGACGCGCGCGACTTCTCCGTCGACGAGCCTGTGATCGAGTCGACCATCGACGCGCCCGTTGTCACGGCGCAGGATGTGCATTTCGTCGTGCCTGAAGTCCAGCCCGCAGAGCCCGTGCTCGACGAGGTCTGGATCGGCGAGCGCTCGATCAGCCGTTCGCTGTACGAGATCTTCCTTACCGAGGCCGACGAGCTGGTATCGACGCTGAGCACGGACGCGGCCGAGTGGACGGCACAGCCTGTGCGCGGAGCGACCGAGACGGCGCAGCGGGCGATGCATTCGCTGAAAGGCAGCGCTTCGCTCGTTCAGCTCGACGAAGTCCATGCAATTGCCGAGCAGCTCGAGACTTTCCTGCTGCGCCAGCGCGCGCAGGCCGTCGCGATCACCGGCGATGACCTCGACGACTACGCGCACGCGATCGAGCGTGTGCGAGGCATGCTCCATCAGTTCGCGGCCGGCCATGAGCCGCGTCCGGAACCGGATGCCTTTGCGCTCGCCCATGCGCTTTGCGCGCGTTGGGATCCGCGCGTGACACGCCAGCCGTCGACCTCCTTCGCTACCGAATCGGGAGAGGAGCTCGACGCCGACCTGCTGCCGATCTTCGTCGAGGAGGCGAGCGACCAGCTGCCGCGCATCGGCGAGAACCTGCGCGCATGGCAGTCGGCGCCCGACGATCGTTCGTTGTCGCAGCAGCTGATGCGCGACCTGCACACGGTGAAGGGCAGTGCGCGGATGGCCGGCGCGATGACGCTCGGCCAGCACGTACACGAGATGGAGACGCGCATCGAGGCGGCGAGCGTGCTCAGTGTCGTGCCCGGTACGTTGATCGAAGAGTTGATCGCCGATCACGACCAGGTCGTCGAGTTGTTCGAGGCGATTCGTGATCCCGGACGCAGTGCCGTTGCTGCACAGCCGTCGTCGGCAATGGTCGAGGACGAGGTTTCGACGGAAAGCACGATTCAGGCAACGGCTGAAGCGTCCGCGCCGCGCCCGGGGCCGATGGTCGACGTGGACGGAAGCCCGCCCGCGCAGGCGACGCCGAAGCTGGAGGAGCGCGCTGTTCCAGCAGCGACTCCTGCAGCCGCATCCGCGGCGCCTCCGGCAGTCCCTGCCGCGGCCGCCCCGGCAACGCCGCTGGCGACGGCACCGACCCCGACTCCTGCAGCGCCTCCGCCCGCCGCGCCCTCGCTCGTCCGTGTTCGCGCCGACCTGCTCGAGCGTGCGCTCAACGAATCCGGTGAGGTGTCGATCGCGCGATCGCGCATCGAGAACGAACTCGGCACGCTGCGCCTGTCGCTGCAGGATCTTACCGAGAACGTCGGGCGCCTGCGCTCGCAGCTGCGCGAGATCGAGATCCAGGCCGAGTCGCAGATCCAGGCGCGCATCGCGCTGCAGAAGGAAACGAAGGCCGACTTCGACCCGCTCGAGTTCGATCGCTACACGCGCTTCCAGGAGCTCGCGCGGATGCTGGCCGAGTCGGTGAACGACGTCGCCACCGTGCAGACGAACGCGACGCGTGGGCTGGACGTCGCGTCGCAGGACATGGTCCGGCACGCGCAGGTGCTGCGCGACCTGCAGCAGAACCTGATGCGCATGCGCATGGTGCAGTTCGGCACGATTTCCGACCGCCTGTATCGCGTCGTGCGCCAGGCGGCGAAGGAGCTCGGCAAGCGCGTGTCGATGGACTTGCGGGGAGCGGCGGTCGAGGTCGATCGCGGCGTCCTCGAGCGGATGGTCGCGCCGATCGAGCACCTGCTGCGCAACGCGGTCGCGCACGGTATCGAGCTGCAGGCCGAGCGGCAGGCAGCCGGCAAGGCAGAGACCGGCGAGATCCGCGTCGAAGTGCGGCAGGAAGGTAACGAGGTCGTC
The DNA here is from genome assembly GCA_964538505.1 of uncultured Limnobacter sp. Taxonomy (GTDB): domain Bacteria; phylum Pseudomonadota; class Gammaproteobacteria; order Burkholderiales; family Burkholderiaceae_E; genus Zeimonas. The sequence goes on along the minus strand of CAZIDY010000010.1, from coordinate 14,600 downwards.
ATCTTCTTCCAGGACGACGGACGTGGCCTCGACTACGCGAAGATCCTTGCGCGTGCGCGCAACATCGGGCTCGTGCCCGCCGATGCGTCGCCGTCGGAGCGCGAGCTTTCCGAACTGATCTTCGCGCCGGGTTTTTCGACGGCGAGCGAGGTCACCGAGCTCAGTGGCCGCGGTGTCGGCACCGACGTCGTGCGCGCCGAGGTGCAGAGCCTCGGCGGGCGCATCGACATCGATTCGGAAGCCGGGCAGGGCACGCGCTTTACCGTTCATCTGCCGCTGACGCTTGCGATCGCGCAGGTCGTCGTCGTCACGGTCGGCAGCACGCGCTACGCGGTGCCGTCATCGAGCGTCGAGCAGGTGCTGCAGCTCAAGCCTCAGGCGCTCGCCTCCGCGTACGACGAAGGCTCGATCGAATGGCAGGGCGCACAGGTGCCGCTGCATTACCTCGGCGCGCTCGTCGGACTGGACGATCCGCGTCCGCTCGCACAGCACCTGTCGCCGGTCGTCGTGGTGCGATCGGGCGCGCTGCGGCTTGCGATGCACGTCGATGCGGTCAGCCGCAACCAGGAAGTCGTCGTCAAGAACGTCGGCGCGCAGGTGGCGCGTGTGCAGGGCATCGGCGGCGCCACCGTGCTCGCCGATGGCGAGATCGTGCTGATCCTCAACGCCGCGCGCGTTGCGCAGCAGGTGCTCGGCGATCTGTGGCTCGAGCGACCCGCCGGCCTCGATCGCCGCACGCTCGACGATGTGCCGCCCACCGTGATGGTCGTCGACGATTCCCTCACCGTTCGCAAGGTCACGCAGCGGCTGCTCGTGCGCGAGGGGTACGAGGTGATGCTGGCCAAGGACGGCGTCGATGCGATGCGCCAGCTGCAGGATCGACAGCCCGACGTGATGCTCGTCGACATCGAGATGCCGCGCATGGACGGCTTCGATCTCACGCGCAACGTACGTGCAGACGACCGGTTGCGCGACACGCCGATCGTGATGATCACGTCGCGCATGGCCGACAAGCACCGCAACCACGCGATGTCGCTCGGCGTGAACGTGTATCTGGGCAAGCCGTATCGCGACGACGAGCTGCTCGCGCACCTCGCTGCGTTCGTGCAGGCACGCAAGGAGCGCGTCCGGGTTTCGTAGTGTGATGCGCGCTGACGTTGTGCCCCCTCGGGCAGGTCTTTACAATCCGGTGATGGCCTCGAGCGCACCCGCCGATTTCACCAACCAGTTCCTGATCGCCATGCCGAGCATGAGCGACTCGAACTTCGGCGGGGCCGTCGTGTTCATCGCCGAGCACAGCCCGAAGGGCGCGCTCGGCCTCGTCATCAACCGGCCAATGCAGATCGACCTCGCCACGCTGTTCGAGCGCATCGACCTGAAGCTCGAGATCGCGCCGCTCGCCTCGTCGCCCGTGCTCTTCGGCGGCCCGGTGCAGATGGACCGCGGTTTCGTGCTGCACGAACCGGTCGGCGAGTGGAACTCCACGGTCAGCGTCGGCGACGGCCTCGGTCTAACTTCGTCGAAAGACGTGCTCGAGGCGGTGGCCGAAGGTGCGGGCCCGCAGCGCATGATCGTCACGCTCGGCTACGCCGGCTGGGGGCCAGGGCAGCTCGAGGAAGAGATCGCGCACAACTCCTGGCTCACGGTTCCGGCGACGAGCGAGCTCATTTTCGACACGCCGATCGAGGAGCGGCTGCCGGGCGCGTTTCGCCTTCTCGGCATTGATCCGGCATTCCTGTCGATGTCGGCCGGGCACGCCTGATTGGCGCAGACGCTGCTCGGATTCGATTTCGGTCGCATCCGCATCGGCGTGGCTGTCGGAAACACCGTCACCGGTACTGCGGAAGCGCTCGCGATCGTCGACTCCGAGCCGCTCGAGAAGCGCTGGAAGGAGATTTCCACGCTCGTCGAGCAATGGCGCCCTGATGTGCTCGTGGTCGGACGGCCCGCAGTGCCTTCCGGCGAAGCGGCGGTCGCACCATCTCTGGGCGCGACGAGCTCACCCGCCGTGTCGGCCCCCGACGAAGCGAGTGCGCCTGCCGCCGATGAATCGAATATCCGTGAAACGGCCGCACGCTGCGAACGCTTCGCGCGGCAACTCGCCGGGCGCTTTCAACTGCCGGTCGAGCTCGTCGACGAGAGCGGGTCGAGCCTGGAGGCGGCCGCGATGCTGGCAGCGAGAAGGCGCGCCGAGCCGGGCGAGCACGCTGTAAGGCGTGCGGGCGCCGGCCAGCGCCGCAGGCGCACGACCCAGCCCGAAGCCGACGACGCCGAAGCCGCGGCGATAATCCTGCGACAATACCTGTCCCGCCGCTGAACTCCGCTGCCCATCCCGGATGAACGAGACTCCCGACGCCGAGGCGCTGTATGCGCAACTGCTGCGCGCCGTGCGTGAAGGCATCGCCGGCCGGGACGTGTCGCTGATCGGCATCTACAGCGGCGGCGCGTGGATCGCAGAAAGGCTGCATCGCGATCTCGCGCTCGAAAGACCACTCGGCTCGCTGTCGATCGCTTTCCATCGCGACGACTACGGCCGCCGCGGCCTGCCGAGCGAGATGAAGGGCACGGCGCTGCCTTTCGAGGTAGAGGCGGCCGACATCGTGCTCGTCGACGACATCCTCTACACCGGTCGCACCGTTCGCGCCGCGATGAACGAGCTTTTCGACTACGGCCGTCCTGCGCGCATCGAGCTCGCCGTGCTGCTCGATCGCGGCGGGCGCGAGCTGCCGATCGAAGCGCGTTATTGCGGGGCCGTCTGGCCGCTGCAGGCGCCGCGCAACTACGCTTTCGCGCGCGACGCGCAGGGCCGCTTCTCGCTGCGGATCGAGTGACGGGGGCAAATGAGGCCGATATGCCGATGCGCCACCCGCAACTGAACGACAAGGGCGAGCTGCGGCACCTGCTGACGATCGAGGGGCTGCCGCGCGAGCTGATCCACCGCATTCTCGACACTGCCGAGAGCTTCGTCGGCGTCTCCGACCGCGAAGTGAAGAAGGTGCCGCTGCTGCGCGGCAAGTCGGTGTTCAACCTGTTCTTCGAGAACTCGACGCGCACGCGCACCACCTTCGAGATCGCAGCCAAGCGCCTGTCGGCCGACGTCATCAACCTGAACATCAACACGTCGTCGACGTCGAAAGGCGAGTCGCTGCTCGACACGATCGACAACCTGATGGCGATGCACGCCGACATGTTCATCGTGCGTCATGCGCAGAGCGGGGCGCCCTACCTGATCGCGCAGCACATCGAGCGCATGCGCGGCCAGGCCCCGCATGTGAACGTCATCAATGCGGGCGACGGGCGACACGCGCACCCCACGCAGGGGCTGCTCGACATGTACACGATCCGCCACTACAAGGGCGACTTCACGAAGCTCACGGTGGCGGTCGTCGGTGACATCCTGCATTCGCGCGTCGCACGCTCCGACATTCACGCGCTCACCACGCTCGGCGTTCCCGAGGTGCGCGCGATCGGTCCGCACACGCTGCTGCCGGGCGGGCTCGAGCACCTCGGCATGAAGGTGTACACCGACATGCGCGAGGGTCTGCGCGGCGCCGATGTCGTGATCATGCTGCGGTTGCAGAACGAGCGGATGCGCGGTGCGCTGCTGCCGTCGGCGCAGGAGTACTTCAAGCACTATGGGCTCACGCAGGAGAAGCTCGCGCTCGCCGCGCCCGATTGCATCGTGATGCATCCCGGGCCGATGAACCGCGGCGTCGAGATCGAGTCGGCGGTGGCCGACGGACCGCAGTCGGTGATCCTCGACCAGGTCACCTTCGGCATCGCCGTGCGCATGGCGGTGATGAGCATTCTCGGGCAGTCGCAGGAATGAATGCCGGCCGTCTGTCGATCGTCCACGGGCGCGTGATCGACCCGGCCTCCGGGCTCGATCGCGTCGCCGACGTGCATGTTGCCGACGGACGCATCGTCGGCATCGGCCCTGCGCCCGACGGCTTCCGCGCCGATCGCACAGTCGATGCACGCGGCCTCGTCGTCGCGCCCGGGCTCGTCGATCTCGCTGCACGTCTGCGCGAGCCCGGCTTCGAGTATCGCGCGACGCTCGAATCGGAGATGCACGCAGCGGTCGCCGGCGGCATCACGTCGCTGTCGTGCCCCCCGGACACCGACCCGCCGCTCGACGAGCCCGGACTCGTCGAGATGCTCAAGCACCGCGCGCGCGGTCTCGACCTCGCGCATCTGTATCCGCTCGGCGCGCTCACGATTCGCCTGGCCGGCGAGGTGATCACCGAGATGGCGCAGCTCGCCGAAGCCGGTTGCGTCGGTTTCTCGCAGGCGCTCGCGCCGGTGCTCGACACGCAGGTGCTGCAGCGGGCGATGCAGTATGCGAACACCTTCGGCTACACCGTCTGGGTGCAGCCACAGGATCCGCATCTCGCACGCGGTGGTGTTGCGCACGCGGGTGTAGTCGCTGCGCGGCTCGGCCTGTCGGGCATCCCGGTCGTTGCCGAAACGATCGCGGTCCATACGATTCTCGATCTCGTGCGCGATACGGGTTGCCGGGTGCACCTGTGCCGGCTCTCGTCGGCGGCCGGTGTCGAGCTCGTGCGTCGTGCGAAAGCCGAGGGCCTGCCGGTGACGGCCGATGTGTCGGTGCATCACGTGCACCTGATCGACGTCGACATCGGTCACTTCGACAGTCATTACCGGGTCGACCCGCCGTTTCGTGCTGCAGGCGACCGCGACGCGATCCGGATGGGGCTCGCCGACGGCACGATCGATGCCATCTGCTCCGACCACACGCCGGTGGACGACGACGCGAAGCAGTTGCCCTTCGCCGAGGCGGAGCCGGGTGTGACGGGGCTCGAGCTGCTGCTGCCGCTTACGCTGCTGTGGGCGCGCGAGACAAAGACGGAGCTGCGTTCGGCACTGGCGAAGGTGACGCAGTGCTCGGCGCGGGTGCTGGGGATCGGGGAGTCGGCCGGAAGCGTTGCCATCGGCATGCCGGCGGACCTGTGCGTGTTCGATCCGCAGGCGCACTGGAAGGTGTCGCGCGAGACGCTGCTCAGCCAGAGTCAGCACACGCCGTATCTGGGCTACGAGGTTCTGGGGCGGGTGCGGGCGACGGTTGTGGAAGGGCGGATGGCCTACGCTCAGAGGTCGATCGACGGGGTTTGACTTACGCGATAGAATGTTACATGTAACGCTCTATCGGGGCCGCACATGAGTTCCAGCGTCGATCGTGTACGTCGCCACCGGGAAGCGCTGCGCGCAGCGGGTCTGCGGCCCGTTCAACTGTGGGTTCCGGACACGCGCGATCGTGCTTTTATGGAAGAGTGCCGGCGTCAATCACGCTCGCTGAGAGGTGATCGCCAGGAAGAGGAGATTCTCGACTGGCTCGAGCAGGTCGCTGATACGGATGGGTGGCAGTGAAGCGTGGCGACGTCGTTCGGGTTGCGGTCACCGGAGATTGCGGAAAACCGCGCCCCGCTGTCGTCATCCAGTCGGATCTGTTCGACGAGCATCCGTCGCTGACCGTTCTGCCGATTACCAGTGACCTGCGGGATGCGCCCGCGTTCCGCGTCGACCTGCCTTCCGACGCCTGGACCGGGCTTCGGTTACCGTCGCAGGCGATGGTCGACAAGATCCACACGGTGCGACGGGAGAAGGTCGGCGGCGTCATCGGAACGATCGACGAAAGCCGGATGCTGAGCATCAATCGCGCGTTGGCGGTTTTTCTGGGGATTGCGTGATTACGAGGCGGAGGCGTTGCCACGGTGCACCGTTGACGGGCAGGCAGGCGCGCCAAGGACCGGCAATTGCACCTTGGGTACGCTGGAGGCAGGCAGGCACGCTCAGGGCAAAGCAAGCTGCTCGCGCCGTCTGCCGACAGGATCCGTCACAAGTCGGACTACAAAATGATGCGAGTATCGTCGTGGAATCGATTCCACGATTCGAATCGCTACGATTTGTAGCCCGAACTGTGCGCTCCTACGGAATCGTTTGGAGATTGGACGGCCGATGAGAACGCATCAGGAGATCGATGCCCGCAGCCTGGCAATGCATCGGCTCGTCGCCGAGAGGATCCGGCGCGACCCGGCGCTCATCGCAAGAGCAAAGGTGGAGGAAGACGGTGAGTGTGTCGTCCCAGCCCTGTCGGCAGGACTCGCGCGTCGTTTCGCTGTGAATTACAGCATTCCCGGCGGGACAACCGCTCTCTCGACGCAAAACGCTGCGAAGCACAGCGTTTCGCGCGCTTATGAGCAGCGCAGGCGCGGAGCCGCGCGCACGTGCAGGGTAAAGACGCGCAAGCGCCCCAACCCACGCTGAAATGCCCCCCATCCTCGTCACCGGCGCCGCCGGCTTCATCGGCATGCACGTCTCCCGCCGCCTGCTCGAGCGCGGCGAGACCGTCGTCGGCATCGACAACCTGAACGATTACTACGACCCTGCACTCAAGCACGCGCGCCTGTCGCAGTTGCGCACGCACGCACGCTTCACGTTCCACGAAGCCGACATCGCAGACCGTGCAGCGATCGACGCGCTCTTCGACCGACATCGCCCGCAGCGCGTCGTGCACCTCGCCGCGCAGGCCGGCGTGCGCTACGCGCTCACGAACCCGATGGCCTACTCCGACAGCAACCTCACCGGCACCACCGTGATGCTCGAGGCCTGCCGCCGGCTCGAAGTGCAGCATCTCGTGTTCGCCAGCAGCTCGAGCGTCTACGGCGCGAACCGAGAGGTGCCGTTCTCCGAGGCCGACCCCGTCGATCATCCGGTGAGCCTCTACGCGGCGACCAAGCGTGCGAACGAGCTGATGGCGCACAGCTACGCGCATCTGTTCGCGCTGCCGGTGACGGCGCTGCGCTATTTCACCGTGTACGGTCCGTGGGGCAGGCCCGACATGGCGATCTGGAAGTTCACCGACGCGCTGCTGCGCGGCAGGCCGATCGACGTCTATGCGGGCGGCAAACTCTCGCGCGACTTCACCTACGTCGACGACGCGGTCGAGGCTACGCTGCGCCTGCTCGACTCGCCGCGGTTGCCGGTCAGCTCGTCCGATCCCGACGACTGGAACGCAGGCTCGCCCGACACCAGCTGGGCACCCTTCGAGGTCGTCAACCTCGGCCGCAGCGATCCGGTGAGCGTGAACGAGCTGATCGCGCTGCTCGAGCGCATCACCGGTCGCAGCGCGCAGCGCAACGAGCTGGGCATGCAGCCGGGCGACGTCGAACGCACGTATTCCGACACGTCGAAGCTGCAACGACTCACCGGCTTCGAGCCGGCGACGCCGCTCGAGACGGGCCTGCGCGCCTTCGTCGACTGGTTCCGCAACTACCACCACATCGATTGAACGAATGAGACTCGCTGTATTCGGAGCCGGCTACGTCGGCCTGGTCACTGCCGCCTGTTTCGCCGAGATGGGCAACCACGTCGCCTGCGTCGACGTCGACGAGGGCCGTGTAGAAGCGCTGCGTCGCGGCGAAGTGCCGATCCACGAGCCCGGGCTCGCCGAGATGATCGTGCGCGGCGCCGAGCGCGGTCGCATCCGTTTCACCACCGATGCGCGCGAGGCAATCGCCGATGCCGAAGTGATCTTCATCGCCGTCGGCACGCCGCCGAACGAGGATGGCGCGGCCGACCTCTCGCACGTGCTCGCCGTTGCGCGAACCATCGGGTCGTTGATCGAGGAGCGTGTCGTCGTCGTCGACAAGAGCACGGTACCCGTCGGCACCGCCGATCGCGTGCGCGAGACGATCGACGCCGAGCTCGCGCGACGCGGCGCGCAAGTGGAGTTCGCCGTCGTCTCGAACCCGGAGTTCCTGAAGGAAGGCGCGGCGATCGGAGACTTCATGCGGCCCGATCGCATCGTCATCGGCAGCAGCGACGCGCATGCGATCGATGTCATGCGCAACCTGTACGCACCGTTCTCGCGCAATCACGAGAAGCTTGTCGTGATGAGCGAACGCTCGGCCGAGCTCACCAAGTACGCGGCGAACACGATGCTCGCCGTACGTATTTCGTTCATGAACGAGCTCGCCGCACTCTCCGAGCAGCTCGGCGCCGACATCGAGGACGTGCGCCGCGGCATCGGCAGCGACAGTCGCATCGGCGCGAGCTTCCTGTATCCGGGCGCCGGCTTCGGCGGCTCGTGCTTTCCGAAGGATCTGCGTGCACTGCTGCGCACGAGCGGCGAATACGATTCCGCACTGACGATCGTGCAGGCGGCCTTCGACGCAAACGAGCGGCAGAAGCAGGTGCTCTACACGAAGGCTCTGCAGGTCTTCGACGGAAAGCTGAAAGGGCTGCGTGCAGCGCTCTGGGGTCTCGCCTTCAAGCCCGACACCGACGACATCCGCGAAGCGCCCAGCCAGGTGCTGATCGAGAACCTGCTCGACGCCGGCGCAACGGTAATGGGCTACGACCCCGAAGCGGCGAAGAACATGCGCGCGGCACTCCAGCACCGCACGGGATTCGAGACGGTGGATGACCCGTACCGTGCAGCGGAAGGGGCGGATGTGCTGTTCATCGTCACCGAGTGGCGCGAGTTCCGCAGCCCGGATTTCAGGCGACTGCGCGAGCGGATGCGCCAGCCGGTGCTGATCGACGGGCGCAACCTGTATGACCCGGGGATGGTGCGGGCGGCGGGGTTCCGGTACGAATCGATCGGGCGGCCGTGAGGCAGGGCACCGTGCACGAAGCGAAGTGTCCAGGCACTACTGGGGCCATTCTTCGTCTGGCCAATCGCGCCTCGTGTGGATTACTCGCAGGACGATGATGCTCTCCCGGCCGGCCCTTTGTGAGATGGCATAGGCGATGACGTAGGGCAGGCGCACAACGCCGAGTTCGTACGTGCCGGTCACGCGTCCCGGCTTGCCAATTGCCATGTCTCCGAGCGTGGCGGCAGTAGCATGAACTCGCCGGGCGACGCGTCTTGTGGCAGCCGGGTTCTCCTGGGCGATATGCCGGACCTGATCTGCAAGGTCGTCCAGTGCCGCACGCGACCACTGGACCGGGCGCTTCACGCTCCGCCGCTCTTGACAGCTTCGACGGCATCGATGACCGCTTCGATTTCAGCCATCGCTTGGTCGTGCGGCACGACTCGTCCTGCTTCGGCGTCGGCGAGGCCGCGCCGAATGCCTTCGATGATCTCCAATTCGCGATTCACGTATGCAGCGACGGCCTCGCCAGCGAGAAAGGACTTGCTCCGTTGCGTTTCGGACGCGATCCGATCGAGCTTTTCTTTCACATCCGATCGGATTCGAATGGTCATCGTGGTGCTGGTGGTCACGCTTCTGTAGCTCCCTTTGTGCTGGATTGTACACATCCTGACACATCCCGTACATCGGTCATGAGTCAGCGAACCTTTGACGTGGCGGCGCGGTCGGTGCTGTGCCTGCTCGACACCAACGTCATCCTCGCCCGATGAAGGCGCAAACGGACGTGCGTGCCCGCCAGGCGGATACGCCGCTGACGGAGGTCGAAAACCGGCTACGAGCGCGTGATTGAACGACGCGGTGTATATTGTCTCTTACTAGGTAAGAGGTAACCGATGTCGACAGCCACCGTCTCCGAAAAAGGCCAGGTCGTGATCCCCGCCGAGATCCGCAAGGTGCTCGGTATCGCGCCAGGCACTCGGCTCGATTTCTCGGTCGAGGGACAAAGCATCCGTGTCGAAGTCGCGCGCCGCGCCGCACCTACCCGTCTGGAGGACGGATATGGTTTGCTGGTCTGTCGCAAGCCTGGAACGCGCCGGCTGGCCGATTTCGACGTTGCGCAGGCAATGCGGAAGGCGGACAAGTGATCGCGGTCGATACCAACGTCCTTGCGCGCTTCTACGTAGACGATCCTGAGGACCCCGAAGCGAGCAAGCAACGACCGGTCGCGCGTCGCGTGATGGAGAGCCCGTCGATTTTCGTTCCGGTGACGGTGCTTCTCGAGCTCGAATGGGTCTTGCGTGCTTTCTACGAGTTCAGCGCGTCCGACTACGCCAGCGTGGTGAACCATCTGCTCGGTCTTTCCAATGTGGTCGTCGAATCCCGTGCAACGGTAGTCAAGTCTCTCGATGCGCACGTCGCAGGCCTGGATTTTGCCGATGCACTGCATCTTTGCTCCAGCCGACATTGTCGTGCGCTTGTCAGCTTCGACGACAAGCGCTTCGCGCGGCGCGCGCATCGACTCGGCCTGCAGCCGACAGTGGAGGTTGCGCGCTGAGCCGAGCAGCGTGTGCGGACGCTCCGTCCGACCGCGTGATTCCTCAAACGCGAGCCTCTACACAGGCCACGCTCCGCACCCGTCGATCCCGCAGCCGCACTGCCGTCAACTCGCGCCCCCAGACGCACCCCGTATCGATCGACAGCAGATCCGGACGATCGAGCCAACCAAGCGCCGCCCAGTGCCCGAAGACGATCGGTGCGCCGGCGCTGGCACGATCCGGAACTTCGAACCACGGCAGGTATCCGTCGGGCGCAGAATCGACGCCTTCCTTCGCGCTGAAATCCATCCGCCCTTCCAGCGTGCAGAAGCGGATGCGCGTCAGTGCGTTGACGATCACGCGCAGGCGGTCGTTTCCCTGCAGCGAGTCGGCCCACTGCGCGGGCTCGTTGCCGTACATCTCGCGAAGGAACCCGAGCCAGTTCGGGCCGGCCAGCACCCGGTGCACCTCTTCGGCGAGCTCGAGCGTGCGTTGAACGTCCCATTGCGGCAGCACGCCGGCGTGCACCATCAGCCACCCGTCCTGCACATGCGCGAGCGGACGGCTGCGGATCCAGTCGATCAGTGCGTCGCGATCGGGCGCAGCGAGGATCTCGTCGAGGGTGTCGCTACGATGCGCGCGTCGGATGCCGGCAGCTACCGTGAGCAGGTGCAGGTCATGATTGCCGAGCACGGTGACGACGCGATCGCCCTGCTCGATCGCCCAGCGCAGCGTATCGAGCGAGCGCGGTCCGCGATTGACGAGGTCGCCGACGAGCCACAGACGCGCGTCGGAAGGCAGCTTCGCCAGCAATGCGCGGAGGCTGTCGAGGCAGCCCTGTATGTCTCCGATCGCCCAGGTCTCGGGCGCTGGTTTGATCATGGAGAGGAAGCTCCTTACCATCGAGCGGTTTTCGGAAGGATGATCACTGGGAAGTTGAACAGCAAGGCACAGCGACGATTCCGCAAGAAGAGGAAACATTCGTGACGAAGTTCGTGCGAGGCGATGTGGTTCAGGTGTCGTTCCCGGGCGAGACAGCGGCTGATGACGCACCGCAGACGGCGCTCGTCGTGTCGCCATCGGATCTCGAGCACGAGCACGGCCTGCTCTGGGTGGCGCTGGTCACGAAGTCGGAAGAACCGGCCTGGCGAGGCGACGTGCCGATTCTCGATGCGGCGGTGGCAGGCACGCCTGCACATTCCGTGATTCGCACGGTGCGCCTGGCCACGGTGCCTGCGGAATCGGCGAAGCGTATCGGGCGGATTTCGGGAGTGCTGCTCGGCCGTGTGCTGGGCCAGATCAACGGGGCACTGGGGCGGCTGTAGCCTGGAAGCTCGATGCGAGTGCGATCAGAGGGCGAGATCCTCTGCGAGTGAACGCGGTGAATGAATCGTCACAGTCGTGCAGGCAAAGTGATGACGCCACGACGACGGACAGTGACAGCGGTTCGCATGACTGGATCCTACTGTAGTGCTGCTTTGCGGAAATTGCAGAGCTGTCATGCTCCCCGACGAAGGCCGCGCAGGATCTCCAGCAACATCGGGTGCTGCTCGGCCTGCAACATCAGTCGGGGAAGCAAAGGCCGGATCGGCGTGAGCAGGCGTTTCGGGGCTTCCGCGAGCGCACGCTCGAGGCTTTCGGGCTCTTGATCGGCAATCGCAGCGCCGAGCACCAGTGCCTGTTGGCGATCCTTTTCGGCTTTCTCGGCGAAGCCGCGCCGTTGTGTGCTCGAGTAGAGCTTGTGCCACACGAAGCGCGCGGCTTGCGGTAGCCGAACCGGAATGCAGTGCGTCCCGGCCAGGACGGCTCCCGGCTCGGGATCCTCGAGCAACCAGCCATAGAAGGGAACTGCCTGCGCTGACCACGCCAGATCGCGAACGCGAACGGGTGCACCCCGCTGCGGGTCCGGGGCGAGCAGCTCGACGCGGAGGCCCTGCGCACCGGGGATCTTCACGGATGTGGAGGGTTCCGCAGGGCGTAGTCCGGGTACGGGCTGAAAGGGCAGCGTGGTTGCCCGCATGCTTTCGAGAAAATCGAGTGGCGCGGCCAGCTTCAATGAGCGAAGCGCGAGATCGATGTCGAGCGTGCGCGCTGCCACGACCGATACGCCCAGTTCGTTCAGCCAGGCCATCCATGCGAGCGTGCCCACCAGCACCATTCCCGAGTCGAACGATCCCCGGTTGTGCAACTCGACGAGCACGCGGGCGGTCAGCTTGTCCGCCACCTGGAATCCCAGCTTTCGGAGCGAGCTGACCTGGTTGGCGACCCATCCGGCGAACGCGATGTCCTGCTCCATCGCCGCCAAAGTGGAAGCGTCCGATTCCCGGCATACGATGTCTTCGGACTGCTTTCCGGGAACCGGGTAGAAGACGCGGTACCAGTATCCGTACCCCGTGCCCTTGCGCAGGACGAGCGCTCCTGCGGAGCCTGGAAGGAGCTGTCCCTGTGCGAGCACGCGCTCTTTCACTTCCGCGTATTGCGTACGGAAGGCCAGCTCGTGCTGTCGAAAGAGGAGTGGGGAGGACGCCATATTTACCCAATGATACGACTACTCATTGGGTAAATCCTCTGTTCACGCTCCCGAGTGCCGTGACTATGGTACTATGACCATAGTAAGATCAGGTGCTGCCATGACCCCGGAAGTGTCCAAATCCCGCTTCAAGGCGCGTGCGCTCGAGATCTTCCGTCACATCGAGATGACCGGCGAGCCCGTCGTCATCACCGACCGCGGCAAGCCGACATTGATCGTCAAGCGTTACGCCCCCGTCCTCCGCGATGCACGCCAGCGTCTCCTGGGCTCGGTGCTGCACTACCATGACCCGCTCACTCCGGTTGCCGAAGACGACTGGGAAGCGCTTCGTTGATCGTCCTGGATACGCACGCGCTCGTCTGGTGGGTTACCGGTGACGAACATCTGTCGCAACGAGCAGCCAAGGTCATTGAACGCGAGACGAGAACCGACGGAAGCGTCGTCGTTTCGGCAATCAGCGTCTGGGAGATCGCCCTGCTCGTGGAGCGTGGCCGGATCGCGTTGGCGATGGAACTCGACGACTGGCTCGCCGCAGTGGAAAGCCTCGAGGGCGTGAAGATCGTACCGGTTACCGCGCGCGTCGCGGTCCAGTCGATACGACTGCCCGGCGCGTTCCATCGTGATCCCGCAGATCGAATGATCGTCGCACTCGCGCGGGAGCTGAATGCGCCGGTGATCACCGCCGATGAGAAGATCCAACAATATCCCCACGTGAAATGGATCTGGTAGCCGCATGAAGAAAACCCTGCATCTCGTCGCCGGCGCGCGCCCGAACTTCATGAAGATCGCGCCGATCGTGCGCGCGCTCGAGGCCCGGCCGAGCCTCTTCGACTACCGGATCGTCCACACCGGCCAGCACTACGACCGCGAGATGAGCGACGTCTTCTTCGAGGAGCTCGGCATCCCGAAGCCGGACTTCCATCTCGAGGCGGGCGGCGGCAGCCACGCCGAGCAGACGGCGAAGATCATGGTGGCCTACGAGGCGATCTGCCAGCGCGAGCGGCCCGACTGCGTCGTCGTCGTCGGGGACGTGAACTCGACGCTCGCCTGCTCGATCGTCGCGAAGAAACTGCACGTTCCAGTCGCCCACGTGGAGGCAGGACTGCGTAGCGGTGACCTCCGAATGCCCGAGGAGATCAACCGGCTCGTCACCGACTCGATCAGCGACTGGTTCTTCGTGACGGAGCCGGCCGGACGAACGAACCTCTTGCGCGAGGGCAAGCCGGAAGAGCGCGTGTTCTTCGTCGGGCACGTGATGGTCGACAACCTGTTCTACCAGCGCGACAGGCTGCGTAATGCTGACCGCAGCAGCTTCGAGAGCGAGGTGCTGAAGAAGCGGCTCGGGCGCTATGGGGTGGTCACCATGCACCGCCCGTCGAACGTGGACGATGCGGACACGTTAGGTGGAATTGCGGCTGCGTTCAGGCGCATTTCGGAGCGGTTGCCGCTCGTCTTCCCGGTGCATCCTCGCACGCGCAGCAACCTCGAGAAGTTCGGGATCGATCTCGGCGCGAACGTTCTGCTGACGAAGCCGCTGTCCTACATGGAGTTCCTGAATCTGTGGCAGGACGCGAGCCTGATCCTCACTGACAGCGGCGGGCTGCAGGAGGAGACGACGGCGCTCGGCATCCCTTGCGTGACCCTGCGCGAGAATACAGAGCGGCCAGTGACGGTGGATGAGGGGACAAACACGATCGTCGGCGTGGATCCGGAGCGGATCGTGGCGGCCGCCGACGCGGTGCTTGCCGGGCAAGGGAAAGCGGGACGGCGGCCGCAGTTCTGGGACGGAAAGGCCGCGGAGCGGATCGTGGAGAGGCTGGCGGACGTGCTCGGAATATACGAGAGTCTCGATCAACGGGCTGATGCTAGTGTTCTGTTCCGTATGTAACTTTAACAATCCGTCTGCGACCAACCGGTATT
>CAZIDY010000009.1:0-96975 GCA_964538505.1 uncultured Limnobacter sp. | reverse complement strand
GCCAGACCGGCGACTCGCTCGAGTTCATCGAGCACGTGAAGGTCGACCTCTTCCCCGACGCCGTCTACGTATTCACGCCGCGCGGACAGATCCGCGCGATGCCGCGCGGCGCAACGATCATCGACTTCGCCTACAGCGTGCACACCGACATCGGCGACCAGGCCGTCGCCGCACGCGTGAACCAGAAACCGGTGTCGCTGCGCACCGAGCTGCAGAACGGCGACGTCGTCGAGGTCATCACCGACCCGAACTCGAAGGCGAACCCGAACTGGCTCGGCTTCGTGCGCACGGGCAAGGCGCGCGCGGGCATCCGCCAGTGCCTGAAGACGCTGAAGTACAACGAGTCGGTCGATCTCGGCCGGCGCCTGCTCGCGCAGGCGCTCGGCGCGCTGCGCATCGACGCCTCCGCGCTCGACCCGGCCGTCGTCGAGCGCGGCGCACGCGACGCCGGCGCGAAGAGCGTCGAGGAGCTGCACGCCGACATCGGACTGGGCAAGCGCCTGGCGCCGATCGTCGCACGCACGATCGCGCTGCAGTTCTCCTCCGGCAAGCCGAGCGGCGCCACGCTGATGTTGCCGCGCCCGGCGCCGGTCATGGTGACCGGCGCCGAGGGCGCCGCGGTCACCTACTCGCCGTGCTGCCAGCCGCTTCCCGGCGACGAGATCATCGGCCACATGCGCGGCGGGCACGGCCTGTTCCTGCACCGCGCCGACTGCAAGGTCGCCGCGCGCCAGCGCGCAAAGGACGCCGAACGCTGGATCGACGTCGACTGGGCCGACGAGGTCACCGGGCAGTTCCGCACCGGCATCGAGGTGCAGGTGCGCAACGACCGCGGCACGCTCGGCAAGGTGGCGGCCGAGATCGCCGCCAGCGAAGCGAACATCGTGCACGTCGCGATGGACGAGGAAGCGACCGAATCGGCTTCGATGCGCTTCGCAATGCTGGTGCGCGACCGCGTGCACCTCGCGCGCGTGATGCGCAACCTGCGGCGGCTCTCCGAGGTCTCGCGCATCACGCGCCTCTGAACAATTCAGCCCCGCGCGCGGTCCAGGTGTTCCGGAAGAAACAAGACTGCGCTACGGGGTGACGGGGCGTGCCGCAGATTCACACGGCCTCGATGACGTGAACCGGATCGCACGAAAATGGAGCACATTCGCGCACGTCAGAGCCAAGCTGAGCCCGTTACAAGCCGCTCAGACCAGCTTCAACGAAAGCAGCAGCGCCGTCTGCGCAGTGAGCGCGGCGAGCATCCACTTGAGAAGATCGGACTTCGTTTCGGCGATGCGCGTCCCCAGGCGCGAGACGCGCACGTTCGTCTCGGCGATGTCTTCGGCGACCTTCACCCGAAGCTCGGCGAGCTCGCCTTTCGTCGCCAGCGCGTCAACCTTCGTCGCCAAGGCGGCGAGGTCGGTCTTCGTTGCCAGGTTCGGGGCGGCCGTTCGGCCGCTGCTCTTCCGAACCACAGCCGCCAGGGCCTGTTCACACTAGTGCACCCACCCCGCCAGCACCCTCCGGATCTCCTCCGGATCCGCCGCCCGGGCCCGCATCTGCTCCACCACCGGCTCCACGGTGCCGACGAGCTCGTCGAGCGCCGCCACCGCTTCGGCCGGCGCCGGCGTTTCCGGCACCTGCAGCGACAGTTCGAGCGTGTCCTCGGCGTGATGCACGAGCGCGAGGTAGCGTCGAAGCTTCCGGCGATCGTCCATCGTGCACTCCTCGCGGCAGGTGTCTGCCCAGGCGGGCGGACCGTATGCGCTATCTTGGCCTACAACCCAACGGAACCACAGGGAATCGGTCACCATGAGCAAGGCCTTCGTTCGCGAGGACCTCCCCGAAGAAGACGACGAGCTGCTCGAGCCCTCGCCACTGCCGGCCGGCGCACGCAACTACATGACGCCGGCCGGGCACGCACGGATGAAAGCCGAGCTGCTGCAGCTGCTCGACGTCGAGCGCCCGGAGGTCGTGCGCGTCGTCTCGTGGGCGGCGTCGAACGGCGATCGCTCCGAGAACGGCGACTACCTGTACGGCAAGAAGCGCCTGCGCGAGATCGACCGGCGGATCCGCTTTCTCACCCGGCGGCTCGATGCGGCCGAGGTCGTCGATCGCGCCGGTGCCGACGCCCCCGATCAGGTGTTCTTCGGCGCGACCGTCACCTATCTGCGCAACGGCGAGCAGGAGGAAACGGTGACGATCGTCGGGGTCGACGAGGTGGATCCGCTGCGCGGCCACATCAGCTGGATCTCGCCGGTGGCGCGGGCGCTGGGGAAGACCCGCGAGGGTGACTCCGTGACGCTGCGCACGCCCGGCGGCATCGACGAGCTCGAAGTACTCGAAGTGAGCTACGAGCCGATCGAGTGAGCCTCAGCTCCCCGCCACCGCCATCTCGCCCAGCAGCACCGACCCCGTCCGCTTCGTCCCCCGCGTGATCTCGTCGGCGCCGATTGCGACGATCCCGCCGAACATCTCGCGTAGGTTGCCCGCGATCGTGATCTCCTCCACCGGATGCACGATGCACCCGTCCTCGACCCAGAAACCGCTCGCGCCGCGCGAATAGTCGCCGGTGACGTAGTTCACGCCCTGCCCCATCAGGTCGGTGACGAACAGGCCGCGTCCCAGCTTGCGCAGCATCTCCTCGAGCGAATCGGCCGGGCGCGTGTCGCGGCTCGCGAAGCGCAGGTTGTGCGATCCGCCCGCGTTGCCGGTCGTGCGCATGCCGAGCTTGCGCGCCGAGTACGTCGACAGAAAATAACCTTCGACGACGCCGCGCTCGACCACGTTCCTGCGCTGCGTGGCGACTCCCTCGCTGTCGAAGGGCGCGCTGCCGAGCTCACCCGGCAGGAACGGATCCTCGACGATGTCGAGGTGCTCCGGGAACAGTCGCTGGCCGAGTGAATCGACGAGGAAGGTGGAGTTCCGGTATAGCGCACCGCCACTGGCCGCCTGCACGAAATGCCCGAGCAGCCCGCAGGCGAGCGGCGCCTCGAAGAGCACCGGAACGCGCTGCGTGCGCACGCGTCGCGCACCGAGTCGCGACAACGCGCGCTCGGCGGCATAGCGACCGAGCGCCCCGGGGTCGGCCAGCCGCTGCGGATTGCAGTTCGACGAATACCAGTCGTCGCGCTGCATCTCGCGTCCGCGTCGCGCGATCGGCGAGCAGGCGACGGTATGACGACTGTGCCGGTAGCCGCCTGTGAAGTCGCGCGTGTTGGCCAGCACGAAATGCCCATGGCTGACCGACACCGAGGCGCCGTCCGAGTTGCGGATCATCGGCGAGGTGTCGAAGGCGGCGCGCTCGGCCTGCTGCGCGACGAGCAGCGCCTGCTCGACGTCGATCGACCATTCGTGGAAGAGCTGCGGATCGCGCGCATCGTGCGCGAGCGTGTCTTCGCCGGGCAGCCCGGCGCAGGGATCCTCGGCCGTGTGGCGCGCGATCTCCCACGCCGCCTTCACCGTCTCGCGCAACGCATCGGAGGAGAAATCGGTGGAGCTCGCGTGTCCGCGCCGCTGCCCGACGTACACCGTGATGCCGAGCCCCTTGTCGCGGTTCTGCTCGATGGTCTCGGTGCGCCCCTTGCGCACGTTCACCGAGAGACCGCTGCTCTCGGATACCTCGACCGATGCGTCGCTCGCGCCGATCTCGCGCGCGATGGCCAGCACCGAATGAGCGATCTCGCGCAGCGAGCCTTCGTCGTACTCGAACATGTCGCGGTTATCATAGCAGCGGCCGTCCAGGGCCCTGTTCACCCCCCGATCGTCCCCGCGTGAGCATGCGATCCCCCGACGAAAAACCGAGCAAGACGCAGCGCAAGCGCGAGATGCACGCGCTGCAGGCGCTCGGCGAGAGCCTCCTCGAGCTCGAGGACGACGAGATCGCCCGCCTGCCGATCGGCGAGCGCCTGGCCGACGCGGTACGCGATGCCCGCGCGATGCGCAGCGGCGAGGCGCGTCGCCGGCAACTGCAGTTCATCGGGCGGCTGATGCGCGACGTCGATGTCGACGCGTTGCGCGGGGCGCTCACGGAGATCCGACGATGACTCTCGGGAACGAAGTGCCGAAGATCGGCCTCGTATCGATCAGCGACCGCGCCTCGCAGGGCGTCTATGCTGACCAGGGCGTGCCCGGCCTGCAGCAGTGGCTCGAGTCGGCGCTCATCGGCAAATGGCAGCCCGTCGTGCGCCTGATCCCCGACGAGCGCGAAACGATCGAACGCACGCTCGTCGAGCTCGTCGACGACGAGCGCTGCGCGCTCGTGCTCACCACCGGCGGTACCGGTCCGGCGCTGCGCGACGTCACGCCCGAGGCGACGCTTGCCGTGGGCGATCGCGAGATGCCCGGCTTCGGCGAGCAGATGCGACAGGTGAGCCTGCAGTTCGTGCCCACCGCGATCCTGTCGCGCCAGGTCGCCGTCGTGCGCGGCAATGCGCTCATCGTCAACCTGCCCGGCCAGCCGAAGGCGATCCGCGAGACGCTCGAAGGCGTACGCGACGCCGACGGCAAGGTCGTCGTGCACGGGATCTTCTCGGCCATTCCGTACTGCCTCGACCTCATCGGCGGGCCGTACCTCGAGACGAACGAAGCGGTCTGCAAGGCGTTCCGCCCGAAGTCGGCGCAGAAGCCAGGCAAGGAGTAAAACGGGGTCAGACCACGGTTTTGCTGAGGCAAAACCGTGGTCTGACCCCGTTTCCCCCGTCAGCGCCGCCCCGCATACACCACCCCCGGCACCTCGCGCACCGCCGCCAGCGTGCGCGCCAGATGCGCCGCGTCGCGCAATTCGAGCGTGACCCGGATGCTCGTGACCGACTGGCGCGCCAGCGTCTGCATTGCCAGCACGTTCACCCGCTCGCGCGCGAGGATCTCGGTGATGTCGCGCAACAGCGCCGGTCGCTCGCTGACGCGAAACTCGACGTCAACCGGAAAGCGGCGCACCCGACCGTCGCCATCGTCGTGCAGCGCGGCCTCGCTCCACGCCGCCTCGATGACGCGCTCGGGCGCCTGCGTGACGAGCTTCGCGTACGAGGCGCAGGCCTCGCGGTGGATCGAGACGCCGCGCCCCTTCGTGACAAAGCCGGCGATCGGATCGGGCGGGATCGGCCGACAGCACCGCGCAAGCTGCGTCATCAGCGAGTCGATCCCGACGACGAGCACCCCGTCGCCACGGCTCGTCGCCGAGTCATTCGAACGACGCGCGCGTGTAACGAGCGTCGTCGGCTCGTCCGAAGCACCCGCCACGCTCCCAGCACCGGCGCCGGCATGCGCCCCCGCACCGGCACTCGCACCCGCGCCGGCCCCTGAAGAGCCCCCCGACACCGCGCCCGTCGGCGCCCGCACCATCTCCTCGAGCTGCCGCGGGCCGATCTCCTCGCGCGCCACCGCAACGAACAGCGCCCCCGTCGAGTCGAAACCGAGCCGACGCGCCAGCTCGTCGAGCGAGAGCGCCGTGCGGCCTTCCCGCTGCAACACCCGCTCGACGCGCTCGCGGCCGGCGGCCGACTCGCGCTCGAGTTCGAGTGCGTTGAACCACTGCCGCACCTTCGTTCGAGCGCGCGGGCTGCGCACGTAGCCGAGCTGCGGATTGAGCCAGTCGCGCGACGGACCATCGTGGCCGCTGCCTTCGCGCGCGGCGATCACCTCGACCGTCTGCGCATTGCGCAGCGGCGTATTCAAAGGAACGAGATGCCCATCGACGCGCGCGCCGCGACAGCGATGACCGAGCGTCGTATGCACGTGATACGCGAAATCGACCGGCGTGGAGCCCGCCGGCAGCTCGATGACGCGCGCCTGCGGCGTGAGCACGTAGATGCGCTGCGCGTCGGGTGCTTTCCCGACGGGCGCATCGCCCGACGGCGCCTGCACCCCCAGCGAACGCCCGACATCGCTCTGCCAGGCGAGCAGCTGGCGCATCCAGGCGATGCGATCGGTATCGCCCGCTTCGGCAGGCGTCGCGGCCGGCGTGCTGGTGCCGCGCTCCTTGTAGCGCCAGTGCGAGGCAACGCCGTACTCGGCGTGTCGATGCATCTCGTGCGTGCGGATCTGCACCTCGAGCAGCCGCCCGCCGTCGGCGACGACGACCGTGTGCAACGACCGATAACCGTTCGGCTTGGGCCGCGCAACGTAGTCGTCGTACTCCTCGGGCACCTGCGGCCACAGCCCGTGGACGACGTCGAGCGCCGCATAGCATTGCGCGACGGTGTCGACGATCGCGCGCAGCGCGTGCAGGTCGCTGATCTCCTCGAGCGTGCGCTGCTTGCGGCGCATCTTCTGGTGGATGCTGTAGATGTGCTTCGGCCGCCCGCTCAGCTCGGCGCGGATGCCCGCCGCCTCGAAAGCGCCGCCGAGCCGCTCGGCTGCGTGCGCGATGAACGCCTCGCGTTCGACGCGCCGCTGCTCGAGCTCGCGCGCCAGCGTGCGGTAGGCGTCGGGATCGAGGAAGCGGAAGGCGAGATCCTCGAGCTCCCACTTCATCTGCCACAGGCCCAGCCGGTTCGCCAGCGGCGCGAGCACGTCGAGTGTCTCGCGCGCGATCGCGGTGTCCGGGCTCGATCGCACCGAAGCGTGATAGCGCAGCGTGCGCAGCCGCGAGGCAAGGCGAATGACGACGACCCGGATATCGGCTGCCATGGCGAGCAGCATCCTGCGCAAGGTGTCGATCTGCCCGGCGTTCGCGCCGCCGTGCGCGTGCAGCTCGCGCAGCCGCTGGATCTGGCGCATGCCGTCGACCAGCCGCGCGACTTCCGCGCCGAAGCGCGACTCGATCTCGCGCAGCGGCAGCCGCTCCGCCGGCTCGACGAGCGCCGTCGCGATCTGCGAGGCATCGTCGGCGCCGAGCGAACGCAGGATCTCGATCGTCGCGCGCGCGTGCTCGAGGTGTCCTTCGCCGCTGCGCCCGATCGCGTCAGCCGCAAGTTCCGCTGCCCACGCGAGCGCTGCCGCCGGAGAGCGTGCGGGCTCGATGCTATGCTGCGATCCCGACCGCTCGGCGGCCGGTTGCTGCTGCATCGGCTGCGTGGACATCATGTCGATCTCGGTCGAGATTATAGGCAACGCGTCCCGTGCGCGGACCAACCACCCGATGCTGCGCAGACTGCTCACCCGTTCCCGTCGAAAACCGATCGACGATGCCGACTGGCGCCGCATCGCGGCGCGCATGCCCTTCCTCGGGCATCTCGGTAATGACGAGCTCGAGCGCCTCAAGTCGCAATGTGAATCGTTCATCGCGGAAAAGCAGTTCAGTGGCGCGGCCGGCTTCACGATCGACGACGACGTGCGCATCGGCGTTGCGATCCAGGCCTGCCTGCCGACGCTGCATCTGCCGCTGTCGGCCTACCGCGATTTCGTCGAGATCATCGTCTATCCCGACCGTTTCGTGGCGCCCCGCCGCCAGGTCGATGACGCCGGCGTCGTGCACGAGTTCGACGACGAGCTCGTCGGCGAAGCGATGGACGGCGGACCGGTCGTGCTGTCGTGGCCCGATGCCGATCCGCAGGGCCAGCACGCCGGCTACAACGTCGTCATCCACGAGTTCGCGCACAAGCTCGACCTGCTCGACGGCGCCGCCGACGGCGCTCCGCCGTTGCCGCCCGGCCTGCGCGAACGCTGGACGCGAACGATGACCGACGCCTGGGACGACTTCAGCGCACGCGTCGACGCCGTGGAAGCATCGATTCCACACAACGTCGATCCGGAATCCCCCGAGGCCGAACCATGGTATGAGCGCCTTCCGCTCGATCCGTACGCCGCCACCGACCCCGGCGAGTTCTTTGCCGTGGCGAGCGAGACCTTTTTTACGGCGCCGCTACAGCTGCGCCGCGCCTATCCGGCGCTCTACGAACTCTTTCGCGAGTATTTTCGACAGGATCCGCTGTTCGCCCGCCTGTCCTCATAAAAGCGCACGAACGTACCGGAAATACGTAAAAACCCCGTGGATGCGGGAAGCGAAGCGATGGCCTATGCTGTCATACCCGGCTTCGGCTCGACCCTCCGGTGGTTCCCCTGCATCTGCGGTGCAGTTTTTCATACCGCAGATTCCCGGTCGACGTGCAGGATGAAGAAGGGACAACCCACACACTGCGACCCGGCATGATTCGCCTGTTCAATCATTACCTGTCGCTTCGCGTTCTGCTGCTCACGCTGATCGAAGCGATGGTGCTGTTCCAGTCGATGGTTCTCGGTTTCGAGATCCGTCTGATGGATCAGGCTGCTCCGTTGCCGGTAGTACAGGCAGGCCTGTTCACGGCGGTGATGCTGCTGATGATGACGGGCCTCGGCATGTACGAGGTGCAGAACGAACCGTTCCGCGTCACGATGCAGCGCCTGGTCGTCGCCTACGGGCTGTCGCTCGTCGTGATGACGGCGATCTTCTACCTCTTCCCTGCCACCTACGTCGGCCGCGGCGTCTTCGCCGTCACGTCGATCTTCGCGGTGGCCGGCGTGCTGCTGCTGCGCGTGATGTTCTTTCGCGTCAGCGACATCGGGCTGCCCAAGCGCCGCGTGCTCGTGCTCGGCAATGGCCCGGAGGCGGAGGACGTCATCCGCTTCCTGCACGATGCGGGGCGCGGCCGAACCGTGCGCTATGCCGGCGTTTACCCGGTCGTCACCGAACGCATCACGCCCGACGGCGAGCGGCGCTTCAACCACGACCACCTCGTGCGCACCGCGCGCGAACTGCACGTCTCCGAGATCGTGCTCGCGGTGCGCGAACGCCGCGGCGGCGTGCTGCCGCTGCGGCAGCTCCTCGACTGCAAGCTGCGCGGCATCCGCGTGATGGACCTCACGTCATTCTACGAACGCGAGCTCGGCGTGCTGAAGATCGACAACCTGCGCGCGAGCTGGCTCATCTTCAGCTCCGGCTTCGACCAGGGGCTGTTCCGCGACGTCATCAAGCGCTCGTTCGACGTCATCGTGAGCCTGCTGCTGCTCGCGATCGCGCTGCCGATCCTGCTCGTCGCGATGCTCGCAATCTGTCTCGAAAGCGGACTGCCGCTCTTCTACCGGCAGGAGCGCGTAGGCCAGGGCGGCGTTCCGTTCACCATCCTGAAGCTGCGCACGATGGTGCAGGACGCCGAGAAAGACGGCACGCCGCGCTGGGCGGGCACCAACGACTCGCGCATCACGGCCGTCGGCCGCCTGTTGCGCCGCTCGCGCATCGACGAGCTGCCGCAGCTCTTCAACGTGCTGCGCGGCGACATGAGCTTCGTCGGCCCGCGCCCCGAGCGTCCGTTCTTCGTGCAGCACCTGCTCGAGGACATCCCCTACTACGACGTACGCCACAGCGTGAAGCCGGGCGTCACCGGCTGGTCGCAGGTGCGCTACCCCTATGGCGCGTCGGTCGACGACTCGCTCGCCAAGCTGCAGTACGACCTCTACTACGTGAAGAACCATTCCTTGTTCCTCGACCTGCTGATCCTCGTCGAGACCGTGCAGGTCGTACTGCTGGGCAAGGGAGCTCGGTAGCCTTCCATGGAGCTGCGCTCGCTGGGGCTCGCGAGCTTCGGTGCGGCCGCGGTCGCCTGGCTTCTGCTTGCCGGGCTCGTCACCGCACGGCGCAGCGCGAGCACCGCCGGCCGCCTGCTGCTCGTCGCCGTCGTCGTGCAGGTGCTGTGGGCCGGCACGCTCGTGCTGGTGCTCGTGCCCTGGCCGCCGGCGCTCTCCGTCGCAAGCGTGCTCGAGGCGGCCCGCAGCGTCGCGTGGATCGTCCTGCTGTTGCACCTGCTAGGCGGCACCGCCGCTGCGCATGCCGACGACGACCCGCTCGAACGCACGCGGCGTCGTGCGCTCGTGCTCGTCGCCGTCCTGGCTGCCATATCGATCGCCACCGACTTCCTCGACGCGCGCACGCAGCTCGCCTTCACGGTAAAGACACTGCTCGCGGTCACCGGGCTCGTCTGCCTCGAGCAGGTGTACCGCAATACGATGGCCGAGCACCGCTGGAGCCTGAAGTACCTGGCCATTGCGCTGGCCGCGCTGTTCGCCTTCGACCTGCTCCTCTACAGCGACGCGATGCTGTTCTCGCAGGTGAACCCGTCGTGGTGGGTCGCGCGCGGCTTCGCCAATGCGCTGCTGGTCCCGTTGATCGCGGTCTCCGCGGCGCGCAATCCGCAGTGGAAGCTCGACATCGCCGTCTCGCGATCGGTGGTCTTCCATTCGGCGGCACTGTTCGGTGCGGGCGCATATCTGCTGCTGTTCGCCGGCGTCGGCTACTACGTGCGCTTCTTCGGCGGCCAATGGGGCGCGATCGCGCAGACGCTCGTGCTCTTCGGCGGCGCGCTCGGCCTGCTGATCGTGCTGATGTCGGGTACGGTGCGGGCGCGCCTGCGCGTATTCCTGTCGAAGCACTTCTTCTCGTATCGCTTCGACTACCGCGAGCAGTGGCTGCGCCTGACGAGCGCGCTGTCGATGCACGACGGCGAAGCAGCCGCGAACGGCCTTCCGCAACGCGCGCTCAGCGCGCTCGCGCACGCCGTCGAGAGCCGCGGCGGCGCACTGTGGCTGCGCGAAGGCGACGAACTGCATTGCGTGGCGCGGCTGAACTACCACGGCCCGCGTGATCCGCTCGCAGACACGGAACCGCTGATCGCCTTCCTCGCCGAGCGCGAGTGGGTCATCGAGATCGACGAATGGCGCACGCAGCGCGATCGCTACGACGGTCTCGCGCTGCCGCCGGCGTTCACCGCACACGAATCCGGCTGGCTCATCGTGCCGCTGATGCTCGAGCGCGAGCTGCTGGGCCTGGTGCTGCTCGAGCGCCCGCTCGCGCCGCTCGTGCTCGACTGGGAGGTGCGCGACCTGCTCAAGGCGGCGGCGCGACAGGCGGCGAGCTACCTCGGCGTACAGCGCGCCGTAGAGCAGCTGGTGCAGGCCCAGCAGTTCGAATCGTTCAACCGGATGTCGGCCTTCGTCGTGCACGACCTGAAGAACCTCGTCGCGCAGCTCTCGCTGATGTTGCGCAATGCACAGCGTCATCGAGACAACCCGGAGTTCCAGGCGGACATGCTGTCAACCGTGGAAAACGTCATCGAACGCATGCAGGGCTTGCTGCTTCAATTACGTGTGGGCGCGCGCCCGGTCGAGCAGCCGGCGCCGGTGCGCGTAGCCGACGCGCTCTCGCATGCGATCGCCCAGCGCCGCGGGTTGCAGCCCGAGCCCTCGCTCGAGGTCGATGCTTCACTCGCCGAACGCTCGGTGCTCGCACACGCCGATCGCCTCGAACGGGTGATCGGACACCTGCTGCAGAACGCAGCGGACGCGAGTGCTGCTTCGGGCATCATCCGGGTTCGCGCACGCCCGGAAGGAGATCGGGCGTTGATCGAAGTCGAGGACAACGGACAGGGTATGAGCGAGGAATTCATCCGCACGCGGCTCTTTCGCCCGTTCTCGTCGACGAAGACGCACGGAATGGGCATCGGCACTTTCGAGAGCCGGGAGTACGTGCGTGAGCTGGGCGGATCGCTCGAGGTCGAAAGCCGCGAAGGATCGGGAACAACGTTCCGCATCCGGTTGCCGCTGGTTTCCGATCCGGCCCTGTCCGAAGCGGAAGTTGCAGGAGTCTGAATGGCGGACGAACGTCCGACGCTGTTGATGATCGAGGACGACATCGGTCTGCAGAAGCAGATGCGATGGTCCTTCGACCGGTACAACGTGTTGTTTGCATCGAACCGCGAGACGGCAATCGCCACGCTGCGCCGGCACGAGCCGGCCGTGGTCACGCTCGACCTCGGGCTGCCGCCCGACGCCGACGGCACCAGCGAAGGCTTCGCGACGCTGCAGGAGATCCTCACGCTCGCGCCGTCGACCAAGGTGATCGTGCTCACCGGCCAGAACGACCGCGCGAATGCATTGAAGGCGGTCGGGCTCGGCGCGGCCGACTTCTTCGCCAAACCCTTCGAGGCCGAGCTGCTCGGCATCGTCGTCGATCGCGCCTTTCGCCTGGCCGATCTCGAGCGCGAGAACCGACAGCTGCTCGCGAAGCAGGCGAGCGAAACGCCGCTCGACGGCCTGCTCACGCGCGATCCCGGCATGCTCAAGGTCTGCCGCCTCGTCGAGCGCGTCGCGCCCACCACCGCCACCGTGCTGCTGCTCGGCGAATCGGGCACCGGCAAGGAAGTGCTCGCGCGCGGCCTGCACGAGCTGTCGGCGCGCGCCGACAAGCGCTTCGTCGCGATCAACTGCGCAGCCATTCCGGAGAACCTGCTCGAGTCCGAGCTCTTCGGCCACGAGAAAGGCTCGTTCACCGGCGCGATCAAGCAGACGCTCGGCAAGATCGAGGTCGCCGACGGCGGCACGCTGTTCCTCGACGAGATCGGCGACCTCCCGCAGGCGCTGCAGGCCAAGCTGCTGCGCTTCCTGCAGGAGCGAACGATCGAGCGCATCGGCGGACGCGAGGAGATCGCCGTCGACGTGCGCGTGGTCTGCGCCACGCACCGCAACCTGCGCGAGCTGATCGCCGAAGGCAGCTTCCGCGAAGACCTCTTCTACCGGCTGAGCGAGATCGTCGTCAGCATCCCGCCGTTGCGCGAGCGCGCCGGCGACGCCGCACTGCTCGCCCACGCCTTCGTGCAGCGCTTCGCCCAACAGAACGGCCGCGACCGGCTCGTGCTGCGCGAAGACGCGCTCGATGCCATCCAGCGCCATTCGTGGCCCGGCAACGTGCGCGAGCTCGAGAACTGCATCAAGCGTGCGGTGATCATGGCCGACGGCAGCTCGATCACCGCCGATGATCTCGGCCTCGGAATGCCCGACGAAGCACCGATGCTGAACCTGCGCCTGGCGCGCGAAGACGCCGAGCGACAGGCGGTGTTGAAAGTGATGGCGCGCGTCGAAGGCAATGTCGCGCGCGCTGCAGACCTGCTCGGGATCAGCCGCCCGACGCTGTACGATCTCCTCAACCGGTTCGGCCTGCGCTGACCCGCTCCCCGGAAGCACTGTCATGAAGCTCCCCGTTCCGTTGCTGCGCACGCTTGGCGCGTCGCTCGTCGCACTGTCGTTCTCGGCCTGCTCGGGCAACGAAACTCCCGATTCGCTGCTGTCGAAGGCGCAGGATTCGATCCGTGCCTCCGACCCGCGCAGCGCCGAGATCCACCTGAAGAACCTGCTGCAGCAGGAAGAGACGAACGCCGAAGCGCGCTTCCTGCTCGGCGAGATCCATCGGCAGTCGAACGACCTGCGTTTCGCCGAGAAGGAGCTGCGACGCGCACGCGACCTCGGCTACGACCCGAAGCAGGTGCAGCCGGCGCTGTTCGAGACGATGCTCGCGCTCGGCGATGCGCAGGAGGTCGCCGACGAAGCGAAGGATATCTCCACCGGCGACGCGCTCGCCGATGCGCGCATCCGCACTGCGGTCGGCCGCGCACAACTGCAGCTGGGCAAGAACGACGAAGCGCGCAAGGCCTTCGAGGCGGCACTGGCCGCGAAGAGCGATCACACGCCGGCGAAGGTCTCGCTCGCGTTGCTGCAGGCAGGCACCGACCGGCCGGGCGCACGCGCCGCGGTCGAGCAGATCCTGAAGGACGAGCCCGACTCCACCGACGCGCTGAGCCTGAAGGCCGACCTCGACATCGCTGACCGGCACTTCGACG
This sequence comes from uncultured Limnobacter sp., assembly GCA_964538505.1. Lineage (GTDB taxonomy): Bacteria > Pseudomonadota > Gammaproteobacteria > Burkholderiales > Burkholderiaceae_E > Zeimonas. The sequence goes on along the minus strand of CAZIDY010000009.1, from coordinate 83,404 downwards.
CTGCCCGCAAATCGCTGACGCAGCTCATCGAGCAACGGCCGAACGACGTTGCGAGCCGCGCGAAGCTGGCGTCGATTGCGCTCGAGCTGAACGACCTCGAAGCCGCCGAGCGCGAGACCACCCATCTGCGCAGGCTCGCACCGAGGTCGCCGATCACGCACTACCTCACCGCGCTCGTGCACAGCCGCAAGAACAATCTGAACGCCGCGCGCGAGGAAGTGCAGGAAGCGCTGCGCCTGGCGCCGGACTACCTGCCGGCAGTAGGCCTGGCGGCCGGCCTGAGCCTGAGCGCGAACGCACTCGAGTCGGCCGAGCAGTTTTCGCGCCAGCTCATCGAGCGCCTGCCGCAGAATCCGGTCGGCTTCCGCGTGCTCGGCGCCACCCTCCTGAAGCGCAACGAGCCGCAGCGCGCGCTCGACGCGGTGCACCCGGGCCTGCAGCGCCATCCCGAGGACGCAACGCTGCTCGCGATTGCCGGCGAAGCGGCGCTGAAGCTGAACCAGGCGAAAGAAGCCGCTGGCTACTTCCAGCGCGCTTCGAGCCTCTCGCCCGACAACGCGCGCTCGCGCACCGGTCTGGCGCTGTCGCACATCGCATCGGGCGACACCTCCACCGGTATCGAGGAGCTCGAGGAAGCGATCGAGCTCGACGCCGGCAACCTGCAGGCCGACGTCGCGCTGATCACCACGCTGATGCGCAACCGCGAGTTCGACAAGGCGCTCGAGGCGGTCGATCGCCTCGAGAAGAAGGCGCCGCCCGCCAGTGCGCTGCCGTCGAACCTGCGCGGCAGCGTGCTCGCCGCGCGGGGCGACCTCGCCGGCGCACGCGCCGCCTTCGAGAAGGCCGCGCAGACCGACCCGAAGTTCTTCGCCGCCGCCGCGAACCTCGCGACGCTCGACCTCCGTGACGGGCGGCCGGGCGACGCCCGGCAGCGCTACGAGACGCTGCTCGCTGCCGACCCGAAGAACCCGCAGGCAGGCGTCGCGCTCGCGGTGCTCACCGCGCGCACCGGCGGCACGCGCGACGAGGTGCTCGGCCAGCTCAAGCGCGCGCGCGAAGCCAACCCCGATGCAGTGCTGCCGATCCTGGCAACGGCGCGCTACCTGATGCAGACGAACAAGCCGAAAGACGCGATTCCGATGCTGCAGGAAGCCTCGAACCGCAATGCCACCGACGTGCGCATCCTCGACCAGCTCGCGCTCGCCTTCCGCCAGTCGGAGCAGCCCACGCAGGCGATCGCCACCTGGGAGAAGCTGCTGCGCGTGAACCCGAAGGCTGCGCTCGCGCAGTTCCGCATCGGCGAAACGCAGCTGGCGGGCGGCGATCGCGATGCCGCGCTGGCGAGCTTCCGCAAGGCCACGGAGATCGCGCCCGACGCGGTCGAACCGAAAGTGGCCGCGGCGAGCGTGCTGCTGCAGCAGGGCCGCGCAGACGACGCGCTGCGCATCGGCACGCAGATGGCCGCGAACGAAAAGACAAAGGTCGCCGGCCTGATGCTCGAAGGCGACGTGCAAGCGGCCAGCGGCAAGCTGCCGGAAGCAATCACGAAGTATCGCGCGGCGTTCGCGGAACAACCGACGCTGCCGGTCGGCTCGAAGCTGCATCGCGCGCTGCTCGCCGGCAAGCAGGAGGCCCAGGCCGACAAGATGCTTCGCGACTGGATCCGTACCCAGCCTGCGGACCTCAACCTGCGCATGTTCGCCGGCGAATCGCAGACCGCGCGCAAGCAGTGGAAAGAGGCCTTCGAGCAATATGCGGTCGTCCTCGAGCAGCAGCCGAAGAACGCGATCGCGCTGAACAACTCCGCCTGGGCGCTGCACGAACTGAAGGACGAGCGCGCCGTCGACTACGGCCGTCGCGCCTACGAAGCGGCGCCGAAGTCGGCCGCGGTCATCGACACCTACGGCACGATTCTCGTTGCCAAGGGGGATCGCAAGGGCGTCGAGCTGCTGCGCGAGGCGGTGTCGCTGGCGCCGACGAGCGCGCAGCTGCGGCTGCACCTGGCCGAGGCGCTGGTGAAGTTCGACGACAAGCCGGGCGCGCGCAGCGAGCTGGAGACGCTGCTGAAGACGACGCCGGAGGGGACTGTGGCGGAGTCGGCGAAGGCGCTGTTGGCGAAGCTGGACTGACGCGCCCAATCAGACTGCACGCGGGGGCTGCAGCCTCCGCACGTTTGAAACTACATTTTCGAGCGTTCTCGCACGTGGAATCGATTCCACGCGCGGGAGCGCTTCATTTTGTAGCCCAACGCGTTTAGCGCCAAGCCACTCTGCAGCTTGACGCGTCAGCCCCGAGGCGCTCGCACCCGCGTTCAACGCGCGCGGACGCTTACTGCGCCTATGAAGGTCCGTGCGGCGGCCATTGCTGCCTTACGCGGAGCACGCGCAGAATCGTTACTGCACGTTTGTCTTCGGAGTAGATGACGACATAGTTGGATCGCACGACCATCTCCCGCGTGCCACGTACGCGGCCAGGCCTATACAGCTTTGGGTGCTCCAGCAGTCGAGAGGCCTTCTCGTCGATCTCGTCCTTCAGCCGCTGCGCAGCATCGGGGCTGTCTTCAGACACGTAGTCAACGATCGCGAGCAGGTCGGCGCGGGCCGCTTCCCTCCATTCGAGCACGAGCATGACGCTTCTTGTCGATCAGCGCTTGCGCTTCGTCCATGACATCGTGATGGTGCATCGCCGGCCGAGTGTCCGCCAGCGCCTCCGCGACCTTCGAACGAAACCACTCGTCGTAAGCACGTGGATTGACGGTCAAGCCGGCAGGTAGCCCTCCCTCCTCAGCCACACGAGCGAGCAGAATACGCACCGCGTCGGAGACAGTGAGACCGAATCGCGCCAGTATCTCCGTGGCTTCCTGCTTGAGCTGTTCGTCTACTCGAACGTGCAACATCGAACTCTGCGCAGCCATCGATTGCTCTCCGGTGAGTCTTTTTAGTGTATCTCAATTGAGAGACGACGATATGATGGTTCAAGAGCGAGTGGCTCGGCGTTACCGACGAAGACGTGACGAACGCGATCGCGTGGGCGCGACGCACGGATTGAAGCCCCCGGCTGGGGGGCGGATTTTCGAGCGTTCTCGCTCGTGGAATCGAGGCTGCACAGCCGGTCCGCACACTCGGGGCTACTTTTTCAAGCATTCCCGCTCGTGGAATCGATTCCACGAACAGGAACGCTTCGTTTTGTAGCCCGAACCGTCGTCGTCGCCGGGCGTGCGTGCCTCGTTGGACGTGCGTGCCCCCCCGAGCGTGCGTGCCTCGCCGGGCGTCCGCGCAGCCTCAGCCCGCCCCCACCCCGCGCACGAACCCCAGATACCACCCAATCGCCTCGCGCAGCCCGCGCTCCACATCATGCGTCGGCGCGTACCCCAGCACCTCGCGCGCACGGCCCACATCCGCCAGCGAGTGCCGTACATCCCCCGCACGAAACTCGCGGAATGCCGGGTCGACACCACCCACCCGCTCCGACAACCCAGGATCCGCCGCCACCACCGCGCGCCGGATTGCCTCGAACAGCTCCAGCAGCGTCGTGCGCTCGCCCACCGCCACGTTGAACACCTCGTGCGCCGAAGGTAACGCCGCAACCAGCGCAGCCCGCAGATTCGCCTGCACCGCGTTAGCCACGTAGCAGAAATCCCGGCTCGTCAGCCCGTCCCCGTTGACCCACACCGGCTCGCCGGACAGCAGCGCCGAAACCCACTTCGGCACCACCGCCGCATACGCCCCGTCCGGATCCTGCCGAGGGCCGAACACATTGAAGTAGCGAAGCCCGACGCACTGCATCCCGTAGGTGCGCGCCCAGACATCCGCGAACAGCTCGTCTGCCGCCTTCGTCGCCGCATACGGCGACAGCACCCGTCCGACCCGCGACTCCAGCTTCGGCAGCGCCTCGTGATCGCCGTACACCGAACTCGATGACGCGTAGACGAAGCGACGCACACCCGCGCGACGCGCTTCGTCGAGCAGCTTCACGAAAGCGTCGACGTTCGCCGCGAACGAGCGCAGCGGCTGCTCGATCGAGCGAGGCACCGAACCGAGCGCCGCCTGGTGCAACACGACGTCGACAGAGGAAGCACCCTCGCCGCCGACCGCATCGCGGCACACCGCCTCGTCGCAAAGATCCCCGTCGACGAAGCGAAACCGCTTCCAGGCGCCCTCGCCGACCGCCGTGCGCACCTCATCGAGATTGCGCCGGAACCCGGTGGCGAAATTGTCGACGCCGACCACCTGCTGCCCGCCGCGCAGCAGCGTCTCGACGAGATTCGAGCCGATGAACCCGGCCGCACCGGTGACAAGCCAACGCCGATCGACGCCGTCGAGCAGCGCAGAATTCGACCCGGATCCGTCGTGCGCTCGCGTGGAATGTTCACGCGCGCCGCCGCTCACGGCGTCCACAGGCGCATCTTCGCCCGCGCTGCCGCTCACAGCCTCCACAGGCGCATCCCCGCCCGCGCGACGCGCTCGGGATCGAACGACGTCTTCACGTCGACGAACACGGCCCCCGGCTGCAGCTTCGCAGCGATCGCCTCGACCCCCAGCTCGCGATACTGCGCGTGCGACACCGCCACGACCACCGCCGCCGCCTTCGGCAACGCGTCCCAGGCTTCCAGCTTCACCCCGTACTCGTGCATCGCCTCGTCCGCCTCGGCGACCGCATCGTGCACGTGCACCTTCACGCCATAGCTCTGCAGCTCACGAACGACGTCGATCACCTTCGAGTTGCGTAGATCAGGTACGTCTTCCTTGAACGTGAGCCCGAGCACGATCACCGGCGAATCCTTGATCCCGAAGCCCGCCGCCGCCATCTCGCGTACGGTGCGCTGCGCGATGAACGCACCCATGCCGTCGTTGATGCGCCGACCGGCGAGAATCACCTGCGGGTGATAGCCGAGCATCTCGGCCTTGTGCGTCAGGTAGTACGGATCGACGCCGATGCAGTGCCCGCCGACCAACCCCGGTCGAAACGGCAGGAAATTCCACTTCGTTCCCGCCGCCTTCAGCACCTCGTGCGTGTCGATGCCGACGCGATCGAAGATCAACGCCAGCTCGTTCACCAGCGCGATGTTCAGGTCGCGCTGCGTGTTCTCGATGACCTTCGCCGCTTCGGCCACCTTGATGCTGCTCGCCCGGTGCACGCCCGCCTGCACGACCGTGCCGTACAGCTCGGCGACGCGCTCGAGCGTCTCGGCGTCGTCACCGGAGACGACCTTCACGATGCGCGCCAGCGTGTGCTCGCGATCGCCCGGGTTGATGCGCTCGGGCGAATAGCCGACGTGGAAGTCTTCGCGCCATTTCATCCCCGAGCTCTCCTCGAGCACCGGGATGCAGATCTCCTCGGTGGCACCGGGGTAGACGGTGGACTCGTAGACGACGGTCGCGCCGCGCTTCATGTGGCGGCCGCAGGTACGGCTCGCTGATACCAGAGGAGAGAAGTCGGGTTTATGCCCGATGTCGACCGGCGTCGGCACCGCGACGACGAGGAAATCGGCGCGCGCGAGCTCGGCGGGGTCGTCGGTGACGTGCAGCCGCTTCGCAGAGGCGAAGTCGTCGGCCGAAACTTCTCCCGTGGGATCCTCGTGCCGGCGGAAGTGCTCGATCTTCGAAGCGGACAGATCGTAGCCGATCGTTTCGAACACCTTGCCGAACTCAACCGCCAAAGGAAGACCGACGTAACCGAGACCGACGACTGCAACAATGCTCATGATGTAATGCGGGAATTCCGACTGTGTTAGAAAGACCGCTCGCCGGGCGTCATCGTACGACCCGACTGTCGCCGGCAAGAGGAACAATTCACGGTTCCGCAGGGTCGCCGATCTTACAATAGGGCCCCGGAAGCTTCGAAGAAGATGATGCGCGCGTCCGGTTCATTGGCTGCCTCGTTCCTGCTCGCTTCGTTCTGCGCCGCGCCGATGGCGGCCGTCGCTGCATCGAAAGCGCAGGACCTCGTGCGCGAAGGCATCCAGTACGAGAACGCCGAAGGCGTCCCCCGCGATTACGCCAAAGCACACGATCTGTATTGCACCGCTGCCCGCATGAACGATGCCGAAGCGTACCTGCGCATGGGCTGGATGTACGCCAATGCCCGCGGGCAAGCGCGCGACGACCAGATCGCGAACACGCTGTTCCGTCGCGCCGCGAAACTGGGCAACCATGCTGCCGCAAAACTCGCGCAGCTGATCCGTAGCGACCTGAAGCAGGACAGACTGCCCGACTGCCTCATACGGCGCGTTGCCCCGCTTCCGCGCATCGACGGCCTCACGCCGATCGGCACCGCAGACCTGCGTCGCATGCTCGCCGGCCCACGGGGCGAGCTCGCGCGCTCCATCCTCGAACTCTCGCAGGAGTTCGAGCTCGACCCACGGCTCGTCCTGGCGGTGCTGCGCACCGAATCGAATTTCGACCCGCTCGCCCGCTCGCCGAAGAACGCGCAGGGGCTGATGCAGCTCATCCCCGAAACCGCAGAGCGCTTCGCCGTTCGCAACGTTTTCGATCCGGTCGACAACCTGCGCGGCGGCATGAAGTACCTGCGCTGGCTGCTGTCGTATTTCCAGGGAGACGTTACCCTCACGTTGGCGGGATACAACGCCGGCGAAGGCGCCGTCGATCGCGCCCGCGGGGTGCCGCCCTATCCGGAAACGCGCGCCTACGTGCAGCGAATCCGCGCGCTCTACCCGCACGATCTCCATCCCTTCGATGCCCGCGTCACCGATCCATCGCCGTGGCTGCGGAAACAGGCGCGTCGGACGGGGGTCGAAACCCAGGAAACAACCCGATCCCGGTGATGTAGTTCCGGGCGGTACGAAGCCCGGCGTGGCATCGTTGCAGGCGCCTCCGACGGACGGCCGCGCCGGACGACCGAATCGGGAACAAACTATCAGAGGCTCCGGACGCGACGCCGCCGGGGTGGTCAAGAACACCGGGTCTGCAACCCGAACAACGAGGAGTGTTTCGATGCTTCGATCCTTCGTCGCATTTCTGGCCGCCGTGCTGGTGGCAGGCTGCGCGTCCACCCTGCCGGAAGCGCCCCCAACCGCAGCCGAGCCCGAGTACCGCTACGTCATCGGGCCGGGCGACACGCTGAACATCGTCGTCTGGCGCAACCCCGAGCTGTCGAGCTCGGTGCCGGTGCGTCCGGACGGGCGCATCACGACGCCGCTCGTGGAAGACATGGTCGCGCAGGGCAAGAACCCGACCGAGCTCGCCCGCGAAATCGAGACGGCGCTGACGAAATACCTGCAGGATCCGGTCGTCACCGTAGTGGTCACCGGCTTCGGCGGCGGCAACGACGAGCAGATCCGCGTGCTCGGCCAGGCGGTCAAGCCGGCCACGCTGCCCTACCGGCAGAACATGACGCTGCTCGACGTGATGATCGCCGTCGGAGGCCTGACCGACTTCGCATCCGGCAACCGCGCCGTGCTGTTCCGCGGTGCAGAGCAGAAGGCGTACAACATCCGCCTCGCCGACCTGATCAAGCGCGGCGACGTCGACGCCAACATCCAGGTCCTGCCGGGCGACGTGATCATCATTCCCGAAAGCTGGTTCTGAGAGAGCAGTAAAGCATGGCAGAAACACTTGCGCTGATCCGCTCGACGCTGCGCGCGATCTGGTTCTATCGATGGAGCGCGCTGCTGGTGGCGGTGCTCATCGGCATTGCGGGGGCGTACTACGTGTCGACGTTACCCGATCGCTTCAGCGCATCGGCACGGGTTCACGTCGACACGCAGACAATCCTCAAGCCGCTGTTGAGCGGCCTGGCCGTCGAGCCAAACGTGAACCAGGTCGTCGACATGATGGCGCGCACGCTGGTGAGCCGCCCCAACGCCGAGCGCGTCGTGCGCGCAGCCGATCTCGACCTGAAGGCGAACAATCAGGCCGAGCGCGACGCGATCGTCGACCAGCTGATGAAGGGCATCAAGTTCAGTGCCTTCGGACGCGGTGACAACCTCTACTCGATCAGCTACGAGAGCGCTGATCCTCAACAGGCGCGCAATGTCGTGCAGTCGCTGCTGAACATCTTCGTCGAGTCGAGCATGGGCGCGAAGCGCCGCGACACCGCGCAGGCGCAGAAGTTCATCGACGAGCAGATCGCGGCGTACGAGCAAAAACTGGTTACCGCGGAGAGTGCACTGAAGGACTTCAAGATCCGCAACATGCGGCTGATGCCGGGGCTCGCGCCCGACTATCTTGCGCAGGTCGCACTACTCGAATCGGAACTGCGCGAAGCGCGTCTGCAGGTGCGGCAGGCCGAGACGGCACGAGACGAACTGCGCAAGCAGATCATCGGGTCTGCGCCGCTGGTCATGGGGCCACCCGAGATCCCGATTGCCAGCGCAGCAGCGTCGCAGTCCACCGAGTTCGACGCGCGCATCGAGGCACAACGCCAGCGGCTCGACGAGCTGAAGCTCCGGTTCACCGACGTGCATCCCGACGTCGTCGCCACCGAACGCGTGCTGAAGGAACTGGAATCGCAACGCGACGCCGCACGCAAGAAGATCGCCGCAGCCTCGGCGGCCGGTGATTCCGGCGGAACGATGGCGAACCCGATTTTCCGGGAGCTGCGGATCGCAGTCGCGGACGCCGATGCGCAGGTCGCTTCGTTGCGCACCCGCGCGGCCGATTTCGAGCATCGACTCGCCGAAGCGCGCGAGCTCGTGCAGGCGGTCCCCCGCATCGAAGCCGAGTACAAGCAGCTCAATCGCGACTACGACGTCAACAGGGCCAACTACGAGAAGCTGCTCTCACGTCGCGAATCGGCGCAGATGTCAGGCGAGCTGGATGCATCGGCCGGTATCGGCGAGTTCCGCGTCATCGACCCGCCCCGGGTGAATCCGAACCCGGTCGGCCCGAATCGCCCCGGAATGCTGGGCATGGTGCTGCTCGTGTCGCTCGGGGCAGGCGTTGCGGTCGCTTTCCTGCGCGATCAGCTGCGGCCCACGTTCCTCGATCTGCGCTCGCTCGCACGCGAAACCGGCCTTCCGCTGCTCGGTGGCGTCTCGTACATCTCCACCGCCGCCGAACGCACTCGCGCAAGATTTGCGACCATCGCCTTCGCCGGCAGCACCGTGGGGTACGTCGCGTTGTTCGGGCTCGCGATTGCATATTTCGCGCTGCAAGGCGCCCCACGCTAAGGACCGCCCGATGAGCCTGATCGAACGCGCTGTCGCGCGGCTGAACGAGAATCAGCCTGTCGCGGACAACCCGCCGGTATCGGACGCGCCCGCATCTCCGGGCGCCGAGCGTCGCACCTCCATCGAAGCCCTTGCCGACCGCTTCGAATCCAGCCCACCGGATGAAGTGGCTGTCCTCGAAGCCGAGCGTCCTCGCGAGGAGCGGACTCCGCGGAGCGGAAGCACAACTGCCGTTCCCCCGCCGCACGAGCGTGAACCGGTTCGCATCCACCTCGACGGCCTGCGGGCGCGCGGCATGGTCGTGCCGAACGGACCGGCCACCCAGAGCTCGCACGAGTTCCGCGTCATCAAGCGCCCGCTGCTTGGCAACGCTTTCGGCCGCCATGGACAACCCCCGGTACACAACGGCAAGCGCATCATGGTGACGAGCGCATTCCCCGGCGAAGGCAAGAGCTTCACGTCGGTGAACCTCGCGATGAGCATTGCGGCCGAACGCGATCACGGCGTGCTGCTGATCGACGCCGACGTTGCCCGTCCGACGATTCCGCGAGAGCTGGGCATTCATGCCGACGTCGGCCTGATGGACTGGCTCATCGACGGCAAGCCCGACCTCTCGCAACTGGTTCTCCAGACCAACGTCGAAACGCTGTCGCTGCTGCCCGCGGGCCGGCACGACCAACATGCCACCGAGTGGCTCGCGAGCGACGCAATGGGCCGCCTGCTCGACGAGCTCAGCAGGCGCTACCCCCAGTGCGTGCTGATCTTCGACTCGCCGCCGTTGCTCGTCACGACCGAGGCCCGCGTGCTGGCGTCGTACATGGGGCAGATCGTCATGGTCGTCGAGTCGGGACGCACTTCCCGCGAAGCGGTCACGCAGGCGTTGTCCACCATCGAGTCGAACGAGATCGTCGGGCTGGTCCTGAACAAGGCGCACAACATTGAGAGCAACGGCTACTACCAGGGCTACGGATACGGCTACGGATACGGCGCTGCGGGCTCGTCGTGATGCAGCCGCCGCTCTGCGACGAGCGGCGCGGCACACAGCCTTCTGCACGGCAGCGCTGGCACTGTCGTCCGGCGCGACAGCACAAGGACTGCTCGGGCTCGGCTACCCGCTGGAGAAGCCGTCGATCCAGGCCGGCGTGCGTTCGACGGCAATGTGGTCGAACAACGTCGGGCACCGAAGTCGGGGCGGCGACAGCGACATCGTCCTGGAGGTTTCTCCGTACGTGATCGCGCAGTCGAACGCCCCACGCGCAAGCTACCGGCTCTTCTATCAGATCCGCAACTTCGTGCGCCTGCGCGAGAGCGAAACCAATTTCTTCCGACACGCGCTGAACGCGCGCGGAAGCTTCGCGCTCGTCGACGACCGCCTGGGCGTCGACCTGACCGGCTTCATGGGAACGATCGGCGCCACGCCTACCGGCGCCGTTTCGAGCGACCCGGCCTCGTCATTCACGAATACGTCGAACGTTCGTCACTTCAGCGTCTCGCCGTGGTACCAGGACACGCTCGGGCGGATCGCGACCTATCAGCTGCGCTACACGCTGGCCCATACCGGCGGCAACAGCAACTTCGCCACGGCGAAGCTCAACCACCGGGCGTCCGCCCATGTGAACGGCATCCAGGGCGCGTCGCGATGGAACTGGCGCTGGTACGGCGAGATGCAGCGGCGCGAGTTCGAGAACGGCGTCACGCGCGACCGGCAGAACTCGGGCGCCGCGCTCTACTACACCGTCTATCCGTCGTTGCGCGTCTTCGGAACGATCGATTACGAGTACATCGAGGGAGTCTTCGACGAAGACGGCGACGACGAGGGCTATGCACCCGGCGCCGGCTTCGACTGGACGCCGTTTCGCCGCACGACGGTCAACGGTTCGATCTCGAAGCGTTACTACGGCACCGTGGGCAATCTCGCCGTATCGCATTCGACGCAGCGTGCGACGATGGGTCTGCGCTACGCCCGTTCCGTGCTCACCAGCGCCGATGCATCGCTGCTGCTGTTCGATCCCACGTCGCTCACGTCGGGCGGCTTCGGGCCGAGTCTCGCGCAGACCAACCCGGTGATCAGCAGCCTGCTGTCGGCCGGCATCGTGCTGCCGCCGGGAACGGTGCTCACCCAGGGCATGTTCACCGACGCCGCGGTGCTCGACCGGCGTCTCACCGCGTTCTGGGGGCTGCGCGGCCCGCGCAATGCGCTCACGTTCACGGGCTTCTTCTCGAACCGGGAGTCGACCACCGAGCTGCAGTCGACCACGCAGTTCACCGGCATCCGCGGAAGCGCAACCTTCGGAGGGATCTTCGTCGGCGAGTTCCGCGAGCGCGGCCTGGTCGCCGCCTACTCGCATCGGCTCGACGGGCGATCGGCGGCGGACTTCAGCATCGATCGACGCCGGATCGAATCGCCGACGGCGTTCTTCGAGACGACGTACACCACCTTCCGTCTCGGATATCGCACCTGGATCACCAGCGATGTCGCCGGCTTCGCCGGCGTGCGCAGAACCGTGCAGTCGGGCGAAGGCCGCAGCACCAGCTACAACGAGAACGCGGTCTACGCCGGCGTCGACATGAGGTTCTTCTGATGTACGAGTCGTTCTACCGGCTTTCGGGCAAACCGTTCCAGCTCAGCCCGGACCCGGAGTTCTTCTTCGGCAGCCGCGGCCACCGCCGCGCGATGGCCTATCTCGAGTACGGGCTGCACCAGGCCGAAGGCTTCATCGTCGTTACCGGCGAGGTGGGCGCGGGCAAGACCACGCTCGTGCAACAACTGCTGCGCCGCCTTCCGGCGAACAACGTCGTCCCGGTGCAGATCGTCACGACCCAACTCGAGGCCGAAGACCTCGTACGCATCGTTGCCAGCTCCTTCGGTCTGCCCACCGACACCGGCGACAAGTCGACGCTGCTGATCCGGCTCGAGGCCTACCTGCGCGAGCTGCAGGGCCAGGGAAAGCGCGCGCTGCTCATCGTCGACGAAGCGCAGAACCTGGGCGCGCGCGCCATCGAAGAACTGCGCATGCTGTCGAATTTCCAGCTCGGCACCAAGGCCACGCTGCAAAGCTTCCTGCTCGGCCAGCCCGAGCTGCGCGACCTGATGCAGCGGCCCGAGATGCGGCAGCTCAAGCAACGGATCATCGCCGCCTATCATCTGGGCCCGCTGGACCGGCAGGAAACGCAGCAGTACATCGAGTACCGGCTGGCGCACGTCGGATGGAAAGGCGATCCCTCGTTCGAACCGGCCGCGTTCGACCGGATCTTCGCGCTCACGCACGGAATCCCCCGGCGCATCAACACGCTCGTCGACCGGCTGCTGCTTGCCGGCTATCTCGGCGAGAAGCACACGCTGGCCGAGAGCGATGTCGTCGAGGTCGCCGCCGAGCTCAAGATGGAGCTCGGCCCGCGCCGGAGTTTCGTGGGATCGGTCGCGACCGACACCAACGGCAGTGCGGGCCCGACTGCATCCATCAGCAGCGAGACCGATTCCCCGCACACGGGCGACAGCGAGGCTTCCCCTCCCTCGCTCGCCGCGCTCGAAGAACGCGTGGCGATCCTCGAATCGACCACCGGCATGATCTTCGGCACCCTGAAGAAGGTGCTGCGGCTGCTGCGCACCCGCGCGTCCGACAAAGAACGAAACGTCGCTTGAGCAGCGCACGAAGCATGCAGCACAAGCCGATCAATGCGATGTCGATCGACGTGGAAGACTACTTCCAGGTTGCCGCCTTCGCGCCGTACATCGACCGCTCCCGATGGGAAACGCTCCCCTGCCGCGTCGAGCGCAATATCGAGCTCATTCTCGAACTGCTCGACCGGCACGAAACGCGCGCCACATTCTTTACGCTCGGCTGGATCGCCGAGCGGTATCCGGAGATGATCCGCGAGATCGTCTCCTGCGGTCACGAGCTGGCGAGTCACGGCTATGCGCATGCGCGCGCGAGCGAGCTGTCGCGCGAGGCCTTCCACGATGACCTGTCCCGCTCGAAAGCGCTGCTGGAGGAGATCGCCGGCGTGGCCGTGCGCGGCTACCGCGCACCGAGCTTCTCGATCGGCGCCGCCAACCTGTGGGCGCACGATGTCATCGCCGAGACCGGCCACGCGTACAGCTCGAGCGTCTACCCGATCGCACACGACCACTACGGAATGCCCGAGGCACCGCGCTTCGCCTGGCGGACGCCTTCGGGGGTCGTCGAGATCCCGCCCAGCTCGCTGCGGATGCTCGGTCGCAATCTGCCCGCCTCGGGCGGCGGGTACTTCCGCCTGCTGCCGTATCCGGTATCACGCTGGAGCATCCGGCACATCAACGAGCGTGAGCGCGAGCCGTGCATCTTCTACTTCCACCCTTGGGAAGTCGACCCGGAGCAGCCGCGCGTCCGCCAGGCAAATGCAAAATCGAGATTCCGCCACTACGTGAACCTGGAACGAACGGCGGGACGGCTCGACCGGCTGTTGCGCGACTTCTGCTGGGGGCGTGTCGACGAGGTGTTCGCCTCCCACCTCGACACGAAGGATGCACTCATGGATCGTGCGCGATGAACCGCGAAGATCCGCAACTGCTGCGCGAGCCGGTACACCCCGACGCACATCGGAACCCAGCAGTTCCTGTTTCCGTAGCGGAAGCCGGCAACCCCGACCGGGAAGACTGGCAGCGCTGGCTCGACACGCGCCCGGACGCAACGATCTACCACGACTGGGCGTGGCGTCACGTGCTTGCCGAGGCCTTCGGCCATCGCCCGTACTTTCTCGTCGCTCGACGTGGCGATCAGGTGGTCGGCGTGCTGCCGCTGGTCGAGGTCAAGACGGTGCTGTTCGGGCATTCGCTGGTAAGCCTGCCATTCTGTCCATACGTCGGGCCACTCGCGGAAGACCGCGAGGCGTACGACGCGCTCGATGAACGCGCCGAAGCGATCGGCCGGGAGCTCGGTGTCGAGTTCATCGAATACCGCAGCCTCGGCGATTCACACCGCGACTGGCCGCGCCAGGATCTGTACGTCACTTTTCGCAAAGCACTCCTCGAGAACCCGGAAGCGAATCTTGCTGCGGTACCGCGCAAGCAGCGCGCGATGGTGCGCAAGGGAATCCGCAACGCGCTGCGTAGTGACACGGGCGATCTCGACGCCTTCTTCGAGCTCTTCGCCGACAACGTCCACCGACACGGCACGCCTCCGCACCGCAAGCGCTTTTTCGAGCTGCTGCTCGAGGCCTTCGGCGAGCGCGCCGAGGTGCTCGTCGTACGCGACGCGAAGCGCGAGCCGGTGAGCGCGGTATTGAGCCTGTATCACCGCGATGAAGTACTACCGATGCACGCGGGAGATTCGCCGCGCGCCCGCGACCTCGCGGCGAACGACTTCAAGTACTGGGAGCTGATGCGGCGCGCCACCGAACGAGGCTGCCGGGTTTTCGATTACGGACGCAGCAAACGCGGTACCGGGCCCTTCGATTTCAAGAAGAACTGGGGGTTCGAGCCGACGCCGCTGGTCTACGAGTATCGGCTGCTTCGACGCCAGGCGATTCCGCAGAACAATCCGCTGAATCCGAAGTACCGAGTCATGATCGCCACCTGGCGACGATTGCCGCGATGGCTCGTACGTGCGATCGGACCGTACATCGTCCGCGGACTCGGATAAGGCAGGGAAGCGATGACGTTCCACGCACGCCACGCGCAGGTCCGAGCGTGAGCACCCCGATGCCGGCCCACACGCCGACGCCGCCGCGCACCCGGCCCTTCGGCCTCGATGCAGGCACGGTGGACGTCCTGGCGAGCTTCGGCTTCGCCTGCCTGCTGTCGATCGCCGTGTTCCCGGACGTCTGGTCTTCGATGGTGCGCGTCTGGTCGAATTCGGAAACCTTCGCGCACGGGTTCATCGCGCTGCCATGCGCGGCCTGGATGCTCTGGCGCCGACGAAGCGACTGGAGCGCGCTCCCCCGCACGACATGGTGGCCGGCGACGCTGGCGCTCGCCGCCTGCGGCCTGCTCTGGCTCGCCGGCCACCTGGGCGGCGTTGCGTCGATCGAGCAGTTCGGCGCGGTAATCGTGATTCCGGCAACGATGCTGCTGCTGGTGGGCCCCGCACTCACGCGCGCCATCGCCTTTCCGCTTGCGTTCCTCTTCTTCGCGGTGCCGATCGGCGAATTCCTCACACCGATCATGATGGATTACACCGCCGACGCGACGGTTGCCGCCGTTCGCTGGAGCGGCGTGCCCGTCTTTCGCGAAGGCCTGCACTTCACCCTCCCGACTGGTCGATGGTCGGTGGTGGAAGCGTGCAGTGGATTGCGCTACCTCATCGCGTCGCTCGCGCTCGGCGTGCTCTACGCCTATCTGCAGTTCCGCACCCTGCGCTACCGGCTCGCGTTCGTCGCGCTGGCGATCCTGGTACCGATCGTGGCGAACTGGATTCGCGCGTACGGAATCGTGATGCTCGGGCACGTGTCGAACATGCAGCTGGCGGCCGGAGCCGATCACCTGGTCTACGGATGGCTGTTCTTCGGCCTGGTGATGGCGCTGCTGTTCTGGATCGGCTCGCTGTGGCGGGAACCGGCGCCGGCGCCCGCAAAGCATCCGGGTAGACAGGAGGGCACGTCGACGGTCGATCCCGACCAACCGACGCTCCCTGCTTCTGGCTCCACGAGGAGCCGCCTCGTCTACGTCGTCGCGGCGATCGCCCTGGTCGCGCTGTGGCGACCACTGGCGGCGACGCTGCTCGACCAGGCGCAAACCCTCGATGGCATCGCACCCTTGCGCGCGGCCGTCGACCACTTGCCCGAAGCGCCGCCGCTGGACTATCAGCCGAACTTCACCGACGCAACCGCAACACTACGCACCGCGCGAATCTTCGAAAGATCACCGATCGAACTGCACGCGTTCCACTACGCGCGCCAGCACGAAACCGGCGAGATGATCCACGGCAGCAACCATGTGGTTCGCGTCGACGACTTCCGCTCGCACGTCGTGTCCCGCGGAACGCAGACAACGCCCTGGGGCACCGTGGCCACCTACCGGATCCGGCGCGCGGGTGCCGGGGCGCTGCTCGTCTGGCACTGGTACGTCGTCGGAAGCACGCAGACCGCCAGCGAGTATCACGCCAAGGCGGCCACCGCCTGGTCGCTCTTCACCGGCTCGGGCGATCACTCGCTGGCACTCGTACTGGCCACCCCGCTCGAGGCCCACGACGGCGTGACACCCCAGGAGCAACTACAGGCCGCCACCCTGCGCCTCGGCCGGCTCGCAGACTCTCTTCAACCCGCGATCCACGACGCCGTGGAGCCTTCGGCGACGCAACCATGAAGGAAGAACGAGCCCACCTCGTTCACGTCATCCATCGCCTCGACACCGGAGGGATGGAGAACGGGCTCGTCAACCTGGTGAACCGCCTTCCACCCGATCGCTTCCGGCACACGATCGTTCCCCTCAGCGAGACGGGCCCGATCGCGTCGAGAATCACGAATCCGGAGGTTCGCATCGAAGCCCTGCGGTTGCGACCCGGCCCGCTCGCGCGGGCACTCCCCCGGCTGTGGCGCCTGTTCCGCCGTCTCGGCCCTTCGATCGTGCACACCCGGAACGTCGGGACCCTCGAGGCGCAGATCGCCGCCCTGCTCGCCGGCGTTCCGGTTCGCATCCACGGCGAGCACGGCTGGGAAGTACACGACCTCATCGGCAGCAGTGCGTCGCTGCTGCGAACGCGTCGCCTGCTGCGCAGCCTCGTGCATGCGCAGATCGCGCTGTCGACACCCACCTTCGCCTACCTGCGCGATCGCGTCGGCGTACCGGAGGCACGGCTGCACTCGATCTGCAACGGCGTCGACACTCAACGCTTTCGTCCGCGGGAGACCGGTGCGAGCGCAGAGTCGATCGCCTCGTCCGGCATTGGCAGCGACCCGTCGCCGATCGTCATCGGCTACGTGGGGCGCCTGGCGGACGTGAAGAATCCGATGCTGCTCATCGACGCCCTCGAGCGATTGCACATCCAACTGGAATCGGAAGATTCAGGCCTCGCGAAGCGACTGCTGCTGCGGATCGTCGGCGACGGCCCCCTCGCGGAAACCCTCCGCAAACGCATTGCGCGCTCGCCCATAGGCAGTGCCATCGAGCTTGTCGGTTCACGCGACGACGTCGACCGATGCATGCGCGATCTCGACGTCTACGCACTGCCCTCGCTCGCCGAGGGCATCAGCAACACTCTGCTGGAAGCGATGGCCACCGGGCTGCCGTGCATCGCCACCTCCGTCGGCGGAAACACGGAACTGCTCGAGGACGGAGTCTGCGGAACGCTGGTCGCCACCAACGATGCCGAGGCAATGGCAAAGGCGCTCGGGCGCTACGCGCGAGATCCACGCCTGCGCACGCAACACGGCACGCGCGCAAGAGCCCGCGCAGTCGAACGCTTCGCCATCGATCGGATGATCGCCGACTACGAATCGCTGTACACGAAGCTGCTGCTGCAGCGTGGCGTGTTCCGACCAGAGTGGGCCACAGTGGCCAGCAGTCGTGCACACGGACTGGCACGCTCGGGCACGAACTGAGCCATGTGCGGCCTGACCGGCATCTTCGATCCACGTTCGCCCACGCGCTGCGACGAGTCGCTGCTGCGCCGCATGAACGACATCCAGCACCACCGCGGCCCCGATGAGGGATCGGTGCACATCGAGCCGCATATCGGTCTCGGGCACCGCCGGTTGTCGATCATCGACGTTGCTACCGGCCAGCAACCACTGTTCAACGAAGACGGCAGCGTCGTCGTCGTCTTCAACGGCGAGATCTATAACTTCCTGGAACTGGCGAAGGAACTCGAGGCCGCTGGTCACGAGTTCCGCACGCGCAGCGACACGGAGGTCATTGTTCACGGGTGGGAGCAATGGGGTGAAGACTGCGTGCAACGCTTTCGCGGCATGTTTGCGTTCGCGCTGTGGGACCGCAACCGAAAGACGCTGTTCATGGCGCGCGACCGGCTCGGCGTGAAGCCCCTGCACTGGGCAGCGCTGGCTGACGGCACCGTGCTGTTCGGCTCGGAACTGAAGACGATCTGCTGCCATCCGAAGTTCCCCCGCGATCTCGACGACCGGGCCATCGAAGACTACTTCACCTTCGGATATATCCCGGATCCCCGCACGATCTACCGCGCGGCGCACAAGCTGGCCCCCGCCCATCTGCTGATCTGGAAGGTCGGCGACGCCGCGCCGGCGATCCACCGCTACTGGGACGTGTCCTTCGAGCCCGACGGCAAGCTCACGCTGGCCGACGCCTGCGCCGAACTGCGCGAACGGCTGACGGAGTCGGTGCGGTTGCGGATGATCTCCGAGGTGCCGCTGGGCGCCTTCCTGTCGGGCGGCGTCGATTCGAGCGCAGTGGTTGCCGCGATGGCAGGGCTATCGGACACCCCGGTCAAGACCTGCTCGATCGGCTTCGACGTGACCTCGTTCAACGAATCCGAGTTTGCGCAGATAGTCGCCAAACGCTACCGCACCGACCATTTCACGAAGGTCGTGCGCAGCGACGACTTCGGGCTGATCGACCATCTGACCAATCTGTACGACGAGCCATACGCCGACAGTTCGGCAATTCCGACATACCGCGTCTGCGAACTGGCCCGCCAGCGCGTGACGGTGGCGTTATCCGGCGACGGCGGCGACGAGACCTTCGGTGGGTATCGCCGCTACAAGTTCCACGTGCGCGAGCAGGCGCTGCGCGATCGGCTCCCGGCGGGGCTACGCCATACGCTGTTCGGAGCCCTCGGGCAGCTCTACCCGAAGTTCGATCGCCTGCCGCGCGTGTTCCGCGCCCGGGCAACCTTCCAGGCGCTGTCACGAGACGCGGTCGACGCCTACTGCCATTCGGTATCGATCCTGCGCGACGACGACCGCGCGCGGCTATTCGCGCCCGACTTTCGAAAGCGGCTCGGTGGATACCGCGCCCGCGAAGTTTTCCGCGAGCACGCGACTCACGCGCAGACTGACGATCCGCTGTCGCTGATCCAGTACCTCGACTACATGACCTACCTGCCCGGCGACATAAACACCAAGGTCGACCGCGCCGCGATGGCCCATTCACTCGAGGTGCGCGAACCGCTCATGGATCATCCGCTCATCGAATGGGCGGCTCGCCTGCCGTCGTCGCTGAAACTCGCCGGCGGCGAAGGCAAGCTCGTGCTGAAGAAGGCGATGGAACCGCTGCTGCCAAACGATGTCTTGTACCGTCCGAAGATGGGTTTCGCCGTACCGCTGGCCAACTGGTTCCGCGGGCCGCTGCGTCCCGAGGTCGAGCGTGTGCTGAAGGGCGAGACGCTGGCCGGGACCGGCGTATTCGATACACGGACGCTGGCGCGGGTCGCCGACGAGCACCTGAGCGGGCAGCGGGATCGCAGTGCGATGATATGGAGCTTGTTGATATTCGAGCGGTTCGTCACCGGCTCACGATCCGTTGCTGTGCAGCGAAACGCGAATGCGCCGGCCATGCAAACTCTGCCGGGTTGAATTTACTCGGGCATCCGCTCGATTGCGCACTCCGTCGCACGCGACCTCGCAGCCCAACTCGTTGCGCCGCCTCTGCCGCTGATCCACGTTCCGACCTGACGCACCTGTTCCCATGTGCGCTGCGATCGAGCTCGCAGCCACTGTCGGGATTCGCACTCGCGAGGTCGATCTGTATCGTTCCGACTGGCTCGCTCAGTTGCAGGGCGTCGACGCCGGCATGTGGCGCTGCGGCCCGAGCCGCCACCAGCGCGAACTCGCGCGACGACTAGTGCCGGCGATCGAGCAGGGGCTGGGCGTCCCGTGCTTTCGGACCTGGCAAACGCTGTGCATCACGAAGACAAACTTTCGCAGTACTACCTGCTATCGGCAGCCGGGATACCGATGCCGGCGACGACGGTGCTATGGGATCGCGATGCGGCGCTCGCGTTCTGTTCAGACGCCCGATATCCGTTCGTACTCAAGCTGGCGCACGGCTACTGGTCAGCCAACGTCCGACTGGTGGAGAACAAGAAGGAGGCGGAATACTGGGTTGAGCAGCTTTTTAGACCAGGTCTCGTCTCCACCGGCTACGGACCAACCAATACGATGCGGCAATATGCTCGCCGCCTGCGAGCGGCGCGCACCCTCATCGGCGAATCGCCGATCGCGCCTGATGACAACCACCACCTCGAACAAGGATACTTGTATGCTCAGCAGTTCCTACCCGGCAACGATGTCGATACGAAGATCACGATCATCGGCAGGCGAGCGTTCGCTTTTTTCAGGAAGAGCAGTCCCGACGATTTCCGCACGACCGTGAACGACGACTTCGATTTCGACGTCACGACAATCAATCCGGAGCTACTACAACTGGCGTTTCGGATCGCGCGGGTGCTTCGAATGGAGACCGTCGCCGTCGACTTCCTGCGAGAGTCGGATAGACACGCAGTCTGCGAGATTGCATCGGCTTACGTAAGCTGGCCGATTCTCCGCTGTCCGGGCCACTGGCGCTTCGAAGGGGACATGGATAGCGCGCAGACCTATATTCCGCTCGAAAGCCTGGTCTGGCAACCCGGTTCGATTCGCGCGGAAGATGTGATTTTCGAAGACTTCGTCGATCGTCTTCGTTCTATGAGGCAAGCCGCGTCATGAAACTTGTCATCGTCGCCGGTGGCGACAACGCCGCCGCGATGCTCGGCCGAATGATGCGCGAGGCGCAGCCCGTTGATTCGGTTCAGTTGCCAGGGATGTCCATCGCGGCATCGAACGTCTCGTTCGTTCGTTGCGGAGAAGATCTCTTCCTGACGATCGGAACGCCGATCGGACGGGTCTGGGACCCTTCCGAAGCTCCGCTGGCGCCTGGAATCGGCCACGATCCGAAATGGGTCGCCGAGCGTTTTGCGGAGCAGGATGGTTCATTTGTTTCAGTTCACTGGAGCGGCCAGCAGAGAAAGCTCACCATCGTCACCGACTTCCTCGGATTCAAGCCGCTCTACATCAGAAGAACGCGCGGCCGACTGGAGCTTGCCAACGAAACGAAGGCCTGGAACGCGGCGCCTGATCCTGCTGGCTGGGGTTCGTTCATAAGCTTCGGTCACACCATCGCGAGCCGGACACTACTCAATGGCGTTGCCCGTGTGGGTCCGGCATTGATCCTGACTTACGATCTGGCATCCGATCGGCTCGACGAGCACTGTTACTGGCGCTGGCCGGCACCCGTCGCCCAGCCTCCGGATCTGGGGGCACTCGTTGCGGCGATCGACGCCAGCATCGGGCTTTATGCCAACCGGGGGTCCGCTGCGACGCTGCTGCTGAGCGGTGGCTTCGATTCTCGGCTGATCGCCTGCCTGCTGGCGCGGCGCGGTATTCCGGCGCACGCGCTGAGTGTCGAGCATGCCGAGGAGCTTTTCGACGCCGATAGTCGCTTCGCCGAGCGAATCGCGCACCGGCTCGCTTTGCCCTTTCAGCGGGTGCGCAGCGCGCCAGACTTCTACAGCAGCACCACGTACCTAGACTACCTATACGACAGCGACGCGTCGACGCAAAGCCTTTTCCTGTTCATCGCAAGGGTAGCCCAGTTCGTCGGACATACACCAGTCTGGGAGGGCGTCATCCCAGGCTATACGCTGACGACGCCCCATCAAGGCCCGGGCGGGTTCGACGCCTACCTCAATCGGGAATGCGCCGGACCCGAATCGAACGCGTGGCTCGCCGCTCGCCAGGTGTTCCATCCGGAGTTCGTCGCCGCGCTGCAGGCCGAATTTCATGCCGATCTGCAGGAGGAAGTGCAATGCTACAGCGACGACGGGCATGGCGTCTCGGAGTTCATTCTGCGCAACCGCGCACGCAATCGCACGAGCATCAATCCGACGAAAGTCTACGAATGCCGGGTCTCGAGCTTCCTTCCCGGCATGACGCGCGACTACTTCGATCTGGCCGGAACGCTCTCGTTCGAAGCACGTTGCCAGAACCGGCTCTATATCGACCTGTTCCGGAATTACGTCCCCGAGGCACTCGAGCATCCGATCCTGTCCGGCGGTAACGTTGCCCGACTCTCAGGTTGGTCGCCGTACCACCACGTCGGCAAGGTAGCCAAGCGTTGTCTGCAACTTGCCAGCGAGTACCCGAGAGTCACACGCATGGCACTCCCCCGTTCATGGCAACCGAGTCAGCCACATTCGCGTTTCCTGTCAGCCTCTACCTTGCTCGAGGAACCAGACCCCTGCATCGACCAAGACTCGATTTCTGCAGCACTCCGCCATGATCGATTCAGTGAGAAAGCAGCGAAGCTGCTTTTCCACTGGACCGCCTGGAGACGGCTCCACGAAGGGCGACTGCATGAATCCTTCACCGAGACCAGTGCAGCAGCGATGTCTTGACCCCGGAAGCGCCCAGTTAGCCATGTTGCGTGGCCTACGGTGCCAGGCACAGGAAATACCTTGAAGATAGCGGTCGATGTGGTAGACAAGCGCGCGTCCGCCCTTCTGTCGCGACAACTTCTGCCTGAAGCGCGGACTCTACCGTCGCATGGTGACGATTCAGGGGTGATTTCCACGCTGACCGGAGGATTTCTTGCTGTTGCTGGCCCCCCTGCCCCTGCGATCGACCCAACACAAGTGGTCGATGCGGCTTCGGCGGCCAGCATCTTGCCTCGATACAACGGCGCCTTTGCTGCGGTGTTCTGGTCGCCGAGCGACCGCAAGCTCGTCGTCGTAAGTGACTTCCTGGGATTCAAGCCGCTCTACGTGCGGAGGCTTCCCGGCTGGCCTGCAACTGGCCAGCGACACTTGCAGAGGCCTTGCAGGAAAGCGTTGAACATTACGGCCGCTATGGAAATCCGGGCACGCTCCTGATGAGTGGCGGCTACGATTCCCGTCTGATCGCCTGCCTTCTGAAGCGCGCCGAGGTTCCCGTCCGGGCGTTGACCGTCAATCACTCAGAAGAACTAGGCGATGCCGACGGTCGATTGGCAGCCAGCTTTGCCAAGCACCAGCATATTCCGCTCGACCGGGTGACGAGCCGCTCGGATTTTTTCCGGAGCCAGGCGTATTGCGAATATTCGTTCGATACTGACGCGTCGACACCAAGCCTGCATCTATTCATCGCACAGGTGGCCCAATTCATCCGCGACACCCCTGTCTGGGAGGGTATCGTGCCAGGTTGCACGCTCGGCACTCTGCACCAGCCAGCGGGCGTGTTCGCCGACTATCTCGCACAGGAATGTCGGTCCGCTGACTCACAGCTTTGGTGGGATGCACGCACGATATTCCGCGCGGACTTCGCGGATGCCATGTACATGCAGTTCCAGGACTCGCTGCGTAGTGAACTCGAGAAGTACCCCGACACAGGCCGCGGCGTGACGCAGTTCGTCGTACGCAACCGCGCACGGAACCGAACGTGTCGGCGCTTGGCACGCGACGTGACGAAGTCGACAAACCTCTAGTGTTCGCCGAGGGGCGCCACACTCACATTCCTGTGGAGAGGCTAAGATCGCAATCTCGGGTGGGCGGCTGTCTACGTCGCCCCACGCTGGCCGTCGACCCGCTACCAAGGCTCCCGAAACGTCCAGTCCGCTCTCCGTACGAATGCCCAGACAACAAAATCTGACCGAAGCTGCAGCAAGACCTCACATGCTGCGCGGATCGCTATG
Source organism: uncultured Limnobacter sp. (assembly GCA_964538505.1). Classification (GTDB taxonomy): domain Bacteria; phylum Pseudomonadota; class Gammaproteobacteria; order Burkholderiales; family Burkholderiaceae_E; genus Zeimonas. Next base: position 59,681 of record CAZIDY010000009.1, on the reverse strand, counting down.
GATGCTCCTGATGCGGTGGAGCATCCGGCTGATCGGCCTGATCAGCACGATCATCCTTGCACGGCTCCTCGTGCCCCAGGACTTCGGTCTCGTGGCAATGGCGATGCTGTTCGTAGGCATCGTCGAGGTATTGGGCGAAACAGGCCAACAGGGCGCGCTGATTCGACATCCGAACCCGACGCGCGAGCATTTCGATACGGCATGGACCATCCAGTTTCTGGTCTCACTCCTTCTCGGTAGCGTGGTGCTATTGGGCGCGCCCCTCGCCGGCGGCTCTTTCGGGGACCCGCGAATCGTACCGATCATCCAGGTCTTGTCGATCCGGGTCTACCTGATCGGCTTCGAAAACATCGGCACAATCATGTTCCGAAAGGAACTAGATTTCGCCAAGGAGTTCCGCTTCGGCGTCTACCGGAAACTGCTCACCTTTTTCGTGACAGTCGCGACTGCCCTATATCTGCGCAATCATTGGGCGCTCGTCATTGGGATCGTCGTCGGCGAAGTACTGTCCGTGATGCTGGGATATCTACTTCAACCATATCGCCCTCGGTTCAGCATCGCAAAGTTCCAGGAGATCTGGCACTTCTCCTTCTGGAGCTGGGTCATGACCGTCGGCGGCTTCATCTACAATCGACTCGATCAGTACTTCGTCGCAGCGATGGGTTCACCGGCACTCATGGGCCTGTACCAGCTCGCTGTCGAAATCGGCCGGATGCCGAGCGATGAGTTGATCCGGCCACTTCAGCGAGCGCTATTCCCGACATACTCAAAACTCAACCACGACCCGGCCGAGTTACGTGACGCATATCTGAACGTACTCTCGGTGATTGCGATCTTTGCTGCCTCCACGTCCACGGGCATCGCATTCGTGGCAGAAGACCTCGTGAGCTTGCTCCTCGGGCCAAAGTGGATGGACGCAACACCATTCGTCTTCTGGTTGAGTTTTGCAGCCGGCGTCACGGCGTACAGCCACAGCGTCTTTCTGATCCTGTCGACGATGGGACACATCCGGCGTTCGGCCCTGCAGGCGTGGCTGCGCCTGATCGTCATGGTGCCCGCGTTGTGGATCGCCGGCCGTAGCTTCGGCGCAGAAGCAGTCGCGATCACCTACCTTTGCGGCGTCGTACTGCTCGCACCCACCTACTTCATGTTGCTCAAGGCGGTGTTGCCATTCTCGTACCTGTCGATCGTCTCGATCTCCTGGCGACCTATTCTCGCCGCTGCTGTCATGGCACTCGTCCTGAGCCTGGTGCCTGCAGGCGGGTTCGCAGACCAGCCCGCGCTCAGGCTCACGATCATGGTACCGCTAGGTGCCGTCGTCTTCGCCGCAACGCTTCTGGCGCTCTGGGCAGCGAGCGGCCGGCAGAGTGGCGCTGAGCGCGCTGCGCTGAGGTATGCAGCGTCGCGCGTCAGCGCCTTACGCTCACGAGTGGAAACGAGGCAGGCGTGAGGAAACGCCGATCGCCTCAATGTGAAATTCCCCATTGGCTTCCCCTGCCCTGGCGAACTGTCGGTCCCCTGACCAGCCTGCTGCTCAGGATCGGAGGACTCCGCACGGAGTTTCGGGACGGCATCGTCGGATCGACAGGCGACCCCGATTTCCGGATCGTAGGCCTCGGCGATATCGCGCTCACTCGCAAACCATTGGACGGCTACCCGACTCTTCTCCAAGGGCTGAGCCCCCTTCTCTCGCGTGCCGATCTCGTGAGCGGCAACCTGGAAGCCGTGTTGACGATGCGAACACGACGTGCCGGAGAAGCCGGATCCTACCTCCGAGCGGATCCGGAGGCCGTTTCCGCGTTCCCCGAGCATGACGGGATCGTACTTTCGCTCGCAGGAAATCATTCGCTTGATTTCGGTCCCGAAGCGCTCGCCGATGCTATCGATGTGCTCAAGGGCGCAGGCATCGAGAGCTGTGGTCACACCAGTAAGGGTGCAGAACCCGGCTTCACACTGATGGAGCGCAGTGCGCGCAGGATAGCCGTCGTGGGATTCTGCGATGATCATTATCCTGTCCCCGACGAAATAGTGGGCCCGCGGCCGATGCTGTTCGACCCCAAAACGGTAAAGTCGATCGTGACTCGGGCTGCTAGTAATGCCGATCTCGTCGTCGTCAATCTGCATTGGGGCTACGAGTTCACCCCGCATCCCTTGTTGCGCCACCGCGATCTCGCAAGACGCGTGATCGAATGGGGCGCCGACGTCGTTCTATGTCATCACGCCCATGTACCGATGGGCGTGGAATTCTGGCAACACGGTTTCATCGCTCATGGACTCGGCAATTGCGTAATGCGCCATTCGCCATACCAGTCGCACGGACACCCCTGGACGCGGCGTTCATTCGCGCTCGAACTGGGGTTCCTCGGATCGGAGCTCGTACAGGCGAGATTGCACCCGTTCTCGATCGATCCGGAGGGTAAAGCGATGCTTGATGCACCGAGCGACCAGCGGTCCTTTCTACGAGGAATCAGCACTGTCAGCGCGCGCCTCAACAACACTGAATTCCTTCGGCGAATGGAGCGCAACCGTCTGACCGCGGAGGCAGCGGCGATCGTCGACGCCATATGCGACGCCGCACACCGTTCCGAATCGGCATTGCAGGAACGGCTGAACACACTCTCCCTTCCGCGCCAGCAGTCATTGCTCGAGTTCATGGATACTGAACTCGAACTAATGGTGATCGCCGCAGAGCTCCGCAAGCTGGCAGCCTGCTCGAGCAACGCTACGGTACTCATGAGTCGCTTTGCGTCTGTCTCGACAGAGATGCGCGCTGCGGCAACTCGCGTACGCGGTCGGATGACCAATGCGATGTTGCTCGCATCACGCGCTCCCTAGCCTCGGCTAGGCCGCTGAACGGTCGATCGAAGCAGCAGCGGAAGACGCGATCGCCTCGAGCATCTCCTTTTTCATGCCCCGCCGATGTGCCACCTGTAGGATCGAAGCGTCGTAGCTTGCGTTCGCCTCCACTATCGTCACGCCGTTCCGGGTTGCCGCGATATCCCAGCCGACGCTCTTGAAGCGGGGGGCTGGCCTGAGCTCGCAACGCAAGCGCCTTCACCTCGCACCAGAACGGCAGCAAGAAACCTTCGATGCACCCACCGGTATCGGGATGATGAGAGAACCAGCGCATCGAAGGCTAGTCCCTGTGCTGCATTCAGTAGTATTGCCTGGAGAATTCTCGAAAGTTCCAGTAACTTTGTTTAAGTTCCATGCGAAATCTTCCGTGGCACAGCAATCACGCTTCCGGCGTGGACTGTAATTTTCGTCGAAGCCCCCGCTAGTACGCAATCTGCAAAGGAACGTCTGATCAACACGCCGAGAAGAGCGACTCCAGCGAATCCGCGATGAACGCGCTCTCGATGCCACCGCTCGACACAGATTTTTCTTCTGCTCGGTCTCCGAGAGAGCGAATCCGGTTCATTTTGCGCATCACTCGTCGCGTTGGCCGCGCATCACGCGCATTGCGGACGCATCTCGGGCGTCATCCGCATCAATCGCTTCCTTGCCATCCCACAGATTCGACAACGCAAAGAGCGTGACGATCTGCGCTGTGTTCGTCGCCAGCCCGCGGTAGCGCACCTTCGTGAATCCGAACTGGCGCTTGATCACCCGAAACGGATGCTCGGCCTTCGCGCGAACGCTCGCCTTCAGTCGCTCGATCTCGTTGCGCCTCGCCTGCTTGGGGTCGTTCAGGTCCAGCGCGCGGCGCTTGCCCGGGCGCATCGCAACGTGCCAGTTCTTCATCGTCGACTCGGGGCGCTTGTGCGCACCCTGGTAGCCGGCGTCACCGAAAGCAGCTTCTTCCTCGCCGTGCAGCAGCGCCTCGGCCTGCGTCACGTCACCGGTGTTCGCCGGCATGCCGATCACCGTGTGCACCAGGCCCGATTCGGCGTCTGCTCCGATGTGCGCCTTCATCCCGAAGTACCAGTTGTTCCCCTTCTTTGTCTGGCGCATCTCCGGATCGCGCTCGCCCGTGCGATTCTTCGTCGACCTGGGTGCCGAGATCAGCGTCGCGTCGACGACCGTGCCGCTGCGAAGCATCAGCCCGCGTTCCTGCAGCACCGCGTTGACGGTGGCGAGCATCTGCATGGCCAAGCCGTGTGCTTCGAGCAGGTGTCGAAAGCGCAGGATCGTGCTCTCGTCCGGCAGTCGGCGCATCGGGCCTTCCAGACCCGCGAACTCTCGGTACAGCGGCACGTCGTGCAGCGCCTCTTCCATCGCCGGGTCGCTCAGGCCGAACCACTGCTGCAGGAAGTGGATGCGCAGCATCACGTCGATGCCCATCGGCGGGCGGCCGGTTCTGGCCTTCGGGTAGTGCGGTTCGATCAGCGCGATGAGATTGCTCCACGGCACGACGCGCTGCATCTCTTCGAGGAACTCGCGCTTGCGGGTGCGCTTCCGCGACAAGTTCAGGCCGAGATCCGCTTGCTTCATTACTTCGTCTGCTTCAGGTTGACGGTCGGATCATCGCATCGCTGCGGGCTCGATGGGTCGGGTTATGCAGACGTTCCCAAACAGTGAGACATCGTAGACCGTTGATCCAGACAGCATGCGGCCCCAGTCAGTGACAGCGATGTCCAACCGATCTCGTGTTGTTGCACGCAAAACCGAATCGAGAGCTTCAGGAGAGCGGCCCCGACAATAGAAGGTATAAATCAAACGAGCTTGCTATTCGTCCTCTCGATTAGTTTTACTAGTTGCCCAAGGTAGATCGCGGGTTGCAACCACTCATCGAGGCGATCGATGTAACTCCGCTGCAAGAGAGCTCGTGCGGAGCGAACCCGCAAATAGTTCGGTCGCAGTACTTGGCCCAGCTCTCGCTGACTCGCCAGTGCGAACCCGCCGCGAACCGGCTCCGGTAGCCAGCTCGCTACGAAGGCCTTATCGCCGATCTCGGCGTAAGGTATGTCCTTGAATTCAGGATAGCGCCCTTCTATCGCCTCCCGATGAAATCTTCTGCCAGTCAACATCTCCATCGGCAGGGTGATCAGAAAATCAAATACATCAGGATGAAAATAAGGTAGCGCCACGTCGTGACCCTTCGCGAGCATCGGCCACAGACTTGCAGCGATGGCACGGCGAGTCCGGTTTCGCAACTGAAACGCAGACTGTGGATTCGGATAGTCCAGGTACCGGCGCAATTCAGCTGACACGCGCTCTTCGGCGAGCGCGCGTGGCCAGCGCTTGAGCCAGCCAGAATGAAGCATCTTTGGTAAGTGCCCTTCCGTTCCCATATAGGCAGACGTCGCCTGCTCGATACAGCCCGCGCGCACCGCTTGAATCCAATCGTTGGTCAAGAAGCGAGAGGCGGAGAGCGCGTCGCCTCCGAGTCCGTCGAAGATCAGGCCGCGCTCCAACGAGGATAGTGCATCCGCAAGTGGTAACAGCCATGCGTGATAGGCAGACTCCATCCCCAATAGTTGGTTCTTCGAAGCCTCGGCGGCAACCGAGCGTGGTAAGCGCTCGATCACTCGAACCGGCACGTTGAGACGCTGGCAAAGGCGCGACGCGACTGCAGCGTCATCTCTCTCACCCCGCAGAGGTGGAGTTTGCGTCAGGCAGTGCTCGGGGCAAACCCCAGCTTGATTCATCGCGAGCAGAATATGTCTCGAATCCTGGCCGCCGCTGAGCAGGTTGATCGGCGCAAGATGTGTCGTCTGCAGGATGCTCTCAATGGCGTGTTGGAAGCGTTCGCCGTACTCGTTGATGGCTTGACTACGACCGATCCGCGCCGGGTCTGGCACGATGGTATCGGCTTGGTCGATACGGTATGCACCGTCCGACCACACCAACGTGCTATCCGGAGATAATCGACGCACCCCTTCGAACGGCGTATCGTCCGCAAGATAGTGGCCGAGCCGCAGATAGCAGGCAATCGCCGCGTCGTCGAATCGATCCAGCCGGAAGTACTGTTGAAGATCGACCCAGGAGCTTGCTACCCCGAATCCTTTGGGACCATCGTAGTAGTAGATCGGTACGAACCCGTGACGATCGCTATACGCGGTGAGCAACCCCTGCTCGTAGTTCCAACCAGCACTCGGAAGGTGCGGCAGCGATATCTCGCCAATCTGATTACCGAGTCGAGCGGAGAGCCTGCCGCTGGCTTTCCATTCGTCGCCGGTTCTGTGCAACGCAAGGATGGATGCCCCCTCCACGCTTTCGGACTTCATCGGAGTGCGAAGAGGGACGGATTAAAGAGAACCCGGCGTCGAAGCCGAGAGGGGCCGCCATAGATTGGCAAGAGCCCGAATCCCGAAACGCAGGCGAGTTCGATCCCAGGGCGTGAAGCGGGGAATCGCGAAGCGTGAACAACTGCGACTCGCGGCCGCACTGTCGGTCGCGAAAGCGTAAGAGAATCCAGCGGATTCAACGATGCGCTCGTCGCGCAGATCGTAATCTCGGCCCCGCTTGCCGTTCGGATAGGCGAACAGTGCCGGCGCCTCACCCAGAATCGCCGTCAGATCCTCTCGGCCGCCAGCGATCTCGGCCACCGCCTCGGGATCGTCCAGCACGCGCAGGATCGGATGGGTTCGGGTATGACCGCCCACTTGCATGCCCTGCCGCTGCAGGTCGACCACCTGTTCGGGGGTCATCATCATCGTGGCGGCGGCTTGCTCGCCCTCATCGCCACATTGGTGCTCGAGGCGCTCCACCTGCTCGAGTCTCTCGTCAGGCGGCAGGAACTTGATGCAGTCGAGTATCTCGTCCAGCGCGCGCCTCCGTTGGTCGAGATCGCCCAGCGGCAGCGTACGCGGCGCGGTACCACCGAGCGTCGGCAATCGAATCGAGTCCACCTTGCAGCGTCGTACTGCTTCGATGATCCGGTCGTTGAACATCATGCCGGTGTCGAGATAGCCGGTCGCGATGAAGAACGCTGCCTTCATTCGATGCCGACGCAACAGCGGCAGCGCTACCGCATGGTTGTCGCGGTAGCCGTCGTCGAACGTGATCACGGCGGGCCGCTCGGGCAAGGTGCCCGCGAACAAACGCTCGCATGCCTCCAGCGGGTCGAGAACCTGGAATTGCGCCCCGATCCATCCGAGCATCCCGTCGAAAGTCCTGGCATCGGGTTCGCCGGGCAGCAGCGGATCGGGCTGCGCAAGCGCGCGATGGAAATAGAACACGGACAGGCGCGATCGGAGCCCGGCGGGAGCGTAGAAGCCGGTAGCGAGTCGCAGCAGCGCGTTCATTGCGCACTGAGGTCGGCCAACGGCGATTGCCGCAGCCAGAGTTCGAGGATCATCAGGATCCAGACCATCGTTCCGAAATAGCCGGCGTGACCGGAACGCAGTTCCCCGCGCAGCCGCTCGAGGAACTCCGCGCGAATCATGCCGCGATCGGCGAGCGAGCGCAGCGCATCGTCGGCCCGCGCACGCAGGCCTTCGTGCGACAGCACCCAGTCGCCAAAGGGCACGCCGAAACCCTGCTTCTGCTTTTCGATGATTTCGTCGGGCAGAAAGCCGCGCAGCGACTCCTTGAAGAAGTGTCGCAGCCGCCGTCCCTTCATCTTCTGGTCCGGGCGCAGTTGCAGCGAATGCTCGACCAGTGCATGGGTCAGCATCGGGAACGCAATCTCGACACCTGCGGCATGACACATGCGGGTCACCTTCGGCAGGTCGCTGTCGGCGAGCGTGAACTTGAAATCCCAGGCGAGCAGATGATCGAGTTGCGACAATCTTCCGCTGACTGCGCGTCCGCGCGACCAGACCTCGCGCTCCAGCGCGAGCGGTTGACCTGTATCGACACGCTTGAGGAATCCTGCGGTGAACACGTCCTCGGCGCCGAGCCAGTTCAGCAAGTTGTAGCGACTCTGCAAGCGATCCGGAAGCGGCTCCCTGGCCTGCTCGACATAGCTGCGCGCCTTTGCGATGAGCTTCGCATCGACGTTCTTCATCGCACCGAACAGCAACGGCTCGAGCACCGACTCGCGCAACATGCGCGGAGTACGTTCGTAGTAGGCGAACACGGCCTGCTTGGCGTAGCGCACGTTGCCGCCATACAGTTCGTCGCCCCCATCGCCGCCGAGCATCCGCGCGATGCCCTTGTCGCGGGCGATCTGCGCGCAGAAGTACGTGGGCACCGCCGACGAGTTGCCGAAAGGTTGCTCGTAACCGGAGGCGATCACGTCGACTCCGGCCAGCACGTCTTCGGGGGTCAGGTAGTACTCGGTGTGATCGGTTCCGAAATGTTCGGCCGCCAGCCGCGAGTACCTTGACTCATCGTATCCGCCTACGTCAAAGCCAATCGAGAAGGTCCGCGCCGGCGCACCGAAGTGGCGCGTCACCATACCGGCGATCGTCGAACTGTCGGTACCGCCCGAAAGAAAGCAGCCGATCTGGTTCTGTTCGAACCCCGCCGTACATTCGGCCACACCATCGCGCACTGCCGCCACGAAGTTCTCGCGCTCGCTCGCGAAGTCGAACGGCCTGCCCTCGTCGAACACCGGGTTCCAGTAGCGAAACACCGTTGAGCGGCTCCCCTCGATGCGCAAGGCTTCGCCGAGGTCGAGCCTGTGCACGCCTTCGAAGATGCTCAGCGGTGCCGGAATCATGTGGAAATAGACGTAGGCGAAGATCGCCTGCCAGTTCGCGGAATGCTCCGCGCCGGCCAGGGTTGCGGCCTCTTCCGGCCGCGCGGAGAAACCCAGCGTGCCGTTCTGCTCGGCCCAGAACAGAGGGAAGGTCGAGAACCGATCAACAGCAATCAGAGCCCGCCTTTTCCCCGGATCCGACAGGGCTACCAGGAACTCGCCGGTCAGCTCGTCGAGCACAGCGTCGCCACGTTCACGCCAGCGACCGAGCAGTTCATCCTCGAGACTCAGTTCTTGATCACGGCGGCCATCAACGAATCGAAGACGACCAAATATCGCGACCTGAGGCCGCTCCAGCGCTGCCGCGGCAATCGCCTCGGTCGCACCGTTCTCGCGAGCCCCGGCGCAACGTAGACGGCCGCCAGCAATGTCGATGGCACCCTGGAAAGGAATGGGAAAAAGAGTCATCGTTCCTTTCAGATCGGCGACGCCGGTTCAGACAATGATCTCGGCCGGCGCCGGATGGCTGAGAAACGCCGTCGGGCTGGCGCTCAATCCATATGCACCCGACTGAAACACCGCAATGAGATCACCCGGTTCGGCATGCGCGAGCTTCATCTTGTCCGCCAGGACATCGAGCGGCGTACACAGCGGGCCAACGACGTTCTGAACTTCGTCCGGGGCATCTCCGATGCGGTTGGCTACCGCAACCGGGTAGTTCTTTCGGAGCACCTGCCCGAAGTTGCCGGACGCGGCCAGATGATGATGCAATCCGCCGTCCGTGATGAGAAAGATCTGTCCGCACGATTCCTTGCGCTCGAGCACACGGCAGATGTACAAGCCGGCATGGGCGACCATGTAGCGCCCTAACTCCAGCACCAAAGGTGCGCCGAGTTCTTTCGCTGCGCGCCCGCAAAGGCGCTCCAGATTCGCAGCGATCGGTGCAAGATCGAGCGGCTGCTCGTTGGGGAAATACGGCACGCCGAATCCCCCTCCGAGATTCAGCCAATCGACCGGGTCGCGCCAGTGGCGCAGGAGACGCAAGCCGAGTTCGTAGGTCCGCCCCTGCGACTCGACGATCGCTTCGGCTTTGAGGTTCTGCGAGCCACCGAAAATATGCAGCCCTACCAGGTTCAGCCCTTCACCGCGCAGCCGCTCCAGCACCGCCGGAACCTTGTCCTCGTCGATGCCGAACGCCTTCGGCCCGCCACCCATCTTCATGCCCGAGGCCTTCAGCTCGAACGACGGGTTCACGCGAATCGCAATGCGCGGGGCGACACCGATGGCCTCCCCCGCCTTCAACGCCAGATCGAGCTGGTGCTCCGATTCGGCGGTGACCGTGATTCCGGCAGCGACGGCGCGCCGGATCTCGGCGCCGGATTTTCCGGGCCCGGCGAAGCTGACTCGGGTCGCCGCGATCCCGGTGTCCAGCGCAACCGACATCTCTCTCGCAGACGCAACGTCCAGGCCATCGGTCAAGCCGGACAGGTGCTGCACCACCGCCGGCATCGGGTTGGCCTTGATCGCGTAATGAAGATGCACGGCCCGCGGCAAGCTCTCCCTGAGCGATCTCACGCGCGCACTGATGGCCGAACGGTCGTAGACGTAGAAGGGTGTACAACCTACCCGCTCGACAAGTCGGGTAATCGGAATGCCCCCGGGAGCCAGTTCGTTGCCCTCGATCGGAAAGTACGAAGACGAAGCGTGCTGGGCGAAACGAATCTCCGGATTCATCGGCCCCCGCGCCAGATCCACATCAGCGTGCTGCGCGCCCATGGTCAAGCACCGAACAAAGCCGCGCGCGCACCCGCCAGCGCCTTGCGATCGATTTTTCCGTTCGCATTGCGCGGTAACGCCTCTTTCACCCAGTCGACATGCTGCGGCAGCATGTATGCCGGAAGATCTGCCTTGCAGGCATCGATCAGTGCCTTCGAGTCGGCGGACCTCCCTTCAGCCGGTTGCGCCACCACTACGATTGCCTGGCCGAGCACCGGATGATCGACGCCAAACGCGGCGATCTCTGCAACAAGACCTGTCCTGTATATCACTTCCTCGACCTCGGTCGGACTCACCCTGTAGCCGGATGTCTTGATCATTTCGTCGCGCCGGCTCACGAAATAGAGAAACCCGTCCTCGTCCCGCTTCACGGTGTCGCCCGACCATACCGCGAGCTCGGTCAACACCAGTTCCTTACGCTGCCCCGGCAAGGACCTGAACCGCTCGGCGGTCTTCTCCGGGTCGTTCCAGTAGCCGAGCGATACGAGTGCCCCGCGATGCACGAGTTCACCCGGTTCGCCAGGCGTGCACTCGCTGCCGTCTTCGCGTACGACCAGGATCTCGGCATTCGGAATTGCCTTGCCGATCGATGTGGGCCGGCGATCGACTTCCTCAGGCGGCAGGTAGGTGGATCGAAAGGCCTCGGTCAATCCATACATGAGGTACGGTTTCGCATTCGGTGCCCGCTTCCGCAGTTCGGCGAGCGTCGCTGTCGGCATCGCCCCACCGGAGTTCGTGAAGTATCTGAGCTGTTCGCCAACCTCGGCCGGCCAGTTGAGAGCGGCCAGTTGAATCCACAGTGGCGGCACCGCAGCGAGCCCTGTGATGTGTTCTCGCGCCAACGACCGGACGACGTCCTGAGGTAGCAGGTAATTGTGCAGTACCACGGTGGCGCCAACGAGGAACGAAGTCGTCAGCTGTGAGAGTCCGTAGTCGAATGACAGCGGCAGCACCGCGAGAAGGCGGTCCGAAGACGTGTTCTGCAGATACGTGGATACGCTGCGCGCGCCCTCGACGATGTTGCGGTGACTCAGTACAACACCCTTCGGTTTTCCAGTACTGCCCGAGGTGTACAGGATTCCGGCCATGTCGATGTCGATGCGGCGCGGCCCGGCCGACCCTGTGAGCGCGATCAGGTCGTCCCAGCCGAGCACGTTGACGTTGGGCGCCGCTTCGCTCTCGCCAGCCGCCAGGAGCACGACATGGCGGAGGTCGGGACACTCGCCGCAGAGCGGTCGCAGGCTCGCCCAGCGCTGGTCTGTAGTGATCAGTACCTCGACATTGCAGTCGCGAGCGATGTAAGCTGCCTGCTCCGCTTTCAACAGCGGATTCACTGGCACGAAGACCCGACCGGCACGCGCAGTGCCGAAGATTGCGAGTACCGTCTCGATCTGCTTGTCGAGCCAGACCGCAACACGCGCATCAGCGCTCACATCCAGACCGCCCAAAGCCCGCGCGAACCGATCGATTCCGGCGCGCAGCTCGTCGTAATCGAGACGGCGGTGCCCGGCCACCACGGCGGTCGCCGCTTCAACGTGCGTGGAGAACGGCAGGTCTCCCACCAGATCAGACATCCAAGCTCCCCAGAAGTTCTCGCGCCGAAGTCTAGCCCCGAGTAATGCCACGCCTCCGTTACCTTTGCCACATGAGGCGAACAACGCTCTTGATACACTGCCCGCCTGGTGACCGACGACGACTTATGGACCTTCAGAAGACCCTTGCGCGCATCCTCAGCGCCCAGCTCGGACCCCACTACCCGGCAGAGTCCTTCCGACCGGACTCGGTTCTGCTCGGCAGAATTCCGGAACTCGATTCGATGGCGGTCGTCGGAATCCTTGCAGCCATCGAGGATGAAACGGGCATCTCAATTCCGGACGACGAGGTCTCGGCCGATGTCTTTGCTACGTTCAGCGCCCTCGAATCCTTCGTCCAGTCGCAGCTTGCCGCCTGAACGATTCGCCCCGAGCCGCCGGCTTCTCGGCGCGCTGGCGATCGGCTTGATGATCGCGACCGCGAGCCCGCCGGTTCTGGCTGCGGGCGACGACGATTCCCCCGCCAGCTTCGCTCCGGGCCTGTGCGGAACACTCGAGGTTCCGTTCGGCCCCTTCGACTACCGAAGCACGCCGCCCGATCGCAGGAGTCTCGTAGAACGCTATCACTTCACGACCAAGGTCGAGCTGCTTCAAAGCGGTGAATCGGGCCAGTTGGGAGCCGATCTGAACTACACACTGCAGGTCTTTCCCAACCATCCGCGCGCGCTATTCGCCGTGTCGCGGTACTCGATCCGTCACAAGACCCAACGACTTCCAGGCGCACGCTATCCCGCCGAATGCTACTTCGACCGTGCGATTCGCTTCACTCCGCGCGATCCGCAGGTAAGGGCGCTGTATGCCGACTTCCTGATCAAGTGGAAGCGAGCCGATGACGCGCGAAAACAGTTGATCGCCACCGAGGCCATGGAAATCACGACCCCTGAGGTTCACTACAACCTGGCGTTGGCGTGGACCGATCTCGGGGATTACGAGAAGGCACTTCCGCTGGCCAAGCAGGCGTATGCAGGGGGTGTTCAGTTCACCGCTCTGAAGGATCGCATCAAGAAGGCCGGCGCCTGGCGCGATTGACGACCATGAAGCTCTCGGCGCGCGGCTCCCGAATCGGCGTCGACCTGCGCAACCTTGGGCCTGTCGGTTGGCTGTTCTACGTCGTCGACCGAATGCTCGCACGGCTGAGCCGGGGAAAAATCCGGTTTTGGGCTTTCCGCTTCCTCTGTCAACCGGTACCGGCCGTGCCGCTCCTGGCACGCACAGGGGGAAACATGGTCGTCGGCGAAATCGGCGCCGGCGACGTTGAGCACGCGCTTTTCGAGCGACCCGTCGGCGCAATTGATGAGCGCTTCGCGCGCGGAAGTCGCTGCATTGCAGCTTGCGACGGAACACAACTCGCCGGCTATCTTTGGCTGCACCAAGGCCCGCTTCGCGAAAGACTCGTAGCCTGCGATTTCGAGGCGCTACCGAACGACTGCGCCTGGTGGGACTACGATCTCGAGGTGTTACCGAAGTATCGGCTCGGGCGCACGTACGCCCGGCTTTGGGATGCCGCCTTCGCGCTCATGCGCGAGCATAGTATCGAATGCACGATCAGCTGGGTTCTCTGGTCGAACAAGGCGTCTTTACGCGCCCAGGAGCGGATGGGGGCACGACGCGTCGGCTGGTTGCTGCTGCTGGACATCTTCGACGCAAAGCTCGGGTGGCAGTCGTCCGCTCCCTGGGTTCGCTTCGCAGCGCCTGGGCGACGTCTTTACGTCGGTGTGCGTGCCGACGCCTATTCGATCGCAAGGAACCAGACGCCCGAACCCGAGCGCGGATAGTAGGCGTAGCCGCCGAGTAGAGGCAGACGCTGCCAGCGCGTCTGCACGCCGTTGACTGCGTCCGGTAGATCTTCGCCGCCGCGGGTTTCCAGCTTGCGAACCGAATAGTCATCAGCGTCTATGGCATAGACACCATCACCCTGGGCAGTCTTGAGGAGGAATGCCTCGAGCGCAGGCTCGTACCATGCATAGTGGGCGTTGCGACGCGCGATCTCTGCTCCGTGCTCGCCCTCGAACCGCACAGGCGTCATCGCGTCGGTTCGAATGTCATAGACGATCCCGCCGTTCGGCCTTCGGTATGCATCTCCGAAGAACACCACGCGTTGGCGCTGCCAATCTACTGCGCACCCGCGCCCCTGGACTGCACTCGAGTTCTGATCCCACTTGGCCAAAGCTTCGACCTTGCCCGTACGCGGATCGAAACGTTGCAGGCGATCGGGTGCCGCGATGTATACCTGCTCGGTGATGGGGTTCGTACAAACGGACGCGGAGATGACTCCCCTGCGCGATTCGACAATATCGGACCACGTCCCAGCCGGATGCCAGTCGTTGTCTGCAAGCGAAAAAGCATCGATCTTCCAGTTCGCCTCGTTGCCTGAACCCCATAGCGACCCGGCCCCGAACTTGAAGACGGCGTTGCGGCTCGACAGGTACTGCAGCGCATAGTAAGTGTGCGTGGAAGCCGGACGGCCGTCTCGATAGTAGTCATGGTAGGTTCGACTGCTGTAGTCGGACGCCAGAATCGCTTCGGGCGGCGTCGGCTCGCGCAACAGCTCCCAGGTCGGTGCGTCGGCGCGCAAGTCGATTTCATAAACCTCATTGCCGGCATAGTCAGCATGACCGCCATTGGCGGCGGAGAAAAGACGCCCGGTACGGCCGTCGCCAGCCAACCCGTTCCAGGCATCGATGCGCGCCCGAAGGTTTCCGGGAACTGCAACACTGGGTCGGACACGGTTCAGGTCGGATCCAGGAATTCTTTTCCACTCCCAGCGAGCCATGTCTCGACGCCAGGCGGGTTGTTCGCGAGGGGCGAGTTTCTGGAACGCCCCTGGTTCGGAAAAGTCCTGAACCTTTCCCTCAGGGCTCGACAGCGCAGCCGACAGTGATGGCTGCGCCGGAAGTCCCAGCAGCATTGCCTGAATCACACAAAGCGAGAGCTTCGACAAGTTCATGACTGTTTCGTCACTCCGAGTTCTTGATGTGTGTCATCCTCCCCCGAACCGTCGGCGGAGCACAGCCTTCGTCGACCATCCCTACCCATCCCTCCGAACGCGCCGTGAACGAGCGAAGCGTCCTGCTTGTCGCCTATCATTTTCCGCCTGCAGTCGGCAGCAGTGGTCTGCAACGAACGCTTCGCTTTGCCGAATACCTGCCGGAGTTCGGGTGGCGACCCGTCGTACTTACTGTCAACGCCTCGGCACACGAACAGACAGACGAGCGAACGCTGTCGCAGATACCCGCTGGTTGCGAGGTGATCCGGTCCCGTTGCATCGACGTCGGACGCACTCTCTCGATCGGCGGCAAGTATCCCCGCCTCCTGGCGCTTCCTGATCGGTGGGCGAGCTGGCAGTTGTCGGCGGCTGCCGCGGCAGCCCGGCTGGCAAGGCAACGCACGATCGACGCCATCTGGACCACCTACCCGATCGCGACCGCCCATCGCATCGGCTCGCTCGTCGCCCGTCGCACCGGGCTGCCGTGGTTGGCGGATTTCCGCGATCCGATGGCGCAGGACGGCTATCCTCCCGAACCGCTTCGCTGGCGGTCTTTCAAGCGGATTGAGGAAGCGGCCTCCCGCGACGCAGCGCGGCTGATCTTCGTCTCGCCATCCGCGCTCGAAATGTATCGATCTCGCTATCCGGAGACCCCTGGCAACCGCTTCGTGTTGATCGAGAACGGGTACGACGAAGCCTCCTTCCAGGGCCTGCAAGCCACTCAACCACGAACGGAACACGTGCCGATGTTGTTGCACAGCGGCATCGTCTATCCGGACGAGCGAGATCCAAGCGCATTGTTCGCAGCTCTTGGGCGGTTGAAGGCGGCAGACGCAATCCGGCCCGGAGACTTTTTTATCCGCTTTCGAGCCCCCGTCCATGAAGACCTCCTTGCCGAACTCGCCCGAAAGCACTCGGTCGAAGCGTTCGTAGAGATCTGCCCCCCGTTACCGTACCGGGAAGCGCTGTCCGAAATGCTGGAAGCCGACGCCCTGATCGTGATGCAGGGCGCCACCTGCAACGAGCAGATTCCGGCCAAGATGTACGAGTACCTTCGCGCACGGCGCCCAATCCTGCCACTCACCGACCCGGCTGGAGATACCGGCCGAGCGCTTGCAGGTCTCGGGTACTCGTTCGTTACCAAACTCGAAGACACTGACTCGATAGTAAGTAATTTACCTGCTTTCCTGTCCGCGCTACGCGAAGGCATACTCCCTATGGCCTCCGGGCCTGATGTCGAACGCTTCTCCCGTCGCGCCTTGACGAAGCAGTTGGCTGAACTGCTCGCTCAGGTGTGTAGCGAGCCCGCATCGACCATCAAGTCCTCAAGAGGTGAGATCGTCCATCCATCACGCGGGGGCACGTGATGGAATCCGTCAGTTGCTTCGTGAATCACCAAGAACCGCCGCCCTGGAGGCCAGAACAATGCAAGAAGGCTCGATTCGCTCGTTTCGGACACTTCGATTCGCTGGCCCGGCGCTGGCGGCCGTTCTTGCGGCGGTAGTGCTTGCGGCATGCGGCGATGGCTCTGGTGGAGGCGCCGGTTCGAGCCCGATTGCTGAAATGACGGTGCCCTCGAATCTCGTTCTGAAGACGGACTCGGGAGGCCTCCAGTTGCAGGGCGAATTCACTCGCGTCCAGGGGTATCTGTCCGAGAGTTCGGCGGTGCTTGCAGGAGTCACCGCCGATGCGAGCGCACGGTTTGATTTCGAAGTGCCGCAGCAGGGCTATTACGAAGTCTTTGCATGGTGGCCACAGCAGGCGCCCAGCGGCAGCCTCGCACGTGTCGAAGTCGATCATCGCGAAGGCAGTTATGCACACGTTTTCGACCAGAGCATCCTCGGGGGCCAATGGAACTCCGTAGGTGTATTCCCGTTCGACTCCCATCAACAGGGCTCCGTCACCTTCAGTCGAGCCGGTACCGCTTCCCTGCTGGTGGATGCGATTCGCGTCCAGTACGTCGGCCCCGAGCGCCCCACGCTGGAGATCCAGTCTGACCGACTACCGGTAGCGGAACTGGATCACGAATATCTCGCATTGCTCGTCGCTCAGGGAGGCAAGCCGCCGCATCGCTTTCGCATTGCATCCGGTGAGTTGCCGCCTGGGCTGACGCTGGACGAAGCCCGCAGCGCGATCGTTGGGAGGCCAGCAATCGCCGGCAGTTACGAGTTTCGGATCGAAGCTTCCGACGCGGCAGGCACGACGGCAACGGTTGATTCGAGCATCGACGTTGTCGAGACCTCCGACGTCATCTCCGTCATCACCAAGTCGGCCGGCGAACCGACGGCGATGGCAACCAAGTCTGCTGCGACGAGTCTCGCCGACCTGGTGCCCTCGCTGCCCGAAGGAGAGTGGTCACGAGTCAACCTGAACAACTTCTCCGACGCGTGGACTCCCGCGGATCTGCGCCCCCTCTATGGCTGGGGAAATCCCTCACCATCGAAGATCATCCTGGCATGGAGCTCGTTCGCGTGGGATTCCACGCGCCAGAGCCTGTTTCTGTACGGCGGCGGGCATGCGAACTACCGCGGCAACGACACGTATATCTGGCGCGGCGCAACCCGGCTCTGGGAACGCGCTTCGCTGCCCAGCGAGATGAAGCAGGACAACCTGGGGAACTGGAACACCATCGATGGCGCCGATCACGCTCCCGCGTCGGCACATACTTACGACAACACGGTCTACCTGCCGATCATCGACCGCGTCCTGACCCTCGGCGGGGCTGCCGACAGCAACGGCGGGCACTACCGACGCCAGGCCACCGACACGACGAGCCGCAACACCGGTCCCTATCTGTTCGACATGTCGCGCGCACACCCGGACAAGGTCGGCGGGACGACTGGCTCGAACGTGAAGCGCGTCTTCCCGGATCTTCAGATCGACGGCGGCAACATGTGGTCCAACCGCGAGAGTTTCCTGAATATCTCGCGGCCGCCGACCCATGCCTTCGTCAACGGATGCACCGGCTATGCCGAAGAAAACGGCAAGGATGTCGTCTACGTCCGGACGAGCGCCGCGCTTCACCGCTACACGATCCACAGCCTGTCGGACCCTACGCTCGACACCTGGGAGAAAGTCGGAACATACTGGAGCGGACCCGGCAGCCAGACTACCTGCGCCTACGATCCGACGGGCAAGTCGTTGGTTCGGACGGGTACGAATAGCGTGCCGTTCGTTTACTGGAACCTGAATACTCCAGGCTCGAACAACCGCGACGTGCCGTTTACTCCGGAAGATCCCACCGGGGAATTTGCGGCATTGCGGGCCACCTCCGGCTTTGCCATATCTCGTTGCGCACTCGATTTCGACACCCAACGGAATCAATACGCACTTTGGTGTGGCGACGGCGCGGTGTGGAGTCTCAAACCCCCGGCGGCGCTCTCGGCGAGCGGCTGGACGATCACCAAAGAACGGCAGCCCGTTCTGGCCGTCCCGAACGGCGAAGTCGGCACCGGAATCCTGGGGAAATGGAAGTATGCGAGAGGGCTGGACGTGTTCATCGGCCTGCAGGACACCGTACAAGGCAACATCTGGGTCTACAAACCCGTGGGTTGGCAGGGCGAGGGAGGCGGAGGAGAAAACCCGCCGCCCGTGAACGTGCCGCCGACCGTTTCCATTCTCCAACCGGCAAACGGTTCGAATTATTCGAGCGGAAGCCCCGTCACCCTCGCAGCGGAGGCAGTCGACGGCGACGGCTCGATCGAACGGGTGGAGTTCTTCCATGGCTCCACGAAGATCGGCGAAGTGCTGTCCAACCCCTATGTGCTCACGTGGATGAACGCGCCCCAGGGGAATTACAGCCTGACAGCCATCGCGCATGACAATTCAGGAGCCCAGACCGTTTCCGAGCCCGTAGCGATCACGATCAGCGGAGGAAGCGCTCCCGGGGGCGCTACGGTGTTGTTGCAACAGGGCGCGAACGACTACACGCTGACTGCAGATACCTACCTTTCAACTTATCACCGCACCACCAAGTTCGGGTCGGCGACGATGCTTCAGGACACCGCCTCGAATTACTCCGGACTCGTCCGTTTCGCGATCTTCCAATCCGAAGGCGGACCTGTACCGAACGGGGCAACGATACAGTCAGCGAAATTGTCGCTGTACAAATACACGTCATACGACGTGACCTACGATCTGTTGCGCATCCTCCCCGATTGGAACGAAGGAGCGGCAACGTGGAACCAGCGCCTTGCGTCGACGCCTTGGTCGAGTGGGGGTGCCAATGGTGCAGGCGGCGACATAGCAGCCGCAGCAGACGCCACCGCCAGCGTTGGCTGGGCACCCGGCTGGATCGAGTTCGACGTGACTGCCGCTGTTCAGCAGATGAGTTCGGGGCTTGCGGGTGGCAACTTCGGCTGGAGACTCAAAGCGGTGGCCGGGAACATCGGAAACACGAAGCGGTTCTATTCGAGCAACTACGCTGCAGATCCCGACTTGCGCCCCAAGCTGCTCATCACCTATGAATGAAAACTGGACGCAGACGGCCGGGGCAGTGCAGCCCCGGCTGATGAGCGTCAAACCGAAGGAGCCGGAATGAAATTCCGGGAAAGTATTGCCTGCGTGTAGTCGATGTGATGCCCCTTGGTAGGTGGTGGGACCGCACCTGAACCAATATAGTCGTTGATATACTGAGATAGTTCGATCGAATTCAGACCGGGCGGATTGTAGAAGTAGTGTCCGTAGTTTGGCTTCATGTCACCATAAAGCCAGGCATATCGATCGTGACTCAGTATTCTCGTATAGTCGCTCTCCCCTTCTACAGCGACGAACAACTCCACGGTGGTTTCGCGATAACCGAGCCTCGGATCGCGTTCTACCCCGTACGGGAAAAAAACTTCATCCGGGGATTCGTCTAGTAATCCCCGGGTCGGTCCGTAAGCAATCTTCGATCCGACGTCCAGACCTGCCAAGGCACTCGATATCGTTTTTGACGTATATCCGGAGCGGTACTTATTTCGACGTACCGTAAGGGAATTATCGGATCGATCGATGCCGATTACTTCCATATGTTCGTGTATACGAGGCGACTTCGAATTCCGTCGCGTGTGTACGATATATGGGTAGTTTCCGGCGCCGGCGGGATCGGGAAACGGTGAAACGTCGTCCAGGTAGATCGTTTCCACTGACTTGTCGTCATAGACTAGCTCGCTGCCGGGCGCGACGAGGATGCCGGAGGCAAGCGTGTCGATCGAATCGCGTCCGAGCTTCATGTGGACGAGGTACGTCACCCATTTTTCTACCGGTATATGCCATCCGGTGATCTTCGGGTCATTCGGCGCGTGGCCATGAAAGTGCGACTGCGGGAACAAGTGCGGATCCTGCAGATAAGCGGTCTCGGCCTTGCCATCCGCCCACTTGACCGTGCGAGTACTGTAGTCCGCACCTTGCGGAATTGCGAGTGTGGTTCCGTACTTCGCCTGCGCATCACTTCCCCAGCAGGTCAAGGCACGAAGAAAGTTCGCATGATCGCCATGCGGCCAATCCGGAGGCACATCGGTCGCACGGCGCGACTTCGGACCAATCGGTATATAAAGCTGGCCGTTGCCGCTGGTCGTGCAGTTCTGGATATAAAGCATCTTGCCGCTGCTCTCGCCGGCACGACTCGCACTTACTCTCGCACGGAACTGCAGCCAGAACTCATCACCTTCCCACGCGTCATCGCGCGTGCGTCGACTCGGAGCATCCGGCTTCCAGTCCTTGTACGGAGCAGACCCGACGGTAGGATCCCAATAGCTACGGTGGCCAAAATATCCTTCCCGGAACTCCGCGTGCGTTGTGAATCGCCGCTCCTTGACGGCAGAACCGCTTACGAGCCCTTGGTCCGGAGTCGATTTTCCGTTCATCCCGGCGGGAAAGCATGCCGTTGGGCGAATCCAGCGCCCCTGCGGTCCGGTGCCGAGAGTATTGCCCACCGCAAAACTTCGCTTTCCCGTACGGCGCACCGTGACCGTGTTGCGCTCGTGATCTACAGACTGAACCAAGACGTATTCAAGTGCGTTGGCAATCAGCCTGTACTCACCGTCCCAGGGCTCCAGAATTTCGGAAGCGTCGGCAACGTGCCAAGTCTGGATGTCACCCTCTTTGGCGGGGGGTACACCCTGTGTCAGCACGGTGCCACGAGCCGCAGAACGAATAGCGCGGCTGACACCGAAGGGCGTAGAAACCAGCGCCGCGTGATAAGGCATCGGAGCGGGCGCCGTCTGCAACTTCTGATAAGGCCGAGCGTAACCCCGATGGAAATTCTGGAACTCCGCATCATCCCGAAAGTCATGCGCCCACAAGACACCAGCAGCCGTCGAGCGCGCGATCCAGTCAGATTCGGCGTCTTCGGAACGAAGGCCGCTCTGTCCACGATTCGGAGAGGTCGAATCTCCCGTTCGCGGGGCGGCACTCACACCCACAGAGGCAAGCGCTGCAACCATATTCCTTGCAGTGGCGCATGTGGCGGCAATCGCTTCGACGAATCGGCGTCGGTTCATTCATCCTCCTTGAGACGAGCAACCCATCAGCCAGATCGCAGCTTAAGGAACCTCAAGGATCTCAAGCCAATGGGTCGTCTACGAGAGCATGAGATCGTGAGCGACGTGCGCTTACTCGAGCGCGCTGCGGTTCATCGCTGTGAGCGGAAGCATGCAGCAGGCGCTTCCCGACAACGAGCATGATGAGTATGTTGTACGGTAGGTCGAAGTACGCAAGGCTTAAAAAAGCACCACCGACAGCGTAACCCACCAGCGACACTTGGCACATGGCGGCTAGAAGGCCCAGCGAAGCAAGCTCTGGCGAAGCTTCAGATGCATTGCGCCGCACGTTCGCTGCAACTGCCCAGCCGAAGATCCAGATGAGCAGGAAGAGTCCCAATCCGAACCAACCGTGCTCGCCCAGTACCTGAAAATAGATGCTATGAGCCGCACGAACAGGCTCTCCAGCGGGCGCATATACGTCGAACACGGCGCGTGAGTACGTCGCGAAGCCGCCACCGAGAGGCCGGTCATTCGCCAGATGAAACATTGTCCACCACGTATGGATTCGGCCCATTGCCGAACCGTCCTGTTCGTAGTTGGCGATGGTTGCCATGCGGCTATGCCAGCTCTCAGGCATGAAGACGAACATGCCAACGGCAACCACGATCAACGGGATCAAGAGCTGAATCTTCTTCGGCGAACGCCACCATAGAAACACGCCCATCGCGATGATCGCCAACAGTGCGCCCCGCGACTGCGTCCCAAGAGCAGATGCCACCGAGAGCACCATCGTCACCAGAAGACCGATTCGTATCCACGTATTGGACGACGTAAGACGAAGGTAATACATAAGGGGAATGGTCATGACCAGCGCGAGAGCCAGTTCGTTGTTGCCCTCGATGAAACCTCCCGGAGGTCCCCAGACCCGACCGGCTCCGCCGGTCAGCAGGGTGTACAGCCCGCCCTTGAACCCGTAGAACCCAAGCGACAGGACATTAATCCAGACGAACGCCGCGAGATGCGCGCGACTGTGCAGCACGAGCATTGCAACCAACGTCATCAGCTGGATCTTGAAAACCTTGTTCAGTTGCGTAAGCGATTCAGCGCGGTCGATCGCAAAGACGGTAGTAAGCGCCGTGAAGCCCAGAAAGGCAATGAGGACCCATACGACACGTTCCCTCGGAAGCTCGACCTTGTCCCTGGTAACGAACAGACCGATCAGCGTCGCCCCGGCAGCGAGTGCGGCGAATGGCATGTCCATTGCAAATCCCCACGCGAGTTTGTGGGGGTTCATGGTGCTGATCCAGGTCCATAGCAGCACCCCGACGTAAGGATGCAGCACGGAAACCGGAACCAACCCGAGGATGATCGCCGTCACGCTGATGTCGCGAAAGCTCACGATCGGACCTCCCGAAGCTCGTGACGGGCGCTCGACCGGCGAAGGCAATAAGCGCTGATACAAGCGAGCAGCATGGAGGGCAACAGGACGGCAACGACAAGCACGTGGAAGTGCAACCGCTGCAATTCTGCGGATCGCTCTGCCTTGTCCAAGATCTGCAACACGCGGATGGACGGGTGCACGCCGTCACGGATAGCCGACAACTGGCCCAGCGAGCGTGACAGTGCGCTGAACAGCGATACGATCGCATTGCCGCCATACTTGAACAATTGCGCCCCCACCACGGGTACCGCTCGTGCAGCCGCGCGTCGCGTCGCTGGCTCCTGCATTTTCCTACCAGGAAAGACCTTCGATCGTCGCTTCATCGAAGCGACCACGCACGTTTACCAAGTCGAGCATCCTCTGCTCCGGTACCACCATTCTTGCCAGCTCGTCGAGTACGACCGGACTGCTGGTCCCGACGATCACCAACTCGGCGCCCGACACCGCTCCGTTGAGATCGTCACCAATGAGCTGGCCGATATGCGGTAACAGCGACTCGATGTACCGCTTGTTCGATCCCAGCAAGCGAGACAGACTGACGTCCGGATCGAAGATCGACAGCTTCACGCCCTTCCCGATCAGCGCCTCCGCCAACATCACCAGTGGACTCTCGCGCAGATCGTCGGTACCCGTCTTGAACGACAGACCGATCATCGCAACCCGTCGGGCTCCGGTAGCGAGCACCTTGTCGATCGCACGATTCAGATGCAGACGATTCGACTCGAGGATCGCGCCCAGCATCGGCAGTTCGACATCGTGCGTGCGCGCAAGATAATTCGTTGCGCGCAAATCCTTGGGCAGGCACGACCCGCCGAACGCAAACCCCGGTTTGAGGTACGCCGGTGAGATGTTCAACTGCCGGTCCTCGCAGACCAGCTTCATCACCTCGAATGGATCGACACCCAGCGCCTCGCACAGCCGCGCCGTTTCGTTCGCGAACGTGATCTTCAGTGCGTGGAAGTTGTTGCAGCAATACTTCATCATCTCCGCTGTGCCGATCGACGTCTCGATGAACTCGCACGGCAGATGACCGAACAGCTGACGCAGCACGCCCACCGGATACGGATCCGATGCGCCAATGATCGTGAACGGCGGTTTGTCATAGTCGCGGATCGATGTACCTTCGCGCAGGAACTCGGGCTGGAAGCACAGGTGAAAACCCTTGCCCTCGGGCTTGTCCGATTCGCGCTCGATGATGGGCTTGATCACGTTCTCGACGGTGCCGGGCACGAGCGTCGAGCGAAAGACGAGCACGTGCGGTTCGGCCTTGTCGACGAGCGCCCGTCCGATGTCCGCCGACAGCCTTAGCACAGCGCTCTGATCCTGGCTTCCGTTGGGCGCCGACGGCGTGCCGACGCAGATCAGCGATACGTCACTGTCGTGGATCGCGCTGCGCACGTCATCGGTCACGTGCACATTCCCGGAAGCCACGACCTGACGCACGAGGTCGACCATTCCCTTCTCGACGACCGGTGTCGTGCCATCGCGCAGCATCGCGAGCTTCGAAGGGTCGACGTCCACGCCGATCACCTGGTGGCCGTCCCGCGCGAGACAAGCCAGCGAAACGGCGCCGACATAACCGAGCCCGAAGATGCTGACCTTCATTGCTTCGTTCCTCCGTTGCGCGCCCACAGCTCGAGGCGCCTTTCGATGATGTTGTCGAGCCGATTCATCGAGCTTGGCCAGGCATGATGCGAGAGCATCCGGGCACGCCCGGCGCGACCGAGCGCATCGCGGCGGACCGGGTCGGCGGCAAGCGCCACGAGCTCTTCGGCCACCTCGTCCGGTCGATCGGCCACCCGGAAGTGCTCTCCGGGCACCGCGTCAACGCCCCCGGCGGCCACCGAGCTGGTGACGACCGGAACCCCCATCGCCATGCCTTCCAGAATCTTGTTCTGGGTGCCGCGCGCGATGTTCAACGGGGCGATCATCGCAACCGAACGCCAGACGTAAGGCCGTACGTCCGGTACCGAGCCCGTTACCGTGACGTTCGGCAGCTCGCCCAGCCTGCGCATCGCAGGCGACGGGTCGGCACCGACGATGGCCAGCTTCATCGACGGTCGCTTCGCTCGGACGATCGGCCAGACGTTTTGGCAGAAGTCGGTCATGCACTCCTGGTTCGGGTAGTAGTCCATTCGCCCGACAAAGCAGATCTGGTCAGGGTCGTGGTCGGCACCGTTCGGCGCGAAGAACTCCGAGTCGACACCGTTCGGAAACCAGTCGCTGTCGGCACCCGTGCGGTAGCCGTCCAGCGTTTCCCACTCGGCACGCGTCGTCGCGGTGCAAAAGCCGAAGTCGCGGGCGAGGCGTCGCTCTTCGGATTCGAGCTTCGTGCCCTCGAGCCAGTAACCATACTTCATTGGCATTGGACGGTAGCGGAAATACTCCAGCCACTTCTGGGAATCCATGTCGCCGAAATCGAGAATGCGCGGCGTGGCCGAAGCCGTCTCCACGTACTGCGCAACCGACGAGCAATGCACGAAGATCAGGTCGAAGCGCTCGTTGCGCAACAGCGTCCGGACACGCTGCGAAAGCGAAGGGGAATAGAACCATCCCATCGACGAAGGGGTCCGGCTCGGCAGGCGCGCGACCATGCGTGCCGCCTGTACCGGGTTGGAAACCCGGCCGACGAAGACGCGCTCGCAATGCTGCGAAAGCCCCTTTCCTTCCTCTTCTTCCTCGCGCGAGCGAGCCAGCGAGCACACGGTCACGCTATGCCGCTCGCTGAGGTGCCGGATGATGTTGAATGGCCGGATCTTGCCGCCGCGCTTCGGGGGAAACGGGAGGCGATGGCAGACGAACAGAATCTTCACGCAGCAGTCTCGAGCAGTTCGTCGGACACATCCTCCTGGCTGCGGCGATCGACGAAGACCCGGCACCACAGCTCGAGATTCATCAGCGCGAGCAGCGCATCGGTGCCGTCGATGCGGCTCGAACGATGGTCGGCGACGAGTTGGGAAACGAACACAGGATCGAGCAGGCCGCGACGCGAGACGCTGTCGGCCGACAGCAGCGAGTCCAGCGAGCCGGCGAGCGTTCCCTTGAGCCACGCACCCATCGGCGTGCCGAAGCCGCGTTTCTCTCTGTGGAGAATCTCCTGCGGCAGGACATCCTTCAACGCTTCCTTCATCAGATGCTTGAGCTGCCCGCCGCGTACCTTGCGCTCAGCCGGGATCGCCGAGGCGAGCTCGACGAGCTCCTCGTCGAGCAGCGGCACGCGGCACTCGAGCGACACCGCCATGCTCATCCGGTCGGTGAGCATCAGCAGATCGTCCGGCAGCTGCGTGGCGGCGTCGACTTCGAACAGGCGCCCGATCGGATCGGGTGAGCGGGACGCAGCGAACGCCGCTCCGAGCGCATCCTGTCCGTCGATATCGTGCGTGCTGAGCGCCGCGCGCACGCGCTCGCGATCGAGCACTTGCACGTAGCTGCGATACCGTGCATCGGCACTCATCTCCGCGCTCTCCAGGAACTGGCGCGCGAGTCTCGAAAGATTGCTCAAGCGTCCGTGCCGATCGCTCGGCAGTCGTTTCGCAACACTGGCGGCCGCCCGCACGAGCGGCGAAGGCACGCGATCGAGCATCGCGAGATAGTGGTCACCGAGATAGCGACGGTAGCCGCCGAAAAGCTCGTCGCCGCCGACGCCCGAGAGAATGACCTTGACGTCGTCGCGAGCGAACTTCGAGACGAGGTAGGTGGTGACCGCCGCGGAATCCGCGATCGGCTCGTCCATGTGCCAGACGAGCCGCGGTAGCAACTCGACGACATCCGGCCGCACGACGATCTCGCGGTGCTCGGTGCCGAACTGCGTTGCCACCTTGCGGGCATGCGGCAGCTCGTTGTAGAGCGCCTCGGCCTTGCCGCCTTCGAAGCCGATCGAATAGGTTCGGATCGGCTGGTCGCTGTGTCGCGCCATGAAGGCGACCACGGCGCTCGAATCGATCCCGCCGGAAAGGAAGGCTCCGATCGGTACGTCGCTGACCATCTGGCGCCGCACCGACTGCTCGATCGACGCACGAATCCGCATCGCCCATTCGGCGTCAGAGCATTCATGATCAACCTCTGATGGCACGCGCCAGTAACGCTGCTCGTCGACGCGATCACCCTCGATCGTCATCAACGTCGCCGGAGCCAGCTTCTCGACGCCGGCGAACAGCGATTTCGGCGCCGAAACGTAGCCCAGATGCAGGTAGTCGACGAGCGCCGAACGATCGATCTCGATGCCCCGGTCCAGCAGGGGCAGCAGCGCCTTCGCTTCGCTGGCGAAAGCGATCAGTCGAGACGTGCGAAGCAGATAGAGCGGTTTGATGCCGAGCCGGTCTCGGGCGAGCAGAAGGCGGCGGCGCTGCCCATCCCACAACGCAAAACCGTACATCCCCCGGAGCCGGTCGACGAACGAGTCACCGTGCTTCTCGTACAGATGCAACAGCACTTCCGCATCGGAAGCAGTCTTGAAGCGGCGCCCTTCCTGCTGAAGCTCGGTGCGAAGCTCGCGAAAGTTGTAGATCTCGCCGTTGCAGACGACCCAGTTACGGCCATCCTGGCTCGACAGCGGCTGATGTCCGCCCGCCGGATCGATGATCGACAGCCTGCGCATGCCGATGCCGCAGTTCCCGTCGACATGCACGCCGCTGTCGTCGGGCCCGCGATGCGTGATCGTCCGTTCCATATGCGCGAGAACAGCCGGTTCCACGCGCATCTGGTCGAACCGGAACACGCCAAAAATGCCACACATTGCGATACGAGCGAGACGGTGGATCCCGAGTGTAGCCGCGGTGCGGGAACGCGCCCGTACCGTTTCGCACACTTCGCTCGTCTATTGCCGCTGCCGCCGCTTCCAGCACGGGACGCTTTCGTCGGAACATGCCGGACCCCATCCCGGTTGTCGTGCTCGGCTGACGGCGAATGTCTTCACCGGCCGCCTCGAAGTCGAGCCCGCGGCATCTTCGGTTCGAGAGCTTCGTCTTGCTGGCGCGGCTGCGCCAGCAAGACGTTCGGCCGAGCCTTGCAGTCGATGCAGCGGCCGTGATGCGGCGATACAATATTCGGGAGATGGAACCGCAGGAGAGTTACCTTTGTCGAGCGCGAACTTCGACACCCTGAAGCTGTCCGAAACGCTGCGCGAAGGCGGTCTGCCCGAAGTGCAGGCGAAGGCAGTGTCGCAGGCGTTGCAGGAGACGCTCTCGGAATTCGCGACGAAGCGCGACCTGCGCGATGCGGTCGAAGAGCTTCGCTCAGGTTTCCGCTTCGAGATGCGGGAGTTCCGTGGCGAAGTCCGATCGGAATTGCAGTTGTTCCGGAGTGAAATCGAGTCGTACCTGCAATCGCTTCGGAGTGAAGTCGAGTCGCATCTGCAATCGTTTCGCAGCGAAATCGGGTCGGATCAGCAATCGTTTCGTAGCGAAGTCAAGGCTGACATGCAGAAGATGCGTTCGGAGATCGACTTGGGCTTCGAATCGATGCGCGCCGAAATGCGCCAGATCGAACCGCGTATGACGATTCGCCTGGGCGGAATTGTGGTCGTCGCGCTTGGAGCGTTCACCGCTCTGTCGAAGTGGATCGCGTAGCGCTCGGCGGATCGATCGCGCAGCGAAGCGTCAACTATAACGTTCGGCGACGGCCGAGAACCCTGAGCGTGTCGTCGATCACCGCCGACCACGAAGCGGGTTCCGAAAAGGTATGGTCGGCATCGTGCAGTCGCATCGCAGATGCGCTGGAGACATCGAAAATCTCACCTTTCTGCATTGCGACGTCGAACTCTGCCGCCGTGAGGTCCCTGCCGCTCAACTGCAGATGGACCCTCGTTCGGAGTTCGCGCAGAGCGGCTGCAAGGCGTGTCGGCAAGTCTGCAGCAGGGGCCGCGGAACCGCCATCCCTGGCCTGAGCGGAGCCGCGCGCGCGCCACACGTGGCCGATCGCTTCCCGCGCGGTCGCGATCACGTCCAGGCGTCCACTCAGCAGCTTCTTCCAGAACTCCGGCGAGCGCAGCCTCGCACCGTAATGCGTCTTGACGAGCGCGGCCGAGCGCGTGGCATCGCTGCGCGCCCAGGGGTTTGCCGCGATCACCATCGTTACCCGCTCATCGGTAGCCGCATGGAATACGGCTGCCGTGGCTCCATCGCACAGGCCCCACAACGCAATGCTCCGGCAACCGGGCTCGGCGGTCAGCACCGCATCGCACGCGCGGCGGATGTCTTCACCGGCTGCCTCGAAGTCGGGCTTCGGC
This sequence comes from uncultured Limnobacter sp., assembly GCA_964538505.1. Lineage (GTDB taxonomy): Bacteria > Pseudomonadota > Gammaproteobacteria > Burkholderiales > Burkholderiaceae_E > Zeimonas. The sequence continues at coordinate 30,666 of CAZIDY010000009.1, read as the reverse complement.
CCCGGGCTGTCGCCCATGCCGGTGTAGTCGAAGCGAAGGCAGGGGTAGCCCGCGGCTGCCAGGGCTCGTGCCAGCAGAACGAACTGTCGATGCGAGCCTACGCGGGTTTGCGGGCCTCCAACGACGATGACGACCGCTGTTGCCTGCTTCACGATCCCGTCTGCCGGACGAGCGAGCACGCCAAGCAGTTCGTGGCCACCCGAAGGAATGGCAAGCAGCGACTCGTCGAAGGATGCGCTCATGCCGCTCATCGGCCTGGCGCGGTCGCCGGCGTCGCGTGCTTCTCCACCGCCGCGTCCACGATGGACACCGTCGCGTCGACGAGTTGCGGCACGTCGACAAGGTCGGCCACGTTCCAGAAGGCCGGCCCCTGCACTGCGTTCGCCTCGGTGTCTACGCCCAGGCGACTCCAGCTCTCGGCCCGGCGGCGCGACGCCTCCGATGCCATCAGCGGTACCTCGTCCTGTGCAGCGCGCAGGTCGAGCAACACGGCGCGTTCTGCGCGGGGCGCGCCGGTCGCGTCGAGTGCGCCCAATTCCTGCGCGAGAAGCGGGGACACCGGGTACCCAGCAAGCCACGCCGGCTGCCCAGCCTCCCATTGTGCTTTCGGATCCGGTGCGTCCGGGCGGTTCATGCGCGCGATCTTCGCCGCGCGAAGCAACCCGTTGAGCTGCTGGCTGCCCTGCAGCAGCGGCGCCCAGCCGACGAGCAGCAGCGCGGGACGTACCAAGCACCCGCTCGCCTTCGCGGCGAGCGCGACGCCGAGCCGGCAGCCGATCAGGATGATTGGCGCGTCCTCCCTTTGTGCCGCCTCGAGCATCCTTCGCCCATCGGCCAGCCACGCTGACACGCTCGCCTCGGCGAAATCCGCGCTGCTGTCGCCGGTTCCGAGCAGATCGGAGACTCGGCACGCGATGCCCCGCTCCGCCAGCGCCTCGGCAGTGAGCCGGAACATGCGCCGCGACTGGTTCATCTCGTCGCCGAAAGGCGGGAAGAAGATCGCCTGCGCACGCGCCGGGCTTCGCGGTTGCCAGCGCAGCACCGGACTGCGGTGGCCGTCGAAGTCCTCGAAGCGGGCGAGCCGGTCGAACTGCGTCACGGTGCGAGCTCACGGGCAACTACCTCGACCGATAGCGCTCGATCGAAGGCACCGTCCGCCGACAGGCGAGTGAGATCGAGCACCGGGTCAAGTCGCCACTCACCGGGCAGCCGCGCACGCCAGTGCGCGATCCGCTCGGGAGATACGCGATCCTTCTGCAGCCGACGACGCAACCCGGCGATATGCGGGCGCAGTGCGGCCGGACGCAGGCCGGCAATCCACTCGCTGCGTCGTGCACGCGCATCGGGACCATCCGCGATGCGAAAGCCGTAGCTCGATCGATGCTGCGCGACACCACGGTGCCGATCGGCGATCAGGCGACTCTCGAAGGCGCCGGCATTCTTCCAGGCGAGCGGCAGTGTGACCGCCTGGCGCACCAGGACGAGGTCGACCAGCGGCGTGGCAAAGGCGCCGTAGCGGATCGACAGGCTGTTGTTCAGGCCCATCCAGTGGTGGCAGCGAAAGAAAGGATAGACGAGCTCGACCTGTTCGCGGGTCAACGCTTGTCGACGCGGCTCCTCGACATCCCGCAGACCGACTGCACGGGCGATCGAAGCGGCAAGGCGATCTTCGTAGGCACGCAGCGCAGCGCCGCTGCGGAACACGGCCGCATCGAACCCTCGATAGAACGAGCGCACGATGTCGATCGCGCGGTACGCGCGATCCGGCAGATGAAAGAAGTTGCGAAAGATCTCCCCGCCGCCTCCGTTCAATGCGATGAATCCGTCCGCATTCTGCTCGAGGCGCGTGAGCCGATCGACGCCCCGGTCATCGATTCCGTCGTTCGGCAGCCCGTCGAAGAAGAGCGCGTTTCGCGCAAGATCTTCCACGTCGCACTCGGGCAGCGATGCCGCCATCACCGACTTGTCGATGCAACGCAGTGCAATGTTCTCGCCGTGCGCAATCTCGCGTGCAATGCGTACGTCGTCACTCGTTTCGGGGCCGTACACGAAAAGGCGTGGCTGCTCGCCGTTCGCCAGCAGCGAAGCGACGATCAGGCGCGAATCGAAGCCACCCGACAACGCGGCACTCGTTCGACCCGGGAACGCGTTCGTGATCTCGCGAAAGCTCGCCTCGAGCTGTGTACCGATCGCTTCGCCCGCTTCGTCGAAGGAAGCGTAGCGGACACCGGGGCCGTGAACGAGCCCCATGGGAAAGCGATTGAAATCGCTACGCTCGTCCAGGTCGAATCCGATACCCAACGGAAGCCGGGTCACCCCGCGCGCCGGTGTTCGGTCGGAATGCGAAGCGCCGAGCAGTACGTACTCGGCAGCCGCCGCTTCGTCGATTTCGTTCGCCGCAGCATAGGCCCGGGCAGCCAGCCAGCTCGTGCAATGAAAACGTGCGTCTGGACTGCGATAGATGCGCACGAAACCCAGCGAGTCGTTGAGCAGCCAGCGTCCGCGCGGCGTCTCCAGGTACAACGCGAAGTTGCCCCGCAAGGCCGTTTCATCGATGCGCAGATCGTTGGCGTCGCCCGAGCCAGCCTCGGCGATCAGCCGACGCAACGCGTCCTGCCCGAACGCGCCCCGATACCAGAGCGGCCCGACCGAGCAGGCGATGCCGTCCGGCTCGTGCACCGCATGAATCGCCTCGCCGCGCTCGAGATTCGCCCAGGCCTGCACGGTGCCGGCGCCCCACTGCTGTCGGAACGCAGACGTGAAACCCTGAAGCTCGAGCGAGCGGCATGCGCGGCGTTCTGCTGCCTCGTCGTCCCCCAGCGATACCGACAACGCGCCGATCGTCATCGATGCGCTTCGGCCCCGGCGCCGACCCTTCGGTTGTCCTGCAGGCGATGCTCGATCGGCAGTTCGAGACCCCCGCGTCCGACCCAGGCGTTATCGACGAGCTCGGCACGAGCTGCACCCACCGCCGCGCGCACGAACACCGCCGGTCTGTCGCGGTGATTGACGAGCGTGTTGCCCGTCATCTGCAGTTCGTTCGTCGGCCACCGATAGCCCTCGGCACCGTACGAAACGATGACCCGGTTGCGCGTGCGTGCCGACTGCTCGATGCGGTTGTCGACGACGTGCGCGATTCCACCGTTCGGAAACTCGAGCTCGTAGCTCGCGTTGCCGCCGTCGTCGACGAACCGGTTGCCGACGATCCGGTTCTCGCGTGCACGCGACTTCAGCAGGTGCCCGACGCGCGCGCTGTGCGACCAGCTGTCGCGAACCGTGAGTCGGTCGATCAGGCCAACGTACAGGTTGTGATACCAGCGATCACCGTCCGTGGGGCCACTGAACTCGCAGCGCTCGATCATAAGGCGCGACGAAGCGTCGTTTCCGGTCAGCAGGCCCATCTGGTTGTCGAGAAAGCGCGAATCGCGAACGACGAGATTGCCGCGCTCGAAGCGTATGCCGGCGCCGTTGCGATCGGGTACGCGAGCGCCGATGAAATCGAAACCCTCGATTGTGAAGTCGCCGTTGCGGATGACCCAGATCGCCTTGCCTTCGGCATGAGCGCCATCGGCCACGAGTTGCGCCCGGCCCCCGACCGCCCGGATCGTCAGCGCGCCTTGAAGCCAGACGGCCACGTCCGCCCTGTACGTTCCGGCCTGGACTTCGACGGTATCGCCATCGCGCGCAGCAGCGGCGGCCTCGGCGATCGTACGTACATCGCCGTTCGGCCCGACGCGAATCGTTCTGGCATCCGTGTCGTGTGCGGCCGCAGCCAGTTCGGTCGCGCCCATGAGCGCGAGGGCAAGGCTCAAGACGACCGAAGCGAAGCCGAACGCAGGAGCCGCCACCCTCACGTCTTCGCCGGACGACCCGAATCGACGAGTTGCTCGCCGGAAGGCTCGATCGGCGCTTCGGTCATCGTCTCCGCCTCCGGGCGCGGACTCGCGATCGATCCTGCTCGTGCGTAGACGTCTCCGTAGCGTGCAACGGACGCGGCCCAGTTCCGCTCCTGCTCGACGAACGCGCGTGCGCGGTCGAGAACATCATCGAACGCGCCCGGTTGCTGCAACACATGCAGCACGGCCGCTGCAAGAGCGCCCGCGTCGCTGTGGCGGAAGAGCAGTCCCGTTCGTCCATGCTCGATCAACTCGCGGTGCCCGCCGACGTCCGAGGCGAGCACGAGGCGGCGCTGTGCCATCGCCTCGAGCGGCTTGAGCGGCGTAACCAGTTCCGTGAGCCGCATCGGCTTGCGCGGGAAAACGAACACGTCGATGAGCGACGAATACCGGGGAACGAGGCCGTGCGGCACGCGTCCGGTGAAAACGACCCGATGGGCGATACCAAGCCGCGCCGCCTGCGCACGCAAGGCGCCTTCCTGCGGGCCGCCGCCGACGAGCAGCAGCTTCGTGTTCGGCCGCGCACGCAGGATCTCCGGCATCGCCTTGATCAGCAGATCCAGGCCCTCGTATCCGTAAAAGGAGCCGATGAAGCCGAGGACCTGTTGGCCCCGAAGCTCGTATTCGTTCTCGAGCGCCCGGTCGCGCACTTCGATCGGCGGAAACTCGTCGATGTCGACGGCATTCGGGATCACGCCGATTCGTGCGGGATCGATGCCGCGCGCCGCGATATCCGATCGAAGCCCCTCGCAGATGCAGGTGATCGCATCGACATTCCTGAGCACGTGCGTCTCGAGCGCGCGCGACAGCCGGTAACGCAGGCCGCCCGGCCGCGACGTGCCATGGTCGACGGCCGCGTCCTCCCAGAACGCGCGCACTTCGTAGACGACGGGCAGACCGGTTTCCCGACGCGCCTGCAAGGCAGCAAGGCCGTTCAGACAGGGGGAATGCGCATGAATCAGGTCGACGCTTTCCCGGCGCGCCACGTCGACGATGCGACGCGCGAGCGTGCGCACGACATCCCACTGCCGCAACACCGGGTAGTGCGCAAGCGCGCCGGGAAAGGTGCGATGGAAGACGAGACCATCGATCGTTTCCTGCGAAAGCGGGCTGCCGCCCCGGGCAAAAGCTGCGTGCTTCGACGAGGTGAGATGCGTTGTGCGCCAGCCGAGCGCACGTTGCGTCAGGACGATCGACCGCGAGCGGAACGTGTATCCGCTGTGCAGCGGAATCGAATGGTCGAAGACGTGAAGGATCCGGTCGGTCATGCTGGCGCCGCAGTCAGCTCCTGGCCATCGCGAGCATGCGAGGCTCAGGCGATCCCGTCAACCGGGTGAACTCGGCGACCAGGCGTTCGACGCGTTCGTCCCAGGCGTTCGAACGCGCGTACGCAATGATCGCGGATCGATCCCAGTCCCGCGCGAGGGCACGATCGATCGCATCGGCAAAGGCGTCGGCATCCCACCAGTCGACGAGCTCGCCGGTGTCCGGCTCGGACACCACTTCGGCGTTGCCCCCTACGCGCGTCGATACCACCGGAAGTCCGCACGCCATCGCCTCGAGGAATACGTTCGCCCAGCCTTCGAATTCGGTGGCAAGCACGAATACGTCGGCGGCACCGTAGAACCAGCGCAAGTCTTCCTGCGGCTGTCGCCCGCAAAAGCGCACCGCGTCCTGGACGCCACACTCGCGCGCCTGCGCCTCCAGCGACGGGCGAAGATCGCCTTGCGTCGCACCGCCGCCCACGATCAGGTAGACGAGGCCGGGGTAGCGCTCGCGCAGGCGCGGCAACAGCGGAATCACACGCTGAAAACCCTTGCCGGGAACGAGGTTCCCGACGCCGATCAACACGGGGGCGTCCTGTGGAACACCGAGCCGGCGTCGTGCCTCGGCCCGATCGACCGGCGCGAAGCGTTCCGCATCTACGCCGTTGCCGATGACCTCTACCTTCTCGGGCGCAACCCCGAGCGAATGCGCGACGTTGCGCGCGAGCGCCTGCGAAACCGCGAAGAGCTTCGTCGCGCGCGCCATCGCTTCGCGCAGCCCTGCTTCACGCGACGTTCCGATCAGCCACTCGTCCTTGCTTCCGCGGATCGTGATCGTCGCAGGCAGCCCGAGACGTTGCGCGATGCGGGTCGCGGCCCAGCCGTCGGGGTACAGGAAATGAGCGTCGATCGCGGTGGCCCTGAACTGCCGGTGGATACGGCGAACGCATCCCTCCGTGCACACGGCCATCAGCCAGCCGTCGAATCGCTTTCCTACGGCGGGCAACGAGAGCCACCGCGGTCGATAGATTTCGACGCCGTCGATCTGCTCGTATGCCGCTGCGACGGGGCGGAAATCCCGGTGGAACAGCCGGATCAGCGCATCGATCGGAGACCATGCCTGAGGGGCAACCACGACGATCGGAATGCGCCGGGCAACGCGGAACATCCGCTCGCGGATGAAGGTTCCGGCGGTCGGTGCGGCGGCGCTGGGGAACAGGCTCGAGTAGACGATCAGGCGGGGTTCGATCACAGGACGATTCCGTGGGCGGATCGTGCAGGACGAGGCCAGGACGACCGTGGCACTTCGCCGACAGCAATCCGGCTCCCCTGCTGCACGCTCACATCAACGCCCTCAGTTCGGGCAACAGCAAGCATTCGGGCGGCTCTGCACGGAACCGTACAAGCGATCTGGTCTGATCGGTGACGAGCCGGGGGAAGCGCGGTGCGCGGATCACCAGTTCCGGGCGCGTCTGCGCAAGAAACGCGCATACCGATTCGCCGGCCGACTTCGCAGCGGCATACTCGCCCATGTCGGCCGGGAGTTCGTCGACCGCGGTAGACGACGGATACAGCACGCCTCGGAGTCCGGCGGACGCGATTTCATCGACCATCGCTGCGAATGCCGTCACGTAGATTTCGCAGAACCCGGCGAAAACTCGCGCATCGAAGGCACCTCGCTCGGCGACAAAAATCGGCCCAGTTGCGAAGTAGAACAGGTGGGTGATGGACTCGAACTGCTCGCGGATTGTTGCAAGGCAATGGCCGGGCTGCAGCACGTCGAGAAGAAAACTGTGCACCTGCCCGCCGTCCGCCGCGATTTCCCGCTCCAGTGCCTGCGCCTCCGCCGCACCACGTCGATACGTAAGCGCAACCGAGGCGCCTCCTGCAGCCAATAGCTTCACCGCGACTTCGCCGAGTCCGCGCGAGCCGCCGACCACCAGCGCATTGCAGCCCGAGAACTCGCCGGGCTCGACCAGGGCACCGAGATCCCGATAACTCCGCTGAACGCTCGGCTCCGGTCTATAGAAGGCTTCAAGCATTCCTTCCAGGGTCGGCCCTCGTACGCCGATGCGAAGAAGATCGAAGCGTTCGTCGAAGCGACGAACCTCGAAGTCCTGATACCCATCCACGCGCGGTCGCCCGCCGACACCCTCTAGCGACAGCCGGTTGTATATCGAATGCAAGCCCGGACAGGTCATACCAACCAGGCGGGTCGTGGCCAGCAACTCAGCGCACGTGTTGCGATCCAGGGCCCTTGAAAGATGCGGGAACAGAGCGGTCAAGCCTGCTTCCTCGCAGAACAACTCGGTTGTGCCCTTCATTCCGATGAGAGCGTCTCGCGCGACCTCCATCGGCTCGCTAACGGCGGGCACCCCATCGCTCGGACGAGGAACGTCGGCATCCGAGCCGTCGTACCAAGTCAGTTCAATGTCCACGGCCACCACCGCTCCGCGCCGGACGAAGCATCGATCGACAGTACCCTGTTGGCTGACCTCAAGCTCAGCAAGTTCATCGACGCCGATCGTCTTCCGGAAGTCAGCTGAGAGCGAACGAAGTCGAGATGATTCGACGCGCGATGCGCTCGAGGCGTCCATGGCCCACAGTAGTAGATGAATTCCGTGGACCACGGCACGCCCGGGAAGCAGCCGGCGCGCCGCGACTGGATCGACGTGCAGCGGATTCCAGTCACCGGACAGACGTGCGAAGGCACGTTGGTCCGCCTCCGTAAAGCGCCGCGAGGCCTTCATCCAGGCGACTTCCCGCGCAGGATCCTCAGGACGTCAGCGTACGTCGTCATCGCCTCGATCTCCTCCACCTCGAAGGCAACCGCGAACTCTTCCTCCAGCGCCATCACCAACGCGATGTGCTTGAGTGAGTCCCACTCGGGCGTGTTATCCCTCGAGATCCGATTGGTGACGCGAGAAGCGTCGATCTTGAGAACGTCTGCAAGTACGTCAGATAGCTGCGATTCGAGCAATCCGTTTCTCCTGTCAGGCTGACGAAGCCACTTCGAGTGCGATCCAGCCGGGGCATTCGATGCGAGTCCTCTCGTCGAGACGAAGGCTCCACGTCGACTCTGTGTCGCTGCCGCCGACGCGCTCGAACCCGTGTCGCTCGAACAGGTCTAGAACCGGAGCATTGCGGGCCGTAGAAACGATCGTCCCGGTCAACCGCGGCCGCCCGCGACGCGCTGCTTCATCGCACAGCGCACTTAGCATGGCTGTCTCCAGCGTCCTGCCAATGACCCGACAGCTGAGGAGCAGCGTGTCGATGTCGAGCGCATCGTCGCGCTCACGCGCGAACAACAGTCCGACAATGCCGTGATCACCGAAGCGGTCGGACGCCCGCACAGTGAGCAACAACCAGTCAAGCGCATCCGCGCGCACCCGCAATTCGCCCTCGGTGTAACGACGGGTTGTTACGTTGAACTGATTCGTCTTCTGCGTCATCTGAGCTGCGCGGGTCACCGACGCTTCACACAGTTGCTCAATCGCGACGCGCATCTCGAGTTGTCTGTAATACGTCTCGAGCGAAACAGCCTCCTCCTTCAGGTTCTCGGCCTGTCTCCGTTGCCGGTACAGCTCACCGCGGCGCCGATCCTCGTCGGAGAAAGTGAGCGCGTCAAAGAAACCGTGGCGCATCAACGTCTCGACGTAGCGCTCAGGCGACTTCGGCAAGTCAACGACCGTGACCATCGGCAGCGCGATGCGCACTTGCTCGCATTCGGCCGGATTGTCGTCGACGAATACGAAGTGCTCGAGTCCCAGGTTCAGCTCCTCGGCAATGGAGCGCAACGACTCGCTCTTCGGGTTCCAGTGGATACGAGCGGCAATGAAGTCGCTCTCGCGAAGGACCATCTGATCGTGTCGCTCGAAGACTTCGGAGACATCTTCCGGATTGTTCTTGCTCGCGATCGCGAGGAGAACTCCGCGCCTTGATAACTGCTGTACCGCCTTCTGAAACTCAACGAAAGCGCTGCCGGGATAATCAGGACCGAGCTGGATGCCGTTCACCCCAGACTCACCGACAACTCCTCCCCACAGCGTATTGTCGAGGTCAAGAACCAGGCACTTGCGTGTAGCCCCGACACGCGCGCGCATGTACCGGGCGTACGCTGCGGCGAGTCGACTCAGACCCGCCGACGATACCGGTGCCTTTGCGTAGTGAGCCATCCGTCGGTCATACCATTGCTCGCGCCCGAGTTCGGCAACCAGGCCTGCGTAGTCGACCACATGCAGATCCTGCATGCGGCGTGCCAATTCACGGAGCCCGGAATTGAACTGCATGACGCATTCGTTCTGGCCTGGCGCTGTCTTGCCATCGAGAATACCGAGCGCGGGAATGCGCGGCGGGTCCAGGTCGTGAACGAGCAGCAGACCGCCGATCCTCGACGCAAACACTTTGGCCAACTGCTCCAGCTCCGCCAATGCCGCTCCAACGGCTGCAATGTGCTCTTCTGCGGACGTCTGTAGGGAGCCTTCGAAGACAGAAGGAATCCAGCCCGTGCCTTCCACGGCAAGGACAGTTGCGTGAGGCTCGAAGCCTTGCAGCCCGCTATGCTCAGTCAGGATCTCCTGCCGATATTGATCGAATCCCGCCTGATAGATCCGTACGTCCAGGTCTTCGAGAAAGCCCTGACAGACGAGGGCATCGTGAATGAACTCGATCGAGTACGACGACAGCAGCGCGATCCGAAACGGTCGCAAATTCAGACGTTCCTTGTCGGCGGCATCAATGGCATTGCGCAACGCCGCCGATACGCGAGCAGGGGTCGATTCGGCGAGCAGCCGACGGGCAAACTGCTTCGCATTGTGAAGATCGCCGTCGCGAAGCGCGTCGCGAAATGCGGTGAGATCGTCCGTTCGCTGGGGTTCACTACTCATAACAGAACTCTCCGCGATCCGCGAGACGCTCGGCGGCCTGCAGCGCATCGCGCGCACCGATTGCCAGAACTCCCACCTGGGCAACCATTGTCTCGTTCCATGCACCGATCCGCTTCAACTCGGCCTCGAGCTTTCCGAGGCGTCGACGACGCGATACGGCCGGCTCATAGAGTCGCGTGCGCACATCGTGCAAGACGCCCTGCGCGTCGCGACATTGCATGTCGAACCACTCGGCGGTGAACGGCGACATCGGCATCCGAGGTTCCAGCCGCGCTTCGATCGTATGGAAATAAGTCATCGAACTGATCCCCACGCCGAGAAAAAGCGACTTCCCATCGAGCGCTGCGAGCTTCCCATACGGCGAACCGGGACCACACGGGGTCTCCTCGCGTTCATGACCAGCAACCATCTGCTGCGCGTGTCGACCCCACACGGCTACCGGATGCGTCGGGTGAAGACTGCGGACGACACCCGTCGTACGGCGAAACAGCTCAGGCAGGAGGCCGACCCGCGCCGGCGACCGCTTCGAGTCGAATACGACACCGGATCGTGCGTAGTCGACCGCGGTACCAGTGAACGGGATCGTCGGCATTATCAGCGTACCGTCCTGGCCAACTGCCCGCTGCAGCACGCCGATTACATCGGTTGCTTTACCCCGGTACCCGACAAACGCGTCCAGGGAGCTGTGAACAAGCAGCACATCCCCGGACGTCACGCCCACTTGGTGCAGCCCCCGCAGCAACTCAGCATCACCGAACGAATGCGCCAGACTGTGATAGTCGCGCCGCAGCTTGTGGACAGTGCTTTTGACCCGCGCCTTCAGATTCATTTCGCCATCGCGACGTGGCTCGACTCCATGTTGATGGCGCGCGACCGCGCGCGCGCCATCAACGCGTCGGCGTAGTACTTGGTCGCCCAGTTCGGGTAACCGGCCGTCATGTAGCTACCGAGCAGGGGAAACGAACCGGCGATCGCCCCGTTGATATTGTCATCGTCCGAGTCAAGCCTCTGCACGGACATCAGGAAATCAACGAGCCGATCGGCCGTGTCGCGATGCTCGGGGTTGCCTCGCAGTTCGAACAGCCGGTAGAGCACGATTGCCAGCTGGGCTGACCCGGTCAAGCAGGAGGAAGACGAGGCGGGACGCCAGTTCGAGTCGAACCGCCCTGCAAGATAGCCGTCGGCTCGGACATGCGCGATCACCGGCTCTATCCCCCGAAGTACCGCATCGATGAATTCCTGTCTGCCCGCGCAGCAAACGCCTACCTCGAGCAGGCCCTGCAGCGTGTAGCCAATGGTATGCGTCAGTGGCCGTGTCGAATCGACCAGATCGTTGTTGTCGAACCACCCGTTGGCGCGCTGTTGGCCAAGAGCAGCCTCGGCATTGCGTTCGGCGGCATCGGCATACTGCGCTTCCCCCGTCTGCTGGGCGAAACGGATTAATGCCCACGCACAGAGCACGTTGTACGTCTTGATGCGGTCCGCAGCGACAAAGGCCCCATGCGTCCGGAAGTGCCCGTCGTCATCCATATCCTGCACCAGAAAATCGGCTGCGCGACGAGCCGCTGTTCTCAGAACCGGATCAGGATCTGCCTGCAGAGCTGCCGTCCATCCCTGCAAAACCATCCCCGTATTGAAAACTGCTTCCTTCTGCTGCGCGGGCGCGCACACAGGGCCGCCTTGCACACCACCGCTCGGCATCTGGATCGTGGTTTCCCAACGTGCCGCGGCCAATGCACGCCGCGAGATGGTTTCGTCGCCTCGAAGCGAGGCGTATTCGAGCAGCGTTGGGATGATGTAGCCAGTGGTTTCCGGGTACGACGGCCGCCAACCAAGTTCCCAGTCGCATGGAAAGTAACCGAGCGAAACACCGTCGTCCGGCGTCGCTGCCTGAGCGCGCAGCAACCAGGAAACCGCGGCAGCGAGCGCCGCATCCAGATCGAACGGGCCGGATGCCTTCGCGCCGGAAAGGTGCCTCCAGTGCGTATGCAGAACTTCACGCGCAAAGGGCCTGCGCTGGCCTTCGAGCAGCAGGCGAACTCGACGAAGGTGGACATTCCAGGCCCAATATCGGCGCCTGGCAAGTGCAAGCATGGACATCGATGGAGATCGACAAAACCGGGACCATGCATCTTATCCTGTGCCCATCGGCGCTCCAGGAAGTAGTTGGCGGACTCCGGTTTTGGCTTCACAACGAAGTCTGAAACTTACAGCCCCAGCCACCGCCCAATGATGTTCCGCTGCATCTCCGACGTTCCCGAGTACGTCGTTGCGGCCACTGCATCCCGTAACGTGCGCTCGACCTCGTACTCCGTCATGAACCCGTACCCCCCGTGTACCTGCACGGCAGCGAGCGCAGCCGAAAGCAGCGATTCGCTGACGAAAAGCTTCGTGATCGACGCATCGAGCGACGCATTTCGCGCGTGATCGAGCCGCCACGCCGACTGGCGCACGAGCAGGCGCGCGGCCTCGAGCTGCACCTTCATGTCGGCTATGGCGTGTGCAACCGCCTGAAACTTGCCGATCGGCTGGCCGAACTGCCGTCGGGTGCGTGCATACGTAATCGATGTCTCGAGCAGGCGCTCGATCGTTCCCACATGTCCGGCCACGAGCAGGATGCGCTCCCAGTCCATGGCCGTGGCGAATACCGCCGAGCCGCCGCCGACCTCGCCGAGCACGGCGTCGTCGCCGACTCGCATGTCCTCGAAGGCGATCTCGCCGATCGGCGAGGTACGCAGTCCCATCTTGTCGAGCTTGCGCCCGACACGGAAACCGGGCGTTGCCGTCTCGACAAGGAAAGCGGTGAGCCCGCCATGAAAACCCTTGCCGGGGTCGGTAACCGCAAAAACGACGACGAGGTCGGCAACCGGTGCGTTGGAGATGAAGGTCTTCGACCCGTTGATACGCCAACCGTCGCCATCGCGCTCGGCGCGTGTGCTCATCGCAAAGGTATCGGAACCCGAACCGGGTTCCGTGATCGCGTGCGCGCCGATCAGCGTGCCGTCGCAAAGACCTCGTAGATACCGCTCCTGCTGCTGCGCATTCGCGTGCTTCCACACCGGCACGACGCAGGCGAGCAGATGCGCCGAAAGCGAGAAGACCAAGCCACCATCGCGACAACCGTAGCCGAAAGCCTCGAGCGCGATCGCACACGACAGCGCATCGAGCCCGGTACCCCCGTGTTCCTCCGGCGCAGGAAGGCCCTGCAGGCCGATCGCCGCACACTGCTTCCACAGCTCGCGCGAGAAGCTCTGCTCACGGTCGCGCTCGATGAGGCGCTCGTTGGTCGCCTCGCGGGCGAAGCGGATCACGCTGTCGCGCAGGATCCGCTGTTCCTCGGTCAGCGCGAAGTCCATCGTGTGCTCCCTGCCATCAGCCCATCTCCTTCAACTGCTGGTAGTCGACCTTGTCGGTGGAGGTCTTCGGCAGCGCGTCGTGCCAGGAGAAGCGGTCCGGAATCATGTACAGAGGAAGACGCTCCGAGCAGAAGCGCTTCATCTCGATCATCGACGGGTGCCGCGCCTCCCGGGCGCTGAGAAAGGCGACCACACGAACGCCTGCTTCTTCGTCCGGCAGCGCGACGACAGCAGCTTCTCGTACTGACGGATGCTGGTACAGACCTGCCTCGATCTCGCCGAGCTCGACGCGATAGCCGCGCCGCTTGACCATGCGGTCACGACGGCCCCGGTAGACGTAGCAGCCGGACGGAGACTCGACGACGACGTCGCCGGTGCGATACCAGCGAGTGCCATCGGCGTCCGCGAAAAAGGCACGTTCGGTCTGCTCGGGCAATGACCAGTAGCCCTGCATCACGCCACGGCCGGCGATGCACAACTCCCCCTCTTCGCCGAGGGAGACCGGCTGCGCGTTCTCGTCGAGCACACGAGCGGCCAGATGCGAGCAGACGCTGCCGATCGGATACGGCGCGGTGCGATCCGCAGGCACCGGCGGAACCACCTCATGGAAGGTGCAAACGTTCGTCTCGGTGGGCCCGTACAGGTTGAAGTAACGTGGGCCGTGCCACTGCTCGCACAGACTGCGCAGGTGCTTCACCGGAAAAACTTCGCCGGCGAAAAGCACGAGGCGCAATGCGGAATGGTCGAGTTCGGACAGGTTGCCGTACTGCGCCAGCAACGAAAGGATCGATGGCGCCGAGTACCACACCGAGATTCGTTCATCCGCGATCAGCCGCGCCAGGTGCTGCGGCTCCTTGCCGGTTTCCTCGCTCACCAGAACCACCGCCGCACCGTGCGCCAGCGGCAGGTGGACATCGAGGATCGACAGATCGAAATGCAGCGGCGCGTGCGACGAGAATCGATCGTCGGGCCTGGGCTCGAAGACCTGGGCGCACCAGTCGACAAAGCTCACCGCGTTCTCGTGCGAGAGCATCACGCCCTTCGGTTTGCCGGTGGAGCCGGACGTGTAGAGGATATAGGCGAGGTCGTTCTCCGAAACGTCGACGCCGCTGCCCGGATCCAAGCCGCTCTCCTCTTCCAGCGCCGACCTCAGTCCGTCACCGCCTCCGGCCTCGGGCAGGATGATCAGTTCCGGGTGCGCACCGAGCGATTCCAGCTCGGCGCGCAGACGCTCGTGGAACCGTTCCTCGAGGAGCGCGACACGCACCGCGCAGTTCTGCAGGATGTAGGCGTTCCGGGCAGCCGGTGCACCTGGGTCGACGGGTACGTACGCCGCTCCTGCCTTGAGGATGCCGTAAATGCCCGCGATCGCGTCGATCGACTTTCGCATGTACAGCCCGACGCGGTCGCCGCGCTTCACGCCGAGCGCGACCAGACGGTCGCGAAGCCGATCGGACAATCGGTCTAGCGCCCGGTAGTCGATCGAACTCCGGCCGGGCTCGACGACTGCAGTACGCCCCGGGAAGCGGGCCGCCGCCTCGACAAAGCCGCAATGCAACGGTCGGAACTCCCGCATGTGACCTCCTACCCGCGCTTGCTTCGGACGAGCGTGACGATCCGATCGATCGAATCGAGATGCTCCTTGCTCGCTTCGTGGGCGGCCAAAGTGATGCCGAAGCGCTCTTCGAGGTGCATCACGAGCTTGAGTGTGGCGATCGAGTCGAGGATGCCGGCACTGATCAAGGGCAGATCGTCTGTCAGGTCATCGGGATTCTCGCCGGGGAGGAACTCCCTCAGGATGAACTCCTTGACTTCGCTTCGCACGGCTGCGTCCATGTTTCCTGTTCCCTCGGCCGGACAGCGCCGGCAGTTGCTTTGTCTGACTCGATCCGGCGTGCGCTTCAGCGCGCCCGAGCGACATGGAAGACTTCGGCGCGGTGCGCCATCAACTCCGAATGCAGCCGCTCGGCGATGACCCGATGCCCCAGCACGTTCGGATGGTCGTCCCATTCCGCAACCCGCAATGCGGTGTAGTCGTACGGACGATAAACATCGGACATGTCGATAACGACGAAGCCTGCTTCCCTGGCAATTCGCACCGCCTCTGCGGTTTCCTCTTCCCAGGCCCCACTGCGCACCTGCGGCAGGAAAACCCATACGGGCACGGCACCGGCTGCGCGCGTCTTCTGCGCGATGTAGCCGTAGACCGTGGCGAGAAGCTGGGGACCTTCCGGTGCAAGCCGCCGAATCGCCGTCGCTTCGTCCATCTCCGGCTCGATTCCTGCTCTGGCGACGAAGTCGCGCAATTGCGGAAACGGAATTTCGAGTTGTTCCCGTGTCGCCGTGACGAGGTTGCGCACCGAGCGCGAGATCTCACGCCCGGTCGCCACGAAATACACAGCATGCGGCGCGAACTCGAGCGCGCGGTCGACCATCGTCATCTGCTGCGGTGGGTCGTACCCGGGGATGCCCATGTTCAGCAACTCGAAACGCTCGATGTCGCCGCCAATGGCCTCGGTATTGAGTCGCTGCTCGACCAGCGCTTCGAAGGTCTCGCCATCCGACACACCCCAACCCATCACTGACGAAGCACCCAACACCGCCGCCCGGTACGTGCCAGGAGCCGGTCGCTGGGAATAGTCCTGGTCGCGCATGCCGAAGCGGTTGATCGTGACCGTTCCATACGGAGTCGTACGGACGAACGACGGAATGAGCTCGTTGCGCTGAAACCCGGGGACGAAGCGCTTGAGGTTGGCGCTGTTCACATCGAGCCAGTTGGCCGGCTTCTTCGCATAGACCTCCCAGAGCTGCGAATTGAAGCGGTTCACGTCCAGCAGGCTCTCGTAGTAGCCCCGCTCGAGCTTGGCGGTGTCGAGCCGACTGAGCTGGCCCGAGCGCAACGAGTGGACGAAGGTGGCGACCTGTGGGGTGATCGATGTCGATACGCCTTCGATGCTGACAACGATCAGCGCAACCGCTGCGACGACGGTAAGCGCGCGCTCGCGCATCCATGCGGTTGCCGGAACGTCGGAGCCGCGAAGGTTGCGTACGCCGTTGTGTTGCATCGTTCCAAGAACGATCACGAGCAACGAGAGTGCCGGCCAGAACAGGAACGCGATCGTGTAGTCGCCGGTCAGCGCCTTCCACATCCCGAACCAGCCCGACAGCGATTCGGAGGTCCAGAACGACCAGAGAACCACAATGAACCAGAACGTCGCGTAGGTCTTCGCAATAACAACGAGCGCGTCTCGCGCGGTGCGCGCCTGGGGGCGCAGCGTGCGCTTGCGACCGTGGCGGATCTCCCACAACGAGTTGACGACCACCAGCACGCCGAGAATCGCCCAGAACAGGATGTCCTGCCAGACGAAGAGCACCGTTCCGCGCAGCCAGAACCACTGCCACGCGTGCAGGAACCAGGTCATCAGGAAGACGAACAGCGTGGCAACGACCAGCGCGTTCGTCGTGCCGAACTTTTTCAACGCGAACACCGCCGGAAAGTAGAAGACCTTCTGCATGAAGTCCTTCCAATAGATGTTGATCCGGCGCCAGAAGTCGGTGAAGCTCGATGCGAGCAGGTAGCGGTTGTGTGTTTCCGGAAGGCGGAAGCCGAACAGGTGCAGCATTCCGATGATCAGGTGGAACAATCCTGAGACGCGCAGGTAGAGCAGGAAATTCGCCACCAGGTATTGCGAAAGTTCGGCGGGTCCGGTCACCTCCGACGGCGCGAGCGTCAGGTGGTAATAGACGACGCGGTAGAGGATCAGGTGGATCACCCCGCGAACCATCCAGTCGACACCTACCTGGTAGGTGCGGTAGGCGTCGTCGTCGTACCAGTTGGTTCGGAAGGTCTTGTAGTCGACCACCGGGAACAGCGGAAAGCAGGCATTCGGCACCATGAAGAAGTACGCGAGCCGCTGCGCCCAGGTTCCCGAAGTCTTCTCATGCCGCAGGTCGTACAGGTAGACGATCAGGCGGAACATGAACATCGAGCCGAGAATCGGCCAGATCGCCTCCGACCACGGAAACGGCGCGAACGTCGCGCGCTGCGCGGTCAGCAGTGCTCCAATTGCGATAAGTAGCCCGATCCGTAGCCGAAAGGACAGCGGCAGGTGGCAAACGCCGATCAGGACAAGGCCGATCCCGATCAGCCAGGCACCGTTGACGACGCCGAGCACCAGCGCGATCGATGCAAGGCTGAGCAGCGCGAAGAACGGAATGCGCCATGCCAGCGGTAGAAACGCGTGGATGGCGAAGCCGGCGAATACGAGGACGGAGAGCCGGAGGAACGCGGCGGATTCGAGCTGGAACTGGCGGAACAGCAGCAGCACCAGGCCGAGCTGGGCGGAGATCAGGAGGAAGTGCCAAAGACCGATGGCGCCGCGCAGCTGCGCAGGCGGCGGCGCTGCGCCGGTGGCTTCGATCGCCGTTGCGGGGACGCTCATCTTCCTGCTCCGCCGATGCGGCAAGCTGCAGGATTCCGTCCCGCACGCAGGGCAACCGGCCTCGGAAGAATAGGAAGTTCCGGTGGCTCCCGGCAACGAAGCGAGTGCGGTGAAGGGTTTTCGGTCTTCCCCGCCCTCGCCACGCTCGTACGCGCCAGCCAGCCGCTACAGAGCGTTGCGTTTTCATGCGCCGCGCGCCATCTCACGCGCGAGAACGCAACGTTCGGTCGCACGCACGAAGACGAGCTGGCCGCCGGTACTGGCCGCAGGCACGAAGACCAAGTTGGCCGCCGGTACTAACTCCCACGTTCGAGTGCACCGACACGCGCACGCGTTCAGGATCGAGGCATGCCGGACCTCGAGCTCCTTCACCTCGTCGCGCGTGCGGCGGCTGGTGCTCATCCGTTCGAACACCGCCTGGCGTGCGCCGACCTGTGGGCACGGCTGGGGCGCACCTTCGACCTCGTCGCCTGCGTGCTGATGCCGAATCACGTGCACGTGCTCGCGCAACTCGAACGCAACGCCGGGACGAAAGCCTTCTCACACGTGCTCGGCGCATTCCGCCGACGGATGGGCGTCTTGCGCACGGCGCCACCGATCGACTTCGAGTGGGAACCGCTTCCGCGGCCTGAAAAAGTACAACACGACAAGCGGCACATCGCGCGAACGGTCCGCTACATCCATCTGAACCCGAGCCGCGACAACCTGTGCCGCGACCCGCTCGAGTGGGAGTGGAGCACGCATCGCGACTGGATCGGCGCCGTGGCACGCCCATGCGTCGATCGCTCGCGATGGGCGCGCGCAATGGGTTGCCGACCGGAACGCTGCGCCGAATGGCTGCACACCTACGTTTCGTCCGACGAATCGGTGCGCGACGCCAGCCCTCTGTCCGACCCACGCCCGTTTCTCGCAGATGAACCGAAGGACGCGTCGATCGACGCGCTCGCGACGGCCGTTGCGGGCGTGCTGCGCAGCGCGCGAACGACACCCGCCGAGTTCGGCGCCGCCGAGCGCCGGCTGTTCCTGCTCTCGGCCGCACGCTGGACGCACTACCGTGCATCAGAACTTGCGCGACACCTTCAACTGCACCGGTCGAACGCGTGGAGGGCGATGCGTGGCGCCGCCGCAGAGCGCGCAGCGGCGCTCGACGACAACGAGTTACACGCCATGGCGCTGGTGCTGGCCGACCGCCGACTGCTGGCCCCGCGGCTGCAAACGCGTGTCGCACCGAAACGCTCGGAGACGGGCGTGCGCTACGCACATAGCCGGTACGCGGACTGATGAGGGCTGCTCCGCTGACCCCGCTGCCGCCGCTGCCGCCGCTGCCTCGCTATCGCTGCTGCCGCCGCTACCGCACGTTGCATTCGCGGCCATGGAACGACCTCGGCGGCGGGAAACGCAACATTCCGTCGCGGGACTTCCGTAGCGGGTGTCGCCGAGTTTCGGCTTGGGGGATGCGCGGGTCTTCCGTAACAGTTGTAGGTGAGACGACGGTCGACGAGGACGCCGAGCCCGTGGCTACATGCTGCTCCGAGAACGACGGGCGCAGCGCCTGTGAACGGCTGATCGGCAATGCACTACGTGGCGATGTGTCATTGCATTGTTCACGTGCAGCGACACGGTCGAGGCGGCGGGTTTGAGCTCCGACACGAAATTCGACCTGGCCACTGCCCCATTGCCTTCCCGCGGTCATCCCTCTAAACTAGTCAGTAAGATAGTCAGATATAAAGAACAGATGACCAGTTGGGCAGTGCAGGACGCAAAAGCCCGGTTCAGTGAGTTTCTCGAGGCCTGCCTGGATGACGGGCCGCAGATCGTCACGAAAAGGGGCACCGAGACGGCCGTTCTCGTATCCATCGCCGAATGGCGACGCATGACGCATTCGGCGAAACCCTCGCTCAAGGAGCTGCTGCTTTCGGACGAGGCAAGAACGGACTTCCTCGTGCCGACACGCGGCAAGGCTCGGCGCCGCGGCCTACCTTCGCTCCGGTAGTCGGTGTTTCTCCTCGACACCAATGTCGTTTCGGAGTTGCGTCGGCGCCGGCCTCACGGAGCGGTGGTTTCATGGCTCGAATCGGTACGCGACGACGACCTGCATCTCTCGGCGGTCACCCTCGCGGAAATCCAGGCCGGCATCGAGCTCACACGCGACTCCGATCCGGACAAGGCCGACGAGATCCAGGCGTGGGCGGATCGCATCGCCCTGAGCTATCGGGTACTTCCCATGGACGCCGAAGCCTTTCGCGTGTGGGCCCGGCTGATGCATCACCGTTCAGACACGCTGTACGAGGATGCAATGATTGCGGCAACGGCGATGGTGCACCGCCTCGTTGTCGTGACGAGAAACGTCGCTGATTTCGCGCAGTTCGGCGTTCAGACGCTCGATCCGTTCCGACACCGATAGCGGGGCGGCCCGCACCCCCACCCCACTGCCGTAATCCCCTCCGCGAGGGCTTCCCCACGCACTGCCTAGACTCGAGCGCATCGCCCCGCATCCCGGGAGCCCCCCATGCCCGCCTTCCACGCCGACGCCTTCGTCTTCTTCGGCGCCACCGGCGACCTGGCCCAGAACAAGATCTTCCCCACCCTCGCCGCGCTCGTGCGCGCCGGTCGGCTCGACATGCCGATCGTCGGCGTCGCACGCTCGCGCTGTCTCTCGACGAGTTCCGCGCGCGCACGCAAGAGCCTCAACGCAAAAAAGGCCCGGTCGACGAGGACACCTGGCAGCAGCTGAGCCGGCAGTTGCGCTATATCGACGGCGACTACCGCAAGGCGGAAACCTTCAAGCGGCTGCGCAAGGAGTTCGGCAGCGCATTGCATCCGCTGCACTACCTGGCAATCCCTCCGTCGATGTTCGGCCCCGTGCTCGAGGGCCTGGGTGGCACGGGGTGCACCGAGGGCGCGGGCGTCATCGTCGAGAAGCCCTTCGGACGCGACCTCGAATCGGCGCAGGCGCTGAACCGCACGGTGCATACGCACTCCCCCGAGTCGTCGGTGTTCCGCATCGACCATTACCTCGGCAAAGAGGCGGTGCAGAACCTGCTGTATTTCCGCTTCGCGAACGCCTTCGTCGAGCCGTTGTGGAATCGCATCTACGTCGACTCGGTGCAGGCCCCCGCGTCAGAATCGTTGTCGCCCCAATCGAAACCGAGAAATCGGGGCGAACATGAGAGAGACGAACGTGGTGCGATACGGACAAGGATTCAGGGATCGAGCGATGACTAAGTTGCTGCCGCAGGAGAGCGCATCGCGTTGTGCGGGAAATCGGCGTGAGCGCGCAGACGCTCGAGTGCTGGAGCAGTGACGCGCGACTCGAAGCGATGATCGCCACTCTGAATGCGCTGGGCCACACGAAACAAATCGAGAACGAAGGTGCCGGCGGTTGGGGCGGAGTGGCTCGGGAACAGGCTCGAATAGACGATCAGGCGGGCAGTGGTGACAGACTACAAGCTCTCTCCGGCCAACAGGATCGATTGCGATCGATGATGATAGCGATTCTTCACGTGCGGCAGATCGGGGCGTTCGTAAACTACTCCACGACTCCCTGAGGATGGATCGATTCCGCAACTCGAGGACACTGCCGCCTGTATCGTTCCATATCTGAGCGCGCGCGCACCGAAGGCAATCCTGAAATCTCCAGGGCGATCACGCAGTTCGCCCAAACGTTCCAGTGAGCATCGTAAGGACCCACGTGCAACTCCAGTCCAGTGGTTTTTCTGAACTGCTGCATTGCGGCCAGCGGATGGACGACGGGGATCGCCAATCTGCGAGCGTCGACGTACAGTCGCTCGAGCTCCGCCTCAACGAAAATTTCTTCGCGATCAAGGTCTGAAATAACAGGATCGATCAGCAGTGCGACCTGGACGCCATCCGCCCGCAAACCAATTAGCTCTGATAGGAACCCCTGTAGCGCCGCTTCCTTATCGTCGCCAAGCACCGGATAGTGCGAAACCTTCCGCTCAGGTATAGACGGCATGAGCGCAACCGGGGCACCCCCTTTCGAGAACATATCAAGCAGCTTCACCTTCGACAAACGTAGAACACCCACGAAATATTGCAAAGATGCAGATTGCGCGAGCAACTCCCTCCAAACACTCCGAGTCGGTTGTGTGCGTCGAGTAACCTCGCCAGAGGAATCGAAACAGGCGTCGGTATAGGTACCGTTTGAGCAAACGCTCTGCCTGACGTCAGCTCTTTCGACAACAATCAAAAAACGATTCAGTCCAAATCTTTCCCTAGCAAAGCGGATTCGTTCGAGGTAGTCGAATAGACTGCTTCCCGGAAACCCGAACGCGTATACGGGATCATCGTTTGTCATGGTTTCTAAAACGAATGCGAGTCTCTTCTCGGGGACAAGCATCGACTGCTCAACCAGACTGTCGCCAATCAATACGAGGGCCCTTTCAGCAACTTCGATACTGGCAGCCGGTATAAATCCGCTCTCACCCGACTGGTGCCAAACATTATTCAAGAGTGACCAACCTGTCGCGGTACGGAAAGAGAAGTTGGGTGGATAGCTGGTTACATGCAAATCGACGTGCTGCCCCGTGCGCGTCGCGGTCGGCGTGGGCACGATGCGTAACACAATTTCCAAGACCAGCCCTGCAAACAGAGCACCGATGAGGATAAGAATTGCCTTTTGCCGCATCAAAAGTTGAAGTAGATAAAAGGACTGGTAGTGCTACGAAGCTCACTAACAAGAATCAACGCAACGACGAAGCTAGTCGCCGCGCCAATGCCGATCCAGGCTAAAGTTGACGATTTTCTGCAAACCCCAAGAATCCACTCGAAGATTGCATTGGAGTTCCACGGAAAGAGCGCGATTGCCGAATAACTTACGATAAGAGCAATCGCACGATCGACGGAAAGTCCGGCATTGATCATTATCTTCGGAATTCCTGATTGGGACGATGAATCGAACATCGCCGACAGAATCGCGCCGGCAGTATCGAAATCAGCGGCCCTGAAAAAGACCCATGCAATTACCACGGCGCTCATTGTAATAAACCATCCGCCGATATTCATTAAATATGGCAGAGGCGGCGAAACCACCGGTCGCTTCCATATGGGCGCCAAACTATGGTGAACTGCAAGGTATAGACCGTGGAGACCTCCCCACGCAACAAAGGTCCAATTTGCTCCGTGCCATAGCCCACCCAGGAGCATCGTAACCATCAGATTGAAGCGGCGCCGACCCGGACCTAGCCTGTTTCCGCCGAGGGGAATGTACAGATAATCCCTCAAAAATGCGGACAGCGTCATGTGCCATCGCCGCCAAAACTCCGATATATTTGTCGCTCGATACGGAGAAGCAAAGTTATAAGGCAGTCGAATGCCTAAGATCATCGACAGACCAACTGCCATATCTGAGTAACCTGAGAAGTCAAAGTACAACTGAAGCGTGTACCCGAGGGCACCGATCCATGCCTCCGGCATCGTGGGGATCACGCCCGCAGCGACGGCGTCGAATAGCGAATCCGCGTATGGAGCGATGCTGTCCGCGATGATGACTTTCTTTGCCAACCCCATGGCGAACATTGAGAAGCCGGCGGCAATCGACGCAGTATTCGGGCTGTAGATCGAGTCATCATCGAACTGCGGCATCATTTGCGCATGATGCAAAATCGGCCCGGCGACAAGATGCGGGAAATAGGTAACAAACAGCAGATAGTGGATAAAGCGATACTCCCGGGTGCCCTCCTTGTACGTGTCAACCAGAAATGCGATCTGTGTGAACGTGAAAAACGAGATACCAATTGGAAGTACCACGTCCACCTCGGGCAACGAAAGCCCGGAGACGGTCCTCAGTGCGTCAATCAAGAAATTGGCATACTTGAACCAGGAAAGGAGCCCTAGGTTGAATGCCAATCCTAATATCAGTACGGCACGAGCTTTCGACTTTCCGCCATCCGATCGATCCCGAATTCGTCCGATGAACACTCCTACAATGTAGTTTGCGACGATCGATACGAGCAGCAGAACAACATAGACCGGCATCCACCAACCGTAGAAGAAGACGGAAGCCAAGCCGAGCCATGCTGCGGCGGCGCGAGGTCGCCTGCCAAGCATGAAAAAGCCGATCGCGACGATCGGCAGATAGATGAAGGCAAACTCGGCTGTCGTGAAAAGCATGGAGAAAGTCTAAAGAAGTCGGACCCTCGCCGACTGTGAAATTGCTCCGATCCGCCATAAAAAGAGAGGGGCCGAAGCCCGGATCGAGAAGCGGGAGTTGCAGCGATCATGGAGGATAGGGCCCGGACAACCCGAGCAGGAAGAGCCGGAGGCTCATGGTCAGCACTTCGTTGAAATCTGAACCCAAGCGGAACAGATTTTTTCGCTTACGGAAGTCAGAGGGAGCAACTTTGCCCGCGGCATGCAAGAAGCGACCCCACAGTCGCAGTCACGTCTACCGAGGGCGTTCCTGAGAGGTGCATAGACTCGGCCGCAACCTCGATATCTGCGGAACAACTCATGCCCGCCTTCCACGCCGACGCCTTCGTCTTCTTCGGCGCCACCGGCGACCTGGCCCAGAGCAAGATCTTCCCCGCCCTCGCCGCGCTCGTGCGCGCCGGCCGGCTCGACATGCCGATCGTCGGCGTCGCGCGCTCGCCGCTGTCTCTCGACGAGTTCCGTGCGCGTGCGCGCAAGAGCCTCGAGGTGAAAGGGGTTGACGAGAACACATGGCAGCAGCTGAGCCGCCAGCTGCGCTATATCGACGGCGACTACCGCAAGCCGGAAACCTTCAGGCGACTGCGCAAGGAGCTCGGCAGCGCGTCGCGTCCGCTGCATTACCTCGCGATCCCTCCGTCGATGTTCGGCCCCGTGCTCGAGGGCCTGGGTGGCACGGGGTGCACCGAAGGCGCGGGCGTCATCGTCGAGAAGCCCTTCGGGCGCGACCTCGAGTCGGCGCAGGCGCTGAACCGCACGGTGCACGCGCACTTCCCCGAATCGTCGGTGTTCCGCATCGACCACTATCTCGGCAAGGAAGCGGTGCAGAACCTGCTGTACTTCCGCTTCGCGAACGCCTTCGTCGAGCCGCTGTGGAACCGCACCTACGTCGACTCGGTGCAGGTCACGATGGCCGAGGCTTTCGGCGTGCACGATCGCGGCGCGTTCTACGACGGCGTCGGAGCGATCCGCGACGTCGTGCAGAACCACCTGCTGCAGATCGTCTCGCTGCTCGCAATGGACGCGCCGGTGGGTAGCGATGCCGAGTCGATGCGCTCGGAGAAGCTGCGGCTCTTTCGCGCTATGCGTCCGCTCGACGTGTCGCAGGTCGTGCGCGGGCAGTTCCGCGGCTATCGCGACGTGCAAGGCGTCGCACCCGATTCCGACGTGGAAACCTTCGTCGCGCTACGGCTGCAGATCGAGACCTGGCGCTGGGCGGGGGTGCCGTTCTACATCCGTGCCGGCAAGCACCTGCCGGTGACGGCCACCGAGGTGTTCGTCGACCTGAAGACACCACCGATGGCGGTGTTCGATCCCGTGTCCGGGCACCGCTCGAATTACTTTCGCTTTCAGCTCGGGCCCGAGGTGATCGTCTCGATCGGCGCGCGTACCAAGAAGCCGGGGGAGCGGATGGTCGGCGACGATGTCGAGCTCGTTGCGACGTGCTGCCCGGAGAACGGTGGACGGAGCGCTTACGAGCGATTGATCGGCGATGCGCTGCGCGGCGACGGGGCGCTGTTCACGCGGGACGACGTGGTCGAGGCGGCGTGGCGGGTGGTGGAGCCGGCGTTGCGGGACGCTCGGCCGGTGCTGCCGTACGAACCGGGGAGCTGGGGGCCGACGGCGGCTGCGGGGATCGTGGCGGGTAGCGAGGGGTGGCACGATCCGAAGCCGCGGGAGGCAGGGGCGGAGCAATGAGCCGAACAAGCAACGCCGCGACATGGGATCGGATCTGCAGCGCCGCATGAGAGCCTGAGGCGGTCGGGGGCGATCATGGTCGTCCGTGTGCCTTGACGTTCGAAAACAGATCGGATATCTTTTAGATATCTATTCTTTGGTGAGATGCTGCACGTGCCTGCTCGCACGAACTCGAATCAGATCGCCTTCCGTTACCGCTCGACGGACAGTGCCGCCGGCGTCACCCGCGATACCGCCAGGCGCTTGGCCGAGTACCTCGGCGTCGACGAAACGCAGGCGATCCACCATGCACTGCGCGAACTGGCCGTGCGCGTGCTGCCGCAGTACGAGGCCGACGAAGGTCCGCTCACCGCCGCCCAGATCCGGCAGATCCGGAAGCGGGTGCCGCAGGGCGGCAAGCGGTCGGTGCGATCGAGCCTGTTCGATACGAAAACCGGATGACCCAGGCATGGTGGGCTGAACCCACCGCCGGGGAGATCGTCTGGTGCCATTTCCCCGACGACATCCACCCTCGCCCGAAACCCCGTCCAGCGCTGATTCTGGCCGTCTTCGACGACGACGCGCCGCATTTCACGGTGCGCGTAGCCGATGGCACCAGCCAGCGCACGACCACGCTGCATCGGGGTGGATTCTCCATTTTGCGCGAACGCAACCCGGCGGCGTACGCTGCGGCGGGTTTGAGCTACGACACGAAATTCGACCTGGGGCGTCTGCTGGACCTGCCGTACAGCACCGAATGGTTCTCGGTACCGCCAGCCGCGCCGCACGGGCAGAAGCCGCGGCTGGGCGTGCTACATCCCTCGCTCGTGCGGGCGGTACAGGCGGCGTACAAGGCGGCGGCGGGTGAGTAGCGGCGGGAGGCAGTCGAATCCGCCGAGATCGTGCTCAGAAAAGAGCGGTTCCGGAGTGCGTAGCATTCGGCTTCATCGCGTCTGCCACGGCGCCCTGGTGCGCATCGTTCGCCGCAACCGCTGACCGGGGTCGGCAGGGCGATCGAGCCGCTTCAGGAACTCCTCATAAGCCTGTGAGGTCACCGCGGTCAGTGCACGATCGAGCAGCGCGGTGGCCGCTTCGATATCCCCGCCGATGGATGCTGCGGAGGCGTCGAGCGTTTCGGGGGGATCACGCTCGTACAGAACGGCGACGTCGACGTCGCTGTCGGGGCGCGCGGTGCCGCGGGCCACGCTCCCGAAGAGCCATGCGCAGACGAGCCCTTCGGGATGCATATCGAAGTACGCGCGTAGTTCGTCGGCGACCGAGCGGGTGTCCATGAGTGGAAGCCTACCGCCGAACGGAACGTTCTTCACACTTCAGTTTTGGAGGCTTCCGAGGTACTGCCGCGCGGCTTCGGCGAGCTTGCGGTCGAAGGTGGCAAGCGGTGCCTTCAGTTCGCCCGCCAACCAGAGGTACGCGGAATCGTATGCCGTAAGGGCATAGCGGCGCGCCAGTTCGAAGCTGCCCTTGATGTCGACGCGGTGCAGGTTCAGATCGAGCCCATCGAATTCCTCGAGCGCCGTATGCACGGCAAGCTCGTCGGCCGAGGCCACCTTCTTCAGGGCGACATTGGCGATCTCGTATCTCAACAACTCGGGTGCGTGCAGCCTGCATCGCCTCATTACTTCATGCGCCTGCATCTCGAGCGCGGGCTCGCGAAAGAGTGCTGCGACAAGGACGCTGCAGTCGATTGCAAGCGGTGGAAGCACGCGATAGTCAGTGGGCGGCTCTGCAACGTGAAGGCGCATTCCGGCGGAGCGTGAGTCATTGCTCAACGGCCGTCCCTCGCGGCACGAATGATGTCGACCCCCAGTGGAGCGTCTGCCAGCGGTTCCGGAACACGTTCGCGGATCCTGGCGATCACTTCATCGATGGACCTCGTCGCCGCCCCAGGCTTCCGCGGGAAGACAGCCGCCGATGAAAGCGCAGGCGAGCTATCGGCCGAATGCGCCGCTGCTTCGATAATCGTCATCAGTTCCCGCTGCAGGGAGCGATTGTTTCGGGCGGCACGCGCACGCAGACGTTCGGCGAGATCAACGGGAACGCCCTTGATCGACAGATTGACAGTATCTTCAGGCATGAAATTCGGCTCCAGACCGGCTCCAATAATCGATTGTGGATCCAGTTCAGCCCCAATGCAAGTGTTTTGACCTCACCGACTTTCACCCCCCGAACGCCACGCCCTCGGCCAGCACATCCACGCCCGCCGCGCACCGGATCGACGCCGCGGGGATGCTGTCGCCGGCGCGCCAACGCCGCACCGCATCGCGCTTCGACTTGCCGGCCACGACGAACAGCACTTCCCGCGAGCGCCCCAGCCTTGATGCGCTCAACGACACGCGTTCAGGTGGCGGTTTGGGCGCATCGAACACTGGCAATACGTCGAGCGCGTCTTCGGCCTCGCCGCGCTCGCCCGCGCCCGGGAAGAGGCTCGCCGTATGACCGTCCTCGCCCAGACCAAGAAGGACGAGATCGAAGTCGCCGACGCCGGCAAGCGTTCGCGCATAGGTCTCGGCACCGGCCACCGGCCCGGCCTCGGCCGGAATCGAATAGATCGCATCGCGCGGAACGGGAACGTGGTCGAGCCAGGCGTCGAAGGCCATGCAGTCGTTGCGCCCGGAGTTGGCGCGGGGAAGACAACGCTCGTCGCCGAAATACACATCCCAGCGCTCCCAGTCGGTTTCGAGTTCGACGAGGCTGCGATAGATGTTTCGGGGTGTCTCGCCGCCGGCGAGCACGATGCGAAAACGGTTGCTGCGGGCGAGTGCTTCCTGCGCGGCGCGCTCGATCCGGCTGCGTGCTTCGGCTTCGAGTGCGTCGCGCATCGCGTGCACGTGCCAGCGCGTGGGCGGTGGCTCGTGCGCTTTGGTTGCGTCGTTTGAATTCATGCGGCCTGCGACACTTGCTCAGCTTCTTAGGGCGAATCAGCCGACATACGAGTCGGACGACCTTCGGAGGCGCACCGCGAAGAGAACTCAATTGACGG
Organism: uncultured Limnobacter sp.; assembly: GCA_964538505.1. Taxonomy (GTDB): domain Bacteria; phylum Pseudomonadota; class Gammaproteobacteria; order Burkholderiales; family Burkholderiaceae_E; genus Zeimonas. Next base: position 1,975 of record CAZIDY010000009.1, on the reverse strand, counting down.
AAGTCATCGTCCTTCGAAACAACCGCAAAACCGTTTGAGGACGCGTACTTGAGGTTCTCGTCCAGAAGCAGCTTCATTCGGCCGAGAGGCCCACCAGCCTCCGTTCACGCGCGGCTGCGAAGGACAGAACCGCGCGGATATCTTCCCTTACGAGGCTCGGGAAGTCGGCCAGAACCTCATCTTCCGACATTCCGCCGGCCAGGTACTCGAGCACATCGTAGACGGTAATGCGGGGGCCCTTGATGCACGGCTTGCCGCTACGGCTACTCCCCCTTCCTCAATCCAGCGTCCAGGGTCGCGCGCGCCTGCTCTCCCAACGCGGGTTCCAGGAACAATGCCGCTACGAGAACGCTGCAATCGAAGATGAGCGGCGGCAGCACGCGATATGCCGCTGCTGGCTCGGCGATGTAGAGGCGACGTACCCCGAATCGTCCGGTCGATTCAGCGTTCATCCCTTGCGGCTCGGATGATGTCGACTCCGAGCGGCGCGTCTGCCGGCGGATCAGGAAAGCGCGCGCGCAGCGAGTCGATGATCTCGCCGATGGGTCGAGTAGCTTCCGGCGGCTTGCGTCTCGCCGATCCGGCCGAAGCAGGCGACGACGCAACGTCCGTCGATTGAGCCGCCGCCTCGATGATCACCATGAGTTCTCGCTGAAGTGAACGGTGATTGCGTGCCGCTCGCGCGCGCAGGCGTTCCGCGAGATCGACAGGAACGCCCTTGATGGAGAGATTGATGACGCGATGATCCGACATTGGAGCCCCCGAATGGATCCATTTTGGATTCTACTTCGTTTGTACTCCATTACGGAACCGTGTGCTACGGCGCTCCTCGCTCTACCCCCCCTTCCTCACCGCATGCCCCCCGAACTGGTTCCGCAACGCCGACAGCAGTTTGTCGGAGAACGAATCGTCATCGCGCGAGCGCAGCCGCTCGATCAATGACTGCGTGATCACCGGCGCCGGCACGTTCAGCTCGAGCGCCTCGGCCACCGTCCAGCGCCCTTCCCCCGAGTCCTCGACGTACGGCGCGATGCCGTCGAGCGTCGGGTTCTCCTCGAGCGCGCGCGCAACGAGATCAAGCAACCACGAGCGCACGACGCTGCCGTGCTGCCAGATCTGCGCGACCTGGTGCAGGTCGATCTCGAAGTCGGGCTTGTGCGAGAGCACAGAGAAGCCCTCGGCGTAGGCCTGCATCAGGCCGTACTCGATGCCGTTGTGCACCATCTTCGTGAAGTGCCCGGCGCCGCTCGGCCCGACGTGCCCCCAGCCGCGATCGGGTGCGGGCGCGAGCGCCTCGAAGATCGGGCGCAGCCGTTCGACGACCGCTTCTTCGCCGCCGATCATCAGGCTGTAGCCTTCGGCGAGTCCCCAGACGCCGCCGCTCGTTCCGGCGTCGACGTAGTCGATGCCGCGTTCGGCGCATAGCTGCGCGCGGCGCTGCGAATCCTTGTAGAACGAGTTGCCGCCGTCGATCACCGTGTCGCCGCGCTGGAGCAGGCTGCGCAGCGACTCGACGGTGCGTTCGGTGATCGCGCCGGACGGCACCATCGTCCACACCGTGCGCGGCTTGTCGAGCGCCGCAACGAGCGCATCGAGCGACTCGACCGGCATGCCGCCGCCCTGCTTGAGCGCTTCGCGCGCATCGGCTTCCGGGTCGAAGCCGACGACCGAGTGTCCCGCGCGTACGAGGCGCGTGGCGAGATTCGCTCCCATGCGGCCGAGGCCGATCATTCCGAGTTGCATGTCGATCTCCAGTGGCCGCGCGGACTGGAGCGCGTACACGCGCCCTTCAGCGCAGCCCGAAGTAGATGTTCGCCGTGAGGAAACCCTGCTTGCTGCCGCAGTCAAAGCGCTTGCCGCCGAAGCGGTAGCCGCACAGGCCGGGCGACTCGATCTGCTGCGCGAGCGCGTCGGTGAGCTGGATCTCGCCGCCGCTGCCCGGCGGCAGGTCGACCAGCGTCTTCAGGATCGACGG
>CAZIDY010000008.1:0-106429 GCA_964538505.1 uncultured Limnobacter sp. | reverse complement strand
GTCACCGAGCTGATGAAGCAGCCGCAGTACCAGCCGCTGCAGGTCTGGGAGATGGCGCTGACGCTGTTCGCGGTGAACAACGGTTACTTCGACGATATCGAAGTCACCAGGGCGCTCGACGCCGAGCGTGCGATGCGCGAGTTCGTGCGTACGAAGTACGCGGCGCTGGTCGAGACGGTGGAGGGCGACAAGAAGCTCACCAAGGAAGTCGAGGCGCAGCTGCACGAGGCAGTGAAAGACTTCAAGAAAACCGGCGCGTACTGAGAGCGCACGAATGAACCCGTTGCGGTTCCTTCGTACGTTCTAAAGGAAATCCAGGAAGCGAGATGGCGGGCAGCAAAGAGATCCGCACCCAGATCAAGAGCGTTCAGAACACGCGCAAGATCACCAAGGCGATGGAGATGGTCGCCGCGTCGAAGATGCGCAAGGCGCAGGAGCGCATGCGCCACGCGCGGCCGTACGCCGACAAGGTGCGCAACATCGCTGCGCACCTGGCCGACGCGAATCCCGAGTATCGCCACCCGTTTCTCGTCGTGCGCGAGGAGCAGCGCAACGTCGGCGTCATCGTCGTCACCACCGACAAGGGTCTGTGCGGCGGCCTCAACACCAACGTGCTGCGGGCGGTCACCAACAAGCTGCGCGAGCTCGAAGGCAGCCGCATCGGCGTGCAGACCACGGCGATCGGCAACAAGGGCTTCGGCTTCCTGCAGCGCATCGGCGCGAAGGTCGTCTCGCACCTCGTGCAGCTCGGCGATACGCCGCACCTGGACAAGCTGATCGGTCCGGTACGCGTGCAGCTCGAGGCCTACGAGCGCGGCGAGATCGACGCGGTGTACCTCGCGTACACGCGCTTCATCAACACGATGAAGCAGGAGCCCGTGCTCGAGCAGCTGCTGCCGCTGTCCACCGAACGGCTGCAGGAAGATACGCGCGAGTACTCGTGGGACTACCTCTACGAGCCCGATGCACAAACCGTGCTCGACGACCTGCTGCTGCGCTATATCGAATCGATCGTCTACCAGGCGGTGGCGGAGAACATGGCGAGCGAGCAGAGCGCGCGGATGGTCGCGATGAAGTCGGCCTCCGACAACGCGAAGAAGGTCATCGACGAGCTGCAGCTCTCGTACAACAAGGCGCGCCAGGCGGCGATCACGAAAGAGCTGTCCGAGATCGTCGGCGGCGCGGCGGCGGTCTGAGCGCAAGCGCGAACCTACGATAGCGCCGGGCACGATCGCGAATCGAAACGAATCCAGGAAGGAAGCGAAATGGCAGAAACCGCAGAAGCGACCCGCGTGCAGGCACCGGCGACGAGCACCGCCCAGGGCGAGATCGTCCAGTGCATCGGTGCGGTCGTCGACATCCAGTTCCCGCGCGAGAACATGCCGCGCATCTACGATGCACTCGTGCTGCAGGACGCCGGCACTTCGCTCGCCGAAAAGGGCCTCACCTTCGAGGTGCAGCAGCAGCTCGGTGACGGCGTCGTTCGCACGATCGCGCTCGGTTCCTCCGACGGCCTGCGCCGCGGGATGAAGGTGGCAAACACCGGCGGCCCGATCTCGGTGCCGGTCGGCTCGGCGACGCTCGGTCGCATCATGGACGTGCTCGGTCGTCCGATCGACGACGCGGGCCCGATCGCCACCGAAGAGCGCCGTGCGATCCACCAGGCGGCGCCCACCTTCGAAGAGCTCAAGCCGTCGGTCGAGCTGCTGCCTACCGGGATCAAGGTCATCGACCTGATCTGCCCCTTCGCCAAGGGCGGCAAGATCGGCCTGTTCGGCGGCGCCGGCGTCGGCAAGACCGTCAACATGATGGAGCTCATCAACAACATCGCGAAGAGCTACGGCGGTTACTCGGTGTTCGCCGGTGTCGGCGAGCGCACGCGCGAGGGCAACGACTTCTACCACGAGATGGAGGAGTCGAAGGTTCTCGACAAGGTCGCGATGGTCTTCGGCCAGATGAACGAACCGCCGGGCAACCGCCTGCGCGTCGCGCTCACCGGCCTGACGATGGCCGAGCAGTTCCGCGACGAAGGCCGCGACATCCTGCTGTTCATCGACAACATCTACCGCTACACGCTGGCCGGCACCGAGGTCTCGGCGCTGCTCGGGCGGATGCCGTCGGCGGTGGGCTACCAGCCGACGCTGGCGGAGGAGATGGGGCGCCTGCAGGAGCGCATCACGTCGACGAAGACGGGTTCGATCACGTCGATCCAGGCCGTCTACGTTCCGGCCGATGACCTCACCGACCCGTCGCCGGCCACGACCTTCGGCCACCTCGACGCCACCGTCGTGCTGTCGCGTGACATCGCGGCACTGGGCATCTACCCGGCGGTCGATCCGCTCGACTCCACGTCGCGCCAGCTCGACCCGCACGTGATCGGCGAAGAGCACTACAACACGACGCGCCGCGTGCAATCGACGCTGCAGCGCTACAAGGAGCTGCGCGACATCATCGCGATTCTCGGCATGGACGAGCTCTCGCCGGAAGACAAGCTCGCGGTGGCCCGTGCGCGCAAGATCCAGCGCTTCCTGTCGCAGCCCTTCAACGTCGCCGAAGTCTTCACCGGCACGCCCGGCAAGATTGTCGCGCTGAAGGACACGATCCGCGGCTTCCAGATGATCGTCGACGGCGAGTGCGACAACCTGCCCGAACAGGCGTTCTACATGGTCGGGACGATCGAAGAAGCGATCGAGAAGGCGAAGACGCTGAAATAAAGAGAAGGGTGAAGGGTGAAGGGTAAAGGGGAACCCCCCGCGCCTTCCACCGTTTCTCCCCTTCACCCTTCACCCTTCATTCTTCACCTTTAGAGATGCATACAATCCACGTAGACGTCGTGAGCGCCGAGCGCTCGATTTTCGAGGGCAAGGCGGAATTCGTTGCGCTGCCGGGCGAGGCGGGCGAGCTCGGGATCTACCCGCAGCACACGCCGCTGATCACGCGCATCCGTCCGGGTGCGGTGCGGATCAAGGTTGCCGGCCAGGCCGAAGAAGAGTTCGTGTTCGTCGCTGGCGGCATCCTCGAGGTGCAGCCGAATCGCGTCACGGTACTCGCCGACACGGCGATTCGCGGCAAGGACCTCGACGAGGCAAAGGCCGAGGAGGCGAAGCGCGCCGCAGAGGAGGCGCTTGCCAACCGGGAAGGCGCGATCGACTACGCGAAGGCGCAGGCCGAGCTTGCCGAGGCGATCGCACAGATCGCGGCGCTGCGGAAGTTCCGCAGCAGGAAGTAGTTCGCAGCTTTCGCTCGCCGGCTCGGCCGACTTCAGTGCGAGGCGGCCATCGTTGCACCGAACGCCCGCCCCGTGCGGGTGTTTCCGTCTTTGGAGGCCCGAGAGGCGACGCGATCGACCCGACGGTCGACCCGTCTCCAACCTCGGGAAAGCGGAGTAGATAGCCGAGGTCGTTGCACCGGACACGTTGCGGCCTTGTCCGGGATCCTGTCGTCGGGCAGACACGAAAGATGCTTTTGGAAGGACCGGCCGGGTGGAAACCGTACACTCGCTTTTTCTTCGAGGAACTCCCTTTGCACGCAGCGACCACGCGAGGCGTACGCCGAAGCTTCATCAGCGCGATATTTCCGTTAGCGCTTCTGCTGACCGGCTGCGGACAGGAGAACGAAGCCGCACAGCAGCCGGCGCAGCTGCCGCCCCCTGAAGTCACCGTCGTCACGCTGCAGCCGCAGCCGGTTGTGTTGACGCGCGAGCTGCCGGGGCGCACCAATCCCTTCCTCGTCGCCGAGGTGCGTCCGCAGGTCACCGGGATCGTTCGCGAGCGGCTGTACACCGAGGGCAGCCAGGTGAAACGGGGCCAGCCGCTCTACCAGTTGGAAGACGCGGCCTATCGCGCCGACGTGGCGAGCCGCGAGGCGACGGTCGCGCGTGCGAAGGCCACGCTCGAGTCGGCGCGACTCAATGCCCGTCGTACGAGCCAGCTGGCGAAAGTGAACGCGGTCAGCCGGCAGGACAACGAGAACGCAACCGCAGCACTGCGCCAGGCCGAAGCCGACCTGAAAGCTGCTGAAGCTGCGTTGCAGAGCGCGAAGATCACGCTCGGCTACGCCCGGATCAACTCGCCGATCGCCGGGCGGATCGGCAAGTCGGCCGTTACCGTAGGTGCGCTAGTCACCGCCAACCAGCCGACGGCGCTGGCGACGGTGCAGCAGTTCGATCCGATGTACGTCGACGTGACGCAGTCGGCGAGCGAGCTGCTGCAACTGCGCCGCGAACTCGAGGCGGGCACGCTGAGTGCCGCGGAGAATGTGCCGGTGACGATCCTGCTCGAGGACGGCACTCGCTATTCGCATCCCGGCAAGCTCACTTTCGCCGACCTGAGCGTCGATCCGGGCACCGGCAGCTTCCTGCTGCGGGTCGAGGTGCCGAACCCCGACCAGGTACTGCTGCCGGGCATGTACGTGCGCGCGATTCTCAGCATCGGCGAACGGCCGCAGGCGATCCTCGCGCCGCAGCAGGCGATCACGCGCGATGCGAAGGGCATGGCCAACGCGCTGGTCGTCGGCCCGGACAACAAGGTCGAGCTGCGCCCGGTACAGGCGAGCCGAACGATCGGCGACCACTGGCTGATCGATTCCGGGCTGTCCGCTGGCGAGCGCGTGATCGTCGCGGGTCTGCAGAAAGCGCAGCCGGGTGGGGTCGTGCAGCCGACCGAGCGGCCGCAGCCGGCACCGAGCATGACATCCTCCGGCGCGGCCGAAACGCCTCCGTCCGACACGGCCGGCGCCGCGGCAAGCGGGCCGCGCTGACCGGCGCCGATCGCAATGGCGCAGTTCTTCATCGGTCGACCGATCTTCGCGTGGGTGCTGGCGATCATCGTCATGATCGCCGGCGGCCTGTCGATCTTCACGCTGCCGATCTCGCAGTACCCGACGATCGCACCGCCCGCGGTATCGGTCACCGCGACCTACCAGGGTGCATCGGCGCGCGACGTAGAGAACTCGGTGACGCAGATCATCGAGCAGAACATGAAGGGCCTCGATGGCCTGCTCTACCTGTCGGCGACCAGCGACTCCAACGGCCGCAGCGAGATTACGCTCACCTTCGACAACTGGGTGGATCCGGACATCGCGCAGGTGCAGGTGCAGAACAAGCTGCAGCTGGCGATGCCGCTGCTGCCGCAGGAGGTGCAGCGCCAGGGCGTGAACGTGACGAAGGCGCGCAGCGGCTTCCTGATGGTCGTCGGCTTCGTTTCGTCCGACGGCAGCATGGATCGCAACGACATCTCCGACTACGTCGTCGCGAACATCGTCGATCCGCTCAGTCGGGTACAGGGTGTAGGCAGCATCCAGGTGTTCGGCGCGCAGTACGCGATGCGCATCTGGCTCGACCCGAACAAGCTCGACACCTTCGGCCTCGCGCCCACTGATGTCGTCGCGGCGATCCAGGCGCAGAACCAGCAGCTCGCCGTCGGCCAGCTCGGCGGCACGCCAGCCATCGACGGGCAGCAGCTCAATGCGACGATCACCGCGCAGGGGCGACTGCAGAGCGCCGAGGAGTTCCGCCGCATCGTCGTGCGCAGCGAGGCAGACGGCTCGGTGCTCACGCTGGGCGACATCGCGCGCGTCGAGCTCGGTGCCGAGACCTACGGGTTCCTCAGCCGCTACAACCGCAAGCCGGCCACCGGCGTGGCGATCGCGCTCACCTCCGGGGCGAACGCGCTCGATACGGCGCGCGGCGTCGAGGAGCGGCTCGCCGAGCTGCAGGATTTCTTCCCGCCGGGACTCGAGTCCGTCGTTCCCTTCGATACGACGCCCTTCGTGCGGGTGGCGATCCAGGGCGTCGTCACCACGCTGCTGGAGGCGATCGTCCTCGTCTTCCTGGTGATGTTCCTGTTCCTGCAGAGCTTCCGCGCGACGCTGATCCCGACCATCGCGGTGCCGATCGTGCTGCTCGGCACCTTCGGCGTGCTTTCGGCGCTGGGATTCTCGATCAACATGCTGACGATGTTCGCGATGGTGCTGGCCATCGGGCTGCTCGTCGACGATGCGATCGTCGTCGTCGAGAACGTCGAGCGCGTGATGAGCGAGCAGAAGCTCGGCGCGCTCGAGGCGACACGCAAGTCGATGAAGGAGATCAGCGGCGCGCTGGTCGGTATCGGCCTCGTGCTGTCGGCGGTGTTCCTGCCGATGGCTTTCCTCGGCGGCTCCACCGGCATCATCTACCGCCAGTTCTCGGCGACGATCATCTCGGCCGTGTCGTTGTCGGTGCTCGTTGCGCTGATCCTCACGCCTGCGCTGTGCGCAACGATGCTGCGGACTTCGGACGCGCAGCACGGCCCGAAGCGCGGCTTCTTCGGCTGGTTCAACCGGCGCTTCGAGGCTGCCAGCACGCGCTATCGAGGCGTCGTGCGGGCGATGATCCGCTGGCGAGCGATCGCGCTGCTCTTCTTCGTCGGGCTGGTCGTCCTGGCGGTGTTCCTCTTCTTTCGCCTTCCTACTGCGTTCCTGCCACCGGAAGACCAGGGCGTGCTCTTCGCACAGGTGCAGACGCCGGTGGGTGCAACGCAGCAGCGCACGCTCGAGTCGGTGGAGCGCGTCGAGAACTTCTTCCTCGACGAGGAAACCGAGGCCGTCGAGTCGATGTTCAGCGTGCTCGGTTTCAGCTTCGCCGGCACCGGGCAGAACGCGGCGATGGCCTTCGTGAAGCTGAAAGACTGGAGCGAACGCACGGCCGCGGAACTCAGCGCGGGCGCGACCGCGCAGCGCGCAATGGGGGCGTTCCAGGAGATCCGCGACGCGCTCGTCTTCGCGTTCACGCCGCCCGCGGTTCCCGAGCTCGGTCGCGCCGGCGGTTTCGCCTTCTTCCTGAAGGACAACGGCGGCCTCGGCCACGAGGCGCTGATCGATGCGCGCAACCAGCTGCTCGGCGCCGCTGCGCAGAATCCGCTTCTCGCCAACGTGCGGCCGAACGGCCAGGACGATACGCCTCAGCTGAAGCTCGACATCGATACGCGCAAGGCCGGTGCGCTCGGGTTGTCGACGAACGACATCAACACGACGCTGTCGATTGCCTGGGGCGGGGCCTACATCGACGACTTCCTCGACCGCGGCCGCGTCAAGCGCGTCTACGTGCAGGCCGACGCGCCGTACCGGATGGTCCCCGAAGACTTCCGGCTGTGGAGCGTGCGCAACGCGAGCGGCGAGATGGTGCCGTTCTCGGCGTTCGCGACCTGGCACTGGGAATACGGTTCGCCGCGGCTCGAGCGCTACAACGGCGTCTCGGCGGTGGAGATCAACGGTGACGCGGCGCCCGGCGTGAGCTCGGGCGAAGCGATGGATGCGATCGAGGCGATCGTCGAGCAGTTGCCCCCGGGCTTCGGCATCGAGTGGACGGGTCTGTCGTTCCAGGAGCGCCAGGCCGGTGCGCAGACGCCGCTGCTGTACACCCTTTCGCTGCTGATCGTCTTCCTGTGCCTGGCGGCGATGTACGAGAGCTGGACGATTCCCACTGCGGTGTTGCTCGTCGCCCCGCTCGGCATTCTGGGCACGACGCTGTTCGCGACGCTGCGCGGGCTCGAGCGCGACGTGTACTTCCAGGTGGCGATGCTCACGAGCGTCGGTCTGACCAGCAAGAACGCGATCCTGATCATCGCGTTCGCGCAGGAGAACCTCGAGCGCGGGATGGATCTCATCGACGCGACGATGCAGGCGGTGCGCGATCGCCTGCGGCCGATCATCATGACCTCGCTCGCCTTCGGCCTCGGCGTGCTGCCGCTGGCGATCGCCAGCGGCGCGGGCTCCGGAGCGCAGAACGCGATCGGCACCGGCGTCATCGGCGGGATGATCGTCGGCACCTTCCTCGGCATCTTTTTCGTTCCGTTGTTCTTCGTCGTCGTACGCACCTTGTTCCGTGGCCGTCCCCACAAGGCGCCGGCCGCCGACGAGAACGTGCACCAGGCCGCCGACGACGTGACGGACGACGATGCGCAACCCGCACCGCCGCCCACCGGCGGGCCGTCCGGGACAGGGCGGCCGTGATGCTGCGATTCGCGTGTGGTGCCTTCGCGGCCTTCTCGGTCGTCTTGCTCGCCGGCTGCACGACGCTCGAGCCGCCGCTCCCCGAGGCCGATCCGTCGATACCGTCGCAGTGGCCGTTGCCGCCGACGACGGCCGGTGCTGCTGCCGGGCGGAGCGCGGAGGGCGTAGCCGGCGGCACGCGCGGCGTCATCGATATCGGCTGGCGCGATTTCTTCGTCGACGAGACGATCGAGCGACTGGTGGAGCGGGCGCTCGCTAACAATCGTGACCTGCGCACCGCGGCGCTGAATGTCGAGCGCGCCCGGGCGCTGTATCGCGTGCAGCGCGCCGAGCTGCTGCCGGCGGTCGGCATCGATGCCGCTGCGACGCGCGCGAGCGGCAGCGGGCCGCAGTTCCAGGACCGGTACTCAGTGAGCCTCGGGCTGGCCGCTTTCGAGATCGACCTGTTCGGCCGCGTGCACAGTCTCGCGAGCTCGGCGCTGCAGCAGTACTTTGCCACTGAGAGCGCGCAGCGCAGCGTGCAGCTAAGCCTGATTGCCGAGGTAGCGGGCGCTTACCTCACGTGGATTGCCGACCGCGAATCGACGCGCGTCGCGCAGGCCGCGCTGCAGAACCGCGAGGAGGCGCTCGAGCTCACGCACATGCGCTACGAATACGGCGCGGTCTCGGCGCTCGACGTGGCACAGGCCGAAACCTCGGTCGAGGAGGCGCGCACCGACGCGTCGCGTTTCGCCGGCCTCGCCGCGCGCGACCTGAACGCGTTGCGCCTGCTCGTCGGCGCGCCGATCGATGAAGCGTCGATTCCCGATCGCTTCGACGTCGACGTCAGCGGTCTCGCCGCGCTGCCGGCCGGCGTGCCATCGGAAGTGCTGCTGCGCCGTCCCGACGTGCAGCAGGCCGAGCACCAGCTGCGCGCAGCGAACGCCAATATCGGTGCAGCGCGCGCTGCCTTCTTCCCGTCGATTCGCCTGACCGGTGCGATCGGCACCGCCAGCACCGAGCTGTCCGGGCTGTTCGGATCGGGCTCGCGTTTCTGGACCTTCGGCCCGCAGCTGTCGCTGCCGATCTTCCAGGGCGGCGCGCTGCAGGCGAACCTGCGCTTCACTGAGGCCGAGCGCGAGATCGCGCTTGCGCAGTACGAGCGTTCGATCCAGGCGGGTTTTCGCGAGGTTTCCGATGCGCTCGCGCTGACGCGCACGCTCGCCGAGCAGAAGGCCGCGCAGATCAAGCTGGTCGCCGCCGCGCGGCGCACCGAAGAGCTGTCGCGCGCGCGATACGAAGCGGGTCGCGACAGCTACCTGGTGCTGCTCGATGCGCAGCGCACGCTGTACGGCGCGAGCCAGTCGCTGATCGCCACGCAGCTCGCCGAGCAGGCGAACCGGGTGACGCTGTATCGCGTGTTGGGAGGGGGGTGGTACGAGACGACGCAGTAGCGTAAGATGATGCGCTGACATCAACGCATCAACGCATCAAAGTATCCTCGATGAGAACGACGATTGATCTCGATCCGGACGTACTTTCTGCAGCCAGGGAACTGGCAAGAAGGCAGCGCCGATCGCTCGGACAGGTTCTTTCCGATCTCGTCCGCAAGGGCATGACGGAGACTGCGACGCCTCTCGCCGGAGACGCGGGTTTTCACGGCTTCGAGCCTTTCCCGGCTCGCGGTCGCGTCGTGGGCAACGAGACGGTCGATCGACTGCGGGACGCGGAAGGCGTCTGATGCGCGCGCTGCTCGACGTGAACGTGCTAATCGCATTGCTCGATGCGGCGCACGTCCATCACGCCGACGCGCGTGCGTGGTTCGAGCGGAATGTGGGCGACGGATGGGCGTCCTGTCCGATCACGCAGAACGGTTGCATCCGGATCCTGTCGCAGCCGGGTTATCCGGGAGCGGTGCCTGTCTCGTCGGTCGCCGACCGACTCGCGCGCGCCACGCAAACTCCCCATCATGAGTTCTGGCCCGACGAGATCAGCCTTCTCGATGCGACGGTGATCGACCGCAGCCAGGTGCTCGGGCCACGCCAGATCACCGATGCGTATCTGCTTGCGCTTGCGGTTCGTCGCAATGGGCGCTTCGTCACGCTCGATCGGTCCGTGCCATTGCGGTCCGCCGTTGGCGCCCGAGCCGAGAATCTCGTCATTCTTTGAAACGGCGGGAACGTCGAATGCGGCGCCTTGAGCGGCGCTGCTCGCCAACGCCGCTCGCACACCAGGGAGGACACCCATGCCCGACCCCAATGCCGCGCCCCGCGCGCAGGCAATCGAGGACATCTACCGAGCGTTGACGAGAGGCCTCGGTCACGAGCTCGTCAACGATGACAATGTGTTCGACCTGATCCGACGCGCCGAGCAGGATGGTCGCGCCGTTCTCGCGCAGGAACTGCGCGAGTGGCAGGCGCCGTGCAGCCCCGAAGCAGCGGGACTGGGAGCGCCAACGCCCGGCTTCAACCGGGAGCACAAGAAGCACTGACGGAAGCCGGGCGTCCGCGCCCGGCGGCTACGGCTGCGCGATCCCCTCGATCTGGATCATCACCTTCACGCGATCGGGCACGCCGCGGTCGATGCCCCAGGTCATTCCCCAGCGGCTGCGCTTGATCGTCGCCTCGAAGTCGCCGCCGCAGACGCGGCCCTTGACGATCGCCGAGTCGTAGCAGTTGAAGTTCGACGCGTCGAGCCGCACCGGGTGCGTCTTGCCGAGCAGCGTCAGCTCGCCGACGAGCGCTGCGACGCGGTCGCCCCAGAAGCGGAAATCGGTGCTGCGGAAGTGCGCCTGCGGATGGCGCTCGACGTCGAGGAAATCCTCGTTGCGCAGGTGCGCGTCGAAGGACTCGATGCCCGAGCTCACCGAAGTGGTAGCTATCGTGATGTCGGCCTCGCCGCGTTTCGCCGCCGTGTCGACGACGACGAAGCCGTCGATGCGATCGAAGCGCGCGCGTACGGTCGAGGTGTTGTAGTGCTTCACCTCGAAGTTCACGAAGGTGTGGTTCGGCTCGACGACGTAGCGCACGGGCGCTGCCTCGGCCGCCGCGATCGAAAGGGCGGCGAGCAGCCCGAGCGCTGCGCCGGCGAGGCTTGCGGTGGGCAGGGTATTGCGCTGGGGCACGGACGATCTCCTGGAGTGGAAGGGAAGGTCAGCGGGACGCGCGAAGGCGCTGCGGTGCGAGCGCGGCTTCGGTCACACCCTCGGCCGCGAGTTCCGCGGGGATCGGCGCGCGGCGTGCCAGCGCCGCGACGATCTGTGCGATCGACGGCGCCGTCTGGATGCCGTAACCCCCCTGGCCGACCAGCCAGAAGAAGTCGTCGACCGCGTCGTCGTACCCGACGACCGGCGTGCGGTCGGGCGCAAAGGTGCGCAGCCCCGCCCACCTGCGCTCGATGCGCGTGATCGGGAAACGCACCGCTTCCTCGATGCGCGCGGCGGCGATGGCCACGTCGAGCTCCTCGGGCTGTACATCGCCGGGTGCGCAATCGGTCTCGTCGGCGGGCGAGCCGAGCAGCTTGCCGGCGTCGGGCTTGAAATAGAAGCTCTCGTCGATGTCGACGACGACCGGCGCGTCGTGCAGGTCGACCTCGGGCGGCGCCGGAAAGAGGATCGCGGTTCGTCGCTTTGCTTCGAGTCCGATCGGCTTCACGTCGGCTGCAACAGCGATCTCGTCGCCCCAGGCGCCGGCCGCGTTCACCAGCACGCGTGCGTCGAAGGAGGCGCCGCGTCGCGTGCGCACGCGCCAGCGGCCGTCCGCGCGCTCGATGCCGACGACCTCCGCGTCGCAGACGAGCTGCGCGCCGTTGCGCTGTGCCGCACGCAGGTAGCCGCGGTGCAGCGCATCGACGTCGAGATCGGCGCCTTCGGGCTCGCAGACCGACCCGGCCGCATAGCCTTCGCGCAGCATCGGCGCCCGGCGCAGCGTCTGCGCGGCGTCGAGTCGCTCGATCTCCGGCAGCAGGGTGCGCGCGTGCTCGTACCATGCGTCGAGCCGTGTCAACTGCTCGGTGCGCGCGATGTACAGCCACGAGCGGCGCGAGCGCAATGGATAGTCGGCGAAGCCTTCCGGCGGCTGCTCGAAGAACGGACGGCTCGCGCGCGTCAGCGCTCGAATCGTGTCGTTGCCGTAGAGCGCCGACAGCACGGCGGCCGAACGACCGGTCGAGTGGTAACCCGGCTGCGACTCGCGTTCGAGCACGACGGTCCGACCGTGACCGGCGAGCGCCCACGCGGCGCCCGCTCCGGCGATGCCGCCGCCGATGATCAGGAAGTCGACCGTATCCATCGGGTCGGCTGCGTTCGCGTCAGCCGGGTGCCGGCATGCCGGCGACCGGCGCCTTCGCGCCCGGCTCGCCGAGCAGTCGCGCGAGTGCGGCGATCAGCAGCAGCGTGATCAGGACGCGTCCGACGAGGACGATCCACAGGTTCGCGCCGACGGCCAGCAGCAGCACCGTGTCCTCGATCAGCGCGTGCGACAGCGAAAGCCACGCGAGCGCGAGAAAGCGTGTGCGCGCGTCGAACTGCTGCTTCTCCGATTCCTCGATGATCAGTGCGCCGCCGTAGGTGAGGCCGAGCAGCACGCCGACGGTGGTCACCGGCGCTGCCCGTGCATCGAGCCCCGAGAAGCGCAGCAGCGGCGTGAGCATCGACGTGATGCGTCGCGTGATGCCGCTGCGTTCGAGCGCGTCGAGCAACACGAGCAGCGCGACGAGGATGACGAAGGTCATCACGAGCGACAGCGCCGTCTGCTGCGCCCACGCCCACAGCCCCGAGTTGCCGGAGGACGACGAGGCCTGCATCCACGCGAGCGACACCGGCTCGTCCATGAAGCCGGTCAGGCGGCTCAACCAGGCGACCGCACCGCCATAGACGAGTGCGACTCCGACGCGTAACGCGCCGGTGGCCCAGAAGCTTGCGCCTGCCCGGCGCACGATCGACTGCTCGACCGGCAGCGCGTGCGCGAACAGCAGCATCGCGCACAGCGCGCTCAGCTGCCCCGCGGTGAGCTCGAGCTGCGCCGCGAGCCCGATCATCGCGGCGATCGCGCCGTAGATGCCGATGAAGGCGCCGGTGATCCATACCAGGCCCGCTTCCGGCGGCAACGCGAGCCAGCCCATCGCCGGCGCGATCGCATGGCCGAGCGCTTCGATCCAGCCCCAATGCTGGGCGAGCTGCACGGCGATCATCACCGGCAGCATGACCTTCATCAGCGACACGAAGAGGCGGCGGCTGCGTGCGAGCAGTCGCGTGGCGTAGGAGAGCACGGGGTTCCTGCGGGAGTGCGTAGTGCAGGTGGGAAGGATAGCCCGTTGCGGCCGGGAGGGCCTTGCGCCTGCGCAAGCGCCTTGCGTGTGCACAGGCGATTGCCGCATCCGAAGCCGGCAGGTCGATTGCAAGGCAGCCAGGACCCGGCGGGTGCCATGAACGACGACACCCGGTCCGCAGGGGTTGCGCAGCGCGACCCGGAAGCGGATGCGACGGGGCAAGACTCGATCTCTCGCGCGCCGAAGTGCGTGCATCGATCGACGGCACCGTCAGTCACCTGCCGAAACCCGGGCAGTTCGTTGCGGCCGGCGCAACCGTGGCGGCTCTCGTGGCCGACGTGCAACCGTGGATCGAAGCGAACTTCCCGGAAAAGGAGCTGACGCACGTCCGGCCAGGACAGCCGGTCGAGGTGCGCATCGACACCTGGCCGAAGCACGTGTGGACCGGCGTCGTCGAAAGCCTGAGCCCGGCGACCGGCGCCGAGTTCTCGATCCTGCCGCCGCAGAACGCCAGCGGCAACTGGGTCAAGGTCGCACAGCGCGTCCCGTTACGCGTTCGCCTCGACCAGCAACCCGATGCGCCGCCGTTGCGTGCGGGGCTGAGCGCGACGGTGCGGGTCGACACCGGGCATCGGCGAACGCTGTTCGGCTTCGCATCCAGGTCGGCGTGGCTCGAGCGGCTCCTGCGGTAGAGCCGGCCGCGTCGCACCGCGGCCTCATCACCGTGTCGGTGATGCTCGCCACCATCATGCAGGCGCTCGACACGACGATCGCCAACGTCGCGTTGCCGCACATGCAGGGGACGATGGGCGCAACCTACGAGCAGATCTCGTGGGTGCTGACCTCCTACATCGTCGCTGCCGCGATCTGCATGCCGCTCACCGGCTTCCTCGCCGAGCGCTTCGGCCGCAAGCGGCTGTTCCTGTGGTCGGTGGTCGGCTTCACGATCACGTCGATGCTTTGTGGCGCGGCGCAGAACCTCGACCAGATCGTGTTGTTCCGGCTGTTGCAGGGCGTGTTCGGCGCGAGCCTCGTTCCGCTTTCGCAGGCGGTTCTGCTCGACACCTATCCGCGCGAGCAGCACGGATCGGCGATGGCGCTGTGGGGGCTGGGCGTGATGGTCGGCCCGATTCTCGGGCCCACGCTGGGCGGCTGGCTCACCGAGTACTACGACTGGCGGTGGGTCTTCTATATCAACCTGCCGTTCGGCATCCTGGCGTGGTTCGGCATTGCCGCCTACGTGCACGAGACGCCGCTCGATCGTGCGCGGCGATTCGACTGGTTCGGCTTCGCGATGCTGAGCCTGGCGATCGGCGCGTTCCAGATGATGATTGATCGCGGCGGTACGCTCGACTGGTTCGCGAGCACGGAAATCGTCGTCGAGGCGATCCTGTCGGCGGCCGCGCTGTACCTGTTCGTGATGCACACGTGTACCCACGAGCATCCGTTCCTCGAGCCGCAGCTCTTTCGCGACCGCAACTTCGTCGTCGGCCTCCTGCTCATCTTCGTCGTCGGCATGATCCTGCTCACCACGATGACGCTGCTGCCGCCGTACCTGCAGAACCTGATGGGCTACCCGGTCGTCGACGTCGGGCTGCTGCTCGCGCCACGCGGCATCGGAACGATGGCGGTGATGCTCTTCGTCGGTCGCCTGTCAGGGCGCGTCGACGTGCGCCTGCAGCTGCTCGTCGGTCTTGCGCTCACCGCGATCTCCCAATGGGAGATGACGCACTTCAACCTGGATACCGGCGGCTGGGACATCGTGCGTACCGGCGTCGTGCAGGGGTTCGGCCTGGGCTTCCTGTTCGTACCGCTGTCGACCGTCTCCTTCTCGACGCTCGCGCCGCGTTTTCGCAACGAGGGCGCGGCGCTGTACAGCCTCGTTCGCAACATCGGGATGAGCATCGGCGTGTCCGTGGCGATCACGGCGCTCGCACGCTGGACGCAGTCGAGCCGCGCAACGCTCGTGCCGTACATCAACCCGTTCAGCCTTCCGCTGCGCGCGGCCGTCGACACAGGAGCGCTCGATCCGACCACACCGCAGGGCCTTGCGCTGATCGAAGCCGAGGTCGCGCGACAGGCCGCCATGCTCGCCTACCTGCAGGACTTCCGGCTGATGATGTGGGTGACGATCGCCGCGCTGCCACTGATCCTGTTGCTACGGCCGACGAAGACAGAAGCGAGCAGTTCGGCCCTCGCCGCGGAGGCATGAAACCGGAGCCCGCCCCCGGTTCTCCCCTTCTCCCTTCCCTATCCCCGGCCCAACATCAGATCAGGCAGCCACAGCACCGTCTCGGGCACCCACCACATCAGCGCGATGCAGAAGACGTAGGCGAACATGAAGTACAGGACGCCGAGGAAGATCGTCGGAATCGGCACGTCGGGTGCCAGCCCGTTGACGATGAAAACGTTCACGCCCACCGGCGGGGTCACCGCGCCCATCGTCGTGACGATCGTCAGCAGGATCGTGAACCAGACCGGGTCGTAACCGAGCGAGATCGCAAGCGGGAAGAAGATCGGCACGGTGACGACGAGGAAGCCGAGTGCGTCCATCAGCGCGCCGCCGATCAGATAGATGACCGCGATGACGAGCAGGATCACCGCCGGCGCCACCGGCAGCGTGGCCGCCCAGTCGGCGAGTTCGAAAGGCAGTCGCGAAACGGTGAGGAAGCGTCCGAACAGCACCGCTCCGGTGATCAGCAGCACGACCATCGCCGAGATGCGCAGCGTCTCGGCGCTCGCGGTCACGATCGACGCGAGCGACAGCTTGCGGCGCGCGAGCCCGATCGCGAGCGCACCGAAGGAGCCGGCCGCGCCCGCCTCCGTGGGCGTGAACCAGCCGACGTAGAGTCCGCCCATTACCAGCACGAACAGCAGCAGCGTTTCGATGACGCCCGACAGCGACCGGATCTTCTCGCGCATCGGCGTCGCTGGCCCCGGCGGGCCGAGCACCGGGTTGCGCAGGCACATCGCGAGCACGGTGCCGAGGAAGAGCACGGTGAGGATCAGGCCCGGCACGATGCCGGCGAGGAACAGCCGCAGCAGTGACTGCTCGGTCTGCACCGCGATGACGATCATCACGACGCTCGGCGGGATGACGACGCCGAGCGTGCCGCCGACGGCGACCGCACCGGTGCTCAGCGCGCGGTCGTAGCCGTAGCGGCGCATCTGCGGCAGCGCGATCGTTCCCATCGTCGCCGCGGTGGCCGAGTTCGATCCGCAGATCGCCGAGAAGCCGGCACAGGCGGCGATCGTCGTACCGGCGAGCCCGCCGGGCAGGCGTCCGAACCACTTGTAGGCCGCGTCGTACAGCCGCTCGGTGATGCCGGCCCGATAGGCGAACTGGCCCATCAGCACGAACAGCGGCACCACGCTCAGCCCGTACGACGAGAACTGGTCCCAGACGTTGGTCCCGAGCAGATGCGTTGCCGCCGGCACCGACAACAGATACGCGTTGCCCAGGACGCCCGCCAGCAGCATCGCGAACGCGATCGGCATGCCGAAGGCCATCAGGCCGAACATCGCGGCGAGGCCGATTACTGCTACCAGAGTCGGGTCCATGAGCGGTCAAGTGAAGGGTGAAGGGTGAAGGGTGAAGGGGAAAACCAGCGAGGCGCCGATGGCAGGTCGCTTCGGCGCCCTTGACCCTTCACCCTTCACCCTTCACGAAAGCGCGCGCCAGCGCGCGCAGAAAATCCACGAGCAGAGCGAGTGCCAGACCCCCACACCCGATCGCGACGATGTAGACCCACGGGTAGACGATCGCCTTCAGCGTCTCGGACAGGGAGCCGCTCTCGTGCAGCACGAGGCCGTAGCGCCCGACGTACCAGGCAACGGCCACGAAGAGCAGCAGCGACGCCAGGGCCATCAGCGCGTCGATCACCGCGCGGGTTCGCGACCCCAGCATCTCGACGACGAGGTCGATCGCGATGTGCCCCTTGTGCAGCTGCGCGTAGCCGAGCGCGAGCGCCATCGCGGTGGCAGACAACCAGCCGATCACCTCGTAGGAGCCGGCGACCGGGCGACCGATCCCGCGCAGCACCATGTCGACGACGATGAACAGCATCATCGCGATAAGAGCGATGCCGGCGACCGCCGCCAGCGCGCGGTTCATGAAGACGTTCAGCGCATCGAGGCCCTTCATCACCAGGCGCCCGGCGGATGCAATCGCGTTCGTCGGTGTGTCATTGGCGGGCGCTCATTGGCGAGCAAACTGGTCGCGCAGCTCGCGCAGACGCTTCAGGTACTGCTCGGCCGGCAGTCCCTTCGCCTTCATCTCGTCGGTCCATTGCGAGACCATCGGCTCGAGCTTCGCATCCCAGCGCTTGCGCTCGTCGTCGGCCACCGGAACGATCTGCAGCCCGTGCGTCTTCTTCGACCACTCGAGCGCGCGTGCGACGTTCTCCTGGTCGTGGTACTGGCCCGTCCAGATCGCCATTTCGGGGCCGAGCTCGTCGATGACCTTCTTCACGTCATCCGGCAGCTTCTCCCAGCGCTTGCGGTCCATCACCGCGGCGAAGGTGACGACCACCGTCGGATAGTCGGTGACGTACTTCAGCGTCTCGGCGAGCTTGAAGTCCTGCAGCACCTCGCGCGAGGTCATCGTGCCGTCGATGACGCCGGTCTGCACCGCTTGCGGCACCTCCGGCATCGGCATGCCCACCGGCGCCGCGCCCAGCGCCTGCAGCACGGGCACGCCGGTGCCGGCGGCACGCAGCTTCATTCCGGCGAGTTGTTCCGCGTTGCCGGCGGGATTGCGCGACTGAATGTAGCCCGGCTCGGTGGTGAACATCGCGATCACCTTGAAGTTCTCGTACTCCTTCGGCTGGAACTCCTTCGTCAGCTCCCACAGCGTGCGGCTGGCGACGGTGGCGCTCGGAAATCCCACGGGCAGCGAGACGCCCGACGTGAGCGGAAAGCGACCCGGGTCGTACGACGGCGCGCCGAGCCCGATGTCGGCGACGCCCTTCGAGACACCGTCGTACATCTCTCGCGCGCCGAGCAGCGTGCCGCCGGGGAAGGTCTGCACGGCGACCTTGCCGTTGGTTCGCTTGGAGATCTCGTCGGCCCAGTGCTGCATCTGCTTGCCGGGAAAGGTGCCGGCCGGCGCGAAGAACGCGTAGGTGAGCGTGATGTCGGCAGCGGGTGCGGCCAGCGGGGCGGCCAGCGCAATGGCGCCGGCGACGAAGGGGGCGGCAAGCTTCGAGAAGGTCGAACGCTTCATGACTGTCACCTCGATCGGTTGGTGGAATCGGGAACCTGGATGTCGAAGGCCTCGAGCGACACAGCACGCACCTTCGCGCGGTCGTAGGCGGCCGTTCGCGGGAACGGCCGCGTCGCGTCGAAACCGACCTTGCTGCCGAAGTAGTCGGGGAAAGACGGATTGAGTCCGTGTCCGAACACCTTGTCGATCCGCAATATCCCGTGTTCGGGGTCCAGGCGCGTGGCCATCGCCCATTCCACGTCGGACGGATTGCGGATGTCGACGTCGTCGTCGACGACGGTGACCATCTTCAGCGGCGGGAAGGCCGCGAAGGCAGCCATCAGCGCCTGTTTCGCCCAGCCGGCACGCTTCTGCGAGATCTGCACGATCGCGTGATAGAAGCCGCAGCCGCCGTGCGAGAACCAGACGTCCTTCACGCCCGGCACCTGTTTCTGCAGCAGCGTGAGCACGTTCGCCTCGCCGAGCAGGCCGACCGAGTTGAAGACCTCGACGCCGGAGAGAATGGTCTGGAACACCGGCTGGCGGCGTCGGTGGACGCGCCGGACGTGCACGAGCGGGCGCGGCGCGACCGTCGCGTAGTACCCGGTGACCTCCGCGAACGGCCCCTCGTCGTGCACCTCGCCCGGAATCATCTCGCACTCGAGCGCGAACATCGCGTGGGCGACCATCTCCACCCGCGACGTCGTGCCGGAGACGAGCTGCAGCGGCTGCCCGTGGAACTCGCTGGCGATGCCCAGTTCGTCGGTGTCGATCGGGGCGGCTTCGGCGGGCGTGGCCGCGCAGAAATGCAGCCCCGGCCCTACGCCCACGTTCAGCGTGAACGGCAGTGATTCTCCGCGCGCGGCCGCCTTCTCGAGGTAGGTCTCGAGGTGGCGCCCGGCATCGATGTTGATCGCGAGCCGGTCCGTGCCGATGACCATGAAGCGCTGGATCGACGCGTTGCGCACGCCGGTTTCGGGGTCGCGTGCGATGACGACGCCTGCATCGAAATACGGGCCGCCGTCCTTCTCGGCGTGGATCGGGATCGGCAGCTTCGCGAGGTCGACCTTCGGCTCGGTGACCTGCAGCACCGGGCCGGTTTCGACGACGACGGGCTCCACGGGCCGCTGCTGCCAGTCTCGAATGCACTGCGATACGTATTGCGGCAGCGTGCGTTCGGGACGTCCGAAGAGCGCGCCGAGCAGCTCGCGCGACCAGTACAGGCCGGTGAACACCGGATAGCGGCTGCCCTTCACGCGCTCGAAGAGCACCGCGCTCGGGCCGCCCTCGAATCGTGCGGCGATGCCGGCAAGCTCGTACGCCGGATCGACTTCCGAGCGCACGCGCACCAACCGGCCGTGACGATCGAGCCATTTGACGATCGCGCCGAGATCGGCGACGACCGGCACGCCCGACGCGTTGCCGGCCATGGTCTCCTCCTTCCCGGGTTCGTTGTTGTCGCGAGCATCGTAGAGGATGCCCCTGCGCGAGGGAAGTGCGTGCGACGCCACCGCGACGCGCTTTGGGTACGATGCGGCAGTTCGTCGCCCGGCCGGAGGCCCTCCATGACGCTGCAGCAGCTGCTCGGGATCGCACTGCCAATCGTCCAGGCGCCGATGGCCGGCGTGCAGGGCAGTGCGCTGGCCGCGGCCGTTTCCGGCGCCGGCGCGCTCGGCTCGCTTCCGTGCGCGATGCTTTCGCCGGACGAGGTGCGCGACGAGGTCGCGGCGATCCGTGCGCGCACCGATCGTCCGTTCAACGTGAATTTCTTCTGTCACGAAATGCCGGCACGCAGCCCGCAGCGCGAGCGCGCGTGGCGCGACGCGCTGCTGGGCTACTACCGCGAGCTCGGCGTCGACGAATCGGCGATTCCCTCGGGCGCGGCGCGCGTGCCCTTCGGCGACGACGCGGCCGCCCTGCTCGACGAGCTGCGTCCGCCCGTGGTGAGCTTCCATTTCGGCCTGCCCGCGCCGAGGCTCGTCGCGCGGATCAAGGCGATCGGCGCGCGCGTGCTGTCGAGCGCGACGACGGTCGACGAAGCGCTGTGGCTCGAGGCGCACGGCGCCGACGCCATCATCGCGCAGGGGCTCGATGCGGGCGGGCATCGAGCGATGTTCCTCTCCGCCGACCTCTCCTCGCAGCTTGGCACCTTCGCGCTCGTCGCGCAGGTCGCGCGGGCGGTGCACGTTCCGGTCATCGCCGCGGGAGGGATCGCCGATGCGTCGGGCGTCGCGGCGGCGCTCGCCCTCGGCGCGCAGGGCGTGCAGGTCGGGACCGCGTACCTGCTGTGCCCGGAAGCGAAGACGAGCGCGGTGCATCGGGCGGCGCTCGCCGCCGGCGCGGCGGCAACGACGGCCGTGACGAACGTCTTCACCGGAAGGCCGGCGCGCGCGATCGTCAATCGCATCGTGCGCGAGCTCGGACCGATCGCCGCGCAGGCGCCCGAGTTCCCGCTGGCGGCGGCCGACGTCGCGCCGCTGCGTGCGAAGGCGGAGGCGACGGGCAGCGGCGATTTCTCGCCCCTGTGGTCGGGGCAGAACGCCAGCGGCTGCAGCGAGATTCCGGCGGCCGAGCTCACGCGCGCGCTCGCGTCGCGGCTGTAGGCGGGCGCGCGGCCCGGCGGACTGAAGGAGAGCCGACGATGGACCAGACGACGAAGCCCGAGCAGCGGGCGAAAGGGGAAGCCTTTCGCGCGCTGCACGAGCGCGACACCGCGTTCATCATCCCCAATCCCTGGGACGTCGGCACCGCACGCCTCCTCGCGTCGCTCGGTTTCCCGGCGCTGGCCACGACGAGTGCAGGCTGCGCGTTCGCGCTGGGCGTCGCCGACAATCGGATCGACCGCGAGCAGGCCATCGCGCACGTTCGGGCGCTCGCGGCGGCGACGCCGTTTCCGCTCAGCGCCGACCTCGAGAACGGATTCGGCGACGATCCGGACACGGTGGCCGAGACGATCCGGCTCGCCGCCGCGGCCGGCGCGGTCGGTGCGTCGATCGAGGATACGAACACGCGCAATGCGCGTCCGCAATACGCGTTCGAGCACGCGGTGGAGCGCGTGCGCGCGGCGGCCGACGCGGCGCGCTCGCTCGACTTGCCGTTCACGCTGACCGCTCGCGCCGAGAACTTCCTCGTCGGCAATCCCGACCTGCGCGACACGATCCGCCGCCTGCAGGCATACCGCGACGCGGGCGCCGACGTTCTCTACGCGCCCGGCCTGGCGAGCCGCCACGACATCGCCGAGGTCGTGCGCGCGGTCGACCGGCCGGTGAACGTGCTGATGGGCTCACCCGCACTGCGACTGAGCGTCGCCGATCTGGCGGCACTCGGCGTGCGGCGCATCAGCGTGGGCAGTGCGCTGGCGCGCGCGGCGCTCGGCGCCTTCCTGCGCGCCGCGCGCGAGATGCGCGAACACGGCACCTTCTCCTTCGGCGTCGACGCGGTCGGCTACGCCGAGATCAACGCGATGTTCGCGGCGCCGGAGCGGTAGCGCGGAGCCGGCGGCTTCGACGCAGGAACGGTCCCAGCGCGAGCGGTGCGAAATACATCGGGATCTGCGCGATCCCCGTGTACAGCGAGAACGCCTCGCCGGCGCTGCCCGCCGTGATCACGAGCATCAACCCGACGTTCCGGTTGCCGCTCATGAGTGCGCAGGTGTACGCGGTCGCCACGCCCATGCGGCGGAACAGCAGCCATCCGGCCAGATGCATGACGAAGGCGGCCGCGCAGGCGACGAACAGCAGCAGCGCGATGAAGCCCGGGTCGTCGAGCAGGCGCTCGGTCACGCCGTCCATCACGGCGATCGCGAAGATCACGAGCAGCACGACGTTCAGCCCCCCGAGCAGTTCGTCGTGACGTTCGAGCCGCTGCGTGCCCAGCGCGCGGCGAAGCAGCGCGGCGAGCACGAAGGGCAGCGCGACGAGCAGCGACACGCGCGCGAAGAATGCGACGAGGTCGACCTGCAGCCCGCTGCCGGGCAGGAGCGCTCCGACGATCGGCGTGAGCGTCAGCGGCAGCAGCATCGTCGTCGTGACGGTGCCGATCACCGCGCCGACGCCGTCGAGACCGAGGATCAGCGCGAACACCGCGGCCGACCCGATCGGCGGTGCCGCGCTTTGCAGCACGAGCACCCGACGCAACTCCGGGTCGAGCCCCGCCATGCCCGTCAGGGCCCAGACGAGCAGCGGCGACGCCACCAACAGCCATGCGGCGAACAACACCGGCAGCGCCGGACGGCGGACGGCCTCGGCCATCTGCCTCCAGTCGAGCCGCAGCAGCGCTGCAGTCAGCGTTCCGATGACGGCGAAGGTCAGCAGCGGTCGCAGCAACTCGGCGAGCGCGGGCAGCGCGATGCCGACGAACACCCCGGCGGGCAGCGCCCAGCGCGCCTGCCGGCCGAGCAGCGCAAGGGCACGCGCGACGATCACCGCAGCGGGCGCGGGGAACCGTTGCGCGCGCAGGGATCGTTTCGCACCGTGGCCGCGAGGAACATCGAATGGAGTCTAACTGCGCACCCTCGGGGCTTTCAGTCGCGCCCCCTGCCCTTTCCGTTGCCGTGCCGCTTGTCCTTGCCGTACTCCCGGCCCGGGTGGCCAGGACGGCGCCCTTCGCCGCGCGGGCCGCGTTCGATGACGCGTTCGCGCTCGATCACGCGTTCGCGCACGTAGTGCCGTTCGGTGCGGCGCACGCTGCGATACCGCGGCGCGTAGACGTCCTCGTACCACTGGTCCTGCACGAAATACACCGGCTGGCCGCAGGCCGAGTACCTGTGGCAGTGCTTCGACCAGTTCTTCGCGTGCCCGGGCGGAACGCGCAGGTAGATCGGCTGGCGCACGACGGCGACCGGCGCCGGCTGCACGATGATCGGCTCCGGATAGACGAGCACGGGGCGCGGGGCGTTGCCGATGTCGATGCGCCCGTAGAAGCCCGGCTGCCCGACCTCGACCGAGACGCCGATGTCGGTCGCGAAGGCGGCAGGGGCGAACCCTGCGCCGAGCGACAGTGCCGCGGCGACTGCGAGCGCCGCGCGAAAATCTCGAAGTTGCATGCGTGGTTCCTTTACGGGGGGGTCGCTCCTCGAACGCACCGTGACCGTTTCCCGGCCGACTCGCCCGTCGTGGCGACGGACGGACGGCGCCGCGGCACGGACGGACGCGGCGCCCGGGCCGGTCGGCACGGCGGTGCCGTACTGCCCGGGGCACCTCGGGCACTGACCTTGCCCCTCTCGCATTCCACCCACGGGAGCCCGACGATGCAACGCTGCGAGAAATGCGGAAACGAGTACGACAAGACCTTCGACGTCCTGATGGCCGGCAGCACGCACACCTTCGACAGCTTCGAGTGCGCGATCGCGGTGCTCGCACCGACCTGCAGCCATTGCGACTGTCGGATCATAGGCAATGGACTCGAGGCCGGCGGCCGGATGTTCTGCTGTGATCATTGCGCCGAGCAGTCGGGCGTGACGGAATTGCGCGACCGGGCCTGAACGCGGCACGGCACGGCGCGGACGTCCGTCCGGCCGCAGGCACCCCCGCCGTCGGCGGCACGGAGCGGGCGTCGCCGCAGCGTCGGCCCGCAGCGCGCGCGTATCATCGCACGCGTTCGCGCCCCGGGCCGGGAGCCCGGCTGCGCGTGCTCGCATCCATCCAGGAGTCTCCGATGCCCGTTCTGCGTTCGGCCACCGCGCTCGCGGGGCGAAACAACGCGGCCGCACGCGCGCTGTTTCGCGCCACCGGTGTCGCCGAGAGCGACCTCGGCAAGCCGGTCGTCGCCATCGCCAATTCCTATACCCAGTTCGTTCCGGGGCACGTGCACCTGAAGGATCTCGGCGACCTGGTCGCCGAGCAGGTCGCCGCGGCTGGCGCCGTCGCGCGCGAATTCCACACGATCGCCGTCGACGACGGCATCGCGATGGGGCACCTCGGCATGCTGTATTCGCTGCCGTCGCGCGAGCTGATCGCCGACTGCGTCGAGTACATGGTGAACGCGCATTGCGCTGACGCGCTCGTGTGCATCTCGAACTGCGACAAGATCACGCCGGGGATGCTGATGGCCGCGCTGCGGCTGAACATCCCGACGATCTTCGTGTCCGGCGGCCCGATGGAAGCCGGCAAGGTTCGCTGGGACGGCGCCACCACGAAGATCGACGCCGCCTCGGCCTTCGTCGCCGGCGACCCGCGCGCGAGCGACGCGATGGTCGAAGCCTATGAGCGCAGCGCCTGCCCCACTTGCGGCTCCTGCGCCGGCATGTTCACCGCGAACTCGATGAACTGCCTCGTCGAGGCGCTCGGGCTCGCGTTGCCGGGCAATGGAACGATGCTGGCCACGCATGCAGACCGGCGCGCGCTCTTTGCCCGCGCGGGCACGCGCATCGTCGAGCTCGCGCGCCGCTGGTACGCCGAGGACGACGCGAGCGTGCTGCCGCGCTCGATCGCGCGCTTCGAGACCTTCGAGAACGCGATGCGCCTCGACGTCGCGATGGGCGGATCGACGAACACCGTGCTGCACTTGCTCGCGGCGGCGCACGAGGCCGGCGCGGGCTTCGGCATGGACGACGTCGACCGCATCTCGCGCTCGACACCGAGCCTCGCGAAGCTCTCCCCGTCCGACCCGAACTGGCACGTCGAGGACGTGCACCGCGCCGGCGGCGTCTGGCGGATCCTCGGCGAGCTCGATCGCATCGGCGTGCTCAATCGCGAGGTGTCGACCGTGCACGAGACGACGCTGGGTGCGGCGATCGAGCGCTGGGACGTGCGCCGTGCGCCTGCCGCCGATGTCGTCGAGTTCTTTCGGGCGGCGCCGGGCGGCGAACGCACGACGAGCGCCTTTTCGCAGCAGCGGCGCTGGGACTCGCTCGACCTCGACGTCGAGCGTGGCTGCGTGCGCGACGCTGCGCACGCGCACAGCGCCGACGGCGGGCTTGCCGTGCTGTACGGCAACCTCGCCGAGCAGGGCTGCATCGTCAAGACCGCGGGCGTCGACGCGAAGCTGCTGCGCTTTCGCGGGCGTGCCGTCGTCTTCGAGAGCGAGGACGCGGCGCGCGAAGGCATTCTCGGCGATCGCGTTCGTCCGGGCGATGTCGTGCTGATTCGTTACGAAGGTCCGAAGGGCGGCCCCGGCATGCAGGAGATGCTCAAGCCGACGGCGTTCCTGAAGGCGCGCGGCCTCGATACGCAATGCGCGCTCGTCACCGACGGCCGTTTCTCCGGAGCGAGCTCGGGGCTGTCGATCGGTCACGTGTCGCCCGAGGCGGCCGAGGGCGGAACCATCGCGCTGGTGCGCGACGGCGACGCGATCGAGATCGACATTCCGGCACGTTCGATCCGCCTGGACGTCGACGAGCGCGAGCTGCAGCGGCGCCGCGAAGCCCGGATCGCGCTGGGTTCGAGCGCGTGGCAGCCCGACGATCGTACGCGCCCGATTTCGGCTGCGCTGCGTGCCTACGCCGCGCTCACCACCAACGCCGCACGGGGCGCGGTGCGCGACGAGACGAAGTTTTAGCGCAGCGCGCCGCCTTCGCCTTCCCAGCGCTCGATGCGGTCGCGCCGCTCCTCGCGGCGCCTGCGTTCCTGCTCCTCGCGATACATCGACTCGGCGAGCTTCGCGCCGGCGATCACGCCGGCGAACAGCGCGATCGCCATCAGCAAGGTGCCGGCGCCGCCGCGCTCGTCGGCGCGACGTTCGTGGAACGTGTCTTCTTCCCGGTGCCGTCTCATGGCGTTCGTCCGTCGGAAGTCGTGCGCGTGCGGGCCGTGTAGTCGGGCTGCGCCACGGGAGACGTGTAGCTCGGCGGCGGCGCCGACATCATCGCGACGATTCGCGGAATGACGTTTGCAGCCAGCGGCAGAAGCACCGTGTAGTCGATCGCTTTGGCTAGCCGCGAGCTCGAGCGTCGGCCGCGTCGCAACAGCAATGCGCCGATGACGCCGACCGCGACGGCGGTGACGCCGATCTGCGCGAGGCGCGGCGTTGCGCCGCTGTTCAGCATCTGCAATGCCGCGCGCACGTCGTGGTCGGCCGTGGCGACTGCCCGATCGGCCTGTGCGATTTTTTCTTCGTAGCTCAGTTTTGTCATCCGCTCGCTCCGTGCAGGTCCTGGCCCGTGCGCCGTGTATCGGCGGCAGTCGGGCCGGCCGCGTTCGCCGCGCCGCCTGTGTGCATTCTCTCGCTCGTGGGCAGGGACGAGCTGCCTGCGGGGTTCTTCACGTGCAGGTGCTTCAGCGTGGCCGGGAACAACAGCCGCTGCGCCAGCTTCTTCACCGCGAGCACGCAGATCCATGCGCCGATCAGGTTCGCGACGATGACGATCACGATGGCCAGCCACGGCGCGAGCCCCAGCTCCATCAGGCCCCAGGCGATCCCCCAGACGGCGACGAGCCAGGCCGAGATAGCGAGGATCGCACCCAGCACGCCGACGAGCAGCATCTGTGCGAGTGCGATGCCGGCGCGCCGACCTTCGAGTGCGACCAGCTCGAGACGCGTGGACAGCGACGCACGAAGCGAATCGAACAGGTCGAACACCGCCTCGCGCAGCGAGGCGGTGCCCGGCGCCTGACCCGGATACCGGGCCACCATGCTCAGTGCCTCATTCGGCCGAGCAGCAGGCCAGCGACGGCGGCGATGCCGATCGCGGCGATCGGGTTTTCGCGAACGTAGTTGCGGGTCGTCTCGAGGGCGGCTTCGCCCGAGCCTTTCAGCTGGTCGGCGTGCTGCGCAACCCGGTCGACCGTGCGCGAAGCCTTTTCGCTGAGCGCGTCCATCGTCGGTTGCACCTTGTCGGCCAGGCGCTCGACGGTCTCGTGCGCCCTGTCGGTCATCCCGTGCGCCTTGTCCGCCATCCGGTCGGCCGCCTGATCGACTTTGCGGGACATCTCGTTGCCGGTCGGGAAACCCGCGTTCGACGAAGACGTCGATCCGCCGGAGGAATGGGTGCCGGTCTGCATGCTGCGCTCCTTCGAATGAGAGGTGAACGGTGGCCAGTGCTGGTGCGCGAAGCAAGGCGGATGCCTGAGCGATGCCGCGGTGATATGCGCAGCGCGCGGGCGAAAACGTGCAACGATTCGTTCGGAACAGGGAACGATCGATGATGCAACGGAAACGAACGAAGCGAAAGCTCAACCGCGCCCTGCATTCGGGCGATGCGCTCGCCGCGGCCCTTCCGTGGGGACGGGCGATGACGCGCTGGCTCGAGATCGGCTGGGCGGCGCCGCAGGTGATCGCGCATCGCACGCAGCGCATGCTGCGAAGCGGGCCATTCCCCGGCGAAGTCGATCGCGTCGAGTTCCGTCGCATGTTCGACGAGAAGGGCGAGGCCTGGGTCGAGTCGATGCTGCAGATGTCGACCGAGATGTGGAAGGTCTGGTTCGCGATCGCCGAAGCCTCGATGCGCCCCTGGTGGCTCGCATCGACGTGGCCGCTGCAAGCTGGCGCCTGGCGTTCGCCCTACGCCGGCGCCGCACGCCGCTGGTCGAAGTCCGCCCCTCACATCGCCTACACCGGCCTCGGCCCCGTTCACCGCCGCGTAACCAGCAACGCCCGCCGCCTCGCCCGCTCCAAGGGGCACTGCAAGAAACCGGGGTCAGACCACGATTTCTGAAGAAATCGTGGTCTGACCCCGGTTTCTTTCCCCTTCTCCCTTCTCCTCCTCCAGTCACCGATCCAGCGCCAGCAGCTCCGTGCGCATCCCGAGATTGGTCAGCAGCTCGCCGAGCATCGCCGAGGTCACCGTCTCCTCGCCGATCGCGCGAATGCCGCGGCTTTCCATGCACAGGTGGCGGCAGCGGATGACGACGCCGACGGCGGTCGGCGACAGGTGCGACATCAGCGCATCGGCGATCTGCCTTGTCAGCCGCTCCTGCACCTGCAGTCGTTTTGCGAAGCAGTCGACCAGGCGCGTGAGCTTCGACAGCCCTACGATGCGGCCGTCCGGAACGTAGCCGACGGTGGCGGTGCCGAAGAAAGGCGCGAGGTGATGCTCGCAGTGGCTGTAGACGGGGATCCGGCGCACGACGATCAGCTCGTTGTACTGCTCGGCGCCGTCCTCGAAGACCTTCAGGATGTCGGCGGGGTCCTGCAGGTAGCCGGAGGTCCAGTGCTCCCAGGCGCGCGAGATCCGCGCAGGCGTCTCGCGCAGGCCGGGCCGGTCGGGATCTTCGTGCAGGTTGCGCAGCAGCCGTCGCCAGTCTTCGTGCGTGAACGGCCTGTCCTCGGATGCGTCGCCCATGCTCGTCGTCTCCCCGTCGAAATGCGAAGAGTCTAATGCGGCTGCGAGAACAGGAAGACTAGAATGCCGACTTCGTCGCCCGGCCCCTCGCGCATGTCCGATCGCCTGTCGAGCCTTCTCGCGCGTTTCAGTCCTCGTGCCCGCGTCGACCGCAGCGGGGTCCTCGGATCGACGATCCGCTTCGGCGACGACGGCGACGACGGCGACGGCGACGCCGGCCGGCTGCACCTGCTGCGCGCCGGCGTCGTGCATTCGCTGCATCCGGGCTGGTCGCCGCTGAAGCTCGTACGCGCATCGCTGCTGTTCTACCCGCGGCCCTTTGCGCACGAGCTGCATCCCGACGACGCGGCGCAGCCCGACGTCGTCAGTGCGTCGATCCATTTCGACGGCGGCTCGGTCGGGCCGCTCGCCGCCGCGCTGCCGCCGGTGCTCGTGCTGCCGCTCGAGGCGCTCGGCGATGCGCAACCGACGATCGCGCAGCTGTTCGCGGAAGCCGACCGCAGCCTCTGCGGCCGGCAGGTGGCGCTCGATCGGCTGTGCGAACTGCTGCTCGTGCAGGTACTGCGTCACGTGATCGATCACGGGCTGGTCGGTACGGGAATGCTGGCCGGGCTCGCCGACCCGCGGCTGTCGAAGGCGCTCGTCGTGCTGCACGACGAGCCCGAACGCGACTGGCGACTGGAAGATCTGGCGGCGGTCGCCGGCATGTCGCGCGCCCGCTTCGCGGCGCGCTTCAAGCAGGTGCTGGGGCTTGCCCCCGGCGAATACCTGACCCGCTGGCGCATCGCGCTCGCGCAGCACCTGCTGCAGCAGGGTCGCGCGGTGAAGCAGGTCGCCGGCGAAGTCGGCTACGCGAGCGCTGCCGCGCTCGGGCGCGTGTTCGTCACGCGTACCGGGGCGACGCCGAAGGCGTGGGCGAGCACGCGCACGGCCGGCGGCGCCGAAGCCCGCAACGGCACGGTCGTGGCGAGCAGTTAGAATCGGTCGGTGCACGAACTCGCCAACGACACCTTCCTGCGCGCGCTGCGGCGCCAGCCCACCGAATACACGCCGATCTGGCTGATGCGCCAGGCCGGCCGCTATCTGCCGGAATACAACGCGACGCGTAAGCAGGCCGGCAGCTTCCTCGCGCTGTGCAAGAACCCCGAACTCGCCTGCGAGGTCACGCTGCAGCCGCTCGAGCGTTTTCCGCTTGATGCAGCGATCCTGTTCTCCGACATCCTCACGATCCCGGATGCGATGGGGCTCGGCCTGTACTTCGCCGACGGCGAAGGCCCGCGCTTCGAGCGCCCGGTGCGCGACGAGGAAGCGGTGCGACAGCTCGCCGTGCCCGATCCGGCCGACGAGCTGCGCTACGTCACCGACGCGGTGCGCACGATCCGTTCGGCGCTTGCCGGCCGCGTGCCGCTGATCGGCTTCGCCGGCAGCCCGTGGACGCTCGCCTGCTACATGGTCGAAGGCGGTGCGAGCGCTGACTTCCGTCGCATCAAGACGATGCTCTATCAGCGCCCCGATCTGCTCGAGCGCATCCTTGCGGTGAATGCCGATGCGGTCGCCGCCTATCTGAATGCGCAGATCGACGCGGGCGCGCAGGTGCTGATGATCTTCGACTCGTGGGGCGGGGCGCTGGCCGACGGTGCCTTCCAGCGCTTCTCGCTCGAGCCGATGCGCAGGGTGCTGAACGCGCTGCGTACGGTGCCCGATCCGCTCGCGGGGGGTGCCGCGACGCGGATTCCGACGATCGTCTTCACGAAAGGCGGCGGCCCCTGGCTCGAGGACATCGCCGGCCTCGGGTGCGACGCGGTCGGTGTCGACTGGACGGTGAGCCTGTCGCGTGCGCGCGAGCGGGTCGGCGCGCGCTGCGCCATACAGGGCAACCTCGATCCGATGATCCTGATGGCCGGAGAGGCGGCGGTTCGCGTCGAGGCGCAGCGGGTACTCGACTCCTTCGGCGCGCCGGCGCCGGGAGCGGGCCACGTATTCAACCTCGGCCACGGCGTCGTGCAGTTCACGCCCCCCGAGAACGTCGCGGCGCTCGTCGACACCGTTCATTCCTACAGCCGGCGCTTGCGCACCGCCTGACCCGCGTGCGCCGGCGCACCCTGTGCCGGGATCTCGAAAAACGGACCCCTCCCCGGAGGGTGACCGCTGACTTATGCACAGAAGGGCCTGGACCGGCTCCCCGCGTCGACCAAAACTGATGTTGACGGAAGGGGCTTCGTAAGTGCTTGATTTTGCGGGAGTTCAGGTTGCTGAAAAAATGAGCAACCCAGTCCGATGCCCGATGGCACGGGCACCTGCGACGGCTGTCGACGCTTTGTTCACAGTTTTGTCCACAGCTTTTGTGAACGACCTGGAAAAGCGCTTTAGACGCAGGACATTGTGTCCGAAACTTAAAGCAAACTCTGATGAGTGCGCGGACTGAACCGGCTTCTGTCGGCACCGGTGAGGCCGCGCGTCGTTTCGCTCGCATAGCGCTCGACGTGCCCGCCGCGCAACTGGGTACGTCGCTTTTCGACTACAGCTTCGATCCGCACGGCAGCGGCGCGGCCATCGAGGTCGGTTCGTGGGTCGTCGTTCCCTGGGGGCGTACGCGACGTGTCGGGCTCGTCGTCGCGTTGGCCGATCGGCCCGAGATCGATCCGGCGCGCGTGCGCGCGGTCGAGTGCGTGCTGGCGGAGGCGCCGACGATGCCGCCGGCGTGGCTCGAGCTGGTCGCCTTCGCCGCGCGCTACTACCACCGCGGAATCGGCGAAGTCGCCATGCCGGCGATTCCCCGACTGCTGCGCGAGATCGGCTCGAGCGGCGGTGCAGCGAAGGGTTCATCCAGGGTGCGTCGCACGCGAGGCTCCGTGTTCACGCGGGCGCGTGCGCGCTGGCAGGCGCCGTCGCCGCCGTCGCCCGAGTCGGTGCTGCCGGCTGCGCCTGCGCTGACCGAAGCGCAGCGCGCCCTGCTCACCGCGCTGCACGCGAGCGAAGGCCATGCGGTGCATCTGCTGCACGGCGTGACCGGCAGCGGCAAGACGGAGGTCTATCTGCAGTGGCTTGCCGCGGTGCTCGCGCGCGATGCGCGCGCGCAGGTGCTGCTGCTCGTTCCCGAGATCGCGTTGACGCCGCAGCTGCACGCACAGCTGGCGGCACGCTTCCCGCACGAACGGGTCGCGCTGCTGCACAGCGAAACGGCCGATGGCGATCGTGCCGCGCACTGGCTCGCCGCCGTCGACGGGCAGGCGCGCGTCGTGCTCGGTACGCGACTTGCGGTGCTCGCGCCGCTTCCGACGCTGGCCGCGATCGTCGTCGACGAGGAGCACGACGCTTCGTACAAGCAGCAGGAAGGCGTTCGCTATTCGGCGCGCGACCTGGCGATCGCCGCGGCCGCCCAGCGCGGCATTCCGATCGTGCTCGGATCGGCGACGCCGTCGCTCGAGACCTGGTTCGCCGCGCGACGCGGACGCTACCGCGTGCATGCGCTGCAGGAGCGCATCGGCGGTGCCGCGTTGCCGCAGGTCGATTGCGTCGATCTCGCGCGCGAGAAGCTGCGCCATTCGCTGGCTGCAGGCGTCGTCGAGTCGATCGAGCAGACGCTCGCGCGCGGCGAGCAGGCGCTCGTCTTCGTCAACCGGCGCGGTTACGCGCCGGTGCTTGCCTGCGCCGCCTGCGGCTGGCTGAGCCGCTGCACGAACTGCTCGGCCTATCGCGTGCTGCACCGGATCGACGGCGCGGCCGTGCAGGCCTCGGCCTCGCGCAGTGTGGCACCGCGCCCCTCGCGGTACCGGCTCGTCTGCCATCACTGTGCCGCCGACCAGCCGACACCGCGTGCCTGCCCCGACTGCGGCAACGTCGATCTCGACGCCCTGGGGCGCGGCACGCAGCGGCTCGAGGAAGCGCTCGTCGAGCTGTTTCCGGAGCGGCGCATCGCGCGGCTCGACCGCGACGTCGCGCGACGGCGGGGCGCCGCGCAGCGCGTGCTCGACGCGGCGCACGCAGGCGAGGTCGATCTGCTCGTCGGCACGCAGATGCTCGCCAAGGGCCACGACTTTCGCCGCCTGACGCTGGTCGTCGCGCTCGATGTCGATGCCGGCCTGTACGCGGCCGACTTTCGTGCGCCCGAGCGCCTGTTTGCGACGCTGATGCAGGTGGCGGGCCGCGCCGGGCGCAGCGGCCGCGCGAGCCGCATGCTCGTGCAGACGCGTTTCCCCGGGCATCCGCTGTTCCAGTTCCTCGCGCGTCACGACTACGCGGGCTTCGCCGATCGCCAGCTCGGCGAGCGGCGCGAGACCGGGCTGCCGCCGTACCGGTATCAGGCGATGCTGCGCGCCGAAGCGAAAGAGCTCGCCGACGCGGTCGCATTCCTGGAGGGCGCGCGTCGTCTCGCTTTCGAGTTCGACGCCGATGGCAGCGGCGTGCGCGTCTTCGATGCGGTTCCGATGTCGATGAGCCGGCTGCAGGGGCGCGAACGCGCGCAGCTGCTCGTCGAGGCCGAGCGGCGTGCGCCGCTGCATCGTTTCCTCGCAGGATGGGTGGAGGCGCTGCGCGCAAAGCCTGCGCGCATCGCCTGGCAGCTCGACGTCGATCCGCTCGACATCTGAGCTGCGCACAGGTCGAGCGTCAGCGCGCGCGCCGACCCAGTTCGCGCATGCGCTCGAAGCTTTTCTCGTGCCGCTTGCGCCCGCCGCCGTCGACCATGCCGATCAATGTCTGGCGAACCGGATGCAGGCCGCAGAACGCGAGCACGTTGCGCTCGAGCCCGCGCACACCGTGCGCGAAGAAGTACCACTGGTAGATCGGCGCCGGCATGCCCATCGTGACGACGACACGCGCCGAGCGTCCGCGCAGCGCGCGCTTCCACTGGCCGTGCTCGCCCGCCTCGACCGCAAAGCCGGGGCGCAGCACCTGCTCGAGGAAGCCCTTGACGAGCGCGGGCATCGTGCCGAGCCACAGCGGAAAGAACAGTGCCACGTGCTGCGACCACAGGATCGCTTCCTGCGCCGTTCTCAGCGAATCCGGAAGCTCGCCCGAGGTCCACTCTTCCTTCGAGCGCAGCAGCGGGAAGTCGAGCTTGCCGATCTCTACGCGTCGCAGCGAGTGGCCGGCCTCGCGCGCGCCCTCGGCGTAGGCCTCGGCGAGCGCGTGGCCCAGGCGCGCCGGGCTGGGGTCGGGGTGTCCCTGCAGCAGGACGATATTGCGTGTGGTTGCGTTGCTCATGGCGCGCCGATGTGAAGTGCGGCGAGGCTATGACGCCGGCGCGCGCCGGTCAAATGACCAGTGCCCTGTCTGACTTCCGCTACGGGTCTTCGGTTTTCTGGCACGATCGATCGAACCGGCATCGCTTCGAGGGCTACCCCACCCGCCATGGCCGATCCCGAACCGCTTCGCTTCTACGTGCCCGAGCCGGCCGTTCGCCCCGGCGACCAGCCCGATTTCTCGAACGTGAAGATCGCCGAAGCCGGCTCGGTCGCACGTCCGCCGATCGACGTCGACCCCGAATCGATTCGCAGTCACGCGTATTCGATCGTCCGCGTGCTGAATCGCCGCGGCGAGGCGGTCGGCCCGTGGGCCGGCCTGCTCAGCGACGAGCAACTGCTCGAGGGCCTGCACGACATGCTCGTGCTGCGCGCCTTCGATGCGCGGATGCTGATGGCGCAGCGCCAGGGCAAGACCTCGTTCTACATGCAGCACATGGGCGAGGAGGCGGTGAGCTGCGCGTTCCGCAAGGCGCAGCGCAAGGGCGACATGAACTTCCCTACCTATCGGCAGGCGGGGCTGCTGATCGCCGACGGTTATCCGGTCTTCGACCTGATGTGCCAGATCTATTCGAACGAACGCGATCCGTTGAAGGGCCGGCAGATGCCGGTGCTCTATTCGGCGCGCGAGCACGGCTTCTTCTCGCTGTCGGGCAACCTCGGTACGCAGTTCCCGCAGGCGGTCGGCTGGGCGATGGCGTCGGCGATCCGTCGCGACACGCGCATCGCCGCCGGCTGGATCGGCGACGGCTCCACTGCCGAGTCGGACTTCCACGCCGCGCTCGTCTTCGCGTCTACCTATCGCGCGCCGGTGGTGCTGAACATCGTCAACAACCAGTGGGCGATCTCGACGTTCCAGGGCATCGCACGCGGCGGCTCGGGCACCTTCGCCGCGCGCGGGCTCGGCTTCGGCATTCCGGCGCTGCGCGTCGACGGCAACGACTACCTCGCCGTCTACGCGGTGGCGAAATGGGCGAACGATCGCGCCCGCGGCAACCTGGGGCCGACGCTGATCGAGCACGTCACATATCGCGTCGGCGCGCATTCGACCTCCGACGATCCGTCGGCCTATCGGCCGAAGACCGAATCCGACGCGTGGCCGCTCGGCGACCCGGTCATGCGGCTGAAGAACCACCTGATCCTGCGCGGCGCGTGGAGCGAGGAGAAGCATCGCGAGCTCGAGGAGCGAACACTCGCCGAGGTCGTCTCGGCGCAGCGCGAGGCCGAGCGCCACGGAACGCTGCACGCCGGCGGCAAGCCGTCGACGCGCGACATGTTCGAGGGCGTCTATGCGACGATGCCGTCGCACCTGCGCCGCCAGCGGCAGCAGGCCGGCGTGTAGGAGCGGCACGCCGTGGCGCGCATGACGATGATCGAGGCGCTGCGCGATGCGCTCGACGTCTCGATGGGCCGCGACGACACCGTCGTCGTCTTCGGCGAGGATGTCGGCTACTTCGGCGGCGTGTTTCGTGTCACGGCGGGCCTGCAGCAGAAGTACGGTCACGACCGCTGCTTCGATGCGCCGATCAACGAGTCAGGCATCGTCGGCACGGCGATCGGCATGGCCGCGTACGGGCTGCGTCCGTGCGTCGAGGTGCAGTTCGCCGATTACGTGTACCCGGCCTACGACCAGATCGTCTCCGAGGCCGCGCGCCTTCGCTATCGCTCGAACGGCGAGTTCACGGTGCCGATGGTCATCCGCATGCCCGCCGGCGGCGGCATCTTCGGCGGGCAGACGCACAGCCAGAGCCCCGAGGCGCTGTTCACGCACGTGGCGGGGCTGAAGACCGTCATGCCGTCGAACCCGGTCGACGCGAAGGGGCTGCTGATCGCGTCGATCGAGGATCCCGATCCGGTGATCTTCCTCGAGCCGAAGCGGCTCTACAACGGCCCCTTCGAAGGCTATCCCGACCGGCCGGTCACGCCGTGGTCGAAGCATCCGCTCGGCGACGTCCCCACCGGGCACTACACGGTGCCGCTCGGCCAGGCGGCCGTGCGCCGGCCCGGCGACGCCGTCACCGTGCTCGCCTACGGAACGATGGTCCACGTCGCGCTCGCGGCGGCCGAAGCCACCGGCGTCGATGCGGAAGTGATCGACCTGCGAACGCTCGTGCCGCTCGATCTCGATGCGATCGTCGTCTCGGTGAACAAGACTGGACGCTGCGTCGTCGTACACGAGGCGACCCTCACGTCGGGCTTCGGCGCCGAGCTGGTCGCGCTCGTGCAGGAGCACTGTTTCCATCGGCTCGAGACGCCGATCCGCCGCGTCACCGGCTGGGACACGCCCTATCCGCATTCGCACGAATGGGAGTACTTCCCGGGGCCCGCGCGCGTTGGTCGCGCACTGCTCGAGGCGGTGGAGGACTGAATGGCCGAGCACGCGATCCGGCTGCCCGACGTCGGCGAGGGTGTCGCGGAAGCCGAGCTCGTCGAATGGCTGGTGAAGGTGGGTGACCGCGTGCAGGAAGACCAGTCGCTCGCGATCGTGATGACCGACAAGGCGAGCGTCGAGGTTCCGTCGCCGGTCGCGGGCGAGGTGATCTGGCTGGGCGGCGAGCCGGGCGAGAGCATCGCGGTGGGCAGTGATCTGGTGCGGCTGAAGGTCCAAGGTGAAGTGGGCGGGCAGGCCGAGCAGGGCGGGCAGTCGGAGCAGATCGAAGAGGCGGAGCAGACCGGGCAGACGGCGCAAACGAAGCAGGAGGCGCAAACGAAGCGGACGGAGCCAGCAGCGAAGCAGACCCGGCAACGACAGGCGCAGCAGGCGCGTGCGCCGACGGACGACGCGCGCCGGGCGCTCGACGCAGGCGCCGAGCGGGCCGGAGCCCCGGGCGCCCGCCTGCGGCCCGGTGCGTCTCCGGTGCTGCCGCGTGCGCGCGGCGAGAAACCGATCGCCTCGCCGGCGGTGCGTGCGCGCGCACGCGAGGCCGGCATCGACCTTCGACGCGTCGCTGGCAGCGGTCCGGCCGGACGCATCACGCACGAGGACCTCGATCGCCTGTTCGAGCGGGGTCCGCAGGCGCCGGCTGCAGGCGTCGGACCCGCACCCGACGAGAGCGTCGAGGAGATCAAGATCGTCGGCCTGCGCAGGCGCATCGCCGAGAAGATGCGCATCGCGCACGAGCGCATCGCCGACATGACCTACGTCGAGGAGCTCGACGTCACCGATCTCGAGACGCTGCGCGAGAAGCTGAACGAGCCGCGAAGCGAACGGCCGCGGCTGACGCTGCTGCCGTTCCTGATGCGCGCGATCGCGACCGCCGTCGCCGAGCAGCCGCGGATGAACGCGCATTTCGACGACGACGCAGGCGTGCTGCGCCGCTACGGCGGCGTGCACATCGGCATCGCGGCGCAGACCGCGAACGGGCTCGTCGTTCCCGTCGTGCGCCACGTGGAGGCGCGCGACCTCTGGAGCTGCGCGATCGAGCTGTCGCGCGTCGCCGACGCGGCCAAGGGGGGTACTGCGACGCGCGAAGAGCTCTCCGGATCGACGATCACGATCACCTCGCTCGGTGCGATGGGCGGCATCGTCACGACGCCGGTCATCAACCATCCCGAGGTCGCCATCGTCGGCGTGAACCGCATCGTCGTGCGCCCGATGTGGAATGGCAGCGCATTCGTTCCGCGCAAGGCGATGAACCTGTCCTGCAGCTTCGACCATCGCGTCGTCGACGGCTGGGACGCCGCGATCTTCGTGCATCGGCTCAAGGCGTTGCTCGAGACGCCGGCGATGCTGTTCGTGTCGTGATGCGCGGCGATCGGAGCGGGAGCCGGCCATGAAGGAGATCCGCTGCCAGCTGCTCGTCGTCGGTGCCGGACCCGGCGGCTACGTGTGTGCGGCGCGCGCGGGCGAGCAGGGTGTCGACACGGTGATCGTCGAGGCCGATCGACTGGGCGGCAGCTGCCTGAACGTCGGTTGCATCCCGTCGAAGGCGATCATCCACGCGGCCGACGAGTACGCGCGGCTGCGCGGCTTCGCGGCGCAGCGCTCGCCGCTCGGCATCCGCGCGGCCGATCCGTCGATCGATCTCGCGCAGACCATCGCGTGGAAGGATTCGATCGTCGAACGCCTCGAAGGCGGCGTCGCCGGCCTGCTGAAGAAGGCGCGCGTGAAGCTCGTGCTCGGACGCGCGCGCTTTCGCGACGGCAAGACCGTCGTCGTCTCCACCGAGACCGGGGGCGAGCAGACGATCCGGGCCGAGAACGTCGTCATCGCCACCGGCTCGCGACCGGTCGAGCTGCCGGTGCTGCCCTTCGGCGGCAACGTCGTCTCGTCGACGGAGCTGCTGTCGATGCGCGAGCTGCCGGCGCAGCTCGTCGTCGTCGGTGCCGGCTACATCGGTGTCGAGCTCGGCACCGCTTTCGCGAAGCTCGGTTCGCAGGTCACGCTCGTCGACATGGCGCCGCGCATCCTGCCGCAGTACGACGCCGAGCTCACGCGCCCGGTCGCGCAGCGCCTCGCGGCGCTCGGCGTGCAGACGAAGCTCGGCGTCTCGGTGAAGGGCCTGTCGTCCGACGGTCGCGTGACGATCGAGACGAACGCCGGCAGCGAGCGGCTGCCAGCCGATCGCGTGCTCGTCGCGGTGGGCCGCCGGCCGGCCGTCGACGATGTCGGGCTCGACGAGCTCGATCTCGATCGCGACGGTCCCTTCGTGCGCATCGACGATCGCTGCCGGACGTCGATGCGCGGCGTCTACGCGATCGGCGACGTCACCGGCGAGCCGATGCTCGCGCATCGCGCGATGATGCAGGGCGACGTCGTCGCCGATCTCGTCGCCGGCCGGAAGCGCGTGTTCGAGCCGCGTGCGATTCCCGCGATCTGCTTCACCGATCCCGAGATCGTCACGGTGGGCCTCCCGCTCGACGAGGCGCGTCGCACGCATTCCGAGCTGCGCATCGGCATGGTCCCGTTCAGCGCGAACGGG
Organism: uncultured Limnobacter sp.; assembly: GCA_964538505.1. Taxonomy (GTDB): domain Bacteria; phylum Pseudomonadota; class Gammaproteobacteria; order Burkholderiales; family Burkholderiaceae_E; genus Zeimonas. Next base: position 67,606 of record CAZIDY010000008.1, on the reverse strand, counting down.
CGCGCATTGACGCTGCACGGCGAGTCGGGCTTCGTGCGTGTCGTCGCGCGCGCCGACAATCATCTGCTGCTCGCGATGCAGGCGGTCGGAGCGGCGGTCTCCGAGCTGTCGGCAGGCTTCGGGTTGGCGCTCGAGATGGGTGCGCGGCTCGAGGACCTCGCCGGCACGATCCACGCGCATCCGACGCTGGGCGAGGCGGTACAGGAGGCTGCGCAGCGGGCGCTGGCGCGGGGGTAGGGCGGCGGCCGGGAACGAATCCAACCCCCGCCGCATCCAACGTACGAATGCGGTGAAATTCGCCGCACGAGCCAGCCAAGCCAGGAGTCGTAATGAACCCGTACGTGCTCGAGGAGCCGCGTCCGATGCAGGTCCTCTCCGACGTCGAACTCGTCGGCGAGATCATCGCGGGGGACCATCAGGCCTTCCGCACCTTGATGCAGCGGCACAACCAGGTGCTGTACCGCACCGCGCGCAGCATCCTGAAGAACGATGCCGAGGCCGAGGACGCCGTGCAGGAAGCGTGGCTGCAGGCGTATCGCGCCTTCCACGAGTTTCGCGGCGAGTCGCGTCTCGCCACCTGGCTGGTGCGCATCGCCGCCAACGAATCGCTCGGGCGCCTGCGCGGCGCCGCTCGCAGGGCGGAAGTGATTCCGCTCGACACGACTGTCGACAGCGCGATCTTCGCCGGGGAATCCAATATGCAGCTGCCCGAATCCGAACGGCCCGACCGTCTCGCCGAACGCGGCGAACTGCGCCGCGCGCTCGAAGCGCGCATCGACGAGTTGCCCGAGGCATTCCGCTCGGTTTTCGTGCTGCGCGCCGTCGAGGAGATGAGCGTCGAGGAAGTCGCCGCAGTGCTGGGCATTCCCGAAGCCACGGTGCGCACGCGGCACTTCCGCGCGCGTTCGATGCTGCGCGAGTCGCTTGCACGAGAGGTCGATGTCGCGCTCTCTGATGCCTTCGCCTTCGCCGGCGAACGCTGCGATCGCATCGTCGCCGGCGTCTTCGAGCGTCTCGGCCTGCAGCGTGCATCCGATGCCGACGGCGACGCCGGCACCGCCGCCTGACCGCGTTCCTGAACCCAACCGGAGAACTGCCGTGTCCTTCCCCATTCGTGCCAGCTTCCTCGAACAACCGCTCGACCGTCGCGCCTGGATCGGCGGCTCCGGCCTGCTGCTGTCGGCCACTGCAATCGCGATGCTCGCCGGGCGGCCGGCACTCGCGGCAGGAAAGGCTTCCGATGCCGAGCAGGACGCCCGCATCCTGAACACGGCGCTCGGCGCCGAGCTCGAGGCGATCGCCGCGTACCAGGTCGGCGCCGAAAGCGGGCTGCTGCAAAAGCCGGTGCTCGATCTCGCGGTCACCTTCCAGGGGCACCACAAGGCGCATGCCGACCTGCTCGCGACGACCGTCTCGAAGCTCGGCGGCAAGCCGGTGTCTGCCAAATCGAAGTACATGTTTCCGACCGACCAGCTGAAGACGCAGGCCGACGTGCTGCGCTTCGCCGCCGGGCTCGAGAAGGGCGCAGTGAGTGCCTATCTCGGCGCGGTACCGCTTTTCGACAATCGCGATCTGTCGAAGGCGGCGGCGAGCATCCTCGGCGACGAGGCGATGCACTGGGCGGTGCTGCGCAACGCGCTGGGCGAAGCGCCGGTGCCCGACGCCTTCGTTGCCTGATCAGGTCGTACGAGCGATGGCGCTGGGGCGAACGGTGAAGACAGGCTCGATCGCAGCGTCTGTCGCATCCGCTGCACGCACCGCAGCGCTCGTGTTCGCGGTACTCATTGCGCTCTCCCCATCCGCCGGCGCAATCGCCGCAGAAGCGAATGCGCATTCCGTGGCCGCAGCTGCCGGGACCGAAGGCACGCGTGAGCGCGGTGCAGCGCCTGCAACCGGCAACCCCGCAGCCGGCGCCGGGATCTACACCCGCTGCGAGGCCTGCCACGCGCTTGCCTACGACCGCACCGGCCCGCGCCATTGCGGCCTCATCGGACGCAAGGCCGGCAGCGTGCCGGGTTTTGCCTACTCCGACGCGATGAAGCGATCGGGCATCGTCTGGAACGCAGCGACGCTCGATCGTTTCCTCGCCGACCCGTTACGCGCGGTGCCGGGAACGACGATGGGCTACGCAGGCGTTGCCGATCCCCGCGAACGCGCCGACCTGATCGCTTTCCTGCGCGAGCAGAGCGACGGTCCGATGTGCAGGAAGCAGAGCCAGTAGCGCTCCGGACGATAGCGTCCGCTCACGCCGGGAGGCGTTGCTAGAATCGCGTCCCTTCGCAGTGCCTGGGGCGACGCATCCCGATGTCCGCGCAGTTGAACCCCGCCCAACGCGAGGCGATCCGTTATCTCGACGGTCCGTGCCTCGTCATCGCCGGTGCCGGCAGCGGCAAGACGCGCGTGATCACGCAGAAGGTCGTTCACCTCGTCGACGCGGGCTTTCGCCCCGACGCGATCGCGGCGATCACTTTCACGAACAAGGCCGCGCAGGAAATGGCCGAGCGCCTCGGCAAGGCGCTGCAGCTGCGCGAAGCGCAGCGTCCGCTCGTCTGCACCTTCCACTCGCTCGGCGTGCAGATGCTGCGACGCGACGGCGCGGCACTCGGCCTGAAGCGCAGCTTCTCGATTGTGGATGCCGACGACGCGGGCAGCATCGTGCAGCAGGCGCTCGGCTCGGTCGATCGGAAGACGACCCGCGCCGCCCAGCACCGGATCTCGTTGTGGAAGAACGCGCTCGTCGACGCCGACGAGGCTGCCGCGTCGGCGAAGGACGCCAACGAGCACGCGATCGCACGCGCGTATCGCGACTACGCCGCCACGCTGGTCGCCTACCAGGCGGTCGATTTCGACGACCTGATTCGGCTGCCGGTGCGGCTGCTGCGCGAGCACGCCGACGTGGCGCAGGCCTGGCGCGAGAAGCTGCGCTACCTGCTCGTCGACGAATACCAGGATACGAACGCGTGCCAGTACGAACTGCTCAAGCTGCTGGCCGGGCCGCGCGCCGCGTTCACTGCGGTGGGCGACGACGACCAGTCGATCTACGGCTGGCGCGGCGCGACGCTCGAGAACCTGAACCGGCTGTCGGCCGATTTTCCGTCGCTGAAGGTGGTCAAGCTCGAGCAGAACTACCGTTCGAGCGTGAACATCCTGCGCGCGGCGAACCAGCTGATCGAGCACAACCCGAAGCTGCACGCGAAGAAATTGTGGTCCGAGCATGGCCCCGGCGATCCGGTACAGGTCGTTCCCTGCGACGATGACGAGGCTGAAGCCGAATCGGTCGTGATGCGGCTGCAGGCGCATCGCTTCGAGCGCCGTGCGAAGTTCTCCGACTACGCCATCCTCTATCGCGGCAACCACCAGGCGCGCATCTTCGAGCAGGCGCTGCGCAAGGAGAAGGTTCCGTACGTGCTGTCGGGCGGGCAGTCGTTCTTCGAGCGCGCCGAGATCCGCGACCTGCTCGCGTACCTGCGCCTGCTTGCCAACGACGACGACGATCCGGCGTTCATTCGCGCGGTCACGACGCCGAAGCGCGGCGTCGGCGTCGCGAGCCTGCAGGCGCTCGGCGCGTATGCAGGCGAGCGCAACGTATCGATGTTCGCCGCGTTGTTCGAGGCCGGATTCGAGTCGCGCATCGCCGCGCGGCAGCTCGAGCCGCTGCGCGAGTTCGGCGAGTTCGTCAATCGCATGGGCTGGCGTGCGTCGAAGGAGCCGGCTGCACAGGTGCTCGACGATCTCGTGTCGGCGATCGACTACAAGGCGCACCTTTTCGCGACGGGCGACGACAAGATCGCTGCCAACCGATGGCAGAACGTCTGCGATTTCGTCGACTGGATGAAGAAGCGCGCCGAGGACGACAACGCGACGCTGCTGAAGCTCGCGCAGACCGTCGCGCTGCTCTCGCAGCTCGATCGGCGCGATGCCGACGCCGACGCGGTGCGGCTGACGACCATACACGCGGCCAAGGGGCTCGAGTTCGCGCACGTCTTCGTCGTCGGTTGCGAGGAGGGGTTGCTGCCGCATCGTGGCGACAGGACCTCGTCGGGCGATGACGATGCGCCCGCGGACAGCGAAGGCGCCGCGCGGCGACAGGACGCTCCGGCCGTGCGTGAACTTCCTCACGTCGATGCGCAGGCCCGGCGCATCGAGGAAGAGCGCCGCCTGATGTACGTGGCGGTGACCCGCGCGCAGCGCAGCCTCACGCTCACCTGGTGCCGCCAGCGCAAGCGCGGTCGCGAACGCTACGAGCAGCTGCCTTCGCGTTTCCTCGAGGAGATGCAGCTCGATGCGTCGCCGGCGCCCGCGCAGACGGTCAGCCAGGAGATGGGCAAGGCCCGGCTCGCCGGCCTGCGCGCACTGCTCGAGCGGTCGCCGGCGACGCCATCGGGCGGCTGAAGCGCCCGCCCCGGTGAGGCTGGGCCCTGCCGAGGCCACACGCCGGGCGCCGCGTATCGCGGCCCATCGTCCGGCTGTCCGGCCTGCCCGTCGTGCGCGCGAGACCGTCGGCGATGCTCCCGAAGGTTTCGCCCCGGTCGAGGCCGCGCGCTTCGCGTCGGCCATGCGACCGACCTGGAAAACGGAGACATGCCCGGACTGCCCGACACCGGCAGGGCGCTGCTTGCGCGACCGCTGCGCCCGGTCGTGCTCGTCCTTCGCGCGGACTGGACGCAGCGCACGCGACAGGCACTGTGCCTGGCGGCGTGGCTGGCGGCATGGCTGCTGTGCACGCTCCCGCCGCCGGCCCTGCAGGCGACGCAGTCACCGTCCGCGGCCCGCCTCGTACTCTCCGGCGGGCTGTGGCTGCTTTTCGCGATCGCCAGCGTCGAGCTGATCCTCGCCTTCGTCGAGCGCGATCCGAGCGCGGCACGGCTGCGGCGCGCGCTGCGGTTCTCGCCCGTGATCGGCCTCGTGGCGGCGATCGTCGCGGCCACGCTTTCGCCGTCGATCCGTTTCGAGGAGTCGGGCTACGTCGCGACGGCGATCGTTGCGGCCGTCATCGTCGGCGCCGCGGCGACACAGGCGCGGCCGGACCTGCCGACGGTCGTCTTCGTTCTCGGCTGGACGCTGCACGCGATCGGCATCGTCGCGCGCGTCGACGTGGCCCCGTCGATTGCGGACGACCTGCTCGACGTGCGCACGGGTGCGCTCGCCTTCGCCGTTCTCGCGCTGACGATCGTCGGGCGCGTCGCCTACGTCGAGCGTCAGCGGCGCCTGCAGACGCAGCGCAACCTGATCGAGGCGGCGCGCAAGTACCGGCACGTCTACTACTCGGTGCCGGTCGCGCTGCTGTCGGTCGATCCCGCGGGCCAGGTGCAGCGCTGGAACGACCTGGCCGGGCAGCTGTTCCGCGCCGAGCTCCGGCAGGGGCGCGTCAACACGCTGGCCGCGCTGCTGGGAGACGAGCGCGCCGAAGCGCTGCTCGCGCAGACGGCTGCGCAGGGGCGTTACAGCAACGAGGTGCGCGTCACGACGGAAGACGGCGCCCAGCGCATCGTCGACGTCGATGCACTGCTCGCCGGCGACGCGGTCGAGATCAGCTTCGTCGACGTCACCGAGCGCACGCAGCTCGCGCGTACGCTCGAGCACATGGCCTATCACGACCCGCTTACCGAGCGGCTGAATCTGCACGGGCTCGAGCGCGAGATCCAGCGTGTATCGGAGCTCGTCGCGCAGGGTGCGCAGGCGTCGCTCTTCTACGTCGACCTGCATCGCTTCAAGGCCGTCAATGACGTGTTCGGTCACGCGGCCGGCAACTCGCTCGTCGCGGAGGTCGGGCGAAGGATCGAACGCAGCGTTCCCGACACGGCGCGAATCGCCCGACTGGGCGGCGACGAGTTCCTCGTCGTGCTGCCCGGTTGCCCGCTGGCGTGGGCGCGAACGGCTGCGCAGAACGCGCTGTCGGCGATCGTCGACACCGCCTACGAGGTCGACGGCAAGCGCATCCGCGTGATGGCGAGCACCGGCGTCGTCGAGTTCGCTCCCGACATGAGCGCTGCCGAGCTGATCGCCTATGCGGGTGCTGCATGTCGCGATGCGCGCCGCAACCATGGCGGCGGGCTCGTTGCCGCGGAGCCGTCCGACGAGCATCTGGCCCGCTATCGCGCCGAGGTCGATCTCGGCCAGCGCCTGCGTACGAGCCTGCCGGTCGAGCGCATCGCCATCTTCGCGCAGCCGATCGTCCCGTTGCGCCGGCCGGGTGCCGAGCATCGATCGATGTCGTACGAGGTGCTGCTGCGCGAACGCGACGAACGAGGGCAGATCCTCCCGCCAGGCCGGCTGATCGCAGCGGCCGAACGGCACGGGGCGATGCGGCGCATCGACTGGCACATGCTCGAGAGCACGCTGCGTCACCTGGACGGTAACCGCGAGCATGCCGAGTGCGTCGATTTCTTCACCGTGAACCTGAGCGGGATCTCGCTGAACGACGAGCGTTTCCTCGCCGACGCGCACGTGCTGCTGCGCGACTGCCCCGAAGTGGCGCCGCGCATCTGCCTGGAGATCACCGAGTCGATCGCGATGTTCGACGTGCGGGGCACGCGGCGCTTCGTCGAGAAGATGCGCTCGCTCGACGTGCGGATCGCGCTCGACGACTTCGGTGCGGGGTACTCGTCGTTCGCCTATCTGCGCGAGCTTCCCGCGTCGCTGGTCAAGATCGATGGCCAGTTCATGCCGGGCATCGACCGGCAGCCGCGCAACCAGGTCATCGTCAGCGGTATCCGTCGCCTCGCCGAGGAGCTCGGCATGGCCTGCGTGGCCGAATGGGTGGAGGACGTCAACGCGATCGAGTTCCTGCTGCGCGTCGACATGGATTACGCGCAGGGCTTCGTGCTCGGAAAGCCCGAGCCGATCGGCCACTGGCTTGACCGCCCCGTCGATCTCGCGCCGCTCGAGGCCGCGCGGGCGCAGCTCGCCGCCGTGCGTGCGCATCTCGCCGATGCGCGCCCGGCGCAAGCGCGTGCAGCGCGAGACGCAGCGCCGACCGAACGCACGCCGCGCAGGGTCGATGCCGCCGCTTCGCCGATACAGGTGGGAACGACATGAGCCTCACCAGATGGACATGAGCCATACCGAGATGCTCGCCGAGTCGATGACGCTCGAGCCGGGGCAGCGCCTGGGCGATTTCCTCGTCACGCGCGTCGTCGGCCAGGGCGGCTTCGGCGTCGTCTACGAGGCCGAGGACCTGACGCTGCAGCGACGCGTCGCGATCAAGGAGTACCTGCCCGCGCAGCTCGCCGCGCGCGTCGACGGCATCGTGCACCCGGTGTCGAGCCGCTACGCGAAAACCTTCGAGCTCGGTCGTCGCAGCTTCCTCGCCGAGGCGCGGCTGCTCGCACAGTTCAGCCACCCGGGGCTGCTCGAGGTGCTCCACTTCTGGGAGCAGAACGGCACCGCCTACATGGTGATGCCCTTCTACGAGGGGCGCACGCTCGACCAGGTGCTCGCCAACGGCCCGAACGTCGTCACCGAGGCGTGGCTCCGGGCGGTGATCCGCCCGGTGCTCGACGCGCTCGAGCACATGCACGGCGAGGACTGCTATCACCGCGACGTTTCGGCCGACAACATCCTGCTGTGCAACGACGGCAAGGCCTTGCTGCTCGACCTCGGCGCGGCGCGGCGCGTGATCGGCGAGAGCGACCGTGCGATGACGGTGATGCTCAAGCCCGGCTACGCACCGATCGAACAGTACGCCGACGACCCGTCGAACCGGCAGGGGCCGTGGACCGACATCTATTCCGTCGCCGCGCTGCTGTACTTCGCAGTGACGAACCGGATGCCGCCCGCGTCCGCGTCGCGCGTGATGCACGATTCGCTGCCGTCGCTGACGACGCTCGAGCTTCCCGGCTACGGCCGACGCTTTCTCGAGGCGATCGATCGCGGCCTGTCGATCCGACCCGAGGAGCGGCCGCGCACCGTGGGCGAGTTTCGCTCGATGCTGTTCGCGGCATCACCGGTCGATGGCATCCAGGGTTCCGACGCGAACCACGCCGGCGCCGATGACACCATCCACGAATGCACGCAGCCGCGCGAAGCGCCGCGTGCAGCGCCGGCCGCGAAGCGCCCTGCCGCCCCGCGGACACCGCTTGTGTGGGCAGCGGGCGGCGTTGCGGTCGTTTTCGTGGCGGTCGTCGCGTGGTTCGCGACCGGCGACGGTGCGCCGCCTTCGTCGGTAGTCGCAGCCGCGTCTCCGGTGGCGCCTGTACGGTCGGGTCCGGCGACCGGTTCGGGGTCGTCGCGGGCAGAGGTGGCGCAAGGCCCTGCGAAGCGCGAGGCGCAACCGCGCGACCCGCTCGCTGCACCGGATCGCGCTGCGCATGCGCAGGCATCGACCTCGACCGCTGCTGCCACGCCGTCGACGCCGCGGGCTGGCGCTGCGCCGCTGGCTTCGCAAGCCGCTGTCGCGTCGCCGGCCCTGAAAACTGCAGCCGCAGCCGCAGTCGCGTCACTCGCGGTCGCGTCGAAACCCGTGCCCGCCGCCGACGCAGCCTCGCGTACCGGCGCTGTCCGGCTGGCCGTCATGCCATGGGGAGAGGTCTTCGTCGATGGCGTATCGCGCGGCATCACGCCGCCGCTGAAGCAGCTCACGCTCGATGCCGGCTCGCATCACATCGAGATTCGCAATCCGGCCGGCAGGACGCTGCAGACGCAGGTCGACGTCGTCGCGGGCCGGAGCACCACCCTTTCGCACCGCTTCCCATGAAAAACACTTCCTCGTTTGCAGCAAGGCGGCCGCTGACGGCGGCTGTGTCGATCGCGCTCGCTTTCCTGCTGGGTGGCTGCGCGGGGTTGCCCTGGGGCGATTCGAACCGCGCGCCGGCCCCCGCCGCCTCCGCCGACGCGGCCTCGCCGGTCGATGTGCCGCCGCGTGCGCTCCCGTCCGATGGCGACGGCGCAAAGCGCAGGCTCGCCGAAGGCATCCAGCGATACGAGGCCGGCGACTACGTCGGCGCGATCCGTGCATTGAATGCCGCCGAGATCGTTCATGCCGGTCCGTCGACGCGCATCCAGGCCGAGAAATACCTCGCGTTCAGCTACTGCCTGACCGAGCGTCATGCGCTGTGCCGGGAGGCCTTCGATCGGGCGCTCGCGCTCGATTCCGGGTTCCGGCTGCAGCCGGCCGAGGCCGGTCACCCGCTCTGGGGGCCGGTGTACGCGCAGGCGCGCAAGGCCGCCGGACAGCGCACGAACTGAGGATTTCCCTGCGCGCGCAGCGACCGGCTGAGCGCGCACGCGTTATTCTTCGCCCCTTCGGGGGAGGAATCAGCGCGCGATGGCATTGTTTCGACGCAGCGGACCGGTCGTCTTCGAACCGCAGGGGTATCGCAAGCGGCGGTCGTGGGGAGTCCCGCGATGGCTGGTTCTGCTGCTGGTGGGCATCGTGATCGGCGCCGGCGGGCTGCTGTATGTCCAGGAGGAGTACCTGCCCGCGAGATTGAGCCCGGAGGAGTCGCGGCGCCTGCAGGCGCGCGTCGCGGAGCTCGACGGCGAGCGCGCACAGCTGCAGTCGTCGCTCGAGGATACGACGCGGCAACTGCGCGCGAGCGAGGCCGAAGCGCAGCGCCTGTCGACCGAGCTCGCTACCGTGCGCGAGCGTACGCAGCAGCTGCAGCAGGACATCGCGCTCTTCGAGGAGGTCCTGCCGCCCGACCCGCGCGACGGTGCGATCGGCGTGCGCGCTGCACGCTTCTCGAACCAGAACGGGAAGCTCGCGTACCACGTGCTGCTTACGCGCGACACGAAGGGCTCGAAGCCCTTTCGCGGCGTCGTGCAGTTCGTCGTCGCCGGCTCGCGCGCGAGCGGAGCGAACGCCACCATCGAACTCGACCCGGTCGACGTCACGCTCGCGTCGTACGAGCATCTGCAGGGCACGCTCGCGCTGCCCGAAGGGTTCACCGCGCGACAGACGACGATCCGCGTGCTCGACGGGCCGAACGGCCGGCTGCAGGGCATGCGCGTGATCAACGTGCGCTGAGAACGTCCGAATCCGTTGTCGATGCCGGCTGTGCGCACGCTCGAGGCCTTTCACGACTCCGAGCGCGTGCTGCGCCTGGCCGCCGAGACCTTCTTCGGCCAGCTGTCGGAGCAGTGCGAGGGCATCCTCGTCGTCGATGCATCCGCGCGCGTCGTCTGGACCGACGACCGCTGGCAGAAGAACATGACGAGCCTGGGCTTCTCGTCGGTCGAGCAGATCATCGGCAAGCCGGTCGAGGAGATCGTGCCGAACACGCTGATGCGGCACGTCGTCGAGACCGGCAAGCCGATCCTGCTCGACATCCTCGAGAACAAGGCGGGCACCTACCTCGTCTCGCGCTTTCCGCTGCGCGACGATTCCGGCGCGGTGATCGGCGCCGTGGGACTGATCCTCTACGACGAGATCGAGTCACTGAAGCCGCTGATCGGCAAGCTCGGCCGCCTGCAGACCGAGCTCGCGCAGGCGCAGAAGGAACTCGCGCGGCAGCGGCGCACGCGCTACACCTTCTCGAACTTCGTCGGCAACAGCGAGCGCGCGCTCGAGGTGAAGAGTCGTGCGCGCCGCGCCGCGGTGCTGAACACGACGGTGCTGCTGCTCGGCGAGACCGGCACCGGCAAGGAGCTCGTCGCACAGGCGATCCACGCTGCATCGCGCCGTGCGCGCGGCCCGTTCATCGCCGTGAACGTCGCGGCGATTCCCGAGACCCTGCTCGAGGCCGAGTTCTTCGGCGTCGCCCCCGGCGCCTATACGGGCGCCGACCGACGCGGCCGCGATGGAAAGTTCGCGCTTGCCGACGGCGGCACGCTGTTCCTCGACGAGATCGGCGACATGCCGCTCGCGCTGCAGGCGAAGCTGCTGCGCGCGTTGCAGGAGCGAGAAGTCGAGCCGCTCGGCTCGAACACGATGAAGCGTGTCGACGTGCGCGTCATCGCCGCCAGCAGCGTCGATCTCGCGACGCTCGTCGCCGACGGGCGCTTCCGCGCCGACCTCTACTACCGGTTGAACGTGCTGCCGATCCGGCTGCCGCCGCTGCGCGAGCGTGTCGAGGACCTCGAGCCGCTGTGCGAGCATCTGCTCGAGCAGATCGCGCTCGAGCACGAGATGCTGCCGAAGGAGATCGAGCGTGATGCGCTCGAGGCGCTCGCACGCCTGCCGTGGCCGGGCAACGTGCGCGAGTTGCGCAACGTGCTCGAGCGCGCGTGCTCGCTGTGGGACGGGATGCGCCTGACCACCGATGCGCTGCGCGCGGTGCTGCCGGAGATCGATCGGGGGGTGGTTGATGCGGGTGCCGGGGTGCTGGCGGTGCCGATCGACAGGGGGACCGCGGGCGACGAAGTGCCGCTGGCGGCTGGCGATGCGTCCTCCGGAACGCACGCGATCCTCGACGGAGCGTCCGATGCAGCGGACGGAACTGCTGCTGCGCCCCTCGCGCCGTCCCGGATCGAGCAGACGTTGCCGCAGCGGATCGCCGCTCTCGAGCGTGCCGCCATCGACGAAGCGCTGCGGGCGACCGGAGGCAATCGGCTGCGTGCGGCGAAGCGTCTGGGAATCGCACGCGCGACGCTCTACCAGAAGCTGGCCGATTTTCCGGAGCTGGCAGGGAAGGAGCCGGCTCGGGCGGAGTGATCCTCCGAGTCACTCGTCGGGGAAGCGCCTCCCAGGCGCATGCCGTCCGGCGCTAAGCAGTTGACTCGCCCGGAGCGTCCGGGGGCACCTGCTGCACTTCCTCCAGGCCCGAAGCGAGCCACATCCCGACGACGCACATCAGCGCGAGCAGCAGCAGCACTGCTGCGGCGCCGAAACGCTGATTGACGAAACCGAAGATGCCTGCCCCGAGCATCACGACGCCGCCGATCGTGTTGGTGAGTGCCGTATAGGCGCCCCGTTCGGTGGCGCCCGACATGTCGACGATGTGCGTCGTTCGTCCCAGCTTCACGCCCTGGTCGGCAATCGTCGCCACGAACACCAGCGCGGGGAGCACGACTACCGAATCGCCGCTGATGCCGATCCCTTCCGCAAGACCCGCTCCGACCGCTGCCGCCAGCGCGAGGCACGCTGCACCCATCGCTGCCGCGATGATGAGGACGCGCCGGCTCGACACGTCGGACATGCGCCCCCAGACGTAACTGCTCGAGATCGTCGCCAGCGCGACGGCGATGACGAAGGGGCCGAGCGTTCCCGTGCCTGCCGACTCGCGCTCGCCGAAGGCCACGACGAAGGGCGGCGCGAGCGCAGTCGCCATCAGCAGGCAGCGAACCAGAATGAAGCGCACGAGTTGCGGATCGTCGCGCAGCAGCCCGAACTGCCGGATCGCGACGCTGAGCGCGTTGCCGCCGCCCTCGGTGGCGCCCGGTGCTTCCTCCAGCGATGCGAACAGCAGCGCAGCGACGATCCACAACGCTCCGCCGATGACGAGCGCCGCTGCGATCGTCGCGATCGAGCGCTCGATGATCCCGGTGCCGAGCAGCACGCCGAAGACGAGCACGAGCACCGCCGAAACGGTTCCCGCGGTGCCCGAGACGGTGCCGCGCGTCGCCCTGCGGACCGTCTTGCCGATCACGTCCTTGTGCGCGATCGACCCCGCGCTGCGCGCAAGCGACAGCGCGGCGAGCAGCGCAAGAATGGTCCAGCCGGCCGCGGCGCCTTCGAGCAGCAGCGCAGCCAGCGCGATCCCGATCATGCAGGCGCCCTGCACGACCGCCGCGCCTGCCCAGACCCACTTGCGGATCGGCATCGAACGGATCGACGCGGCGATCACGAGCTGCGGCAACAGTGCCCCCGCCTCGCGAATCGGTACGAGCAACCCGAGCATGAAGGTCGGTGCGCCGATCGCGCCGACCAGCCAGGCGAGCACGACCTTCGGGTCGAGCAGGCCGTCGGCGACTTTGGACGACGACAGCGCGGAGACGTGCAGCAGGAAGTTGCGCGGCTGCTCGCGGCAGCTCTCCTCGGGGATGTCCAGGCAGACGCGGTCGACGTCGTCGCCGGTGAGGATCTCGTAGACGCGGTCCCGCAGAGGCGGGGCAGGCAGAGTGGACATGCTTCAGCGCTTCGCCATCTTCACGGCCGTTCCGCTCACGGACACCATCATCATCCCGTTGTTCTCGCCGAGTACTTCGTAGTCGAAATCGATGCCGACGATGCCGTTGGCGCCACGCTCGCGAGCGGAAGCGATCATGTCGCCGAGCGCCGCGTCGCGTGCGCCGGAAAGCGCGCGCTCGTAGCCGCCCGCGCGCCCGCCGACGACATCGCGCACCGAAGAGAAGAGGTCGCGCAGGATGTGCGCGCCGATGATCGCCTCGCCGTTCACCACGCCGAGGTACTCATCGATGCGCGCGGCCTCGTCGTGGGGCGTGACGGTGGCGAGGAAGAAGTCGTCGTTCCTGTTTCTCGAGAACCACCCCATGGCGTGCTCCGTAGAAGGGGTCGAGTTTAGGGCCCTGGCGCGGGGACGATCGTAGTGTGAACAGGCCCTAGGCAAGAGTATCAACGCGGTAGTACAGGAAGCGTTACGAAAGAGCGTAGCGGCGTGACACAGGCACGCCACCGTGCGCTGCGGCTCCAAAGGCTGCGTGATTCCCATCCAACCGGAACGGAAGATCGGCACCCTGGCTGGCGTGTTGCGGCAAGCTGGTGTTGGCCCCGTCTCAGCGGAGAACCGACATGATGCAGCCGGCCAGGAACACGATCTGCCTCTGGTACGACGGCGACGCCGAAGAGGCGGCGCAGTTCTACGCCCGAACCTTTCCCGACTCGTCCATTGGCACCGTATACCGTGCACCGGGCGACTTCCCGTCCGGAAAGAAGGGGGATGTGCTGACGGTTGCGTTCACCGTGATGGGCATTCCCTGCCTCGGGCTCAACGGCGGGCCGGCGTTCCGGCACAGCGAAGCGTTCTCGTTCCAGGTGGCAACCGTCGACCAGGCGGAGACTGATCGCTACTGGAACGCAATCGTCGGCAACGGCGGCCAGGAAAGCGCCTGCGGCTGGTGCAAGGACAAGTGGGGCCTGTCCTGGCAGATCACGCCGATCGCGCTGACGCAGGCGATCGCCGACCCCGATCCTGCTGTTGCCAAGCGAGCCTTCGATGCGATGCTGCAGATGAAGAAGATCGACGTCGCAGCGATCGAGGCGGCGCGGCGCGGTTAGGGTTTGCGGGAGCATGGCCAATGGAAACGAACGAGCTTCACCGCGGCCGGCTGATCGATCACGTGCAACTGGTCGTGCGCGATCTTCGTGCATCGCGGACGTTCTACGCTGCCGTTCTCGACGTACTCGAGATACCGATCGGCGGCGAGGGTGACGGGTTCTTCTGGGCGGACGAGCTGTTCGTCTCGACGGTCGACAGCGTCGCTGCGCAAGGAGCGTTCACGGGCCGCCATCACCTGGCGTTCCAGGCGAAGAGTCGGGCCATGGTCGACGCCTTCCACAAGGCGGCGTTGGCCAATGGAGGCGTCGACAACGGCGCACCGGGCGAGCGCCCGTACCACCCGGGCTACTACGCAGCCTTCGTCCTCGACCCCGACGGCAACAACATCGAAGCCGTTCATCACGGGGAAGCGAAGCGCAGCGCGCCGTCGGTGCACATCTCGTTCGCGGCGTGAAGCAGGCCGCTGTATTTCGCAGCGAAATGATCTGCGAGCACGACGCGAGGCGCACCCTTCCCGCGAGCGGCGACAATAGCGTCCTGGCACCGCCTCGGCCCTCTCGGGCCGGCAATGCAGGCAGCATCCCGGAACACCGCGACAGGGGAGAAGGAAGAACATGAAAGGCAATCCGCAAGTGACCCGGCAGCTGAACGAATACCTTTCGTTCGAGCTCACCGGTTACCGGCAGTACCTGCTGCATGGCGCCGTGTGTGACCACTGGGGCTTCTCGCGCCTTGCGGAAACGCAGTACGCCTACAGCGAGGAGGAAAGCCGGCACGCCCGTCGCATCATGGCGAGGATCCTGCTGCTGGACGGCACGCCCGAGATGAAGAGCTATCGGGACGTCGTCGCGAGCGACACCGTGGAGCAACAACTCGAGAAGGATCGCGAGCTCGTCGGCGCGGCCATCGTCCACCTGCGCTCGGCGATCGACATCTGCGAGCAGAGCAGCGACTTCGTCAGCCGCGACCTCCTCGCCGAGATGCTCGACGATGAGGAGCTGCACCTCGACTGGCTCGACCAGCAGTTCGGCCTGATCGCGAAAGTAGGGCGCGAGGACTATCTGCAGGCACAGATGTGATGCGCTGAACGACGGGCAACCGGGTTGCACCGACCTGCGGTGGCTGCGCGCAACGGCTGGGGAAGACGGATGCAAACCACGCTTGCCTTTCTCCTGTGCATCGGCGCCGGCATCGTCGGCGGCGTGTTCTTCGCGTTTTCCTCCTTCGTGATGAAGGCGCTCGCCGGGTTGTCGCCGGTGCACGGCATTGCAGCGATGCAGCGGATCAACGTGGTCGTCCTGAACCCGATGTTCCTGGGTGTCTTCGTGGGAACGGCAGTGCTCGCGGGTGTGTCCCTCGTCGTGTCGTTCTTTTTCTTCTCGGGCACGCGTTCCATCCTGCTCTTTGTGGCGGGGGTTCTCTATCTGGTGGGTTCGTTCGGCGTTACGGTCGCCTGCAACGTCCCGCGCAACGAACGCCTGGCTCGCCTCGACAGCGACTCCCTCGAGGCAACGTCGTACTGGCCGGCTTACATGCGCGGGTGGGGGGTATGGAATCATGTGCGAAGCGTTGCGTCGGTGCTGGCGGCCTGCTGTTCGGCAGCGGCGCTGGTGCTGGCCGGCACTGGCTGAACGGCAACGGGAATCGCGAGGTCACGATGTCTGCTCCTTTCACCAGGTTCGCTTTCCTGATCGTTCCGCTGCTGCTGCCGCTGATGGCCGGTTGCGCGGCTCCACCGCCGCCGCAGTGGGGCGAGCCCACCGGTGAGCGCCGCGTGCGTTACGTTTGCGACAACCGGGAAGACATCGAGATGCGCTTCTTTCCGTTGCAGGGTGTCGGTGTGCTCGTGCGACACGGCAAGACCGTGGAGCTGCAGCAACTGCCGGCCGCTTCGGGCTTCCTCTACTCGAACGGCCCGATCACCGTTCGCGGCAAGGGCGACGATCTGACCGTCGAGATCGGCCGGATGGTGCCCATTCAATGCAGGGCTGCCGCGGATTGAACGAGCGCACTGAGCCTTGTCTGGCGAGCAGCACGCTCGCTACCCGGAACGCGGTCGCCGCCGGCGCCACGCTCGAAGGCGAAATCAGCTCTTTCGCGTGGGGCCGTCAGGCCACGCTGAGCGATCCCTTCGGACACGGCTTCTGCCTGCTGCAATGGCGAGGCGGTGGTTACGATGAGGTCGCGTGATCCCTTCCCGACTCGATGATCCTTCCACGCGCGACGCCGAAGACGTCGCGCGGATGCTGCAGTCCGATCCGGAGAACGGCCTGAGCACGAGCGAGGCGCAGCGACGCCTCGCGCGCGACGGCGCGAACGAGTTGCGCGCGGCACGACCGATACCGCGCTGGTGGCGCATCCTCGCGCAGTTCCAGGATCCGTTGGTCTATCTGTTGCTGGGCGCGATCGTCATCTCGCTCGTCGCGTGGTTGATCGAGGGTCGCGACGGCTGGCCCGTCGACGCGATCGTGATCGGCCTGATCGTTCTGCTCAACGGCGTGCTCGGCTATGCGCAGGAAGCGAAGGCGCGCAACGCAGTCGCGGCACTGTCGCGAATGACCGCCGTCACGTCGTCCGTGCTGCGCGACGGCGAGCTGCAGCGGATCCCGAGTACGCAACTGGTGCGCGGCGACCTGCTCGTGCTCGGCGAAGGCGACGCCGTCGGCGCCGATGCACGGCTCGTCGAGGCGGCAGCGTTGCGCGTGCAGGAGTCCTCGCTGACCGGCGAGAGCGAAGCCGTGTCGAAGGATGCGGACACCCTGACCGCACCGTCGGCGCTCGGCGACCGATTCGACATGGTCTACAAGGGCACGGCGGTCGTGCAGGGCACCGGCCGCGCGGTCGTCACCGCTACCGGCATGTCGACCCAGATGGGTGCGATCGCCGGGATGCTCGACGCGACCGAGGAAGAGCCGACACCGCTGCAGAAGGAGGTCGCGCGGATCGGACGCGTGCTCGGCGTCGCCGTCGTCGTCATTGCGCTGATCGTCGTCGCGACGGTGTTCCTGGTCTTCGATGTGCGCGGCGTCGACGACACCATCAACGTGCTGCTGCTCGGCGTATCGCTCGCCGTGGCCGCGGTTCCCGAAGGGCTGCCGGCGATCCTGTCGGTGGTGCTCGCGCTCGGCGTGCAGCGCATGGCGACGCACAACGCGATCGTCAAGAACCTGTCGTCGGTAGAGACGCTGGGCTCGGCATCGGTGATCTGCTCCGACAAGACGGGCACGTTGACGCGCTCGGAGATGACGATCGAGCGGCTCGTCACCGCATCGGGTACGGCGCACGTCACCGGCGTCGGCTACGCCCCGCAAGGCGGCGTCGAGGTCGACGGCGCGGCGCTGCGCGATGAAGCGCAACGCGCCGAGGCGATCCTCGTACTGAGCGGCGGCAGCCTCGCCGGCAACGCGCAGTTGCGGCAGGCGGACGACGGCGCCTGGGAGATCCAGGGCGATCCGACCGAGGCCGCGTTCCTGGTCGCCGAACGAAAGCTCGGCGTGCACGAGCGGCGCGAGCGGCGTTTCGATCGCGTCGGCGAGATCCCGTTCACCTCCGAACGCAAGATGATGTCGACGATCGACGTCGACCACGAGCACGCTGACGAGCGCGTGCTGATCGCCAAGGGCGCGCCCGACGTGCTGCTCGAGCGCTGCACGTGCACGCGCGTCGGGATGGAGCTGGTGCCGCTCGACGACGAGCTGCGCCAGCGCATCCTCGAAGACGTCGACGCGCTGACCGACGACGCGCTGCGCACGCTCGCGGTGGCCTATCGCCCGTTGCGCGACGACGAGGACATCGACCCGCAGAACGCCGCGCAGCTCGAGCGTGGGCTGATCTTCGCCGGCACCGTCGGCATCATCGACCCGCCGCGCGAGGAGGCAGCGCAGGCCATCGCCGAGGCACATCGTGCCGGCATTCGCGTGATCATGATCACCGGCGATCATCCGCGTACGGCGGCGCGCATCGCCGCCGATCTCGGCATCGTCGAAAGCGGTGCCGAGGCACTGACCGGAACCGGGCTCGACGAGCTCGACGACACGGGCTTCGCCGAAGCGATCCGCACGACCTCGGTGTTCGCGCGCGTGGCGCCGGCGCACAAGCTGCGCATCGTCGACGCGCTGCAGGCCGACGGCAGCATCGTCGCGATGACCGGCGATGGGGTCAACGACGCGCCGGCGCTGAAGTCGGCCGACATCGGCGTCGCGATGGGCATTGCCGGCACCGAGGTCACCAAGGAAGCCGCGCGGATGATCCTCGCCGACGACAACTTCGCGACGATCGTGCAGGCCGTGCGCGAAGGGCGCGCGATCTTCGACAACATCCGCAAGTTCCTGCGCTACCTGCTGTCGTCGAACATGGGCGAGGTGCTCACCGTGTTCTTCGGCGTCGTGCTGGCCGGCGTGATCGGACTCAGCGCCCCCGACGCGGGCGGCGCCGTCGTGTTGCCACTGCTGGCTACGCAGATCCTGTGGATCAATCTCGTCACCGACTCCGGGCCAGCACTGGCGATGGGTGTCGACCCGGAAACCGACGACGTGATGGCGCGCAGGCCGCGCCCGCCGCACGAGCGCGTCATCGATCGCCGGATGTGGGCCTCGGTGATCCGCAACGGCGTGGTGATGGCGGCTGCCACGCTGGCGACGCTCGATCTGTACCTGCCGGGCGGGTTGATCGAAGGCACACACGATCTCGCCAACGCGCGCACCGCTGCGTTCACGACGCTGGTCTTCGCTCAGCTGTTCAACTGCTTCAACTCGCGCTCCGAGTCGGCGAGCGCGTTCCGCCACCTGTTCGTCAATCCGTGGCTATGGGGTGCGATCGCGTTGTCGGCGGTGCTGCAGGTGGCCGTCGTGCATCTTGGCTTCCTGAACGTCGCCTTCGGCACGGTGCCGTTGTCGCTCGACCAATGGCTGGTCTGCGTCGCGATGGCGAGCGCGGTGCTGTGGTTCGACGAGCTCCGCAAGCTGCTGGCGCGGGGGTTCCGACGATAGGCGTGGGCCGGGAAGATCAGAGAGTGGTCCTTGTCGCATCAGGGCATGTATTCTGACTCGATGGATCGCGTACTCGTCACCAGCCGTCCGCCGATGCTCTACGCGCGCAGCCTCGCCCGAGCCGCGTTGCTCGTGCTCCTCGCGGGCTTCGCCACCTCCGCGTTCGCATGGAGCAACCACGCGCTGAACACCTGGGCTTCATTGAAGGAGGTTCCCGAATTCGTGCGCCTGGAACCCGTGCGCGTCGAGTCGCTCGATTCCTTTCTCGCGGCGCAGGCTTCCGCTTTGGAAGCGGTGCTCGATGCGCAGGAGGCGTGGTCGCGCGAGCACGTGCCGACCTACCCGCCGCGTCCCGACGCACTGCGCTTCGTCGCCTCCGGCGCGCAGACGCCGGAGGAGCTGCACGGCCGCTTCGCCGCCGCCATCCGCATCGCCCCCGACGCGCGGCTTGCGTTGTTCCTCAAGCCGATGACCGCGGAGGAGACCGGCGACCGGCCCGTCCTTGCGCGCAACCGGGTGAGCACGCTCGCCGACGACGAGGGTGAGGACGCCGCCG
Organism: uncultured Limnobacter sp.; assembly: GCA_964538505.1. Lineage (GTDB taxonomy): Bacteria > Pseudomonadota > Gammaproteobacteria > Burkholderiales > Burkholderiaceae_E > Zeimonas. Next base: position 47,945 of record CAZIDY010000008.1, on the reverse strand, counting down.
GGGCATCGCCGTTCGTCGCGTTGCGCGAAGCTGAGGCGGTGTCGCCGCTCGCCGTCGTCTCGACCGCATCCGACGAACCCGACTACGGCCTCGACATCGGCGTCTGGGAAGACAACGACACCGCGCATGGCGCGTCCTATGGCTTCGGCAAGCAGCCCTTCGGCAACCCCGCGCTCGACTTCGGTACGCAGGCGCCGTTCCACATGGGCTTCTACGACGAGTCGCGGATCATCTACGCCGCCGCCGGTTTCCTGAAGCGCACCTATCCCGAATACCGGATCCACCTGTATCGCACGCTTGCGCTGCACGCGTTCCGCACCGGGCACGACTACTGGGGCTGGCGCTTCGCGGGCTGGGCGATGCACTACATCCAGGACCTCGCGCAGCCGTACCACGCGCGCGTGCTGCCGGGCGTGAGCACGCTGCGCATGCTGTGGATCAACGCGCTCGACATCGCCGGCTGGCCCGACGCGAAGAATCGCGCGATCACGCTCGTATCGAACCGGCACCTGGCGCTCGAGAACTTCCAGCGAACGGCGCTGGTCGCCGAGCACCTCGATGCGGCGGGCGACGGGCCGCTGCTTCGCGCGCTCGCAGGTGGCGGTAATGGACGTGCGCCCGCCGGTTCAGCTGACGCCGCAGCGCCGGCGTCATCGCTCTTCGGCGAGACCGATCCGCGCGCGCTCGTCGCACGGCGTGCAGCGCAGGCTGCCGATGCACTGGACCACGCGGTTGCCACCGCGTTGCCCACACAGTACGTCGCCGATCCCGGCTTCGAGTTCGGCGTCGACGCCCGCGGAGTCGACCTGAACGCACGTCTTGCCGAAACCGAGCCGGCTGCGCACGAAGCGATGCTCCGGGCGCTCGTTCCGTCGATGCACGAATTGGGCATACACACGCGCGCCTTCGTGCGCACGATGCTGGCCGGCGGCGACATGCAACGCCCATGAGGCAGCGTCCGTGAGCCGTCACCGCATGTACGCGTAGCCCTCGTTCTGCAGCCGGACGATCTCGGCGTCGGCCATCGGCACCATCTGCGCGAAGCCGTGGATGTCCGACGGCGAATAGCCGCGCATCGCCGCGTCGGCACGGCATACACGGAACTCGATCGGGCCGCTCTTCGTCAGGCTCTGCGCGCGTTCCATCACCTCGCGATAGCGCTCGAAGTCGCGGATGCCGAACAGCGGGATCGCGTCGCCGTGCACGACGACGACGATCGACGACGCGAAGGGGTCGGCTTCCCAGACCTTGTTCAGGTAGCTGATGCGGTCGAGCACGCGTGCGAGCGCGCCCGCGTCGGCCGCGTCGACGTCGTAGACGACTCTCGCGGGCGCGTAATTGCGCTCGATTTCCTCGGCGCCGCCCCACGGCGCTGTCGCCTGGGCGGCAACGCCGAGCGGCGCGAGCAGGAGCAGGACGCCAAGCCTTCGGCGTCGGGCGGATGGCGGGGCGGCCGCATGGTGATGGGCACGCGTACTCATGCGTCGACTTGTACCGATCCGGGCGATCGAGTCAAGCGCAGCGCTCGAACTCGTGCACGTTCGTGCGTACGATGCGGGTCGGCCGCGGCGCGCAGCGCCCCCTGAGAGTGGCGGTGGGCACCCCGCCGGCGGAGTTCGGCGGCCGCGGCGCCAGGCAGAGCGCCTTGACCCGGAAACCGCGTGAGAACCGACGTGACGACCTGCGCTTCCCCGAAGGAAAACCTCACCGTGCTGGTCGCCGGCCACCGCCCGGACCGGCTGCCCGCCGACCAGGCCGAACGAGCCCGGGTGCGTGGTCTTCTGCGCGCCGCACTGCGCGGCCTGCGCGATGCGGCGCACGAACAGAACGTCGGCGTGCGCGTCGTCACCGGAACGGCGGACGGCTGCGATGCCTGGGCCGTCGAGGAGGCGTACGAACTGGGCATCGAATGCCGCGTCGTCGGCGCCAATGCCGCATCGGCCGCCGGGCCGGCCCGCGCCGGTGCGATCGCGCATGCCTGGTTGGGAGACGGCAGTACCCGAACCGTGCCGGAGGAGTGGTTCGCGGCGACCGACGAAGCCAGGCTCGCGGCGGCCGACCTCCTGCTGGTGGTGTGGGACGGCCAGGCGCCGCGCGGATTCAGCGGGGGCTCGGTCCGGCTGGTGATCGAGGCGTTGCGGCGCGGTCAGTTGGTGATCTGGCTCGACGCGAACGATGCGCGAACGGGCCGCGTTCTGCTCTGCGAACCCCTGCCCACGGCACGCGTCGCGCTGCTCGATGCCGACGAGACGAACGTCGCGCGGCTGACAGCCGATTTCATCGAGCTGCTCGACGGCCGTGCGGTGGTGCAGGACAATCTTTCGGAGGCGCCCGGCGGGCGGGGTCGCGAAGAGGCGGTCGGAGCGCTCCTGGCCGTACGCTTCGCCGGGTTGATACGGCGATTGACCCGGCCGCGGGAGGCGGAAGGCTTCGACCACCTGGTGTCCCAATGGGATCCGGAGGATCGAAAGGTGCGCGCCGGTCGTTTCTTCCGTCGCTTCCTGGCCCCGTTCGGCTATGCGGGGCGCGAAGGCGGCCGGGTGCTGGCGGCCTGGCGCGGGCCGCAGCGCTTCGTCGACGGCAGCCGGCTCGCATCGCGAATCTGGACGCGTTTCGACGAGGTCGACCGCGCCGCGACGCACGCCGCGCTCAGCCATCGCGACCAGATCGTGGCGCTGCACGTGCTGGCGGCGTTGGCGGTGGTCTGCGCGGTGGCCGGCGCGATCGGGCTGTTCGGAGTGAGTGCGCCGTGGGCGCTGGCGGAGTTCGCCGTGCTGGTCCGCATCGTCTGGCTGGTGGTGCGGGAGAAGCGGCGGAAGGTTCCGGTGCATCGCGCCTGGCTGCTGCTCAGGCAGGCGGCCGAGGCACTGCGCCTGCAGGCGTTGCTGCGTCCCTTTCTCGCCAGCCTGCCGGCGCTCGAGCGCAGCCACTGGCGGGGCGAACCCGGCCGGACACATCCTCCGGACGACCGCAGCGACGACGACCGAACGGATGAGGACGGCCGGGCCGTCGGACACGGCATGCGGCTCGTCAGTCCCCAGACCTGGTGGGCGTCGCGCAGCGTGCGTGATGCCGGGCCGCTGGCGAACCCGGCCGAGGGCGACTACATCGTGCAATCGCGCTTCGACGAACTTGTCGGCACGCTGCGCAGCCTGATCGAAGATCAGCGCGACTACCATGCCCGAACCCATGAGCGCTGGCACAGGCTGCATCACGGGCTGGAGAGGGCGATGCTGTGGATCTTCGCCCTCGTGTCGGCGACGGTGCTGTCGCACCTCTTCGCGCTCGGCGTGCAGTTCGGGGAGAGCCACGTCCAGGCATTGCCCCATGCGCTGACCGGGGTCGCTCACTGGCTGCACGAGCAGAAATGGCTCCTGCTGGTCACCGCCGCAGGCCCGGCGTTCGCGGCCTGCCTGCACGGCATCGGCGGCAAGCTCGAGATCCGGCACGTGGCCGAGCAGTCGGGTGCGATGCGGCACCGCCTGGGCGACTATCGCCAGGCGCTCGATCAATTGGAGCGGCAGGATGGCGACGACCGGTTCATGGCCTTGCGCGCGTTGGCGATCCAGGTAGCCAGCGCGATGTACGCCGAGCACGAAACCTGGTTCGCGCTGTTGCGCGACAACGAGGTCGAGATCCCGGCATGATCGTCCTCGATCTCGCTGGACATCCCGACGCCTTTCGGGCGCGCTCGAAGCCATTAAAAGTGAGCGTACGCTTCGCTGTAACGCCCGGTACGGTCGAAACGCTGGAAGGAACGGTTCGGCATGCCGCCGGCGATGCCATCGTCACTGGCGTCGCCGGCGAAAACTGGCCGGTGCCGCGTGCACGCTTCCTGGCCGGTTACGACCCCGTCTCGCCGACCGCGGCGGGGGAGGACGGTCGCTATGCCAGGCGTCCCCGGGCCGTGCTCGCGTTGCGGCTCGCCGAAGCCTGCGACGTGATCCTGCCCGAAGGACGCGGCCGCCTGCAGGGTCGCACCGGGGATTTCCTGGTGCAGTACGCGCCCGGAGACTGGGCCATCGTGGCGGGCGGCGTCTTCGAGCGCACGTACGAACGGTGACGCACGCACGCGGCCCGCCGGTGCTTCGGGAGGCGGGCCAGGGGGTGCGTCAGCGCGTGCGTCCTGCCGAAGAAAGTTCCTCCGGACGCAGGGTCCAGACGACGAACTCGCGCTCGTAGGATCCGACCCTCATTCGAATCGCCTGCACGTCCTCGACGGTCGCGCTCAGCAGCCCCTCGCGCACGCCGGGCGGAAGCGGGGCGCTCAACGACAGCGCCGTCGAGGTCCGTCTGCCGACGGGAAATGCGGACCAGGTTTCATCGAAGACCGACAGGAGGTCGGAATCGACGCCGAGCCTGGACGCAAGTGCCTCGTTCCTCGTGCCGGCGCGGCTCAGGTATACCGGCATGCCGGAGGACAGCGGAATCAGCACCCGAAGATCGGGCAGCGCGCGGCTGCGGGCGCGCGTCCAGCGCTCGAAGATCGCTGCCGTCGTTGCGTCGGCGTCGCCCCGCTTCATTTCCGCGGGGAACAGCCGGGGCCAGGGAGCCGGTTGCTGCGCGTCGATCCTGCCGAGATGCTCGCTGAAGCCGGCCTGCTGGACGCTGCGATCGTTCCAGTCGAACCCGAGTTCGTCGAGCAGCTTCGGCCGGATCCGTAGCGCCAGCAGCAGTCTGGTGTCAGCGTCGAAGGACGGTGTCGTCGCCGGCCGCGGGTCTTGCATCAGCCGGCGCGCGCGCTCCTCGATCCGCGAGATCAATTCCGCGCGTGCGGCGCCGAATTGCGGCATCGACAACAGTTCGGCGTGACGCGCCGCCGCTGCGGACTGCACGGCGCCGATGCGGTCGAGGAGATCGTTGCGGCGGTTCGCCCGTTCCAGCAGCGAATGCGCGACCTGAAAGTCGAAGGAGTTGGAAATCCGGCCGCGCGAGACCGGCGGGTTCCAGGTGACCCGCGCTTCGCCGGCTGAAGATTCGCACTCGGCATAAGGCGCCGCGGCGAGTGCGCTGCCGCTGTACATCAGGTTGCGCTCCTCGAAGATCCTCCGGTACTCGTAGCCGCCGCTGAAGCGATCGGAGGGGATCACTTCGACGATGAGCCAGACGCCCGTTTCCCCTCCGGCCGATGCATCGCGGGTCGCGCACAGCCCCTGGCGCTGCGTGTCGTCGAGCTGGGCGGTCGAGATCAGCGCCGACAGCACATCGGTGTTCGAGAACACCGCGCCGTCGAGCCGTGCGCCGCGCAGATCGGCGTTGCCGAGAAAAGTGCCGCGGAGATCGGTACCGCGCAGATCGGCGTCGCGCAGGTCGGCATGTTCGAGGCTCGCGCCGCGCAGGTCGGCGGATCGCAGGTCTGCCTCCCGCAGGTCGGCGCCCATCCACGAACCGAGCGAGAGATCGGCATTCCTCAGCACGGCTTTGCGCGCCTGGGCGAGCGCCGCCCGAGCCGAGCGCAGGCGGGCGCCGCTCAGATCGGCCTGCTCGAGATTCGCCGCGATCAGGCGCGCTTTCTGCAGATCCGCTTCGCGCAGCGCGCCGGCTTCGAGACGCGCCAGGGTGAAGTCCGCCTCGGCGGCTTTCAGCCCCGGCGCCTGCACGCCCTTCAGGTTCATGCCGGAGAAATCGAAGGCTTCGAAGCTGCTGCTTTCGACCAGCGCTCCGAGCGCCGCCACCTGTCCCAGATCCCCCTTGGGCTTGTCCCGGCTCACCTGGGTGAGCACCTCGAACTGGTTGCCCCGCTCGACCTTGCTGCCGACCGCCTGTACTTCCTGCTTCACTTCGCCCAATTGCTTCTGGATCGATTCGATGCCGTCGATCAACTGACCGGCGAGGTCGAGATCGAGGCTCGCCACGGCATCGCCGACCGCCCGGCCCAGCGCCTGCGTGGCAGCGTCGCGTTGGGGAGCTGCCTCGACCGCGGCCAGTCGTTCGGCCACCGCCTCGAGCTGATCGGTGAGCCGCCGGACGTCGCGCAGCCCGGCAGGCGTCGCATAATCGACTTCGCCCAGGCGCTTCGACAGCGACCGGGCCATGTCCGCCGTTCGCTCGTCCAGGCGCAGCGCCGCGGCGTTGGCGTTGGCGATCAGGCGCATCAGCTCGCGCTGGCGCTCGTCGGACGCGGACTGGTTGGCGAGCAGCTGGTCGATGGTGGCCTGCAGCTCCGGCGTGCAGATCTGGATGCGGCCGGCGACGGTGCCCGCTCCCGTCACCACGCCTTGATGGCAGGGATGGGTCTGCGCCAGGCCCGTCGACGGCGCCAGAAGGAGGGCGCCCATCAGCCCGGCCGCTCCGAGGAGGCGTGAGCCATGGCACACGATCGAACGCAGGATCATGTGCCCGGCGTTCAGCACCGCATCAGCCGCCGCAGGGCTTCGACGGCGCGGCGACGACCCGCGGTTCGGATGCGGCAACGAACTCGACACGCTGTTCTCCTTGTCTTGCGGCGGCTTGGCGTGCATTGAAATGCTGCTCGACCCGATGAGTCGTTCCGAGAACCGGATGCGGCCGCTGCAGACAGAACACCAGTTCGCCTTCGAGCTGCGGAATCGGCCGGGAGATCGAGAAGTTCAGGGCGGGCGTCACGGCCGTGCGGTCGAGCCCGTCGGTGAGATCCATGGGTGGCCAGAGTGCCTGCGTTGCCGGCGCGAGGCTGAGCGAGACCTGGTCGAAGCGCGGCGCATCGCCCGCCAGAAAGACGCTTCCCGACAATCGCCAGTCGGATTCGCCACCGCTCCCGGTGTCGGAGCGCACGGCGGAGGCGGGGGCGATCCAGCCGATCGACTGGTAGTGGGCGGCTTCCCGGGCCTCGCGCCGTTGCTCCATGCCCTGCCAGCCCCATAGCAAGGCACCGAGGACGACGACGGCGGTGAGCGCACTGCCGGCCAGTCCGGCGACGAGTCCGTCGAAGCTTCCATGACGCAGGCGGCGGCGGATCGAGGGGGGCGACGCGGCCCGCTCCCAATCCGCCTGGCCGGTCAGTGCCCGTTGCAGGACCTCGACGGCCTTCTCGAGCGATTCCCCGTCGGCGAAAAGCCAGTGGCGTGGGCGCAGGTAGTAGTCGAGGCTGCGCGTCAGCCGCACTTCGCCGACGACGATCGGATAGATGAGCCTGCCCAGGTGGACGGCCTGCGTGATCTCGTTCAGTACGTGCGGCGAGGCGTTGATGTTCTCGGAAACGATCAGCGCCATCGCCTCGCACGACTCGATTCCGCGGACGATGCCTTCCGCCCAGTCTTCTCCCGGCGCCAGATCCCGCGGCGCGATCCAGCACGACATGCCGCGCCGCTCGAGCGCCTCGCACAGCGACTGCGCCAGCGCGGAGTCCTGCGAGGAGTGCGAGATCATCACCAGAGCGGAAGCCATGCGCACCTGTGCAATGGACGGCTGCCTTCCTCCCGGCTACTCCGTCGTCTTGCCGTCGAAGTGCTCGTGCGATGCGTCGGCTTCGGCCTTCGTTGCGTGCACGGTGCCGTCGACGTGCTCGGGCGGGCTGTAGATCGTGTACAGGCGCAGCGGCTCGTCGCCGGTGTTGCGCACGTTGTGCCGTGCACCGGCCGGCACGATCACCGCGATGTCGTCCTCGACCGGATGCGTCACGCCGTCGATGATGACCTCTCCCTCGCCTTCCTCTACACGGAAGAACTGGTCGCCGTCATCGTGCACCTCCTCGCCGATCTCCTCGCCGGGATTCAGCGACATCAGCACCAGCTGCAGGTATTTCCCGGTGTACAGCACCTTGCGGAACTTCTCGTTCTCTTCGGTGAGGTCTTCGATGTCGCCGACGAATCCTTTTTTCATTGCGGTGCTCCTGTGCTTGTTCGGGTGAGCGACGATGCTACCCGAGCAGGCCGCGGCACGGCGCGGCGCGCGAGCGCAGGGCCGGGGCTTTGCGGGGATGCTTCAGAGCCCGCGCTCGACCATCTCGATGACCCGGTCGCCGAGCGCGCGCAGTTTCGTCGCGGGCGTTCCACGCAGCGGGCCGTCGAGCGCGAGCATCGCCAACCCGTGCACCGTCGACCAGGCGAGATATTCGGCGCCCGGCCGTCGCTCGAGCGGAAGCAGCCCGGCCTCTACGTACCGGTCGAGCGCATCGCCCAGCAGCTGGAACGGGTTGCGCCCGCTCGCGCCGGCGCGTGCCGGATCGGCGGCGCGGTGTGCCTGCGGCCCTTCGCCGGCCTCCGTCGCGGCGACGAAGGCGGTGCGGAACAGGCCCGGCTCATCGTAGGCGAAACGCAGATAGCCGCTGCCGACGGCGCGCAGGCTCTCGCGGGCGATGCGCGCTTCGTCGACCGATGCGGCTCCCAACCGGCGCTGCGCACGCGCGAACTCCTTCTCCATCGCGACCGCAACCGCCGCGATTGCCGCCGAGCGCACGGCGCCGAGCAGGTCGAGCCGGTTCGCGAAATGGCGGTATGCCGCGTTGGGAACGACGCCTGCGCGTCGAGTCGCCTCGCGCAGCACCACCGCCTGCGGACCGCCCGTGCGCGCGAGCTCCATGCCGGCGTCGATCAGCGCGCGACGCAGGTCGCCGTGCCGATAGGTGCTGCGCGGCTGCGGGTCGGGTTTCATGGCGCAAAGGGTACACAACGCATCGATCTTCGAGGCAGCAGCTTCGGTTCCCTTGTCGACTTCCGGAGTATTGTGGACGGTGTACACATATTGGCGCATTCTTCGCTGACGCGCTCGCCGGCGGTGGCGAACCGGCCCCGAACGAGAGCCGCAACACCAGGAGACCCGTCATGAACGTCACACCGTACCTGTGCTACGAAGGCCGCTGCGAGGAGGCGCTGCAGTTCTATCGCGAGCGGCTCGATGCAAGGATCGACGCGCTGATGCGCTTCAGCGAAGCGCCCCAGTCGCCCGGCGCTTCCGCCGGCTGCGGCGAGATGCCACCTACTGTCACCGGCGACAAGGTCATGCACGCGAGCTTTCGCATCGGCGACTCGATGCTGATGGCCTCCGATGGCCGCTGCACCGGTGCAGCGCGCTTCGAGGGCATCGCGCTGACGATCCAGGCGCGCGACGACGCGCACGCCGAACAACTGTTCGCCGCGCTGGCAGAAGGCGGACAGGTGCAGATGCCGCTGGAGCAGACCTTCTTCGCTTCGCGTTTCGGGATGCTCGCCGACCGCTTCGGCGTAGGCTGGATGATCATCTCGGATCCCGTCCAGGGTTGAATGTCCTGGTGCGAGGCGACATGCCCCGGGTGATCTTCACGCAGCAGCTCGCGCGCTTCACCGAGGTGCCCGAGATCGACGCCGACGCGGCGACGCTCGAGCAGGCGCTCGATGCAGCCTTCGCGTTGAACCCTAGACTGCGAAGCTACGTGCTCGACGACCAGTCGCATCTGCGCCGACACGTCGTCGTCTTCGTCGACGGCCGGCGCCTGCATCTGCGCGAGAACCTCGACGTGCCGCTCGCGCCCGGCAACACCGTCCACGTGTTCCAGTCTCTGTCCGGAGGTTGACGATGAGCGATCGAGCCTGGGTCGCGACCCGCAAGGGATTGTTCGAGTTGCGCCGCGCCGCCGGCGGCTGGCGCATCGGCACCGTGAGCTTTCTCGGCGAGCCGGTCACTGCGGTGCTGCCGCCCGATCCGCGCACGCCTTCGCGGCCGATGATCGCCGCGCTGAACCTCGGGCACTTCGGCGTGAAGTGTCACGCGTCGGCGAACCGTGGCGAGACCTGGGAAGAGGTGTCGTCGCCCGTGTATCCGCAGCAGACCATCGACACCGGCGACGACGTCGAGTGGAAGCTGCAGCAGATCTGGACGCTGGTCGGCAACGGCGACGACCTCTGGGCGGGCACGCTGCCCGGCGGGCTCTTCCGCTCGCGCGATGGCGGGCAGTCGTGGCAGCTGAACGAGGCGCTGTGGAACGATCCGCGGCGTCGCGAGTGGTCTGGTGGCGGCTACGATGCGCCCGGTCTGCATTCGATCGTGCTCGATCCGCGCGACAACGATCCGTCGCGACTGCGCATGCTCGTCGGCATCAGCACCGGGGGCGTCTGGTCGAGTGCCGATGCCGGTGCGAGCTGGACGCTGCTCGGCAACGGGCTGCGCGCCGAGTACATGCCGCCCGAGCGGGCGTACGACGAGATCGCGCAGGACGTGCACCGGCTCGCCGCCTGCGAGTCGCAGCCCGACACCGTCTGGTGCCAGCATCACAACGGGATCTTCCGGTCGACCGACGCCGGCCGCAGCTGGCGCGAGATTATCGACGTGCCCGTGTCGTCCTTCGGCTTCGCCGTCGCCGCCGACCCGAACGATGCGCAGCGCGCGTGGTTCGCGCCGGCCGTTGCCGACCAGCGCCGTGTGCCGGTCGATGCCGCATTTGCGGTGCTGCGCACCGACGACGGCGGGCGCAGCTTCACCGCGCTGCGTGAAGGCCTGCCGCAGGCGCACTGCTACGACCTCGTCTACCGGCATTGTCTCGACGTGGGCGACGACGGCCGCACGCTGATGATGGGCTCGACGACCGGCTCGCTGTGGGCGAGCGCCGACGGCGGCGAGCATTGGCAGACGGTCTCGACCTCGCTGCCGCCGATCGGTGCCGTCGTGCTCGGGCGCGGCTGAATCCGGCACGCGCTCGGGCCGGCCGCGCGTTCGGGCCGCTGCGGTTCAGCCCGCTGCGCGCTCCGCCTACAGCCGCTGGATGTCGTTGTCGATCGCCAGCGCCTGCCCCGAGATCGCCTTGCCCGCATCCGACGCGAGGAACACCGCGAGTGCGGCGATGTCGTGCGGATCGACGAGCGCGCGCAGCGACTGGTTCTGCATCGACGCCTCGCGCACCTCGTCGACGCTCGTGCCCGAAAGCTTCGCCCGACCCTCGAACACGCGCTGGATCCGCTCGCCGTCGACAGTGCCGGGCAGGATCGCGTTGCAGCGAATGCCGAAGGGGCCGAGCTCCATCGACAGTGTCTTCGTGAAGCCGATCAGCGCCCACTTGGTCGACGCATACGCGATCCGGTTCGGATAGCCGAAGCGCCCGGCCGCCGACGACATCACCAGGATCACGCCGGCGGGCGACTGCTTCAGCGCTGGAATCGCCAATCGCGTCACGTCGAAGGCGGCGGTGAGATTTACCTGCACCACACGATCCCATTCCGGTGGCGGGACCTCCTCGACCGGAACCGTCGGGCCGGCGATGCCCGCGTTGTTCACCAGCACGTCGAGCCCGCCGAGCGACTGCAGCGCCACCGGCACCATGCGCTCGATCTCGGCGCGCTCCGATACGTCGCAGCGCATCGTGTCGACGCCGGGCAGCTCCTTCTTCAGCGCCTCGAGCGCCGCGTCGTTGATGTCGCAGACGAAAACCCGTGCGCCGCCGGTCGCGAATGCGCGCGCGATCTCGCGTCCGATGCCCGACGCTCCCGCCGTCACCAACACCCGCTGGTTCATCGATGACCTCCTTATCCGGTTCGAGCGAGCAGGGTACTCGCGGCCCGGGCCTTGACGCCGAGGTACCGATCGACGGGCGCTTCCTCACCTACTACCTGGTGTTCTTCTCGGTGCTCGTGCTCTTCCTCGTGCTCGTGCGCATCGTCAACTCGCCCTTCGGGCGCGTGCTGCAGGCGATCCGCGAGAACGACTTTCGCGCCGAGGCGATCGGCTACCGCACCGTCGTCTTCCGCACCGTGTCGACGGTGCTCGGCGCGCTCTTCGCGACGCTCGCCGGTGCGCTGCTGGCGATCTGGCTGCGCTACAACGGCCCCGACACCTCGCTGTCCTTCGAGATCATGCTCGACATCCTGCTGATCGTCGTCATCGGCGGGATGGGCACGATGTACGGCGCCGTCATCGGCAGCGCGATCTTCGTCCTCGCGCAAAGCTACCTGCAGGACCTGATGCGGCTCGTGTCGGGCGCACTCGAGCCGGTGCCGCTGCTCGCTGCGCTGTTCTCGCCCGATCGCTGGCTGCTGTGGCTCGGGCTGCTGTTCGTGCTGTCGGTGTACTACTTCCCCACCGGCATCGTCGGCCGGCTGCGCACGCTCGCGATCGCACGGAGCATGCGATGAGCGCCGTGGTTCCGTCGGTCCGGCTCGTGCACACCGGCGCCGTCTCGACGGTGACGCTCGCGCGCGCGTCGATGCGCAACGCACTCGTGCCCGACCTGCTGCTCGACCTGTGCGTCTCGCTCGAGGAGATCGGCCGGCGCGACGAGACGCGGGCGGTCGTGCTCGCCGCCGACGGCGACAGCTTCTCGATCGGCGGCGATCTGCGCCGCTTCGCACGCGAGATGCAGGGCGCCGCGCTCGAGACCTATTCGGCCGAGCTGGTCGGCCTGCTGAACCAGGCGATCGTCTCGCTGCTGCGCCTGCCGCAGCCGGTGGTCGGCGCGGTGCACGGCACGGTCGCGGGCGGCGCGGTGGGGCTCGTGCTCGGCTGCGACGTCGTCGTTGCCGCCGACGATTGCCGCTTCGAGCCGCGATATGCGCGTGCGGGCTTCACACCCGATGGCGGATGGACAGCGCTGATGCCGCACGTCGTCGGTCGCCGGCGCGCGTCGGCGTGCCTGCTGCTCGACCATGCGTTGCCGGCCGGCGAGGCGCTCGCCTGCGGCCTCGTCACGCAGTTGGCGCCGGGCGCTCGCGTCGGTGCGCTCGCGCGCGAGATGGCGCAGCGCATTGCCGAAGGCCCGGGCGCAACGATGCGCGAAGGCAAGCGCCTGCTGGCCGGCGACCTCGATGCGATCGAGCGCGCGCTCGAAGCCGAGCGCGAGCGCTTCGTCGCCACCGTCGGCGGCGTCGAGGCGCGCGACGGCGTCGCTCGGTTCCTGCACAGCTGCAGCTCGTATCCCGGCGCCTGAACCGGGCCGACGCACTCGCCCGCGCGCCGGGTGTGGCAGCCGCGGGGTCTTCCGATGCGTTGCGCGAGAATGGGCCCCACCGTTCGTTCGCGGGGAGGCATCGATGCGATTCGCGTCCACCACCGAAGCGACCCTGCGCCCGGCACGCCTCGCGCTCGTCGTCGCGCTCTCCTTCGGCTCGGCCGCGCAGGCCGCCAGCCCGAAGCTGCCGATCGACACGCTGAGTGCCACCGAGGCAGTGCAGGCGATGTGCGAGGGGCGCTTCGCGAGCCAGTCGCTGATGCATGCCTATCTCGTCCGGGCGCGTTCGCGGCCGGACCTGAACGTGTTCATCACGCTCGACGAGGCGGCCGCATTGCGCGCGGCCAGCGCGGCCGACACCTCGCGCAGCGCGCGCGGCAAGTGCCTGCCGCTCGACGGCCTGCCGATCGTCGTCAAGGACAACATCCACGTCGCAGGGCTGCCGAACAGTGCGGGCACGCCGGCGCTGAAGGACTTCGAGCCGCCCGTCGACGCACCGGTCGTGCGCAAGCTGCGCGACGCCGGGGCGATCGTGATGGGCAAGACGAACATGCACGAGCTCGCCTTCGGCATCAGCGGATACAACACTGCGTTCCAGACCGGCAAAGCCTGGGGCGTTCGAAACGCCTACGACCCGACCCGGATGGCCGGCGGCTCGTCGGCCGGAAACGGCGCGGCGATCGGTGCGCGAATCGCGCCGGCCGGGCTCGGCACCGACACCGGCGGCTCGGTGCGAATTCCCTGCGCGTTCAACGGCTGCGCCGCGCTGCGGCCGACCGTCGGACGTTATCCGCAGGCCGGCATCACGCCGATTTCGCATACGCGCGACACGGCCGGGCCGATGGCGGTGTCGATGGCCGACGTCGAGCTGCTCGACCGCGTGATCACTGGCCGGGAACGGGTGGAGGCGGCCGATCTCGCCGGCGTGCGCCTCGGTGTCGTTGCACCGCTGCTCGCCGACCTCGACGCCGACACGAAGGCCGCAACCGACGCGGCGCTGCAGAAGCTGCGGGAGGCGGGCGTCACGCTCGTCGACGTCGAGATGCCGCAGCTGATGGAGCTCAACGGCCGCGTCGGCTTTCCGCTTGCCCTGTTCGAGGCGCACGACGATGTCGCCGGATACCTGAAGCACCACTCCACCGGGGTCTCGCTCGAGCAACTCGTCGCGGAGATCGCGAGCCCCGACGTGAAGAGCACCTACGAAAGCTTCGTGCTGCCGCGCAAGCTGCCCGGACCCGACGGCACGGCGATCGATGCGAAGCCGGTCTACGAGGCAGCGATGAGCGAAGCGCGTCCGGCGCTGCAGAAACTGTACGCCGACACCTTCGCGCAGCACCGGCTCGACGGCATCGTGTTTCCGACGGTGCCCTCGGTGGCGATGCCGGCGAATCCGGAATCGAGCAGCCTGGAGAACTTCCTGCGCTACATCCGCAACACCGATCCGGGCAGCAACGCGGGCGTGCCCGGCATCACGTTGCCGATTGCGCTCGGTGCGACGACCCGGCTGCCGGTAGGGCTGGAGATCGACGGTCCGACGGGCAGCGACGCGCGGCTCGTGTCGATCGGCATGGCACTGGAGCGGCTCTTCGGGCGGCTGAAGCCCCCGGCGAGCTGATTCCTTACTGTACGGCGTCGACCATGTACGCGACCGAGTTGCGCATTTCCTCGTCGGACAGTCTGCCGTTGCCGCCGCGCGGCGGCATCGCACGAATCCCGTCGATCGAGTGCTTCACGAGAACGTCGAAGCCCTGCTCCAGGCGAGGTTTCCAGGCGGCCTTGTCGCCGTGCTTCGGTGCGCCGGCGACGCCGGCGTTGTGGCAGACCCCGCACGTGCTCTTGTAGACCTTCTCGCCGGCAGCGAGGTCGGCGGCGCTCGCCTGTGTCGTCGAGGCTTCGGCGGCAGCAGGTGCCGCGGCCGGAGCGGCGGCCTCGGCGGACTTCGCGTCGGCTGCCGGCGCGGCCGCAGCGGGTGCGGCTTGTGCCGGAGCGGGCGCGGGTGCCGCAGCGGCCGGTTGCGCGTCAGCGGGTGCTGCAGCGGCGGCAGGCGCCGCGGCTTCGCTCGCGGCCGGCGCTTCGGCAGCGTCTGCCGATTCCGCCGCCTGCGGCTCCTCGAACTTCGCTCCGCCCTGGTTCGCGAGATACACGACTGCGCGCGCAATCTCGGTGTCGTTGAACTGGCCGCCCCCCTGCGGGGGCATCGCGCCCTTGCCCTTCAGCGACGATTCGACGAGCGCATCGAGCCCGCTCTTGATGCGCGGCGCCCAGGCCGCCTTGTCGCCGATCTTCGGTGCGCCCGCCACGCCGGTGTCGTGACACGCGGTGCAGACGGCCTTGTAGACCTCCTCGCCGCTGCGCAGCTCGGTCGGCGCGCTCGCATCCATTACCTCAAGCCGCCCGATCGGCTGCAGCCGATCGGCGATCGCCTCGGGCGTCATCGCGTCGGCACCCGTGCCGCTGCGCGTCGTCGTCTGCACGAAGGTGGCGATCAGCGAGATGACGACGATCGGAACGATGAACGCGAGCACGATGACGACGATCAACTGACGCGGACTCTTGATGAAGGACTGATGCTCGTCGCTCATGCCTTGCGCCCCGGGGAGGTCAAAGCCTTGGATTATAGCCGTCGCGTTTTCGCGTTTGGCCCGGGCGCCCGGCTTGCAGGCGCCTGCGCCCGGAGCCTGTGCCATGAACGTGCTCGGAAGGTCCTGCGCATCGCGTCGGCGCAAGCATGACCGATTCGTGATCGTCCCGATCATCCCCGGGCCGGCTGGTGCACGTATGCTCGGGCTACCTTCGCTTCGGGGATTTCTCGATGATGTATGACGGTTTCGGCGGTTGGTGGTGGGGCATGGGCCTCGTGCATGCGCTGCTGTGGCTCGTATTCCTGGGCCTAGGCATCGTCGTGCTCGTGCGGCTCGTGTCGCGCGAGACGCGCTCGGCAAACGGCGGTCGGGACGCAACCGAGACCGCACTCGACATCCTGAAGAAGCGCTACGCGCGCGGCGAAATCGACAAGCAGGAGTTCGATGCGAAAAAGAAGGATCTCGCGGAATGAGGCCGGCGCTGCTCTTTACGATGCTGCTCCTTCCCGCGTGGCTCCCGGCGCAGCCGCTGCAGGCTCCGCAGCCGAGCCCGGGGCTCATGCCGAATGCCGCTCGTGGAGAAGTGCTGTACGACGAGCGGTGCGCGAGTTGCCACGGCGTCGACCTGAAGGGAACGGAGCAGGGGCCGCCGTTCCTGCACCGGATCTACGAGCCCTCGCATCACGGCGACGCATCGTTCCAGCTCGCCGTGCGTAACGGCGTTCGAGCGCATCACTGGAAGTTCGGCGACATGAAGCCGGTGCCCGGAGTGAGCGCCGACGACGTCGCGCACATCACGGCGTACGTGCGTTCGCAGCAGCGTCGTGTCGGCATTCGGTAGCGAGGGAAGTGAAGTGGTTGAGCCCGGGATGGAACCTGCGATGATGGCCGCCATGAAGACCGCTTCTCGACCTGGCGTGCTCGACCTGATCGGCAACACGCCGCTGCTGGAAGTCACGCGGCTCGATACCGGGCCGTGCCGGCTGTTCCTGAAACTCGAGTCGCAGAATCCGGGCGGCTCGATCAAGGACCGCGTCGGGCTGTGGATGATCGAAGCCGCCGAGCGCAGCGGCAAGCTGCAGCCCGGCGGCACGATCGTCGAAGCCACCGCCGGGAACACCGGCCTGGGGCTCGCGCTCGTCGCACGCGCGAAGGGCTACCGCGTCGTGCTCGTCGTGCCCGACAAGATGTCGAGCGAGAAGGTGCTGCACCTGAAGGCGCTCGGCGCCGAGGTGCACCTGACGCGCTCCGACGTCGTGCGCGGTCATCCCGACTATTATCAGGATGTCGCCGCGCGCCTTGCGCGCGAGACGCCCGGCGCATTCTTCGTCGACCAGTTCAACAACCCCGACAACGCCGCTGCGCATCGCTGGTCGACGGCGCCCGAGCTGTGGGCGCAGAGCGGACACGCGATCGACGCGATCGTCTGCGGCGTGGGTTCCGGCGGCACGCTCGGCGGACTCACCGCGTTCTTTCGCGAGGTCGCGCCCGAGGTCGAGTTCGTGCTCGCCGATCCGCAGGGCTCGGTGCTCGTCGACTACGTGCGAACCGGCAAGATCGGCGAGGCGGGTTCCTGGGCGGTGGAAGGAATCGGCGAGGACTTCGTTCCGACGATCGCCGATTTCTCGCTCGTGCGCAGCGCGTACTCGATCCCCGACGAGGAGAGCTTCGGTGCAGCGCGCGAGCTGCTGCGCGCCGAGGGCGTGCTCGGCGGCTCGTCCACCGGAACGCTGCTCGCCGCCGCGCTGCGCTGGTGCCGCGAGCAGACGACGCCGAAACGCATCGTTTCCCTCGTCTGCGACACCGGCACGCGCTATCTGTCGAAGGTCTATAACGACAACTGGATGATCGACCAGGGGCTGCTCGCGCGCGAGCGCTTCGGCGACCTGCGCGACGTGATCGGACGTCGCTACACCGAAGGCAGCGTGATCCAGGCGCAGCCCAGCGACACGCTGCGCACGGTGTTCCAGCGCATGCGCTCGGCAGATGTGTCCCAGCTGCCCGTGCTCGACGAAGGACGCATCGTCGGCATCGTCGACGAGTCGGACGTGCTGATGCACGCGCTCGACGACCCGGCGCGTTTCGATGCGACGGTCGACACGGCGATGACGCAGGCGCCCGAAACGCTGCCGCCCGGCGCGAGCCTGGCGCAGTTGCGCGCCGTGCTCGATCGCGGCCTGGTCGCGATCATCGCCGACGAAGGGCGTTTCCACGGCCTCGTCACTCGCTTCGATCTTCTTAATCATCTGCGCAGGGTTTCCTCGTGAGCGACAACGACACTTCCGCGCGTCACGGCTTCGGCACGCGCGTGATCCATGCAGGGCAGTCGCCCGATCCGTCGACCGGCGCCGTCATGCCGCCGATCTACGCGAACTCGACCTACGTGCAGTCGAGCCCCGGCGTGCACAAGGGCCTCGACTACGGCCGTTCGCACAATCCGACGCGCTTCGCGCTCGAACGCTGCATCGCCGACCTCGAGAGCGGCGGCCGCGCATTCGCGTTCGCGTCGGGACTCGCGGCGATTGCCACCGTGCTCGAGCTGCTCGACGCCGGCGCGCACATCGTCGCCGGCGACGATCTCTACGGCGGAACCTATCGCCTGCTCGAGCGCGTGCGCACGAAGAGCGCGGGGTTGTCGGTGAGCTACGTCGACCTGTCCGATCCGCAGGCGCTCGAGTCTGCGATCCGGCCCGAGACGCGCATGCTGCTCGTCGAGTCGCCGACCAATCCGCTGCTGCGGCTGGTCGATCTCGAGGCGCTCGCGTCGATCGCGCGACGACACGGCGTGATCAGCGTGGCCGACAACACCTTCGCCACACCCTGGGTGCAGCGCCCGATCGAGCTCGGCTTCGATATCGTCGTGCACTCGACGACCAAGTACCTGAACGGTCACTCGGACATCATCGGCGGCGTCGCGATCGTTTCCGGCGATGCGCGCAATGCGGAGAACGCCGAGCGTCTCGGCTTCCTGCAGAACGCCGTAGGTGCGATCGCCGGACCCTTCGACAGCTTTCTCGCGTTGCGCGGCCTGAAGACGCTCGACGTGCGGATGCAGCGTCACTGCGAGAACGCGCTCGAGCTCTCCGGCTGGCTCGAGCGGCAGCCGGGCGTGCGCCGGGTGCGCTATCCCGGGCTCGCTTCACATACGCAGCACGCGCTCGCGCGAAAGCAGATGCGCGGCTTCGGCGGCATGGTGTCGATCGATCTCGACACCGATCTCGCGGGCACGCGCTGTTTCCTCGAGGCGTGCTCGATCTTCACGCTCGCCGAGAGCCTGGGCGGCGTCGAGAGCCTGATCGAGCACCCGGCGATCATGACGCACGCGACGATTCCCGCCGAGCAGCGCGCGCGCATCGGGATCGGCGACTCATTGGTGCGGCTGTCGGTAGGGATCGAGGATGTCAGCGATCTGAGGGGGGATCTCGAGGCGGCGCTCGCTGCGATCGGTTAGCGCGAGGGCTCTTCGCGCTCGTTCGGCGATAGAGCCGAACCGAATATGCTCAATCGAAAGTCGTGCACTCGTTGGGCAAGCAACGCAGCGTCCCTAGAATCGGCCGCCATCCGGGAACCGAGCGCGATCGCGACGTCGAGCGCGGTCGGCTCCCGTCGATTTCCCACTCGAGAAAGGAAAACCGAATGGCTGCTTTTGCGAAACTTTTCACCGATACCCGCGCCGCGCTCGCCAGCGAAGGCGCAGATACTTCCGCGCAGTTCTCCGTGTCCAGCGAAGGGAAGGAGGGCCTGCATCGGGCCGTGAGCATCCGGGGTTTCTCCGTCGAAGTCGATGAGCCGCCCGCGCTCGGCGGCAAGGACAAGGCGCCGAATCCCGCGGAGTACGCTTTGGCGGCGCTCGCGACCTGCCAGGAGATCACTTATCGGTTGCATGCCGACGCGCTCGGCATTCCCTTGAACGACGTTTCCGTCAAGCTCGAAGGTGAGCTCGATCTGCGCGGCTTCTTCGGCGCTGCCCGCGGCGTTCGTCCGGGATTTCAGCGGATCACTGGCTCCGTGAGCTTCGACAGCACCGCATCCGACGACGAGCTGGCGCGACTGAAACAGGTGGTCGATGCGCATTGCCCCGTCCTCGATCTGTTCCGCAACGCCACCCCGGTGCAGATCGTGATTTCCTGACCCTCGGGTGCAGGGTGCAGGGTGCAGGGTGCCGGGTGCCGGGTGCCGGGTGCCCGGTGTTCGGTGCCGCGCATGAAATCGCTGCAAAACACAGCATTTTCCGCTACGGAGAGCGCCGTCCAGTCATCAATGCTGTGTTTCGCAGCGAAACGAACTCCAAGAAAGAGCGACGAGACACCGAGCAGCGGCGCTCGCTGCCGTAGCGGCACGATTCGACGCGTAGTACCGGATCTTCTGCAGGACTTCGATTCGGGCCTGCGGGTGATACCGGATGGTTCTCACCTTCGGATCAAGCGGAGGGCTTCTGCACGGACCTCTTCTGCAGGGATGAGATCGACCGCGCCCGAGTCGATCTCCGCAACGCGACGCTCGATCTCCCGTTTCCATGCCGCTTCGGCATCTGGATCTGCGACTTCGCGAAGAGAATCAAGCAGTTCTTCTGCGAGACGGGCACGGTCCTTGCGCGGCAGGCGCTTTGCCTGGGCTGAAAGTTCCTCGACCAGATTCGACATGGCGAACTCCGACGGTGAGCGATGCAGTGTAGCGCGCACATCCAGCTCGATGCCTCATCCGCAGCGCCTGGGAAAATCATCCGAAACGGAGTGAGTCATGGCCGGTGATCCGACCGCGGGCACAACGACCTACACCTGCCCGATGCACCCGGAGATCCGCCGCGATGCACCCGGAGATCCGCCGCGATGCACCGGGCAACTGCCCGATCTGCGGCATGGCGCTCGAGCCGCTGCTGCCCGGGCTCGAGGACGACGAGAACCCCGAGCCGTCGATTTCCGCCGCCGCTTCTGGTGGACGCTTCCGCTCACGGCGATCGTCAGACAGTCGCGAATGCGGCAGAACCTCGGTTTCGCGCTCGTCTGCAACGCGCTCGGCGTACCGATCGCCGCTGGCGTGCTGTACCCGGTGTTTGGGCTGACGTTGTCGCCGATGATCGCGGCGCTGGCGATGAGCCTGAGCTCGGTATCCGTCGTCTCGAATGCGTTAAGGTTGCGCGGCTCGCGAAGCTGAGGCCGCGAGGCGAACGCATTGTAAGGAGTCGTGAATGACGCGATGGGCCTGGGCGTTGCTCGCGCTGATCCTGCTCGCAGTGATCGGCGTGCTGGGCTGGCAGCAGCTGCGCGGCGCGACGCCGGCGAACTGGATCGCGACCGATGATCGAGCCGTTCTCGCGCAGGGGCGCGAGATCTACGATCGATACTGCGCGAGTTGCCACGGGGCGAATCTGGAAGGCCAGCCCGACTGGACGAGGCGCCTGCCGTCGGGGCGGATGCCCGCACCACCGCATGATCCGAGCGGCCATACCTGGCACCACCCGTCGGAGCAGCTGTTCGGCATCGTCAAGGACGGCGTCGAGCCATACGCGCCGCCCGGCTACCAGAGCGACATGCCGGCCTTCGGCGGGGCGCTCTCCGACGGCGAGATCCGTGCGGTGCTCGCGTACATCCGCTCGACCTGGCCCGAGGACGTGCAGCGTCGCCACCAGGCGCGTGAGCGCGCGATGCAGGGCGGTTGAGGCGCTTTCATACGCCCGTGGCGGCGGAAGCTTCCGGGTCGGCGCATTCGCACGGTGCCGGCGCTGCGCATCGGCACTGATCCACCGGACGCTGTCGTGCGAACGGCTGTCCGAGCGCTACGATGGCGACTACCCATCCCAACCGACGAGGTCCCCTCATGCAAGCCCGAGACGTGATGTCGACCCCAGTGATCTCCGTAACCGAGGACGCGTCGGTTGCCGACGTCGCACGCCTGCTGCTGAGCAAGGGAATCAGCGGCGTGCCGGTGCTCGATGCCAATGGACGGCTGCTCGGCATCGTCAGCGAGGGGGATCTCGTCCGAAGGGTCGAGAGCGGCACCGAGCGCACGCCGTCGTGGTGGCTGCGACTCTTCGGCGACAGCGAGGACCAGGTGCGCGAGTACGCGAAAACGTACGGGCGGCGCGTTCGCGACGTGATGTCGCGCGAGGTGGCCACCGTGCGCGAAGACACGCCGGTCGCCGAGATCGCGGAGCTGCTCGAGCGGCGACGGATCAAGCGCGTGCCGGTCGTGCGCGGCACCGAGGTCGTCGGCATCGTCAGTCGCGCCAACCTGCTGCAGGCGCTCGCGTCGGGCCCCGGGCGGGCTTCGCCCATCGACGCCGCAGGCGCTCCGAGCGACCTTTCGCTGAAGACGCGCATCGAGGACGAGATGCGCCGTGCGGGCATCGATACCGCGTTCGTCAACGTCGTCGTCACCGACGGCACTGCCTATCTCTGGGGCGCGGTGCGCTCCGAGGCACAACTCGATGCTGCACGGATCGCGGCCGAAACGGCGATGGGCGGCACGGCCGACGTGCAGAGCCGCCTGTCGGTGCTGCCGGCGTCGGTGCAGCGGGTGATGTGGGCCGAGTGAGTGAAGCGGGCGCAGTGAAGCGGCTGCAGTGACGCGAATGCGCGCCCGCCCGGTCAGGCGCGCGAGGGCGCAATTGGCCAGCTGGTCCGTTCAGGCGCGCGACGGCGTTTCCGGCTCTCGATCGGCGAGCGTTTCCTCGATCGGCTCCACGTGCGTCGTGAGTCGGGTGTTCGTACGGGACTTCACCGCTTCCTCGATCTCGTCGGCGAGTGCGTGCGCTCGCGTCACGCTCCACGAGCCCGGCACCAGCAGGTCGACCTGTGCGAAGCGCAGCGGCCCCGAGTCCCGCGTCTTCAGCTTCGCGAAGCGGCATTCCGGCGGCGCGAGCTCGCGCAGCACCGCCTCGATCCGTGCAATGTCTTCCTCGTCCTGCGCGCGGTCCATCAGCCCGCCGACCGAACGCCGCACCAGCAGCCAACCCTCGCGCAGGATGTTGACGGCAACCGCGATGGCGACGAGCGGATCGATCCATCCCTGGCCGGTGAAACTGGCGAGACCGACGCCGACGATCACGCCGGCGGTCGTCCAGACGTCGGTCATCAGGTGCCGGGAATCGGCTTCCAGTGCGAGCGAGCGGTGCTCGCGACCGACGCGCAGCAGCACGCGCGCGACGGCGAAGTTGATGACGCTCGCCACGACCGACAGCGCGGTGCCGACGCCGAGATGGCCGAGCGGCTTCGGATGGAGCAGTCGGTCGACGGCGAACACGAGGATGACGAGCGCGGCGATGAAGATCATCACGCCCTCGAGCGCCGCGGAGAAATACTCGGCCTTGCCGTGCCCGAATGGATGGTCTTCGTCGGCCGGTATTCGCGCATACGAGACCATCGCGAGCGCAAAGGTGGCGCCGATCAGGTTGACGATCGATTCGACCGCGTCGGAGAGGTAGCCCACCGAGCCGGTCAGCCACCACGCGCCGGACTTCAGGCTGATGGTGGCGAGCGCGGCGAGGATCGAAAGGAGCAGCGCCTGCTGGGGCGAGAGGGTGCGCATCGGGATGCCGGAAAGGATACCGGACGCGTCACCGAGCCGCGTACCGGAGAGCGGCGCGATACAATCGCGGGCTCGCGCCCGTAGCTCAGCGGATAGAGTACTGGCCTCCGAAGCCAGGGGTCGCTGGTTCGATCCCAGCCGGGCGCGCCATTCGGCCCCTTTGCCATATCCAGACTCCCGCGGTGGCGTGTTCATGCCCGTCGCGCGCGAGACGATCGAGCTCGGCTACCAGAACACCCAGGACTACGTCTTCGACTCGAGCGCATTCGAGAAAAGCTTCGGGGTGACGCCGACCTCGTACGAGCAGGGGATCCTCCACACGCTCGAGCACGCGAAGCGCGGCGCCGGCTGACCTACCATTGCAGCCTTCAAAGGAGAACGACGATGCCCTATCCCGAGAAAGCTGCCGACGCCCCGGTGCAGCACTGGCGCGACGGCGCGATCGCGCATATCCGGCTCAACCGACCGCAGGCGCTCAATGCCTTCGACGTGCCGATGGCCGACGCCTTCCTGCGCGCCTGCGAGGACATCGCGGCCGATGAGGGGGTGCGCGCCGTCTGGCTGTCGGGCGAGGGTCGCGCCTTCGTGGCGGGTGGCGATCTCGCCGTGATGAAGGCAGACCCGGTAGCGGTGTCGGGACGGCTGATCGTCGGGATCCACGGCGGCATGCGCCTGCTGGCAGCGATCGATGCGCCTGTCGTGGCGAGCGTGCAGGGCGCGGTCGCGGGCGGCGGGCTGGGGCTCGTGCTGGGCGCCGCGGACCTGATCGTCGCCGCCGAGGGCACGCGCTTCACCGTTGCCTACCCGCTGATCGGCGCGAGCTGCGACTGCTCCACGTCGTGGTCGCTGCCGCGCATCGTCGGACTGCATCGCGCGATGGAGCTGATGCTGCTGAGCGACGCGGTCGATGCCGCCGACGCATTGCGTCTGGGACTGTGCAATCGCGTGGTGCCGGCGGCCGAGCTCGAGAGCGCGACGCGCAGGCTCGTCGAACGTCTCGCCGCCGGCCCGACCCGGGCCTACGGGAGCCTGCGAAGACTGGTCCGCGCTTCGTCGAGCGCCTCCTTCGACGAGCAGCTGGAGGCCGAGGCGGCGGGATTCGCCGAGTGCGCCGCCACCGCTGATTTCCGGGAGGGCGTCGACGCCTTCCTCGGGAAGCGCCGACCGGCCTTCGAGGGGCGCTGAACCGGTCGTTCCCGCCCCCGGATTCCCGTTCGGCGTGCGTTCGTTCTTGCGTATGGGGTCCGGCCTCTTGCTACGCTGGCTGCGAGCTTCTTTCCATGACAGAACGCAACGCCGCTGCCTCGCGCAGGCAGCCCCTTCCGGACCCGATTGCCGCCCTCGGGGGGGATCCGTTTCGCCTGCTCGTCGACAGCGTGCAGGACTACGCGATCTTCCTGCTCGACGTGAACGGCCTCGTTCTCACCTGGAACGTCGGCGCGCAGCGGATCAAGGGTTACGAGGCGAGCGAGATCATCGGTCGCTCGTTCGAGACTTTCTATCCGGTGGAAGCGGTTCGTGCCGGCTGGCCGAGGCAGGAGTTGCGCGCCGCCGTCGAGCACGGGCGCTTCGAGGACGAAGGCTGGCGGATCCGCAAGGACGGCAGCCGTTTCTGGGCCAGCGTGATCATCACGTCGCTGCGCGACGCGCGCGGCCAGCGGGTCGGCTTCGCGAAGGTCACGCGCGACCTCACCGAGCGTCGCAACCACGAGGAGGAGTTGCGACGGCGCGAGGAGCAGATCCGGCTGCTCGTCGACGCGGTGAAGGATTACGCGATCTTCCTCGTCGATGCCGAGGGGCGTGTGCGCACCTGGAACGAGGGCGCGAGCACGCTCACCGGCTTCGGCAGCAGCGAGGTGCTCGACCGCGACTTCGCCATGTTCTACCTGCCGGGCGAGATCGCCGCCGGACTGCCCGCGCGCGACCTCTCGCGCGCGCTCGAGCAGGGGCGCTGGGAGCGCGAGCGCTGGTATCTGCGCAAGGACCGGACGATGTTCTGGGCCGACTCGGTGCTCACGCCGGTGTTCGATCGATTGGGTGGCCTGCGCGGTTATGCGCAGATCGTGCGCGACCTGACCGACCCGCAGCGGCTGCTCGAGTTCGAGCAGTCGAATCGGCGAATGAGCGAGTTCCTCGCGATGCTCGGGCACGAGCTGCGCAACCCGCTCGCGCCGATACGCAATGCGGTGAGCGTGCTCCATGTCGACGCGTCGTTCCCGTCGCAGCTCGTGCCGGTCCGGCAGGTTCTCGACCGGCAGCTCGGCCAGCTCACGCATCTCGTCGACGACCTGCTCGACGTCGGTCGGATCGCCACCGGCAAGATCCGGCTCGATCGCAGTCGGCTCGACTATCGCGAGGTCGTGGAGTCGAGCGTCGCGTCGATCCGCTCGCTTGCGCACGAGCGTGATCATCGGCTCTCGCTTTCGCTGCCGCCCGATCCGCTGCCGACCGTCGGCGATCCGACGCGACTGGCGCAGTCGCTGCAGAACCTGCTGCACAACGCAGTGCGCTACACGCCGGATGGCGGCGACATCCGTGTCGAGCTGCGCGTCGAAGGAGGGCACAGCGTTACGACAATCTCGGATACGGGCTGCGGCATTCCGGAGCACGCGCTCGAGCACGTCTTCGAGCTGTTCGTGCAGGAGGACGCTGCGGCGCGCTCGCACGACGGTGGGCTCGGGATCGGACTGAGCCTTGCACGAACGCTTGTCGAGCAGCACGGCGGTTCGCTGACGGCCGCCAGCGCCGGGCGCGGGCGCGGCAGCACGTTCACGATCACGTTGCCGCTCGACGAGTCGGCTTCCGCGCCGTCGCGGCCATCCCCCGCGGGCGCGTCGGCCGCATCGGCGGCGGAGCCGGTGTCGAGCCGGGTCCTCGTCATCGACGACAACCGCGACTCGGCCGACACGATGGTGCAGGTGCTGCAGCTGCTCGGGCATGACGCGCGCGGCGCCTACGGCGCGGAGCAAGGCGTGCGAACGGCAGAGAGCTTTCGCCCGCACGTCGTCCTGCTCGATCTCAACATGCCCGACGGCGACGGATTCAGCGTGCTGCGCCGACTGCGCGAGCAGTCGACCGGGCCGCTGTACGTCGCCGCAATGACCGGCTACGGACAGGCGAGCGATCGACGCATAACGCTCGAGGCGGGCTTCGAGGCGCACCTCACGAAGCCGGTGAACGTCGAGCGGCTGCAGGAGCTGCTCGCGCGTGCGGGCGCCGGGGACGGCAGGGGATAGCGCGGGCGCCGCGGACCCGCGAGCGCGCGGGCGCCGCGGGCGGGACGGTAGCGATCGATTCGTCGGCGCCCGCTGCGTGTCGCTCAGCCGGCTGCGCGCATCGCCTGCGCGTGATCGAGCGGCAACTCGGTGGTGCGCTTGATCTCCTGCAGCACGACGCTCGACTCGACGCCCCGCACGCCGGGCACGCGCATCAGCTTGTGCAGCATGAACTGCGAGAACGAAGCGAGATCGGCCGAGGCGATACGCAGCAGATAGTCGTAGGGGCCCGTCACCGCGTAGCACTCGAGCACATCGGGCAGCAGCTGGATCGCGCGGTTGAAGTCCTCGTTCTCGGCCTCGCCGTGACGCTCGAGCGATACGCGTGTGTATGCGATCACCGTCAATCCGAGCTGCGCCGGCCGGAGCAGTGTGACGTAGCGATCGATGAAACCGGCGTCCTCGAGTCGCTGGACGCGCCGGCTGACCTGCGAGGCCGACAGATGGATGCGCTCGCCCAGCGCGGGGTTGGTTGCGCGGCCGTCGCGCTGGAGTGCGGCGAGCAGCAGGAAGTCGGTGCGGTCGAGCGTGATCATCGATTCTCTCGGGTCATGTGACGTCGATGCACGATTCGTGCGCAGGTGTGCGCCTTTCGGCTCGTCATACGCGTGAAACGTGTATCGATTTGCGCATAGCATTGCACGGAACGACGCTCTCGTGCGGCCTCGCGGCCCCTTTCGATATGAACGCACCCGACCTCGCCGGCGCGGTGCGATCCGCGCTCACCGACTACCGCCTCTCCGATGCGGTCTGCGCCACGTCGGGGCGGGTCTTCGTCACCGGTACGCAGGCGCTCGTGCGCCTGCCCTTGATGCAGCGCGCGCTCGACAGCGAGCGCGGACTCGACACGGCCGGCTTCATCAGCGGCTATCGCGGCTCGCCGCTCGGCGCCTACGACCAGCAGTTGTGGAAGCACCGCGAGCCGCTCGACGCCGCGCGCATCCGTTTCCTGGCGGCGGTGAACGAAGAGCTCGCCGCGACCGCGGTGCTCGGCTCGCAGGAGGTCGAGAGCGATCCGCAACGCACGGTCGATGCCGTGTTCGGGCTCTGGTACGGCAAGGGGCCCGGGGTCGACCGCGCCGGCGACGCGCTCAAGCACGGCAACGCACGCGGTGCCTCGCCGCATGGCGGCGCCCTGGTCGTGGCCGGCGACGACCACGGCTGCGTGTCGTCGGCGTTCTCGCACCAGAGCGATTTCGCAATGATCTCGTGGCGCATGCCGGTGCTCAGTCCGGCGAGCGTCGCCGAGCTGATCGAGTTCGGGCTGTACGGCTGGGCGCTGTCGCGCGCGTCGGGTGCGTGGGTCGGGATGAAGGCGATCTCCGAGGTCGTCGAGAGCGCCTCGAGCGTCGACCTCGATGCAATCGTCGACGGCGTGCCGGCGCCGGTGGCGGACGACTTCTTCGTCGCCGACCCTTCGCTCGGCAGCCTGCACCTGCGTCCCGACGACATTCCGAGCCTGGTGATCGAGTCGCGGATGGCGGCGCGCCTCGATGCGGTGCGCGCGTTCGCGCGACTGCGCTCGATCGACCGCATCGTCGCCGATGCGCCGAACGCGCGGGTCGGCATCGTCACCTGCGGCAAGGCGCATCGCGACCTGCTCGAGGCGCTGCGACGCATCGACGTGACGCTCGACGAGCTTGCGCAGGCCGGCGTGCGCGTCTACAAGATCGGGCTCGCATACCCGATCGAGCCTACGCGCGCGCTCGCCTTCGCGCGCGGGCTCGACGAGGTTCTCGTCGTCGAGGAGAAGGGGCCGGTCGTCGAGCAGCAGCTGCAGCAGTTGCTGTACAACGCACCGGCGGATGCGCGGCCGGTGATCATCGGCAAGCGCACTGCCGACGGGGCGCTGCTGGTGCCCGAACTCGGCGAGCTGCGCCCGTCGCGCGTGCTGCCGCTGCTCACGCAGTGGCTTGCGCGTCATTGCCCGTCGCTCGACCGGCGCGATCGCGTCGAGGAGTTCGTTCGCCCCCGGCTGCCGTCGAACGCGGCCGACGCACTGCGCCGCATTCCCTTCTTCTGCTCCGGGTGCCCGCACAACACGTCCACGCGCGTGCCCGAGGGCTCGCGTGCGCAGTCGGGCATCGGCTGCCACGGGATGGCGATGTGGATGAACCGCGACACGAGCGGGCTGCTGCAGATGGGCGGCGAGGGCGTGAACTGGATCGCGCATGGCGCGTTCACGCGCTCACCGCACGTCTTCCAGAACCTCGGCGACGGAACCTATTTCCATTCGGGCTCGCTCGCGATCCGCCAGGCCATTGCAGCGGGCGCCAACGTCACCTACAAGATCCTGCACAACGACGCGGTGGCGATGACCGGCGGCCAGCATCCCGACGGCACGGTGAACGCCGCGTCGATCGCCCGCCAGGTGCGCGCCGAGGGCATCGAGCGCATCGCGCTCGTCTCCGACGATCCAGAGCCGCACCGAAACAACGCTGCGGCGTTTCCGCCCGGCACCACCTTCCATCGGCGCGACGCGCTGGATGCGGTACAGCGCGAGCTGCGCGAGACGCCGGGCGTCACCGCGCTCGTCTACGACCAGACCTGCGCCGCCGAGAAGCGGCGCCGGCGCAAGCGCAACGAGTATCCCGACCCGCCGCGCCGCGTCGTGATCAACGAGGCGGTCTGCGAGGGCTGCGGCGACTGCAGCGTGAAATCGAACTGCCTGTCGGTGGTTCCGGTCGACACACCTTCCGGGCGCAAGCGACGCATCGACCAGGCAAGCTGCAACAAGGACTACCGCTGCGCGGACGGCTTCTGCCCGAGCTTCGTTTCAGTGGAGGGAGGGCAGCCGCGGCGCGGCACCTCGTCGCTCGACCGCGGGCGCTTCGATGCGCTCGTCGCACGGATGCCCGACGCTGCTCCCGCGAGCTGGAGCGGGCCCTGCGACCTGCTCGTCACCGGCGTCGGCGGCACCGGTGTCGTGACGGTGGGTGCCGTCATCGCGATGGCGGCGCACCTCGAGGGCCGGCACGCATCGGTGCTCGACTTCATGGGCTTCGCGCAGAAAGGCGGAAGCGTGCTGTCGCACGTGCGGCTCGCCGTCGACGCCGATGCACTGAACCAGGTGCGCATCGATACGCAGCAGGCCGACGCGCTGCTCGCCTGCGACCCGGTCGTCGCCGCGAGCGACGATGCGTTGCAGTCGGTGAGCCACGGGCGCACGCGCATCGTCGCCAACCGGCACGTGCTGCCGATGGCGATGCAGGTCACCCATCCGGACGCGAGGGTTCCGGTCGAGGCGGTGCTCGAGAAGCTCACGGCGGCCGCGGGCGAGGATTTCGTCGACGTGTTCGATGCGCACGCGCTCGCGCTGCGCGCGATGGGCGACAGCATCGGCGCCAACATCGTGCTGCTCGGCTACGCGTGGCAGCGTGGGCTCGTTCCGGTTTCGGGCGCCGCGATCGAGCGGGCGATCGAGCTCAATGGCGTGGCGATCGAAGCGAACCGCACGGCGTTTCGCCTCGGGCGGCTGGCGGCGCACGATGCCGGTGCGCTCGATGCGTTGCTTGCGCCGCGCGTCGCGCCGGCTGCGACGAACGACGAGTCGCTGCCGGCACTCGTCGACCGGCTCGAGAAGCAGCTCGCGACGTACCAGAACGCGCGCTACGCCGCGCCGCTGCGTGCATTGGTCGACCGGGTGGCGCAGGCCGAGCGCACATTGCGCACCGACGGCGAGCCGCTCGAGCTGGCGGCCACGGTGGCGCGCAACTACGCGAAGCTGCTCGCCTACAAGGACGAGTACGAAGTCGCGCGCCTGTACTCCACCGACGAGTTCCGGCGCTCGATCGAGCAGCAGTTCGAAGGCGACTACTCATTGAGCGTCCAGCTCGCGCCGCCGCTGCTCGCGCGCCGCGGACCCGACGGGTTGCCGCGCAAGATGCGCTTCGGCCCGTGGGTGTTCCCGGTGTTCCGCACGCTCGCCGCGATGCGCGGGCTGCGCGGCACGCCGCTCGATGTCTTCGGCTACACCACGGAGCGGCGCATCGAGCGGGCGCTCGCGCACGACTACGCGTCGCTGGTGAACGCGCTGCTTGAGCGGCTCGATGCCGATTCGCTCGACGCCGCCTGCGCGCTGGCCGAGGTGCCCGATGCGATCCGCGGATACGGCCACGTGAAGTTGCGCCATCTGGTGCAGGCGAAGCGGCGGGAATGGGCGCTCGCGCGCGGGATGGGCTTCGAGGCGCCGTGTTCGGATGTCGTGCGCCGCGTGGTCGAGCAGGCGGCGTCGCCGACAGTGGCGCAGATTCCGGTAGTGGTAGAGCGCACGCGCTGAGCGTGTCGTCGCGCGCCCGCGCGCGGGGCCCGGCCCTACAATCGGGCGAAACACTCCTCGCCGCTGCCATGCCCGAACACCGACCTGCGACGCGACTGGCCGAAGCCGGCCGCGATGGCGATCCCGGCTTCACCGCCGCCAACGTCGCCGTGCACCGCGCGTCGACCGTGCTGTTCGAGTCGCTCGCCGCCACCGATGCGGCGAGCGCGGCCGTGCTCGCCGGCAACGAGGGCGCGACGACCTACGGAACGGTCGGCACGCCGACGACGATCGCCTTGATGCGCGCGCTGTGCGAAGTCGAGGGCGCCGGTCATGACGTGCGCGCGAGCCTGATGCCTTCCGGGCTCGCGGCGATCACGACCGCGCTGCTGGCGGTGCTCGCCCCCGGCGACCACGTGCTCGTCGTCGATGCGTCGTACGGCCCGACCCGCGTGTTCTGCGACGGCCTGCTTGCGCGCTTCGGCATCCGGACGACCTACTACGATCCGGCGATCGGCGCCGCGATCGAGTCGTTGCTGCGCCCCGAGACGAAACTGATCTGGCTCGAGAGCCCCGGCAGCTACACCTTCGAGGTGCAGGACGTGCCGGCGATCTGCGCGCTCGCGCGCGAGCGCGGCATCCTGACCATGATCGACAATACCTGGGCGTCGCCCGCGTTCGCGAGGCCCTTCGACTGGGGTGTCGACGCGTCGGTGATCGCGCTGACGAAATACTGGGGCGGGCACTCTGACGTGCTGATGGGCGCGGTCGTCGTGCGCGAGTCGCTGTGGCCGAAACTGTGGAGCGCCGTGCGCCAGCTCGGCCAATGCGCGGGTGCGGACGACGCGTGGCTCGTGCTGCGCGGCCTGCGCAGCGCCGAGGTGCGGATGCGCCGGCACGAAGCGAACGCGCGCGAGGTGACGCAGTGGCTCGAAGCGCGCACGGAGGTAGCGCGCGTGCGGTATCCGGCGCTGGCTTCGCATCCGCAGCATGCGTTGTGGCGGCGCGACTTCTCGGGGGCGAGCGGGTTGTTCTCGTTCGAGATGGACGCTGCGCTTTTCGCGGACAGGTCCGGGTCGACGAACGCGGGACGCGCAGACGAACGCGAAAGGGCCGCGATCGCCGCTTTCTGCGAAGGGCGCCGGCATTTCGCGATCGGCTATTCGTGGGGCGGCTTCGAGAGCCTGATCATCCCGGCACGGATCGACCGGATGCGCACGGCGAAACCCTGGACGGGCGGGCCGCTGGTGCGTCTGCACGTCGGGCTCGAGGATCCGGCGGACCTGATCGCCGATCTGGACGAGGGCTTCGACGCGATGCGCGGGACGCTCGCGAGGTAGTCAGGCGGTTCGGCCGCTGCGTTGCCAGGGCCATTGCGGACCCGGTTCGCGGCCGGTCACGAGATAGTCGAGCACGCCGCGGTCGTGCAGGCCGATCGCCAGGAAGCGGCGCGCGGCTTCCCTGCCGGCGAGCAGCAGTTCGTCGCCTTCCGCCAGCGTCCAGTCGTCGTTCGGGAGCAGCGTTTCGTCGCCGTCGCGCAGCGCGAGCAGCGCTGTTGCCTCGATGCGCGTGTTGCGGTCGTGCGGATCGCGAAGCAGGTCGCCGAGTCGCAGCGCGCGTCGGCTCGTGTCGGCGTCCGGAGCGCCGGCGGCATCGAGCCCGTGCTCGCAGACTGCCGGCGCCTGTGCGCGATCGATGCGCAGTTCCCAGGTTGCGGGCGAACGCTTGCCGCTCGCGTCGCGCAGTCGGTGGATGACGCCGTCGGCCCATCCGTCGGTCTGCCGGCGAACGTGGCGCAGGAAGCGCAGCAGCAGCGGCGACCGGAGCAGCGCGACGCATTCGTCGGCGATGATCTCGCTCGGTCGCATCACGAGGTCGGCACCGAAATGCTCGAACAGCATCGCGTTGTCCGCCTCGTTCTGTCGCAACACCACGAAGAGCTTCGGGTTGATCGACTGCGCCAGCCGCGCGATGGCCAGGTTGCGCAGGTCGCTCGCCGTGCCGACGACGATCGCGCCCGCCGAAGCGACGCCGGCACGCTCGAGCGTGTCTCGCCGGGTACCGTCGCCGACGATCACCTCGATTCCCCTCTCGCCGTCGCCGATTTCGGTGGGCTCGACGACGCAGACCTCGATGTCCCGGTCGCGCAGGCAACGCGCAACCGCGCGACCGAATCGTCCGTAGCCGCAGACGATCCAGGCGCCCTCGGGCGGAGCAAGCTCGCGCGCCAGCGGCGAGCCGTGCAATGCCGTGAGCCAGTCGAACAGCCGATGGCAACCGGGCGCGCGCAACGCCATCATCAGCTGCTCGGCGAAGGCAACGAAGGGATCGACGATGCGCGGCTTGCCCGACGCCTGCATCAGCGCCGTGGTTTCCGCCGAATGCGAGCGTGCGATCAGGGTTGCGCGCGGATTCAGCAGCGATGCGGTGATCACCGCCGCGAGGTTGGTCGCGTCGTCGTTGGTCAACGCGAGCACCGCGCGGCACAAGGGGTGGCGCACGCCGGCGCGCACCAGCGCCGGCGGCCGGCTCGCATCGTCCTGGATCGAGATCACGTCGTTGCGGAAGTCTTCCAGGTCGAGCGTCTGCAGCCGTGTCGCGTCGAGCTCGACGACCACGAAGCGCATGCCGAGGCGATCGAAGATGCGCGTCAACTGCAGTCCGGTGTCACCGCAGCCGAGCACGAGCAGGAACGGCTCGCCGATGTGGCGCACGCGGCGCTCGAAGCGGATCGCCGCGATCGCGCGCCGGAAGGCCGCATCCTGCACTGCCGCGATCCCCGCGAGCAGCATGTATGTCCAGGCGACGACCGACAGGTAGATGACGAACGCGGCCCACATCCGCTGCGCATCGGAAAATGCGACCGGCACCTCGCCGAAACCGATCGTCGTCGCCGTGTACGTGACGAAATAGAACGCATGGAAGAAGCTCAGCGGTGCCGCGGCACGGCCCTCGCTGTCGATGCCCGGGATGAGCGTGAAGCCGACGATCGAGACCGCGAACACCGCGAGCACGACGAGCAGCGGCATGCGCAGCCGCCGGAGCAGCAGATGCACCACGCTCGCATGCGGGGTCACGCTCGCATCCCGGGGATGCGCCTCGTTCAGCGCCGGAAGGTCAGTGTCTCGGTGATCAGCAGCACCACCGAGACGACGTTGGCGAACAGCGCGCCGGCGGCGAGCGAGACGACGCTCGCAACGACTTCCGACTCGGCGTGGCCGACCTGCACGTGCGTCCCCCAGCTCCAGACGACGGCGGCGACGACGAGCTGCACGACGGCGACGAGGCTCGATGCGAGGTGGATCGCGCCGAGCTGCGTGCGGTCGCCGAGCTTGAGGATCGTCGCGACGATGTTCACGACGATCGCCGCGAACAGTTCGCTGACCTGATGGTGTGCGGCGACGTCGATGTCGCCCACGACGAACCCGAAGTTCAGCGTCGCCGCCAGGAGGATGAAGAAACCGAAGACGACCTTTCCGGTGTTCATGCGGCTCCTTTGCGAACGCGCCTCGGCCGATCGGACGGTCGAGGCGCACGGTGACGTTCACGCAGAGTGTACTTCGGCGCGCGCGGCCGGTAGTGCCTACAATCGTGACGACACCCCCGGGCATGCATCGCCCGGGCGAAGCGAACGACCACAGGTTGCGACGATGCCCACCCATCCGAATCCGTACCGCGAGAACCTCGACCGCAATCCCGCCAACTACGTCCCGCTGACGCCGATCAGCTTCGTGCGCTGGGCCGCCGACGTCTTCCCGGATCGCTGCGCCGTGATCCATGGCCCGCTGCGCCTGGCCTGGTCGCAGATGATCGAGCGCGCGCAACGCCTCGCATCGGTGCTGGCTGCACGCGACATCGGCACGGGCGACACGGTGTCGGTGCTGCTGCCGAACACGCCGCCGATGCTCGACGCTCATTTCGGCGTGCCGTTGACGGGTGCCGTGCTGAACACGATCAACACGCGGCTCGATGCGTCGACGGTCGCATTCCAGCTTCGACATTCGGGCGCGAAGGTGTTCATCGTCGATCGCGAGTTCGCGCCGCTTGCGCGGCAGGCGCTCGATCTGCTCGCCGGCGAAGGGCATCGGCTGCCCTTCGTCGTCGACGTCGACGATCCGGTCTACGACGGCCCGGGCGAGCGCATCGGCGAGATCGACTACGAGCAGTGGCTGGCCTCGGGCGAGGCCGCCTTCACGGGCAGCCTGCCCGAGGATGAATGGGACGCGATCGGGCTGAACTACACGTCGGGCACGACCGGCGATCCGAAAGGCGTCGTCGTGCATCATCGCGGCGCCTACCTGAACGCGATCGGCAACGTGCTCGCGTGGGCGCTGCCGCGCCATCCGGTCTATCTGTGGACGCTGCCGATGTTCCACTGCAACGGCTGGTGCTTCCCATGGACGGTGCCGGCGGTGGCCGGAACGAACGTCTGCCTGCGGCGCGTCGAGGCGAAGACGATCCTCGATCTGGTGCGCGAGCATCGCGTCACCCACTACTGCGGTGCGCCGATCGTGCACAGCACGCTGATCGACGCGCCGGCCGAATGGAAGCAGGGCATCGACTGGCCGGTGCGCGCGATGGTCGCCGGCGCTGCACCTCCGGCGTCGATGATCGAAGGCATGGAGCGCATGGGCTGGGAAGTCACGCACGTCTACGGTCTCACCGAGGTCTATGGACCGGCGTCGGTATGCGTGAAGCATGAGGCGTGGAACGAGCTCGACCTCGCCGGTCGCGTCGAGCGCAACGCGCGCCAGGGTGCGCGTTACCAGGTGCAGGAGGGACTCACCGTCGTCGACCCGAAGACGATGCAGCCGGTGCCGCACGATGCCGAGACGATGGGCGAGGTGGCGTTCCGCGGCAACATCGTGATGAAGGGCTACCTGAAGAACCCGAAGGCGAGTGCCGATGCCTTCGCCGGTGGCTGGTTCCGCACCGGTGACCTCGGCGTCGTCTATCCCGACGGCTACGTGAAGCTGAAGGACCGCACGAAGGACATCATCATCTCGGGCGGCGAGAACATCAGCTCGATCGAGGTCGAGGACGCGCTGTACAAGCATCCGGCGGTGCTGGCGTGTGCGGTCGTCGCGAAACCGGACGACCGATGGGGCGAGACGCCGCTCGCCTTCGTCGAGTTGCGCGCCGATCGTGTGCCGAAGAGCGAAGCCGAGGAGAAGGCGCTGGCCGACGAGCTGATCGAGCACTGCCGCGCACGTCTTGCGCGCTACAAGGTTCCGCGCGAGATCCGCTTCGGCGCGGTGCCGAAGACCTCCACCGGCAAGATCCAGAAGCACGTGCTGCGCACGCAGGCGAAGTCGACGTCGGCGATCGGGTGAGAGGAAGAGAAGGGAGAAGGGGGCGCGGCCAGTACAATCGCGACCCATGCTACCCGAGCAGAAATTGCGTATTTCCGGATCGCTGCGGACCGCCGCGCAGCGGGTCGCCGCGCAGGCCGGTGTCGACATCGAATTGCCGACGATCGAGCTCGAGCGGCCGAAGCAGCCCGAGCACGGCGATCTCGCGTCGAACCTCGCGCTGCAGCTCGCGCGGCCGCTGAAGTCGAACCCGCGCGCGATTGCCGGGCAACTGAAGGACGCGCTCGAAGCGCTCGATCGTGAGCGGGGCGCCGACGCTGCGCTGATCGAGTCGATCGAGATCGCCGGCCCCGGTTTCCTGAACCTGCGCCTGCGCGCGGATGCAAAACGTGCGGCGATCATTTGTGCGATCGTCGACGGCGACGCTTTCGGACGAGGCAGTCGCGGTGAGGGTCGGAAGGTGCTCGTCGAGTTCGTCTCCGCGAATCCGACCGGCCCGTTGCACGTCGGCCATGGTCGCCAGGGGGCGCTGGGCGATGCGCTGTCGGCGCTGCTCGCCGCCGACGGCTGGCAGGTGACGCGCGAGTTCTACTACAACGATGCCGGCGCGCAGATCGACAATCTCGCGCGTTCGGTGCAGGCGCGCGCACGAGGCATCGAGCCCGAGGATCCGGGCTTCCCCGCCGACGGCTACCGCGGCGAGTATATCCGCGACATCGCTGCCGACTATCTCGCGGGCAAGCGCGTCGCCGCCGAGCAGGTCGAAGCGGTGCAGGCTGCTGGCGACCCCGACGACCTCGGCGCGATCCGCCGCTTCGCGGTTGCCTATCTGCGGCACGAGCAGGACATCGACCTGCGCGCCTTCGGCGTGCGCTTCGACCGCTATTTCCTCGAGTCGTCGCTCTATGCCGACGGCCGTGTCGAAGCCACCGTCGACGCGCTGCGCCGTGCGGGGCACACCTACGAGGACGGCGGCGCGCTGTGGCTGCGCACGACCGCGTTCGGCGACGACAAGGACCGCGTGATGCGCAAGTCCGACGGCGGCTATACGTACTTCGTGCCCGACGTCGCCTATCACGTGGGCAAGTGGGAGCGCGGTTTCGCGCGTGCGATCAACGTGCAGGGATCCGATCATCACGGGACGATCGCGCGCGTGCGCGCCGGGCTGCAGGCACTCGACATCGGCATCCCGGCCGGATACCCCGACTACGTGCTGCACAAGATGGTCACCGTGATGCGCGGCGGCGAGGAGGTGAAGATCTCCAAGCGCGCGGGCTCGTACGTCACGCTGCGCGACCTGATCCTGTGGACCGGCGAGGTCGCGCAGGACGACGGCAGCGTGCGCATCGACGAGCAGCGCGGGCGCGATGCGGTGCGCTTCTTCCTCATCTCGCGCAAGGCCGACAGCGAGTTCGTCTTCGACGTCGACCTCGCGCTCGCGCGCACCGACGAGAATCCCGTCTATTACATCCAGTATGCGCACGCGCGCATCTGCTCGGTGCTCGCGCAATGGGGTGGCGACGCCGGGGCGCTCGTGCGGTCGATCGTCGACGGCGGCAGTGCGCCCGAGCTGTCGGCGAGTCTGCTCGACTCGCTGACAAGCGCGCGCGAATTCGCGCTGTGCGCGCGCATCGCCGCCTTTTCCGAGACCCTGCAGGCCGCCGTCGACGACCTGGCGCCACACGCCATCGCTTTCTATCTCAAGGACTTAGCGGCCGAACTTCACTCTTACTATAATGCCGAGCGAGTGCTCGTCGACGACGAAGCGACGCGGCTTGCGCGGTTGGTGCTGCTGCTCGCCGTGCGGCAGGTGTTTCGCAACGGGCTCGCGCTGCTGGGCGTATCGGCTCCCGAGAGGATGTAAATGGTTCATCGCGTCGTTCGCTCGAGCGTCGGTCATCGCATGCGCGGCGGCACGGTGCTCGGGTTCCTGGTCGGCCTGATCGCCGGGCTGTCGATCGCCGTCGTCGTCGCGATGTTCGTCACGCGCGCGCCGGTGCCCTTCGTCGACAAGGGCAATCTCACGTCCGAGCGCACGCTCGAGCCGCAGTCACTGTCGGAGGCGCCCGACCCCAACGCCTCGCTGCACGCGAAGGCGCGCCCGGTCGAGGGTGCAGCGCGCGTGCCGGGCGCGGAGACGCCGGCGTCGGGCTCGCAGTCGCTGGCGTCGGGCTCGCGGTCGCCGGCGTCGAGCTCGCAGTCGCCCGCCGGCGCAGCAGGAACGGGTCCGGCTTCGGCGCCGATCGTCGCCTCCGCGCCCTCGTCCGTCGCCCCGGGTTCGGTGCCCGATGCCCGGACGGGCGATGCCAGCTACCTGCTGCAGGCTGGCGCCTTTCGCTCGTCGTCGGAGGCCGAGAGCATGAAGGTGCGGCTCGCGCTGATCGGCTTCGAGGCGCGCGTGCTCGACGCGCAGGTCAACGGCCAGACGATGTATCGTGTCCGGGTCGGACCCTACGCGCAACTCGATTCGATGAACCGTGCACGTGCGCGTCTCGCGGAGAACGGTATCGAGGCCTCGGTGGTCCGGCAGCGGTGAAACCTTCGTGCGCAGCGCTTCGTGCGCATCGCCCGAACCTCTCGGAACGCTTCATGATTGATGCTCGCAGACGAACCCTGATCGCCGCTTCCGCGGCACTGGCCGGCGCAACTGCGGTGCCGGCCGCGCTCGCGCAGTCGGAGCCGGTGGAAGGCCGCGACTACCGGCTGGTGAAGCCGGCGCAGCCGACGGAGGCGCAGACCGGCCAGATCGAGGTCATCGAGTTCTTCTGGTACGGCTGCCCGCACTGCAACACGCTCGAGCCGGTGCTGCAGGAATGGGCCGCAAAGCTGCCGTCCGACGTGGCGCTGCGCAAGGTGCACGTGCCTTTCGGCGACCGGCGCCACCAGCAGCTGTACTACACGCTCGAATCGATGGGAGTGGCCGACAAGCTCAACGACGTCGTGTTCCGCGCGATCCACGTCGACGGCAACCGGCTCGATACGCCCGAGAAGATGATCGACGTGCTGTCGAAGCACGGCGTGGACAAGGACAAGTTCCTCGACACCTGGAAGTCGTTCACGGTGCGTACGAAGATGTCGCGCGGCGCGCAGCTCACGCAGGCCTACGGCGTCGACGGGGTTCCGGCGATGGCGGTCGCCGGCAAGTACTACACGGCGCCCAGCATGGTCGGTTCGAACGCCGGCGCATTGCGCGTCATCGACTGGCTGGTGCAGAAGGAGCGCCAGTCGGGCAAGTAGCGCCGATGCCCGGTCGCGCGGTTGCCGGCGAGCGCGCGACGCGCATTGTCTCGCTGGTGCCGAGTCTCACCGAGCTCCTGTGCGAGCTCGGCCTGCGCGACCGGCTCGTGGGGCGCACCGGCTTCTGCATCCATCCGCGCGAAGCGCTGCGCGACGTGCCGAAGATCGGCGGCACGAAGGACGTCGACATCGAGCGCGTGCGCGCGCTGAATCCCACGCATGTCGTCGTCAATGTCGACGAGAACGAGAAGCCGACGGTCGATCTTCTCGCTGGCTTCGTCCCCGAAATCGTCGTCACGCATCCGATTCGCGTCGAGGACAACATTGCGCTGATCGAGTCCTTCGGCGAGCGCTTCGGCGTGCGCGACGCCGCCGCACGCTTCGCCGACCGCCAGCGCGATGCGATGCACCGGCTGCGCACGCGGCGCTTCGCGTCGGTCGACGTGCTCTACCTGATCTGGAAGGACCCGTGGATGAGCGTCGGGTCCGATACTTTCATTGCGCACATGCTCGCTGCGGCGTCGATGCGCTCGGTCGTTGCCGATGCGCAGCCGCGCTACCCCGAGGTCGACGATCCGTCGGTCGATGCGCGCGGCGCGCAGGTCGTGCTGCTGTCGTCGGAGCCGTACCGCTTCGTCGAGCGGCATCGCGCGGCGCTACAGCGCGCGAGCGGTGGTACGTCGCTCTTCGCGACGATCGACGGCGAGATGACCTCGTGGTACGGCACGCGGGCGATCGATGGATTGCAGTATCTGCTGGGATATCGCGACGCGCTCGACCGGGCGCTCGATGCACGCGAGGAACGAGGAGGGGAGAAATGACGACGCTCGTGCGAGTGGCGGTTTGCGCCGCGCTGCTGCCGTTGCTGTTCGCGATCGGTGCGTGCTCGACGTCGAAAGGCTCGCGTGCGCCGTCGGCTGCGGGCGACGCGGGCGTGGGCCAGACGCCCAGTGCCTCGACGCGCGGCGGCGGCTACTACCTCGACGACGGCCCGGGCCACCTGTCTCCGGCAGACGTCGCCTCGATTCCCGATGCGGTGCCGCGCGCCGAGCCGGTGCTCGCGCGCACCTCGCGCCCGTACACGGTGTTCGGTCGCACGTACACGCCGATGAACGCGCTCGTGCCCTATCGCGAGCGCGGCGTCGCGTCGTGGTACGGGCGGCGCTATCACGGCAACCCGACCTCGAGTGGCGAGCGCTACGACATGTACGCGATGACCGCGGCGCACCCCACGTTGCCGATCCCGAGCTACGTGCGCGTGACGCGCCTCGACACGGGCCGCAGCGTCGTCGTCCGCGTCAACGATCGCGGTCCGTTCCTGCAGAACCGGCTGATCGACCTGTCGTACACGGCAGCCGCGAAGCTCGGCTTCGTTCAGATGGGCAGTGCGCAGGTGGAGGTGGAGACGATCACGCAGTTCGGGCCATCTGATCCGACGCCGGTCCAGGTTGTGCAGGGGGTGGTGGAGGGAGCGCCGCAGGCCGTTGCGGTTCCGGCAGCGGCCGCAGTGCCGGTTGCGCGGGTGGGCTCGGCCGCGGCTTCCGCTGAGCCGGATGTTGCCGCGTCGGCTTCCGTTTCATCCGCTGCGAACGTGCCCGCTGCGACGCCGCGGGCTGCCATCGCGCCTGCCTCTCCGGCGGCTTCGATGGCATCTCCGGCGGAATCGACGCCGCCACGGCTCGCCGTGCAGACGAGCTTCGCGCACGAGGCACCCTCGCAGCAGGCGCCGCAGGCTCCGTTCGTTAGCGGGCCGACGTCGTCGCAGGAAGCTGCGACACCCACCGCTGCGCACGACGGGCCCGGCTTCTGGCTGCAACTCGGCGCCTTTGCTTCGGTGGATCGAGCACGCACCGCGCTCGACCGGTTCCGGCGGGAGCTTGCATGGCTCGGCGCGGAATTCGACCTGCGTCGCGAAGGCGATCTGTACAAACTGCAGGCCGGCCCCTGGCCGCAGCGCGAGCATGCGCTCGATGCGGCCGCACGCATTCGACGCGCAACCGCGCTTCAGCCGTTTCCGGTCTTTCGATGAAGCGGCGCACGATGTCGCGCGGGTGCCGCCCCTGATACGGTTTTGCCCGAAGCCCGCGGCCCACAACGCGAGACTTCCAGGGATCGGCACCGCTGCGAAGACGGTCAGCCACACCTCTCATGCCGTTTCGTCACCCTCCGGCTTCGAATCGACGGCGTCGATCCGCTGCGCCGCGGCCAGCGCCATCTCGTACAGCCTGCGCCGCGGCAGCCCGGTGACGTTCGCTGCTACGCGAACCGCACGGCTCAGCGGCATCGCCGCGAGCAGTTCCGACAGCAGTGCGCCCACCTGCACCTGCGCGCTCTGCGTTGCGA
This sequence comes from uncultured Limnobacter sp., assembly GCA_964538505.1. Classification (GTDB taxonomy): domain Bacteria; phylum Pseudomonadota; class Gammaproteobacteria; order Burkholderiales; family Burkholderiaceae_E; genus Zeimonas. Next base: position 6,582 of record CAZIDY010000008.1, on the reverse strand, counting down.
CGAGCGTCTCGTCATCGTTCGCCGTTTCCGCTTCCGGCGCGCCGATCACGAGCACGTACTCGCCGCGCGAACGGTTCGGGTCGGCTTCGAGCCACGCGAGCGCTTCGGCCGCAGCGCAGACGTGGATCTCCTCGAAGCGCTTCGTCAGTTCGCGGCCCAGCGCGATGCGCCGATCCTCGCCGCAGCAGCGCGCGATCGCCGACAACGTCGGCCCGATCCGATGCGGTGCCTCGAACAGCACGAAGGGATGCGGCAGGCGTGCGAGCTCGACGAGACGATCGTCGCGTGCCTTCGCGCGGGCGGGCAGGAAGCCTTCGAAATGGAAGGGGCCCTCGACGAGGCCGCTTGCCGAGATCAGTGCGATCGGCGCAGAAGGGCCCGGCACCGGAACGATGCGATGGCCGGCCGTGCGCACGTCGTCGACGATGCGTGCACCGGGGTCGCTGACCGCGGGCGTTCCCGCATCGCTGACCAGCGCGACGCTCTTGCCTTCGGTGAGCGCGGCCACGATGCGTTGCGCGGCTTCGCGTTCGTTGTGGCGATGCGCGGCGATCGTCTTCGGACGCGCGCCGAGGTGTTCGAGCAGCACGCGTGTCGTGCGCGTGTCCTCGGCGGCGACGACATCGACCGTGCGCAGCACCTCGGCCGCACGGCCTCCGATATCCGACAGATGTCCGATCGGAGTGGCCACTACATATAATGAGCCGGGCTCGACGCCTGTCGAGCCGCTCATCGAAGTGCTGCCCTGATGCCTGACACGTCGACCTTCCCGCGTTTTTCCCGGCGTTCGCTGTTGCGTGCGTTGCTCGGCGGTGCCGCGCTCGCCGCGCCCGCATTCTCTGCGCTCGCGCAGAGCGAGACAAGCGGTGCGGAAAGCGGTGCGGAAAGCGTCGGCCGCGGTTTCGCTTCGCGCGAGCGCATCCGTTTCGGCGCGGGTCCGATCGGTATTGCACTTTTCGTGCCGCCGTCGGAAGGCCTCTTCCAGCGAGCGACGCATGCGCTCGTCGAAGGCGTGCGTGCCGCGCACACGCGCGACGGCGCGGGCACTACCGTCGAGGTGATCGAGATCGATCTCGACCTGATCGCGCTGCGCGGCCTGTACGACGAGCTGCTGCAACGCGGCTTCTCGATGGTCATCGGTCCGCTTACGCGCGACGCGGTAGCGCTGATCGCCGACACCGGCGCGCCGCCCGTGTTCACGCTTGCGCTGAACCAGAGCGAAGGCCGCCAGCTTCCGCCGAACATGCTGTCGCTCGGGCTGTCGATCGAATCGGAGGCGCGCCAGGCAGCGTCGATCGCCTGGGAGGAGGCCGCCCTCGTTGTCGGGCGCCCGCGCGCTGCACTCGTGCAGGACGATACGCCGCTGGGTGCGCGCAGCTCCAGTGCGTTCGCCGAGCAATGGCGGCAACGCGGCGGCGAAGTGCTGGACCCGATCACGGTCGAGGAGAATGCCAGCTCCGGGCGCATGCGCGCGCGGCTCGCGCCGCTGAGTCCCGACGTCACCTTCGTTGCCGGGCAGCCGGTACTTGCGCAGGCGGTTCGCGTCGCGCTCGGTCCGAGCGCGGTGATCTACGGCACCTCGCGCCTGAACACGGGCGCGGTGCTCACCGATCCGGCGGCCGAATCCCCCTATGCCATTCGTTCGCCGGAGCTCGACGGCGTGCGCCTGGTCGACCTTCCCTGGCGCGTGCAGCCGGATGCGCCGGCGGTGATGGCCTACCCGCGCCCGGCCGACATGAACCTCGAGGTGCAGAAGCTGTATGCGCTCGGCATCGACGCGTTTCGCATCGCGCGGCTGCTGGTGTCGCGCGCGCCGATGATCCATCTCGACGGCGTCACCGGACGGCTGCGCCTGTCCCTCGACGGCACGATGATCGAACGCGAGGGAGTGCTCGCCGAGTATCGCGAAGGCATCCTCGTTCCGCTCACGCCGCCCTGATGCGACGCTCACCCACGCAGGAACGCGGCGACGCTGCCGAGGAGCGTGCGCTTGCCTTTCTCGTCGGCGAAGGGCTCTCGCTCGTCGAGCGCAACGTCGCCAGTCGCCTGGGCGAGATCGACCTCGTGATGCGCGACGCGGACGACATCGTTTTTGTCGAGGTGCGCAGCCGCGTGCGCAGCGACTTCGGCGGCGCCGCGGCGTCGGTCGGGCCCGCCAAGCGCCGGCGGCTGCAGCGCGAGGCGCAGCGCTGGATGAACCGCCGCTTCGGCGATCGCTGGCCGCCGTGCCGCTTCGACGTCTGCGCTTTCGAGGGGGCGCGCATCGACTGGATCCGGGGCGCGTTCTGAGGCGTCGGCGCATCGTTGCGGACCCGGGTTGTGGTGCATCGCACCGTATAATCGCCGCGACCTTCACCGCCGTCGGCGTGCCGTACCTTGCGGCGCGCGACGCGGTTCGTGCATGAGCCTCATCAATCGCATCCGCAAGCAGTTCGAAGACAGCGCCGAGCTCAAACGCGACGCCGCTGCGGTCCTGGCCGGGCCGATCGCGCTTGCGGTCGAGCGGATGACCGCGGCGCTCGCTTCCGACCGCAAGATCCTCGTCTGCGGGAACGGCGGCTCCGCCGCCGACAGCCAGCATCTGGCGGCCGAGCTGGTCGGCCGTTACGAGCGCGAGCGGCCCGAGCTCGCCGCGATTGCGCTCACGACCGACACGTCGATCCTCACCGCGGTCGCCAACGACTATGCCTTCGAGCAGGTGTTCGCGCGCCAGGTGCGTGCGCTCGGACGCGAAGGCGACGTGCTCGTCGCGATCTCGACGAGCGGAAACTCGCCGAACGTCATTGCAGCGGTCGAGGTCGCGCGTGAGCGCGATCTGGTCGTCGTTGCGCTCACCGGGCGCGACGGCGGCCGCATCGGCACGATGCTCGGCGACGACGACGTCCATCTGTGCGTGCCGCACGAGCGTACGGCTCGCATCCAGGAAGTCCATCTGCTGATCCTTCATTGCCTGTGCGACGGCATCGATGCGTCGCTGCTCGGCGACGGATGATCGGCCTCGGGGGAGGAATCGAATGAACGACAGGATCTCGAAGAACGCGGGCACGCGCCGCCTGCTGCTCGTGGGCGCGGTGCTTGCGGCTTCGATCGGCGCATCGGGCTGCGTTCCGGTGGTTGCCACCGGCGCTGCGGTTGGTACGCTCGCCGCACTCGATCGCCGCACGGTCGGTGCGCAGACCGAAGACCAGGCGATCGAGCTGAAGGCTGCGGTGCAGATCCGCGAGCGGATCGGCAGCGGCGTGAGCGTCACCAGCTACAACCGCAAGGTGCTGCTCACCGGCCAGGTGGCGAACGAACCGGACAAGCGCACTGCCGAGGCGATCGTCGCGGGCATCGCCAACGTCCGCTCGATCCACAACGAGCTGCAGGTGTCGGGCGTGCCGTCGTTGAGCACGAGTGCAGCCGACGCGGCGATCACCGCACGCGTGAAGGCAGCCTTCCTCGATGCGAAGGACCTGCAGGCGAACACGATCAAGGTCGTCACCGAGGCCGGCACTGTCTTCCTGATGGGACTGGTGTCCCGGCGTGAAGCCGAGCGCGCGGCAAACGTGGCGAGCCGCGTTGGCGGCGTGCAACGGGTCGTCACCGTGTTCGAGTACATCACCGAAGAAGAGGCGGCACGCGCGAAGACGCAGGCGCGGTAATCGCGAACGCGCTCGCACGCTGGCCACGAACGCGCCCGCGCGTTCCGACGAACGCGCTTGCGCGTTCCAACGAACGCGCTTGCGCGTTGGCGACGGACGGATGCGCTTGCGCATCCGACGAGCGGCCTGCTTCGACAACGGCCTTGCACGGGAAACGTCGGACAATTCGGCATCGTTTCGCGGAGCCGGCATCCGGTGATGGCATGACCAACGTGTTGATCGCTGTAGTGGCGGTGCTCGTCGTCGCGCTCGTCTGGGGCGTGTCGGTCTTCAATCGCTTCGTCGAGCTTCGCAACCGCTGGCAGAACGCGTATGCGCAGATCGACGTGCAGCTCAAGCGGCGCTACGACCTGATCCCGAACCTGGTGAGCGCGACGCGCGCGTACCTGGCCCACGAGCGACAGACCCTCGAGGCGGTGATCGCGGCGCGACAGCGCGCGAGCGATGCGAGCGAGGCGGCGCGCGCCCGACCGCGCCACAAGCCGACGATGGACGCGCTCGATGCCGCCGAGGTCGCGCTCGCTTCGCCGCTGTCGCGACTGATGGCGCTCGTCGAGCAGTATCCGAAGCTGCAGGCCGACGAGACGGTGCAGCGGCTCACCGAGGAGCTGCGCTCCACCGAGAACCGCATCGGCTTCTCGCGCCAGGCCTTCAACGACCAGGTGATGACCTACAACACGGCGATCGAGTCGTTCCCGGCATCGATCGTCGCAAGCCTCTGCGGTTTCCGGCGTTCGAGCACGCTACGAGCAACCGCTTCGGCGCAGGAGCGCCAGCCGATTCCCGTAGCGCTCTGATCGGCGCGCGCCGCGATGGATTTCTTCGCCCACCAGGACCGGGCGCGAACACGCTCGCGTCGGCTCGTCGCGCTGTTTCTGCTCGCGCTCGTGGCAGTCGTCGTCGGCGTGAATCTTGCGGCATGGGTCGGATGGCGACTGCTCGCCGCAGGCGTTGCGCCGCCGCCGTTCTTCCTCGAGACGAACACCTTCGTCACGGTATTGATCGTCGTTGGCGGCGCATGGGTCGAGACGCACCGGCTGCGTGAAGGCGCGTCGGCGCTCGCCGTCCGGCTCGGTGCGCGTCCGATCGACGATGCCGATCGGCTGCATCGGCGGCTGCGCGACGTGGCCGAGGAATCGGCGATCGGCGCCGGCATTCCGGTGCCGTCGCTCTTCGTGCTCGACGATCCGTCGATCAATGCGCTTGCCGCCGGCGAGAGCCCCGCGCACGCCGCGGTGATCGTCACGCAGGGTGCGCTCGAGCGGCTCGAGCGGGCCGAGCTGCAGGGCGTCGTCGCGCACGAGATCGCACACATCGTCGGCGGCGACAGCGCGACGAATGCACAGCTCGCCGGTGCGCTCTACGGCCTGCTGTCGCTGCATCTGCTCGGCGCACGCATGCTCGCGTCGGCGTTCGACTGGAGCGGCAGCGCCCAGCGCTTCTTTCCGCTGCGCATCGTGCTCGCGGTCGCGGGCCTGCTGCTGTCGGCAATCGGCTGGCTGGGGGTTGCCGCGGCGCAGCTGCTGCGTGCGGGGATCAGCCGTCAGCGCGAGTTCCTCGCCGATGCGCTGGCGGTGCAGATCACGCGCGATCGCGACGGACTGGGCGGTGCGTTGCGACGGGTCGCGGGCGAGAAGCAGGCGGCGCTGCGCGGCGGCTATGCGCCGCTGGTCGCGCATTTCCTGCTCGTTCCGCCGTCGGCGAAGGGCGACGCGCTGAACACGCATCCGCCGCTGGCCGATCGCATCCGGCGTCTCTATGGCCGTACGATGCCGGCCATCGTTGCCGACGCACGCGCGGCGCGCGCGGAGGACGATGTGGTGCCCCGCATGCTATCGAAAGCGTTTGGCGCCTTCCATGGCGGGCGGCCGGGCGATCCGGCATCGCCGGACGAAGCACCGAACGACGACGGCGCGCCCGATGCGATGGACTGCGGCGCTGCGGCGTACCTGGAGACCGTGCCCTACGTGCGCGTGAACCGCAGCGAGATCGATCCGGCGACGTGGTTCCCGGCCGGCGCGGCCAACGACGGCTCGCGATCGGCATCGCGCGCGTCGGCCACGCCGGCATCGCGGCTCGTCGAGCGCATTCGTGCGGCTTCCTTCGGCTACGAGAGCGCGGGATGCTGGCTCGAGGCCCTGGTCGGTGGCACGCACGACGGCAGTCTCGACTGCGTCGACGACACGACCGATGCCGATCTGCGCGATGCGCTTGGCTGGGTGCTGTCGCCGGCGGGCGCCGCGCTGCGCGTGCCGCTGCTCGAGCTGCTGCTCGCTCGCGTGCGGCGCTGGAGCAGCGCGCATCGGCGCGAGCTGCTCGACCGCTGCCGGCGGGCCGTCGAGCGCGACGGCCGCGTCGATTCTTCCGAGTGGGTGTATTACACGCTCGCGCGCCATCGGCTGATGCCGGCATCGCCGGGTGCACAACGCGCACGACGCTCGACGGTCTCGCGACTCGAGCAGAGCCGCGCACTCGCCGCGCTGTTCGCAATGGCTGCGGCTGTCGGCGAGGCCTCGGCCCGCAACACGCGTGATGCGCTCGCCGACGCTGCCGCGATGCTCGACGTGCAGCCGCCCGCGGCAACGCCCGACGAGGTCGGAACCGCCGAGCTCACGCGTGCGCTCGACGTGCTGCTCGCGCTGCCTGCGCTGTCGAAGCCCGTCCTGATGAAGGTGCTGCGCAGGCTCGCGCGAACGCCGGGCGATCCGAACTACGACGCGTTCCTGCGCGCGGTGGCTGCTGCGATCGACTGCCCGGCGCCGCGGCCGGTGCCGGTTGCGTCGCGGGCGGCGAGACCCGCGCGCGCGACGGTTGCGCAGCGGGCGGCGCATCGGGCGGGCGATGTGCGTGAGCGGCGGGTGGCGGACGCGGATGCATTGAGCGTCTGATACGATTTCGCGTTCAACGAATCAGATTCCGCACGGCGCCGGGCCGCAAC
>CAZIDY010000007.1:0-108178 GCA_964538505.1 uncultured Limnobacter sp. | reverse complement strand
GTCGGCAAGCCGCAGGTCGCGTATCGCGAAACGATCCGCAAGACCTGCGACGAGGCCGAAGGCAAGTTCATCAAGCAGTCGGGCGGCCGTGGCCAGTACGGTCACGTCGTGCTCAAGCTCGAGCCGCTCGAGCCGGGCGGCGAGAACTTCGAGTTCGTCGACGCGATCAAGGGCGGCGTCGTTCCGCGCGAGTACATCCCGGCGGTGCAGAAAGGCATCGAGGACACACTGCCGGCGGGCGTGCTCGCCGGCTATCCGGTCGTCAACGTGAAGGCCACGCTGCACTTCGGCTCGTACCACGATGTCGACTCGAACGAGAACGCGTTCAAGCAGGCCGCGTCGATGGCCTTCAAGGAAGGGATGCGCCGCGCCAGCCCGGTGCTGCTCGAACCGATGATGGCGGTCGAGGTCGAGACGCCCGAAGACTACGCCGGCAACGTGATGGGCGACCTGTCTTCACGTCGCGGCATGGTCCAGGGGATGGAAGACATGGCGGGCGGCGGCAAGGTGATCCGCGCCGAGGTGCCGATGGCCGAGATGTTCGGCTACGCGACCACTCTGCGTTCGCTCACCCAGGGCCGCGCCACGTACACGATGGAGTTCAAGCAGTACTCGGAGGCGCCGAAGAACGTCGCCGAGGCGATCATCTCGGCGCGCACGAAGTGACCGGGCGGGCACGCATCGAAGCGCAGGCATTCCGCTGAGCGGGCTGCTTGCGCTTCATTCGATATCCAGTCATCAACATTGAACGGGTAACGGAGTCTCGAAATGGCGAAAGGAAAGTTCGAGCGTACGAAGCCGCACGTGAACGTGGGGACGATCGGTCACGTGGATCACGGCAAGACGACGCTGACGGCGGCGATCACGTCGGTACTGGCGAGGCAGTTTGGAGGCGAGGCGAGGGGGTACGACCAGATCGACAACGCGCCGGAGGAGAAGGCGCGTGGGATCACGATCAACACCTCGCACGTGGAGTACGAGACGAAGGCGCGGCACTACGCGCACGTGGACTGTCCTGGGCACGCGGACTACGTGAAGAACATGATCACGGGCGCGGCGCAGATGGACGGAGCGATCCTGGTGGTGAGCGCGGCCGATGGTCCGATGCCGCAGACGCGCGAGCACATTTTGCTGGCGCGCCAGGTGGGGGTTCCGTACATCGTCGTGTTCATGAACAAGTGCGACATGGTCGACGACGAGGAGCTGCTGGAGCTGGTGGAGATGGAAGTCCGCGAGCTGCTGAGCAAGTACGACTTTCCGGGCGACGACGTGCCGATCATCAAGGGCTCGGCGTTGAAGGCGCTGGAGGGGGACCAGGGCGAGATCGGTGAGCAGGCGATCCTGCAGCTGGCCGATGCGCTGGATGCGTACATTCCGACGCCGGAGCGGGCGATCGACGGTGCGTTCATCATGCCGATCGAGGACGTGTTCTCGATTTCGGGGCGTGGGACGGTGGTGACGGGCCGGATCGAGCGCGGGATCGTGAAGGTGGGCGACGAGATCGAGATCGTCGGGATCAAGGACACGACGAAGACGACGTGCACGGGCGTGGAGATGTTCCGCAAGCTGCTCGATCAGGGGCAGGCGGGCGACAACGTCGGGGTGCTGCTGCGGGGCACGAAGCGCGAGGACGTCGAGCGCGGGCAGGTGCTGGCCAAGCCGGGGTCGATCACGCCGCACACGAAGTTCGAGTGCGAGGTGTACGTGCTGAGCAAGGAGGAAGGGGGGCGGCACACGCCGTTCTTCAACAACTACCGGCCGCAGTTTTACTTTCGCACGACGGACGTGACGGGCTCGGTGGTGTTGCCCGAGGGCACGGAGATGGTGATGCCGGGCGACAACGTGAAGATGACGGTGACGCTGATTGCGCCGATCGCGATGGAGCAGGGCCTGCGCTTTGCGATTCGCGAGGGCGGGCGCACGGTGGGCGCCGGCGTGGTGGCGAAGGTGATCGAGTAAGCACACGGTGAAGGGTGAAGGGTCAAGGGTGAAGGGGAAAACCCGCGCGGTGCGCGTCGCCGGGGTTCTGGCCCTTCACCCTTCACCCTTTACCCTTCACTTCAGAAAATGCCGCGCTTTGCGCGGCGCCGTTCTTTGAAGAGAAACGAAATGGCGAACCAGAAGATCCGCATCCGGCTGAAGGCTTTCGACTACCGGTTGATCGATCAGTCGGCGGTGGAGATCGTCGATACGGCCAAGCGCACCGGCGCCGTCGTCCGCGGCCCGGTACCGCTGCCGACCCGCATCGAGCGCTATGACGTGCTGCGTTCCCCGCACGTCAACAAGACCTCGCGCGACCAGTTCGAGATGCGCACGCACCAGCGACTGATGGACATCGTCGATCCCACTGACAAGACCATCGACGCGCTGACGAAGCTCGACCTGCCTGCCGGCGTCGACGTCAAGATCTACGTGCATCAGGCCGAGGGCTGGCGCGGCTGATCGGCACGCGGCGGCGCCGCGTGCAGTTTGCGTGTACCTGGCCGCAATGCTATGATCGCGGTCTTTTTCCGGGCGGCGCCAGGTAATTTCCAGGCGGCGCTCGCGCATCATCACCTGGCCAATCGCAGCCGGGATCGGAGAGAACAATGAGCCTTGGCCTTGTGGGGCGCAAGGTCGGCATGATGCGCATCTTCACCGGTGAGGGCGACTCCATCCCGGTGACGGTGCTCGATGTGTCCGGCAACCGCGTCACCCAGATCAAGACCGTCGAGAACGACGGGTACAGCGCCGTCCAGGTCGCGTACGGCACGCGCCGCGCGAGCCGCGTCACGAAGGCGCAGGCCGGGCACTTCGCCAAGGCCGGCGTCGAAGCCGGCTCGATCGTCCGCGAATTCGTCGCGCCCGCTGATTCGCTCGGCGAGCTCGCACCGGGTGCCGAGCTGAAGGCCGAGATGTTCGCCGCCGGCCAGAAGGTCGACGTGCACGGAACGTCGATCGGCAAGGGCTTCGCCGGAACCATCAAGCGCCACAACTTCGCATCGGGGCGCGCAACGCACGGCAACTCGCGTTCGCACAACGTTCCCGGCTCGATCGGCATGGCGCAGGATCCCGGTCGCGTCTTCCCCGGCAAGCGGATGTCGGGCCATCTCGGCGACGTCGCCTGTACCGTGCAGAACCTCGAGGTCGCGCGTGTCGATCCGGTGCGCGGACTGCTGCTCGTACGCGGTGCCGTCCCCGGTGCACGCAACGGCAACGTCGTCGTTACGCCCGCGGTGCGTACGCCCTCGGCGGGCAAGCGCGCTGGCGGCGGGGCCGCAGGCAAGTCTGGCGGCAAGGCCTGAGGAGCGCACGAATGGAACTGAAGGTGCTCGATGCACAAGGCCAGGCCGCATCGAAAGTCGAGGCGCCCGATACGATCTTCGGGCGTGATTTCAACGAGCCGCTGATCCACCAGGTCGTCACCGCGTATCGCGCGAACGGCCGCAGCGCCAACCGCGCGCAGAAAGACCGTTCGCAGGTGCGTCACTCCACGAAGAAGCCGTGGAGGCAGAAAGGCACGGGTCGCGCGCGCGCCGGCTCGGTGGCGAGCCCGTTGTGGCGTGGCGGCGGCAAGATCTTCCCGAATTCGCCCGACGAGAACTTCACGCAGAAGGTGAACCGGCGCATGTACCGGGCGGCGGTCTGCTCGATCCTGTCGCAGCTCTCGCGCGAGGATCGCATCGCCGTCATCGACGAGTTCGCGGTCGACGCGCCGAAGACCAGGCTGCTCGCCGACAAGATCAAGGCGATGGGCCTGGGCACCGGCAACGAGTCGGTGCTGGTGATCACCGACAGCATCGACGAGAACCTGTATCTCGCGTCGCGCAACCTGCCGCACGTGCTGGTGCTCGAGCCGCGGCACGCCGACCCCGTTTCGCTGGTCGCGTTCTCGAAGGTGCTGATCACCCGCCCGGCGCTGGCGCGCGTGCAGGAGATGCTGGCATGAACACCGAACGTCTGATGAAGGTGCTGGTTGCGCCGATCGTCTCCGAGAAGGCGACGATGATTGCCGAGAAACGCAACCAGGTTGCGTTCCGCGTGCTGCAGGACGCGTCCAAGGACGAGATCCGCGCAGCGGTCGAGCTGCTGTTCAAGGTGCAGGTCGAGTCGGTGCAGGTGCTGAACCAGCAGGGCAAGAGCAAGCGCTTCGGCCGCCTGCAGGGCCGGCGCCGCAACGTGCGCAAGGCCTACGTCGGCCTGAAGGAAGGCCAGGAAATCAACTTCGCAGAGGCCGCGTGATGGCTGTCGTCAAGACCAAGCCCACCTCGCCGGGCCGTCGCTCGATGGTGAAGGTCGTCAATCCGAACCTTCACAAGGGTCGCCCGGTCGATGCGCTCACCGAGAGCAAGAAGCGCAGCTCGGGCCGCAACAACCTCGGCCGCATCACCACGCGTCATCGGGGCGGCGGTCACAAGGCGCAGTACCGCGTCGTCGACTTCCGTCGGAACAAGGACGGCATCCCGGCGAAGGTCGAGCGTTTCGAGTACGACCCGAACCGCTCGGCGCATCTCGCGCTGCTGTGCTATGCCGATGGCGAGCGTCGCTACATCCTTGCGCCGCGCGGCGTCGAGGTCGGCGTCACGCTGATGAACGGTGCCGAAGCGCCGATCCGCCCGGGCAACACGCTGCCGATCCGGAACATCCCGGTCGGCTCGACGATCCACTGCATCGAGATGATGCCGGGCAAGGGCGCGCAGATCGCGCGCTCGGCCGGTGCCTCGGCCCGACTGCTGGCGCGCGAAGGCGTCTATGCGTCGGTGCGGCTGCGCTCGGGCGAGATCCGCCGCGTGCACATCGAGTGCCGCGCGACGATCGGCGAGGTCGGCAATGAAGAGCACAGCCTGCGCCAGATCGGCAAGGCGGGCGCGACGCGCTGGCGCGGCATCCGGCCGACGGTGCGCGGCGAGACGATGAACCCGGTCGACCACCCGCACGGCGGCCGCACGCGCGGCAACCGCCATCCGGTTTCGCCGTGGGGCGTGCCGACGAAGGGTTACAAGACGCGCAGGAACAAGCGCACCGATTCCATGATCGTGCAGCGCCGCGGCCGCAAGTAAGAGAGATTCGAATGGCACGTTCCGTAAAGAAAGGCCCGTTCGTCGACGGGCATCTGATGAAGAAGGTCGACGCGGCGCTCGCGACGAAGGACAAGAAGCCGATCCGCACCTGGTCGCGTCGCTCGACGATCGTTCCCGAGTTCATCGGGCTGACGATCGCCGTGCACAACGGCAAGCAGCACGTTCCCGTGTACATCAACGAGAACATGGTCGGGCACAAGCTCGGCGAGTTCGCGCTCACGCGTACCTTCAAGGGGCACGCCGCCGATCGCAAGTCGTCGATGCGGCGCTAAGGGGAAGAGCGAATGGAAACGCGAGCCATCCTGCGGGGCGTTCACCTGTCGGCACAGAAGGGCCGGCTGGTCGCCGACCTCGTGCGCGGCAAGCCGGTCGAGCAGGCGCTGAACATCCTGCAGTTCTCGCCGAAGAAGGCATCGAAGATCGTACGCAAGGTGCTCGAATCGGCGATCGCCAATGCCGAGCACAACGACGGCGCCGACATCGACGAGTTGAAGGTCAAGACGATCCACGTCGAGAAGGGCACGTCGATGCGTCGTTTCGCCGCCCGGGCAAAGGGCCGCGGCGCACGCATCGAGAAGCAGACGTGCCACATCTTCGTGACGGTCGCCGACAAATGAGCGGGCTGCGGACGAGCCGCGCGCGCTGCTGAGGAAACGAGATGGGACAGAAGATTCATCCGACCGGATTCCGGTTGTCGGTCACCCGCAACTGGTCGTCGCGCTGGTACGCCTCGGGCGACCAGTTCGCGCAGACGCTGAACGACGACATCAAGGTGCGCGAGTACCTGCGGCGCAAGCTGCGCACTGCGTCGGTCAGCCGCGTGCTGATCGAGCGCCCGGCGAAGAACGCGCGCATCACGATCTACTCGGCGCGGCCCGGCGTGGTCATCGGCAAGAAGGGCGAGGACATCGAGCTGCTCAAGGTCGACCTGCAGCGGCTGATGGCGGTGCCCGTGCACGTGAACATCGAGGAGGTCCGCAAGCCCGAGATCGACGCGCAGCTGATCGCCGACTCGATTACGCAGCAGCTCGAGAAGCGCATCATGTTCCGTCGCGCGATGAAGCGCGCGATGCAGAACGCGATGCGCCTGGGTGCGCAGGGCGTCAAGATCATGAGCTCGGGGCGCCTGAACGGCATCGAGATCGCGCGCCGTGAGTGGTATCGCGAAGGCCGCGTTCCGCTGCACACGCTGCGCGCCGACGTCGACTACGGCACCTCCGAGGCACGCACCACCTACGGGATCATCGGCGTCAAGGTCTGGGTCTACAAGGGCGACACGCTCGGGCGCAACGATGCACCGATCGGTGGCGAGAAGGATGCCGCGCTCGCGCCCGACCGGGAAGACCGCCGCGGGCGCCGCGCGCCCGGCCGGCCCGGTGCGCGTGGACCGCGGCGCCGCGCCGACGGCGAGGGCGCGCCGGTGCAGGCCGCCGAGCGCACGGGTGATGCGGCCGACGCGCCGAAGGCGCCGGCCAAGCGCGTGCGCAAGGTGGCCGGCACGACGGCTCCCGCTGCCGCCGACGCCTCAGGTGCCGCTTCAGGTGCCGCTTCGGGTGCCGCCGGCGCCGCCGATGGCGGGAAGAAAGGCGATCCCGGGCTCTCGCGCCCGAACGAGGAGTGATGAGCGATGCTGCAACCCGCTCGACGCAAGTACAGGAAGGAACAGAAGGGGCGCAACAAGGGGCTGGCCACGCGCGGAGCGTCGGTCGCCTTCGGCGAGTACGGCCTGAAGGCCACCGGCCGCGGCCGGCTCACCGCGCGCCAGATCGAGGCGGCGCGACGTGCGATGACGCGCCACATCAAGCGCGGCGGCCGTATCTGGATCCGCATCTTCCCCGACAAGCCGGTTTCGAAGAAGCCTGCCGAGGTCCGCATGGGCAGCGGCAAGGGCAACCCCGAGTTCTACGTTGCCGAGATCCAGCCGGGCAAGGTGCTCTACGAGATGGACGGCGTGAACGAGGCGCTGGCGCGCGAGGCCTTCGCGCTCGCCGCGGCCAAGCTGCCGATCGGCACGGTCTTCGTCGCGCGCATGCTCGGCTGACCGTTCTCATCGAGGTTCATATGACCACCAGCGAACTGCGCGCCCTGGACTCTGCGGCGCTGAAGAAGGAGCTCGACGACCTGCTGCGCGCGCATTTCTCGCTGCGCATGCAGATCGCCACGCAGCAGTTGAACAACACCAGCCAGCTGGGCAAGACCCGGCGGGCGATCGCGCGCGTGCGCACGATCATGAACGAGAAGGCAGCGGCGAAATGACGACGAGCGAAGCCACGTCCGTGGCAACGGCGCCGGCGAGCGCGAAAGGCACCAAGCGGACCCTGTTCGGTCGCGTGGTGAGCAACAAGATGCAGAAGACCGTCACCGTGCTCGTCGAGCGCCGGGTGGTGCATCCGGTCTACCGCAAGTACATCGTGCGCAGCACGACGTACCACGCGCACGCGGAAACGCCGTACAACGAGGGCGACCTGGTCGAGATCCAGGAAGGCCGTCCGATCTCGCGCACGAAGTCGTGGTCGGTCACGCGCCTCGTGCGCCCGGGCCCGAGCGTCTGAGAGCCTGCACGGAAGCCGGCTCGCTTGCGAAGCGCTCGCTGGCGTGCCATAATCTAAGGCTTCCGGTTTTTCGGGTGGGGTCGTCAGGCTCCGCCCCCGGATCGCCCAAACCACGGGACCAAGACTGACCGCACCCGTGCTCCCCTCGGGGCTCATGCAGCCCACGGCGAGCGCACAGCGGATCAAGTTGGGAAAGCAAAAATGATTCAGATGCAATCGACGCTGGACGTCGCCGACAACACCGGCGCGCGTTCGGTGATGTGTATCAAGGTGCTCGGCGGCTCGAAGCGTCGCTATGCGGGCATCGGCGACATCATCAAGGTCTCGGTGAAAGAGGCGCAGCCGCGCGGCCGCGTCAAGAAAGGCGAGATCTACAACGCCGTCGTGGTGCGCACCGCCAAGGGCGTGCGTCGCCAGGACGGCTCGCTGATCCGCTTCGACGGCAACGCCGCGGTGCTGTTGAACGCCAAGCTCGAGCCGATCGGTACCCGCATCTTCGGGCCGGTCACGCGCGAGCTGCGTACCGAGCGTTTCATGAAGATCGTATCGCTCGCGCCGGAGGTTCTCTGATGCGCAAGATCCGCAAGGGCGACGAGGTAGTCGTCATCGCCGGTCGCGACAAGGGCAAGCGCGGCACCGTGCTGCAGCGTGTCGACGACACGCACCTGGTCGTCGAAGGCATCAACCTGGTGAAGAAGCACGTCCGTCCGAACCCGATGAAGGGGCAGACCGGCGGCATCGTCGACAAGTCGATGCCGATCGACCAGTCGAACCTGATGCTGTGGAATCCGGCAACGGGCAAGGGCGACCGGGTCGGCGTGAAGACGCTCGAGGATGGGCGCCGCGTGCGGTACTTCAAGTCGAACGGCGAGATGGTCAACGTCTAGAGAAGGGAGAAGGGGGAAGGGAGAAGGGGGAAAGCCCTTCTCGCTGCGCTTCTCTCCTCGGATGGATAGAGGGAACACGATGGCTCGGATGCAGGAGCAGTATCGGGAGAAGGTGGTGCCGGAGCTGATGAAGCAGTTCGGCTACCAGTCGGTGATGCAGGTACCGCGTATCACCAAGATCACGTTGAACATGGGCGTGGGCGAGGCCGTTGCCGACCGCAAGGTGCTCGACAACGCTACCGGCGACCTCACGAAGATCGCCGGCCAGAAGGTGGTGATCACCAAGGCGAAGAAGGCGATCGCGGGCTTCAAGATCCGCGCCGGCTATCCGATCGGCTGCATGGTCACGCTGCGTGGGCAGCGCATGTACGAGTTCCTCGACCGGCTGATCACGATCGCGCTGCCGCGGGTGCGCGACTTCCGCGGCGTCTCGTCCAGGGCCTTCGACGGGCGCGGCAACTACAGCCTCGGCGTGAAAGAACAGATCATCTTCCCCGAGATCGAGTACGACAAGATCGACGCGGTGCGCGGGCTGGACATCTCCATCATCACCACGGCGAAGACCGACGACGAGGCGAAGGCGCTGCTGGCAGCGTTCCGCTTCCCGTTCCGGGCCTGAAAGGAAACGAAAACAGTGGCAAAACTCGCTCTGATCCACCGTGACCTGAAGCGTCAGGCAACCGTTCGCAAGTTCGCTGCGAAGCGCCAGGCGCTTCAGGCGATCATCGACGACCAGGCGCTCAGCGAAGAGGAGCGCTACCAGGCGCGCCTGAAGCTGCAGGCGCTGCCGCGCGACTCCAGCCCCTCGCGGCTGCGCAATCGCTGCGCGATCACGGGCCGCCCGCGCGGCACCTTCCGCAAGTTCGGCCTCGGTCGCAACAAGCTTCGCGAAGTCGCGATGCGCGGCGAGATTCCGGGCCTGACGAAGGCGAGCTGGTAAGCCGTTCTCTGGCAACAGAGCGGCGAACCGAGCGGGCAACGAGCGAGCAACGAGGAAATTCATCATGAGCATGAGCGATCCGGTCGCCGACATGTTCACGCGCATCCGCAACGCGCAGCGCGTCGAAAAGCAAACGGTATCGATGCCGTCGTCCAGGCTGAAAGTGGCGATCGCCAAGGTGCTGAAGGACGAGGGCTACATCGATGACTTCGCCGTCACGGCCGACGGCGCGAAGAGCCGGCTCGAGGTGCACCTGAAGTACTACGCGGGTCGTCCGGTCATCGAGCGCCTCGAGCGCGTCTCGCGCCCGGGCCTGCGCGTGTATCGCGGTCGCGACGCGCTGCCGCAGGTGATGAACGGCCTCGGCGTGGCGATCGTCACCACGTCGCGCGGCGTGATGACCGACCGCCATGCGCGCGCCAACGGCGTCGGTGGCGAAGTCATCGGCTACGTCGCGTAAGCCGAAACCGAGGCGGAGGAAACGGAAATGTCCCGAGTAGGCAAGAGCCCGATTCCGGTGCCCGCGGGCGTCGAGATCACGATCGAGCCCGAGCGCGTCGCCGTCAAGGGGCCGCTGGGTTCGCTCGAGCAGCACATCCGTCCGTTCGTGCGCGTCAAGCGCGACGGCTCGAACATCGTGTTCGAGCCCGCCGACGGCAGCGCCGAGGCGAACGCGATGAGCGGCACCTATCGTTCGCTGGTTGCGAACATGGTGCAGGGCGTATCGAAGGGCTTCGAGAAACGGCTGCAGCTGGTCGGAACGGGTTTCCGTGCGCAGGTGCAGGGCAACGCGCTGAACCTTTCGCTCGGCTTCTCGCACCCGGTCGTGCACGCGTTGCCCGCCGGCGTGAAGGCGGAGATGTCCACGCCCACCGAGATCGTGCTCAAGGGCGCCGACAAGCAGGTCGTGGGGCAGGTCGCCGCCGAGATCCGCGGCTACCGCGAACCCGAGCCGTACAAGGGCAAGGGGGTGCGCTACGCCGATGAGCGCGTGGTGCTCAAGGAAGTGAAGAAGAAGTAACGGACAGCAACGGACGGAACCCGAGCGATGGACAAGAATCAACCGCGCCTGCGCAGGGCACGCCAGACCCGGCTCAAGATCCGCGAGCTGCGTGCGCGTCGGCTCACGGTGCACCGCACGAACACGCACATCTACGCGAGCATCGTCGACGAGACCGGGCGGCGCGTGCTGCTCACGGCGTCCACGCTCGAGCAGGAGTTGCGCAACCAGCTCGCCGGGCAATCGGGCCGTGGTGCCACCGTCGGCGCGGCTGCCCTGGTCGGCAAGCGCATCGCGGAGAAGGCGCTCGCCGCCGGCATCGACCGCGTGGCGTTCGACCGTGCCGGCTACCGCTTCCATGGCCGCGTGAGGGCGCTCGCCGACGCGGCGCGCGAAGCCGGCCTGCAGTTCTGAGGATTCGAAGATGGCAAAGATCCAGGCCAAGATCGGCAAGATGGGCGAGGAGCGCGACGACGGTCTGCGCGAGAAGATGATCGCCGTCAACCGGGTGACGAAGGTCGTCAAGGGCGGCCGCATCCTCGGCTTCGCCGCGCTCACCGTCGTCGGCGACGGCGATGGCCGCATCGGCATGGGCAAGGGCAAGGCGCGCGAAGTGCCGGTCGCCGTGCAGAAGGCGATGGACGAGGCGCGCCGCAAGCTCGTGAAGATCCCGCTGCGCAGCGGCACGCTGCACCACCAGGTGATGGGTCGTCACGGTGCGGCGGTGGTCATGCTCAAGCCTGCCCCCGACGGTACCGGCATCATCGCCGGCGGCCCGATGCGCGCGATCTTCGAGGTGATGGGCGTTGCGAACGTCGTCGCCAAGAGTCACGGGTCGTCGAACCCCTACAACATGGTGCGCGCGACGATCGATGCACTGCGCAACCTGAATACGCCGGCCGAGATCGCCGCCAAGCGCGGCAAGACGGTCGAAGAGATCCTCGGCTGAGCGCGCATGACACGCGTTCGTCGCGGCGGGAGCAAGCGATGACCAAGAAAACGGTGAAGGTCACCCTGGTGCGCAGTCCGATCGGAACGCGCGGTACGCACAAGGCGACGGTGCTGGGGCTGGGCCTGAAGAAACTCAACCAGACGCGCGAGCTGGAGGACACCCCGGCCGTGCGCGGAATGATCGACAAGGTCTCGTACCTGGTGAAGGTGCAGGGATGAAGCTCAATGAACTGAAGCCGGCTGCGGGCAGCCGGCCTGCCGGCAAGCGTGTCGGTCGCGGTATCGGCTCGGGGCTCGGCAAGACGGCCGGTCGCGGCCACAAGGGGCAGAAATCGCGTTCGGGCGGCTTTCACAAGCTCGGCTTCGAAGGCGGGCAGATGCCGCTGCAACGCCGGCTGCCGAAGCGCGGCTTCACGTCGATGACGCGCGACGACGTCGCCGAGGTGCGCCTGTCCGATCTCGAACGGCTCGAGGCCGTCGAGGTCGACCTGCTCACGCTGAAGGCGGCGGGCGTAGTTCCGCAGCTCGCGCGCGGTGCGAAGGTGTTTCGCTCCGGCACGCTGACGCGAAAAGTGAGCCTCAGCGGCGTGGGGGCGACCAAGGGTGCGAAGGAAGCGATCGAAGCCGCTGGCGGCTCGGTCGCCTGACGCACCTACGGTACGCAGGCATCGAAGCAGGTAATAGAGAAGGGTCCAGGCAAGGCACGTGGCAACGAATCCCGCAACGCTGGTGAAGTCGGGGAAGTTCGGCGACCTGAAGCGCAGGTTGTGGTTCCTGCTGCTCGCGCTCGTCGTCTACCGCGTCGGCGCGCACATTCCGGTGCCCGGTATCAACCCCGACCAGCTTGCGCAGCTTTTCCAGGGCCAGCAGGGCGGCATCCTCGGGATGTTCAACCTGTTCTCCGGCGGAGCGCTGTCGCGCTTCACCGTATTCGCGCTGGGGATCATGCCGTACATCTCGGCGTCGATCATCATGCAGCTGCTCGCCGTCGTCGTGCCCACGCTCGAGGCGAAGAAAAAGGAAGGCGAGGCGGGTCGGCGCGAAATCACCAAGTACACGCGCTGGTTCACGCTGGGGCTGGCCACGTTCCAGGCGATCGGCATCGCGATCGCGATCGAGGCGCAGCCGGGGCTGGTCATCGATCCGGGTCCCGCGTTCCGCTTCACGGCCGTGGTATCGCTCGTCACCGGCACGATGTTCCTGATGTGGCTCGGCGAGCAGATCACCGAGCGCGGCCTGGGCAACGGGATCTCGATCATCATTTTCGCCGGGATCGTCGCCGGGCTGCCGAGTGCGATCGGCGGCATGGGCGAGCTGATCCGCACCGGTGCGATGAGCGCCTTCGTTGCGCTGATCATCGTGCTGCTCGTCGTCGTCGTCACCGCCTTCTGCGTGTTCGTCGAGCGCGGCCAGCGCAAGATCACGGTGAACTACGCCAAGCGCCAGGTGGGCAACCGCGTCTACGGCGGGCAGAGCTCGCATCTGCCGCTGAAGCTGAACATGTCGGGCGTGATCCCGCCGATCTTCGCGTCGTCGATCATCCTGTTCCCGGCGACGATCGCGCAGTGGTTCACGTCGGGCGATCCGTCGAACATCGCGGTCCGGTGGATGCGCGACATCGCGTCCACGCTTTCGCCGGGCCAGCCCGTCTACATCCTGCTGTACGCGCTCGCGATCATCTTCTTCTGCTTCTTCTACACGGCGCTCGTGTTCAACAGCCGCGAAACCGCCGACAACCTGAAGAAGAGCGGGGCCTTCGTGCCCGGCATCCGGCCCGGCGAGCAGACCTCGCGCTACATCGACCGGATCCTGATGCGGCTCACGCTGGCGGGGGCGATCTACGTCACCGCGGTGTGTCTGCTGCCCGAATTTCTCATTCTGGAATGGAACGTCCCGTTCTATTTCGGCGGTACGTCGCTGCTCATCATCGTGGTCGTCACGATGGATTTCATGTCGCAGGTGCAGGCGTACGTGATGTCGCATCAGTACGAGAGTCTGCTGAAGAAGTCGGGTGCGAAGCGTGTCGGTGTCTAGCGCCGCGCGCGTCGAGCCATTGAGGAAGGTTCGAACGACGAGGCGCGGTGCGGCGCGGATCGATGAGCAAGGAAGACGTCATCCAGATGCAGGGCGAGGTCGTAGAGAACCTGCCCAATACGACGTTTCGGATCCGGCTCGAGAACGGACACATGGTGCTTGGATACATTTCCGGAAAGATGCGCATGCACTACATCCGCATCCTGCCGGGCGACAAGGTTACGGTGGAACTCACGCCGTACGACCTGTCGAGGGCGCGGATCGTCTTCCGTGCGAGATGAGACAGCGAGGTGAGCGATGAAAGTGATGGCATCCGTCAAGAAAATCTGCCGCAACTGCAAGATCGTCAAGCGCCACGGCGTCGTGCGCGTGATCTGCACCGACCCGCGGCATAAGCAGCGTCAGGGCTGAGAGAGGAAGAGCGATGGCACGCATTGCCGGCATCAACATCCCCGATCGCCAGCACACCGAGATCGGGCTGACCGCGATCTACGGCATCGGCCGTTCGCGCGCGCGCGTGATCTGCGAGGCGGCGAACGTTCCGTTCGACAAGAAGGTCAAGGACCTGAACGACGCCGAGCTCGAGCGGCTGCGCGACCAGATCGGACGCTTCATCATCGAGGGCGACCTGCGTCGCGAGGTCTCGATGTCGATCAAGCGGCTGATGGACCTCGGCTCGTATCGCGGCAACCGGCATCGCCGCGGCCTGCCGGTTCGCGGCCAACGCACGCGCACGAACGCGCGCACGCGCAAGGGTCCGCGCCGTGCCGGCGTCGCGCTGAAGAAATAAAGGGGTTCGTCGATGGCAACCAGGTCACAATCGGCCGCGCAGCAGGCCGCTGCGTCGCGGGCACGCAAGAAGGCGCGCAAGAACGTCTCCGACGGGATCGCGCACGTGCATGCGTCGTTCAACAACACGATCATCACGATCACCGACCGGCAGGGCAACACGCTGTCGTGGGCATCCTCGGGCGGCGCGGGCTTCAAGGGCTCGCGCAAGTCGACGCCGTTCGCCGCGCAGGTCGCCGCCGAGGCGGCAGGCCGCGCCGCGCAGGAATGCGGCATCCGCAACCTCGAGGTGCTGATCCGCGGCCCCGGCCCCGGCCGCGAATCGTCGGTGCGCGCGCTGAACGCCCTCGGCATCAAGATCCTGCAGATCCAGGACGTCACGCCGATCCCGCATAACGGGTGTAGGCCGCCCAAGAAGCGACGTATTTGATCAAGAGGAGAAGAGGGAAGGGAGAAGGGGGAAGGGGAAAGGCCCCCGGCGGCAACAGACGCGCGCCTTGGTTTTCCCCTGCTCCCTTCCCCCTTCCCCCTTCCCTGCAACCAGCCACGTCCGTCACCTGCTAGGCCCCTCGAGGGCCAGGTCCCAAAGACGGACTCACCGCGAAGCGATTCGCGCATAGAGAGGATTTTTCAAGTGGCACGCTATACCGGACCGAAAGCCAAGCTTTCCCGTCGCGAAGGCACCGATCTCTTCCTGAAGAGCGCGCGCCGCGGGCTCGATTCGAAGTGCAAGCTCGACAGCAAGCCCGGCCAGCACGGCCGCACGTCGGGCGCACGTCCGTCCGACTACGGGCTGCAGCTGCGCGAGAAGCAGAAGGTCAAGCGCATGTACGGCATTCTCGAGCGGCAGTTCCGCCGCTATTTCGAGGAGGCCGAGCGCCGCCGGGGCAACACCGGCGAGAACCTGCTGCAGCTGCTCGAATCGCGCCTCGACAACGTCGTCTACCGGATGGGCTTCGGCTCGACGCGGGCCGAGGCGCGCCAGCTCGTCGGCCATCGTGCGGTGCTGGTCAACGGCCAGCCGGTGAACATCCCATCGCTGCTGGTCAAGCCCAACGACATCGTTGCCGTCGTCGAGAGGGCCCGCAAGCAGGCTCGCGTGCAGGACGCGCTGAACCTCGCGGAGCAGACCGGCTTCCCCGGCTGGGTCTCGGTCGACAAGAACAAGATGGAAGGGGTGTTCAAGCAGATGCCCGACCGCGGCGACCTGGCCGGAGACATCAATGAAAGCCTGATCGTCGAGTTGTACTCGCGCTAATCAAGAGGAACCCTATGCAGACTGCCATGCTGAAGCCGCGCATCGTCGAGGTCGAGCAGCTCGGTGCATCGCATGCCCGCGTCGTGATGGAGCCGTTCGAACGCGGCTACGGACACACGCTGGGCAATGCGCTTCGCCGCGTGCTGCTGTCCTCGATGGTCGGCTACGCGCCCACCGAGGTGCAGATCTCGGGGGTCGTGCACGAGTACTCGACGATCGACGGCGTGCGCGAAGATGTCGTCGACCTGCTGCTGAACCTGAAGGGCGTCACCTTCCGGCTGCACAACCGCGACGAGGTCTTCCTCACGCTGCGCAAGGACTCGCCCGGGCCGGTCACCGCCGGCGACATCGACGTGCCGCACGACGTCGAGGTCATCAACCCCGAGCACGTGGTCGCCACGCTCACCGACGGCGGCAAGCTCGACATGTCGATCAAGGTCGAGCGCGGCCGCGGCTACCTGCCCGGCAACCTGCGCAGCCCGGCCGAGACGAAGACGATCGGCAAGATCGTTCTCGACGCGTCGTTCTCGCCGGTGCGCCGTGTGAGCTACCAGGTCGAAAGCGCGCGCGTCGAGCAGCGCACCGACCTCGACCGGCTCGTCGTCGACGTCGAGACCAACGGCGTCATCGCGCCCGAAGAGGCGGTTCGCCAGTCGGCGCGCATCCTCGTCGAGCAGCTGTCGGTCTTCGCGGCGCTTGAAGGCGGCGCCGAGCCGGTCGATGTGACGTTGACGCCGGGCGTCGGCGGCGGCGTGCGCGGTCCGCAGATCGATCCGCTGCTGCTGCGTCCGGTCGACGACCTCGAGCTCACGGTGCGCTCGGCCAACTGCCTGAAGGCCGAGAACATCTACTACATCGGCGACCTGATCCAGCGCACCGAGAACGAGCTGCTGAAGACGCCGAACCTGGGCCGCAAGTCGCTCAACGAGATCAAGGAAGTGCTGGCGTCGCGTGGGCTGACGCTCGGCATGAAGCTCGAGAACTGGCCGCCGGTCGGGCTCGAGCGCCCCTGAAGAACAAAGCCGAGAACGCGAGGAACCGTCATGCGTCACGGTCATGGACTCCGAAAACTGAATCGCACGAGCAGCCATCGCGAGGCGATGCTGCGCAACATGTGCAACTCGCTGCTGCGCCACGAGCTGATCAAGACCACGCTGCCGAAGGCGAAGGAGCTGCGTCGCGTCGTCGAGCCGATCATCACGCTCGGCAAGAAGCCGTCGCTGTCGAACCGCCGGCTGGCTTTCGACCGGCTGCGCGACCGCGAGATGGTCGTCAAGCTCTTCGACGAGCTGGGGCCGCGCTACGCCACGCGCAACGGCGGCTACCTGCGCATCCTGAAGTTCGGCTTCCGCGAGGGCGACGCCGCGCCGATGGCGTTGATCGAGCTGGTCGACCGTCCGGAACCGGTCGAGGCCGACGAAGGCGATTCGAGCGCGAGCTGAGTCGGCTGCTTCCGGCGCAGCTTCCCGCGCCGTGGCCGACGTCCTCACCGTCCGCGGGCTGCGCAAGCGCTTCGGCAGCTTCGAGGCGATCACCGGGCTCGATTTCTCGGTTCGTGCCGGGGAGTGTTTTGGCCTCCTGGGGCCGAACGGCGCCGGCAAGAGCACGACGCTGAAGGCGGTGCTCGGCCTCGTCGAGCCCTCCGCCGGCTCGATCGAGCTGCTCGGCCTGCCGATCCCCGCACGTGCACGCGAGGCGCGCTCGCGCGTCGGTGTAGTCCCGCAGAGCGATTCGCTCGACCCCGATTTCACGGCGGCCGAGAACCTGCTCGTCTTTGGACGCTACTTCGGCCTGTCGCGTTCGGCGGTCGCGCAACGCCTCGACCAGCTGCTCGATTTCGCCGGGCTCGCGCACAAGCGCGATGCGCGCATCGACGAGCTTTCCGGCGGCATGCGCCGGCGTCTTACGCTGGCGCGTTCGCTCGTCGCCGATCCGGAAGTGCTGTTCCTCGACGAGCCGACGACGGGGCTCGATCCGCAGGCGCGCCACCTGATGTGGGAGCGTCTCAAGCAGCTGACCGCGCGCGGCAAGACGATCGTGCTGACGACGCATTTCATGGAGGAGGCCGAGCGCCTCTGCCACCGGATCGCGATCATCGACCATGGCCGGCTGATCGCGCTCGACTCGCCGCGCGCGCTGATCCGCGAGCGCATCGAGCCGCAGGTGATCGAGGTCACCGGCGATGGCGTTGCGCAGTGGGCGCGCGAATCGGCGCCGCGCTTTGCCGAGCGCGTCGAGCTCGTCGGCGAGACGGCGTTCCTCTATTGCCGCGACGTCGACAGTGCGCGGCAGGCCTGCGTCGACGCGGCCGCCGCGATGCCGCCCTTGCATACGCTGCAAAGGCCGGCGAACCTCGAGGACGTGTTCCTGAAGCTCACGGGGCGCGACCTGCGTGATTGACGTGGCAGCACCGTATCCGTTTCCCGGCCGGAGCGTTCGCGGCAGGCCGCAGCGGGTTGGCGGGCGCAGCGGTGAGCGCCGCGCGCGTCGCAAAGGCTGCGCACGCGGGGCTCCCGCTGCGGCGGTCGGTGCTTCGCACCGACTTCCCTCGCTGCTCGCCTCGGGGTCGTGCGGCCGAACTCGCTTCGCGCGCTACGCGCGCTGCGCTCAGACAGGCGGCCGCCAACCCGCTGCGGCCTGCCGCTCGAGTAACGTTCGTGGTGTACCAGGCACGCATGCGAGCGTTTGCACACATGTCGATGCGCGCGCGCGCGCCCGCGGCAGCCGGCCTGCGCCTTTGCACGCTCCGGAACGACGCACGATGAGCACCTACGCCCTGCCGCGCTTCTCGCTGCGCTTCGTGCCGGTCTTCCGGCGCAACCTGCTCGTCTGGCGCAAGCTCGCGTTCGCCAGCATCATCGGCAACATCGCCGATCCGCTGATCATCCTCGTGGCGTTCGGCTACGGGCTGGGCAGCCTCCTCGAGCGCGTCGAGGGGGTGCCGTACATCGTCTTTCTCGCGGCCGGGTCGATGTGCATGAGCACGATGATGGCGGCGAGCTTCGAGTCGCTGTACTCGGCGTTCTCGCGCATGCACGTGCAGCGCACCTGGGAGTCGCTGATGAATGCGCCGCTCGAGCTCGACGACATCGTGATCGCCGAGTGGATGTGGGCGGGTGCGAAGGCGGTGCTGTCCGGTTTCGCGATCTTCGTGGTCATCTGGGTACTCGACATCTCGCGCGCGCCGACGCTGCCATTGGCCTTGTTCGTCGTCGCGCTCACCGGGCTGTGCTTCAGCGCGATCGGACTGTGCGTGAATGCGCTGGCGCGCGGCTACGACTTCTTCACCTTTTACTTCACGCTGTTCATCACGCCGCTGACCTTCATCTCGGGCGTCTACTTTCCGATGGACCAGCTGCCCGACTGGCTGGCCGGCCTCGCGCGCCTGTTGCCGCTCGCGCCGGCGGTCGAGCTCGTGCGTCCGCTCGTGCTCGGCAGTCTGCCGAGCGACCCCCTCGTTCCGCTGCTGACGCTGCTCGGTTATACAGCGGCCGCGCTGTACGCTGCGATGGTGCTCACGCGCCGGCGCTATGCGAGGTGAATCGATGCAACCTGGAGAATCCGACCTCCGACTCGTCGTCTCGAACGTTCCCGACGAAGGTGTTGCTTCGACGATCGCACGCACGCTCGTCGAAGAGCGGCTCGCGGCCTGTGTGAACCTGCTCGGCCGCTGCCGATCGGTCTATCGATGGCAGGGCGCGATCGAGACCGCCGACGAGATCACGTTGCTGGTGAAGACGACGCGCGCGCGCCACGACGACTGCGTGCAGCGGCTCGCCGCGCTGCATCCGTACGACGTGCCCGAGATCGTCACGCTTGCACCCGAAGCGGTCTGGCCGCCGTACGCGCAGTGGGCGGTCGACGAGACGCGGCCGGAAGGTTGACCGCCTGAGCCGCGGCGACGCTATCCGGAACCGGCCGACACCGCCTGCGCGTTGCGCCGTCGGCGACGCCGACGCGCCGAGCGGCCGCCGAACAGCTCCGAGGCCGACAGCACCTCGCGGGCACGCAGGAACAGCAGCATCAGTACGCCGAGCAGGAACATCGCGGCGATCGTCCACCAGAAGCCGGCTGGCGAATGCAACCACGGGATGTGCTCGAAGTTCATCCCGAAGATGCCGGTGATCAGCGTCAGTGGCATGAACACGGCCGTGATCGCGGTGAGCGCGCGCACGATCTCGTTGGTTCGGTATGCGGTGGCCGAGAAGTGCAGTTGCACGGCGTTTTCGAGCGAGGTCTCGAGGCGCTGCGCGTGGCTGCGCACGCGATGGACGTGCTCGACGACATCGCTCGTGCGCACGAGCAGCGCATCGCTCAGGCCCGCGCCGTCGCTGCGTTCGAGGCGCTCGTCGCGCCATTCCTGCAGCGCGTCGAGCTGCTCCTCGCACAACTCCTCGAGCCGGTGCGCCTCGCGTCGCGCTTCCAGCAGTGAATACCAGTCGTTGAAGCGCCGGCGCGTGTCGAGCAGCTGGCGCTGCCAGGCGTCGAACTGCGCGGCGAGCGGCTGCCGAAGCTCGAGGTAGCGGTCGACCATCGCGTTCAGGATGCGCAGCATCAGCTCTTCGGGCTGCGCGGGCAGCCGGGCGCGACCCGCGGCCGACATCAGGCGCGTGCGCAGGCTTCCGACCAGCCGGCTGTCGGGCGCACGCACGGTGACGAGCGCGCGCGGGAACACGAAGAAGACGATCGGCCGCGTCTTCACGCGGATGACATCGTCGGCGTCCAGTGCGTCGACGCGCATCGCGAGGCCGCGGAAGACGATCATCTCGTAGTCGTCGGTGGAATCGAAGAACGACGGGTGCTGGACGTTCTCTGCGTCGCGCAGGTGCTCGTCGTGCACGTGGATCGACGTGAGCCGCTGTACCGGCGCGGTCCACACCGGGCCGTCGGCGTATACGCAGTCGATCCAGACGAAGGCGCCGTCGGGGATGGCGTCGAGCGATTCGACGACCGAGACGCCTTCCGGGGCGACGACGAGCAGGTCCATCGTGCGCGGACGATCGTCAGCGTGTCTCGCGCAACCAGCGCGCGACGTCGCGCGCGAAGTACGTGAGGATTCCGTCGGCGCCCGCACGACGCATCGCGAGCAGAGACTCGAGAACGACGGTGCGCTCGTCGAGCCAGCCGTTGGCGGCAGCCGCCTTCAGCATCGAGTACTCGCCGCTCACCTGGTAGACGAAGGTCGGGCAGCGGAATTCGTCCCTCACGCGCCGCACGATGTCGAGGTACGGCATGCCGGGCTTGACCATCACCATGTCGGCGCCCTCGGCGAGGTCGAGCGCGACTTCGCGCAGCGCCTCGTCGGAGTTGGCTGGGTCCATCTGGTAGGTCTTCTTGTCGCCCTTGCCCAGGTTGCCCGAGGAGCCGACCGCGTCGCGGAAGGGCCCGTAGAAGCCCGATGCGTACTTCGCCGAGTACGCCATGATCTTCGTGTGGATGTGGCCGGCCTCCTCGAGCGCCGCGCGAATCGCGCCGATGCGCCCGTCCATCATGTCGGAGGGCGCGACGATGTCGACGCCGGCCTCGGCCTGCACGAGCGCCTGGCGGCGCAGGATGTCCACGGTGCGATCGTTGAGCACGTAGCCGCTTTCGTCGACGACGCCGTCCTGGCCGTGCGTGGTGTACGGATCGAGCGCCACGTCGGTGAGAATGCCGAGCTCGGGGAAACGCTTCTTCAGCTCGCGCACAGCGCGCGGCACGAGACCGTCGGGGTCGGTGGCAGCGGCTCCGTCGGCACTCTTGGCCGCAGGATCGATCACCGGGAACAGCGCCAGCACCGGAATGCCGAGCTGCAGGCACTGCTCGGCGATGGCGGGCAGCCGATCGACGCTCGAGCGCTCGACGCCGGGCATCGATGCGACCGCCTCGGCGCGCGATGCGCCGTCGAGCACGAAGATCGGATAGATCAGGTCGTCGGCGTGCAGCCGGTGCTCGCGCACCAGGCGTCGCGAGAAGTCGTCGCGTCGCAGCCGGCGCATGCGAGCGAGCGGAAAACCCGCACGGGTCGATTCGTGTTTCATGATGCCTCTCCATGCTGCAGCCAGCCGACGATCGTTTCGCGTGCTTCGTCGACGCCGATGCGGCGGGTCGAGGAAAACGATAGCAGAGCGAGCGGGTTCGAAAGCTCCGCTTCGTCGAGCTCTGTCCGCAGTTCGCGCATCGCGGATCCGCGCTGCGCGTTGCCGAACTTGTCGACCTTGCTCGCGAGCACGAGGATCGGCACCTGTGGCGCGACCCAGTCGAGCAGCGAGCGATCGAGTGCGGTGAGGCCGCGGCGCACGTCGAGCACCAGCACGACGCCGGCGAGCGTGCTGCGCTGCGCGAGATAGCGACCGGCGAGCTGGTCCCATTCGCGCTTGACCTCGAGCGGGGCGCTGGCGTAGCCGTAGCCCGGCGTGTCGACGAGCCAGGCGAGCGGAGCCGCTTTCGGCGGGCCGAGTGCGAAGTAGTTCAGCGCCTGCGTGCGTCCGGGCGTCTTGCTCGCGAAAGCCAGGCGGCGCTGACCGCACAGCACGTTGATCGCCGACGACTTGCCCGCGTTCGAACGGCCGACGAAGGCGACTTCGGGCAGCCGGGCTTCGGGCAGTTGGGAGAGCCGGGCGACGGTGGTCTCGAAACGCGCAGAGGAGAGTGCGGGAACCACGAAGCCGGAATTTCGACGGGATCAACGCCTATTGTACAATTGCAGGCTTTGTCGGACCCCGAGCGGTCCGTCGATTCTGCGGGTTCGTCGCATGTTCCGATCGAGAAATCCGGGCGCGGTCGTCATCGGTTCCTCCGCCGCCGGCATCGCCGTCGCAGTTGCCGCTTTCTTTGCCCCGGGCGTTCTCGCGCAGGGCGACGCCCCGGCGCCGGTCGACGCCAAGCGCGGCGCGCAGATCGCGCAGGAAGTGTGCGCCGCATGCCATGCGGCCGACGGCAACAGCCCCACTCCGGCAAATCCGAAGCTTGCGTCGCAGCATGCCGACTACCTCGTCAAGCAGCTGAACGATTTCAGGGTGGCCGAAGGGGCGGAACAGCCCGTGCGTCCGAGCGCGCTCATGGCCGGCTTCGCGGCGATGCTCTCGCCCGAGGACATCCGCAACGTCTCCGCGCATTTCGCGGCGCAAAAGCTCGAGCCGGCCGTCGCCACCGATCAGGCGCTCGCCGAAACCGGGCGCAACATCTACCGCGTCGGCATTGCAGACAAGGGCGTTCCGGCCTGTGCGGGCTGCCATAGCCCGACCGGTGCGGGCATTCCTTCGCAGTACCCGCGGCTGCAGGGCCAGTTCGCCGAATACGCCGAAGCGGAGCTCGTCAAGTTCCGCAGCGGCGAGCGCGCCAACAGCGACCAGATGCGCACGATCGCCGAACGGCTGTCCGACCGCGAGATCAAGGCGGTCGCGCAGTACATGGCTGGCCTCCGCTGAGAGGCGTGAACGGGCCGACCTGAGTCTGCCGACCTGAGTCTGCCGGCCCGAGCCGTTCGGGCTTGCATTGCTTGCGGCCGCACGGCCGCGCGGGTGACATCGGGTTCGCAGCGAACAGGCGCTATGCTGGAACGGCAGTGGGCGCCGCCGGCTGCGTACGATGCGGGTTCACCCGCGGCTTCGTTCCAATCCTCCTTCGTAAGCCGTCGGTTGCGGGTACGACGCATCGGTTCGAGAGGAGCCGGTCATGCTGATTCGCACCCCTGACCAGGCCGATCCGCGGCCAACCGAGATCAGCCCTCGTTCCGTCCACGAGCAGTGGCACGAGCGTCGACGCGCGCAACGTCGCGCACTGCTGGGCGCGGCCGCCGGCGCGGCACTTGCGCCGATCGTGGCGGCGTCGCCCGTTCACGCAGCGTCGGCCGATTCGGCATCGCGTATCGACGACCCTGCATCGAAGCTGGCGACCCGGCCGAGCCCGCTGTCGACGATGGAGCGGCCCACGCCGTACGAGGACGTCACCGGCTACAACAACTTCTACGAGTTCGGTACCGACAAGTCCGATCCGGCTCGCTACGCGCGATCGCTGAAGGTGCAGCCGTGGACGATCGCCGTCGAAGGCGAGGTGGCCAAACCGCGCCGCTTCGACATCGACGAGTTGCGTACGCTTGCGCCGCTCGAGGAGCGCGTCTATCGCCTGCGCTGCGTCGAAGCCTGGTCGATGGTCATCCCGTGGGTCGGCTATTCGTTCGTCGAACTGATCAAGCGGGTCGAGCCGACCGGCAATGCGAAGTACGTCGAGTTCGTCACGCTCGCGGATCGCGAGCAGATGCCCGGCCTGCGTTCGTCGGTGCTCGCGTGGCCGTACATCGAGGGGTTGCGCATCGACGAGGCGGCACACCCGCTGACGCTGCTCACGCTGGGGCTGTACGGCGAGGTGCTGCCGAAGCAGAACGGCGCGCCGGTGCGGATCGTCGTCCCGTGGAAATACGGCTTCAAGAGCGCGAAGTCGCTGGTCGCAATCCGCTTCGTCGAGCGTCGGCCGGTCACCAGCTGGCATCGCGCGGCGCCGCACGAGTACGGCTTCTACTCGAACGTGAACCCCGACGTCGATCATCCGCGCTGGTCGCAGGCGAGCGAGCGGAAGATCGGCGAAGGCGGGCTCTTTGCGCGGCGACATCCGACGAAGATGTTCAACGGGTACGGGGAGCAGGTGGCTTCGCTGTATGCGGGGATGGATCTGCGCAAGGAGTTCTGAGTTGGAGCGGTCGCGGCAGGCGGCAGCGGGGCGGGCGGGGTTGCGCGTTGGGCACGCTGCGTTGGCCGGCGCCGCATCGGCGTGCGGGCGCCCGGCTGCGCGCATTGCGGCTCCCGCTGCGGCAGTCGGTGCTTCGCACCGACTGCCCTCGCTGCTCGCCTCGGGGTCGTGCGGCCGAACTCGCTTCGCGCGCTACGCGCGCTGCGCTCAGACATGCGGTCGCAAGTCAGATTGTACGAAGCGCGCTGCGCGCGCCGACCCCGAGGCTGCGCGGCTCGGCGCCGCAGAGGTCGCCGCAATGCGCGCAGCCGGGCGCCCGCACGCCGATGCGGAGCGGCTGCATTGAGCGTGGCTGCGCACGTACGGGGCGGGCAGCGCTCTGCGCCGCAGTCGATCCGTGCGCTGCGTGTTGTCGTGTTCGTGCTTGCGCTCGTGCCGCTTGCGCGGCTGTTCGTGCTTGGGGTGCAGGACGCGTTGACGGCGAATCCGGTCGAGTTCGTGCAGCGCTCTACGGGCACCTGGGCGCTGGCGATGTTGTGCATCACGCTGGCGGTCACGCCGTTGCGTCGGCTGCTCGGCTGGGGCTGGCTGTTGCGGCTGCGGCGGATGCTCGGGTTGTTCGCGTTCTTCTATGCTTGCCTGCACGTGACGACGTACGTCTGGCTCGACCAGTGGTTCGACTGGGAGGCGATCGTCGACGACGTGCTCGAGCGGCCGTTCATCACCGTGGGCTTCACCGCCTTCGTGTTGCTGATTCCGCTGGCGGCGACGTCGACGAACGCGATGATGCGTCGGCTGGGGCGACGCTGGCAGGAGCTGCACCGTCTCGTCTATGCGATCGCGCTGCTCGCCGTGCTGCATTTCTGGTGGCACAAGGCGGGGAAGAACGATTTCGCGGAGCCGCTCGCTTGGGCGCTCGTGGTCGGCGGGCTGCTTGCGATGCGCCTTGCGTGGCACTGGGCGCGCCCGCCCGTGACGCCGCGGCCGGGGACGACAGCGCGGGCGTCGTCGACAGCGCGGCCAGTGGCGACAGCGCGACCGGGGGCGCCGGAGAGGCCCACGGCACCGGGACGGCCGTCGTCTACGGTGTTACGGCAGGCGCCGCTCGAGCGCGAATAGCGACTCGATGCTTTCGCGTTCGCGGATCACGTGCGCCTTGGCATCGCTGACGAGCACCTCGACGGCGCGCGGTCGCGTGTTGTAGTTCGACGCCATCACCATTCCGTACGCCCCGGCCGAGGCGATCGCGAGCAGGTCGCCTTCGTCGATCGCGAGCGCGCGGTCGCGCGCGAGCCAGTCGCCCGATTCGCAGACGGGTCCGACGACGTCGTAGCGCTGCGCTTCGCGGTCGCTGCGGCGCCGAAGCGGCAGCACCTCGTGATACGCGTCGTAGAGCGCGGGGCGCATCAGGTCGTTCATCGCGGCGTCGACGACCGCGAAGCGTCGATCGCCGTTGCGCTTCAGGTACTCGACGCGCGTGAGCAGCACGCCGGCGTTGCCGACGATTGCGCGGCCGAACTCGAAGAGCAGCGCGTAGCTCCGGCCGCGCGGGTGACGGTCGATGCGCTCGAACAGCGCCTCGAGCAATGCCTGCGGGCGGGGCGGGTCCTCGTCGCGGTAGCGGATGCCGAGTCCGCCGCCGAAGTCGATGTGTCGCAGCTCGATGCCTTCGGCGTGCAGCGCGTCGACCAGCTCGAGCAGTTTGTCGGCGGCGGCGAGGTACGGCGCAACCGCGGTGATCTGCGAGCCGATGTGGGAGTCGATGCCGACCACGTCGACGTGCTGCAGACGCGCGGCGCGCCGATACACGTCGAGCGCGTCTTCGTGTGCGATGCCGAACTTGTTCTCGCGCAGCCCGGTGGAGATGTACGGATGCGTACCCGCGTCGACATCGGGATTCACGCGCAGCGATACCGGCGCGCGGCGCTTCATCGAGCCGGCGACGCGGTCGAGCCGCCGCAGCTCGCTTTCCGACTCGACGTTGAAACAGCGTACCCCCATCTCGAGCGCGAGCCGCATCTCGGCTTCGCTCTTCCCGACGCCGGAGAACACTACCTTCGACGGGTCGCCGCCGGCGGCGATGACCCGCTGCAGCTCGCCGCCCGAGACGATGTCGAAGCCGGCGCCGGCGCGAGCGAGCAGCTCGATGACGGCGAGATTGGAGTTCGCCTTCAGCGCATAGCAGACCAGCACGTCGCGACCGCTCGCTGCCTGCACGAATGCGCCGTACGCCGACTCGATCGCGGCGCGCGAATAGACGTATGCCGGAGTGCCGTGCTCGCGTGCGATCGATGCAAGCTCGACTTCGTCGACGAACAGCGAATCGTCGCGGTAGCGGAACGTGGCGTCGGTCGTCATCGGGACGGCTCTTCTTCGGGTTCGTTCTGCGGAGCCGGTCGCGCGCGGCGCGGCGGCGGTGCGTCTTCGGGCAGGTAGAGCGGGCCGCGCTGGCCGCAACCGGCGACGAGCAGCGAGCCGGCAAGCGCCAGAAGCGACGCACGGCGTGCGGGCAGCGTCGGCGGCGGTGACGAAGAGCGGCCCGGCGTGCGCAAGCTCAGAACACCTGGTCGCGGATTCGATCGGCTTCAGCGCCGGCCGCCACGCCTTCGTCGGCGACGCCGAGCGAGGCGATGCCCTGGCCCGGGCGCGTTTCCGACAGGAAATACTGGCCATCGATGCGCACGACGCCCTGCGGCGGTGTCTGCGGTGCCTCGGGCACGCCTTTCAACGCCGTCGCCATGTAGTCGATCCAGATCGGCAACGCGAGCCCGCCGCCTGTTTCGCGATCGCCGAGCTTGCGCGGCTGGTCGAAGCCGACCCAGGCGACTGCGGCGAGCGAGGGCTGGTAGCCGGCGAACCAGGCGTCGACCGAGTCGTTGGTCGTACCGGTCTTGCCCGCGAGGTCGCTGCGCTTCAGTGTGAGTGCGCGTCGCGCGGTGCCGACGCGAACGACCTCGCGCAGCATCGAGTCCATCAGGAAAGCATTGCGCTCGTCGATGACGCGCACCGATTCGTCGCCTGCGCGGTCGGGTTTCGCGCTGGCGAGCAGCCGTCCGTTGCTGTCGGTGATCCGCGAGATGATGTAGGGCTCGATTCGATAACCGCCGTTGGCGAACACCGAGATCGCCTCGACCATCCGCCACGGCGTCACCGAACCGGCGCCGAGCGCCAGCGTGAGGAAGGCCGGATGCCGGTCGGGGTCGAAGCCGAAGCGCGAGACGTAGTCCTGTGCGTACTGCGGCCCGATCGCATCGAGCAGCCGTACCGAGACCATGTTCTTCGACCTTGCGAGTGCCGAGTGCAGCGGGATCGGGCCCTCGTACTTGCCGTCGTAGTTCTTCGGGTCCCACAGCTGGCCGCCGGTGCGCGCGGGGTCGATCAGCACCGGTGCGTCGTTGATGATCGTCGACGCCATGAAACCCTTCTCGAGCGACGCCGAGTAGATGAACGGCTTGAAGCTCGAGCCGGGCTGGCGCCACGCCTGCACGACGCGGTTGAAGCGGTTGCGCTCGAAGTCGAAGCCGCCGACGAGCGCGCGCACTGCGCCGTCCTGCGTGTCCATCGAGACGAGCGCCGCCTGGACTTCAGGGAGCTGCGAGATCCGGTAACCGTCGCCCTCCTTCGAGATGCGGATCACGGCCCCGCGCACCAGGCGCCTCGACGCATTCGCGCGCGGGCCGAGCGCCGAGGCGACGAACTTCAGCGCATTGCCGTTGATTTCGATCGGGGTCACGTCGCCGCGCGACAGGACGACGCGCTTCGGACCGGCCTCGAGCACGACGGCGGCGAGGAAGCGCCCGATGTCGGGGCTGTCGTCCAGAGCCGCATCGACAGCTGCGTCGACCGCCTGCGGATCGTCGGGCAGGTCGATCACCCGCTCGGGGCCGCGGAAACCGTGCCTGCGGTCGTAGTCGACGACGCCTTTCTCGAGTGCCGCGTTGGCCGCTGCCTGATGCACGGGGTCGATCGTCGTGTAGATCTTCAGGCCCGCCGAATAGATGTCTTCCTGATAGAGATCGAAGGCGAGCTGCCGGGCGAGCTCGGCGACATAGGGCGCCTCGACCGGGTAGTCGGCGCGTGGGGTCGAGAACTCGAGCCGCTCGGTCATCGCGGCTTCGTAGTCGGCCTGCGCGAGAAAGCCGGCGTCGCGCATGCGTCCGAGGATGTAGCGCTGGCGCTCGATCGCGCGCGCCGGATTCACCATCGGGTTGAAGCGCGACGGCGCCTTCGGCAATCCGGCGAGCACGGCCGCTTCGGCGGCGCTCAGCTCCGAGATCGGCTTGTCGAAATAGGTGCGCGCCGCGGCGGCGAATCCGTACGAGCGCTTGCCGAGGTAGATCTGGTTCAGGTACAGCTCGAAGATCTGTTCCTTGCTCAGCGTGTCCTCGATGCGCAGCGCGAGCAGGATCTCGACGATCTTGCGCGTGTACGTGCGCTCGTTCGACAGGAAGAACTCGCGTGCGAGCTGCATCGTGATCGTGCTCGCGCCCTGCTCGGTGCCGCCGGCGAAGAAGTTCGCCATTGCCGCGCGTGCCACGCCCACCGGGTCGACGCCGGCGTGCTCGAAGAAGCGCGTGTCCTCGGCGGCGAGCACGGCGTTCTTCATCACCGCCGGCACGTCGTCGATCCGCACGAAGGTACGGCGCTCCTCGCCGAACTCGCCGATCAGCTGCCCGTCGGCGCTGTAGACACGCAGCGGAATGCGCGGCCGGTAATCGAGCATCGCGTCGAGCGACGGCAGCCGATCGTTGAGCAGCAGCAGCCCGAAAACGCCGAGCAGCCCGCCTGCGATGGCGAGCGTGACCGGGATCGCGACGACGGCGAGCGCGACGCGCAGCCACGGCGACTTCTTCGGGCGGGATTTCGGCCGCGGCTTGCGGGCCTTGCGTTCGGACATTACGGGCAGACCCCGCTGAAACTGTTGCGGATTTTATACGGTTCGCCGCGATGCGGTTCCGTGCCGCGCACGCCGTTCCGAGTGCCGTCGATCGGCGCCTGCACAGTCGTGCGGCCCAGTGGTCGGTGACGTACGACCGGTGGTCGCGGCGCGCTGCGAACTACTGCACAAAACGCTTTACAGTGAATCGAGCTCGTCGACAGCATCTCGAGCGACTTTTAAATAACAACTGCAAGTCCTTAAGTTTACGGGACTTTTTGAGCCGAGACGCCGATGGCGATACCGCTCCCCAGTCTGTTCCGCCGCAGTCCACCGCCGCTGGTCGGCATCGATCTCAGCGCGTCCAGCGTGAAGGTCGTCGAGCTGGCGAAGGGCCAGCGTACGCCGATGCGACTCGAACGCTATGCGATCGAGCCGATCGAGCGCGGCGCCATCGTCGACGGCACGATCGAGAAAGCCGAGGCGGTCGCCGACGCGCTGACGCGTGCATTGCGCAAATGCAACAGTCGCGCCCGCGAGGCCGCGCTCGCGCTGCCTGCCGGATCGGTGATCACGAAGAAGATCCTGGTGCCGGCCGGGCTGCGCGAGGAAGACTACGAAGTGCAGGTCGAAGCCGAGGCCAGCCAGTACATCCCGTTCCCGATCGAGGAGGTGAACCTCGATTTCCAGCTGCTCGGGCCCGCCAAGGGCTCCGAGGAGGAGATCGAGATGCTGCTCGCCGCCTCGCGCAAGGAGAAGGTCGACGACCGCGTCGCGGTTGCCGAGATGGCCGGGCTGCAGCCGATCGTGATGGACGTCGAGACCTACGCGCTGCGCTCGTCGGTCGACCACGTGACGCGATTCCTGCCGAACAACGGGCAGGGCCAGATCATCGCGGTGTTCTCGATCGGCCAGATGACGACCTCGCTCGCCGTCGTGCTCAACGAGCAGACGGTGTTCGAGCGCGAGCAGACCTTCGGCGGTCAGCAGCTCACGCAGGATCTGGTGCGCCTGTACGGGCTCACGCCCGAAGAGGCGGAGCTGAAGAAGCGCAACGGCGACCTGCCCGACAACTACCAGCGCGACCTGCTGCAGCCGTTCATCGAGCAGGGCGCCACCGACATCGCGCGCGCGCTGCAGTTCTTCTTCACGTCGACGCCGTACACGCGCGTCGACCAGATCTATCTCGCCGGCGGCTCGTCGGTGGTGCCCGGTCTCGCCGACGCGGTGATGCAGCGCACGCAGGTACCCACCGAGATCCTCAGCCCGTTCCAGGGAATGGAGGTGTCGGACGCGATCCGCGACCGGCAATTGCGTGCCGACGCACCGGCGCTGCTGGTGGCCACCGGGCTGGCGATGCGGAGGTTCGACGCATGATTCCGCGCATCAACCTTCTCCCGCACCGGGAGATGCGCCGCGAGCGGCGCAAGAAGGACTTCGTCGGGCTCGGCGTGCTCACCGCGATCGTCGCCGGCGCCGGCTGCGTGCTGGTCGCCTTCGCGATCGACGGTCGCATCGACGACCAGCGCGCGCGCAACGACTTCATCAAGGTCGAGAACGCGAAGCTCGACGAGAAGATCAAGGAGATTGCCACGCTGCGCGCCGAGATCGAATCGCTACGCGCCCGCCAGGCGGCGGTCGAGAGTCTGCAGACGAACCGGACGATTCCGGTTCACCTGATGGACGAACTCGTCAAGCACACGCCCGAAGGGCTGTACCTGAAGTCGATGCGACAGGACGAACGCAAGGTGACGCTGGTCGGATATGCGCAGTCGAACGAGCGCGTCTCGGACCTGCTACGCAATCTGTCGAACAACACGCCGTGGCTCGAGCGACCCGAGCTTCTCGAGATCAAGGCGGTGCAGCTGAGCGGCAAGTCGAGCAAGGACGACACCGCCCGGCGGCTGTTCGAGTTCTCGCTGAACGCGCTGGTGCGCAGCAACGACGCCGACGCCGCCGCGCAGCCGCAGAAGGTCATCGGCACGCCGGTCGCGGCGAACACGGTGAGGTGAGCGCGATGGCACGCTTCAATACATCGATCGACCTCTCCGCGATCAGCGCGCAGTTCCAGGGGCTGCAGGGACGCCACCCGGGGCTGTGGCCGATCGTCCCGCGCATCGCGCTGCTCGCCGGCATCGTCGCAGCAATCATTGCAGCTGCCTGGGGCGGTTACTGGCGTGGACAGCTCGAGGAGCTCGACATGCGGGTCGCCGAGGAGCAGCGCCTGAAGCAGGAATTCACCGACAAGACTCGCCAGGCGGTGAACCTCGAGGTGCTGCGCGCGCAGAAGGAACAGGTGATGCAGTACGTCAGCCAGCTCGAGAAGCAGCTGCCGAGCAAGGCCGAGATGGACGCGCTGCTCTCCGACATCAACCAGGCCGGCATCGGGCGTGGCCTGCAGTTCGAGCTGTTCAAGCCCGGGCAGGTGATCGTTCGCGACTACTACGCGGAGCTTCCGATCGCGATCCGCGTCACCGGCGACTATCACGCCTTCGGCGCGTTCACCAGCGAGATCGCCAATCTCGCGCGCATCGTCACGCTGAACAACCTGCAGATCTCGCTGCCGCCCGAGCGCGGCGGCCAGGCGGGCAGTGCCTCCGGCAACCTGACGATGGAGGCCATCGCCAAGACCTTCCGCTATCTCGATCCCGAGGAGATCGCCGAGCAGCGGCGCAAGGCGGCCGAAGCCCAGGCGAAGAAAAAGTGATGACAACAAAGCTGAGAATCATCGTCGCCGGGCTCGGCGCCGTGGCGGTCGTGTCGCTGTCGGGTTGTGCGAACGACCAGACGGAGCTGCGCCAATGGATGGACACGGTGCGCGCCGGCGTGAAGCCCGTGCACACGCGGATCAGCGAGCCCAGGCGCTTCGAGCCCTATCGCTACGACAACGACGGGCAGGTCGATCCGTTCTCGGTCGCCAAGCTGGGCGGCGCGCCTGCCGCCGATGGTGCGGCGCGCGGCGGGCTGAAACCCGACCTGACGCGCCGGCGCGAGGTGCTCGAGAGCTATCCGCTCGACGCGATCCGCATGGTGGGCCAACTCGCCAACCGGCAGGGACAGTACGCGTTGCTGCAGGCCGAGAGCCTCGTGTACCAGGCGCGCGTGGGCAACTACGCGGGACAGAACTTTGGAATGATCACGCGCATCAGCGAGACCGAGGTCAAGCTGAAGGAACTGGTCCAGGACGCCGTGGGCGACTGGGTCGAGCGCGAAACGACACTGCAGATCCAGGACGGGAGCGCTCAATGAAAGCGATGTTCGGCAGCATCGGCCCGGCGATCCGGGAGGTCTCCGGCGCAGCCGCACGCGCGGCCGGCGCCGCATGCATCGCGGCGGCCGTTCTCGCCTGCGGCGTAGTGCCGGGAACGGCGATGGCGCAGGCCAACTCGATCGAGTCGGTCGCCAGCGTGCAGCAGGGCAACACCACCTACGTACGGATTGGCCTGAAGAACGCGCCGACGACGACGCCGGTGGGCTTCTCGGTATCGAATCCGCCGCGCATCGCCTTCGACTTCGTCGATACCGACAACCGGTCGGGGCAGAGCTCGATCGAGCTGCCGCAGGGCGACGTGCGAAGCGTCGCCATCGTGCAGTCGGGCGAGCGCTCGCGCATCGTGTTGAACCTGAAGCGGCCGCTGAACTACGAGACGTCGATCGACGGCAACTCGCTCGTCGTCGCGCTCGAGCCGACGCCCAGCGCTGCGGCCACTGCTCAGGCGACGCCGACCTACAGCTTCGCGAAACCGGACGGCGCCGACGGACATGCGCTGCGCGACATCGACTTCCGTCGCGGCAAGGACGGCGAGGGGCGCATCGTCGTCGACCTCTCCGATCCGGGCGTCGGCGTCGACATCCGCCAGCAGGGTCAGACGGTGGTCGTCGACTTCATCGGTACGCAGCTGCCGGAAAACCTGCGCCGTCGCCTCGACGTGACCGACTTCGGCACGCCGGTGCGCACGGTTCGCGCGTTCCAGCAGGGCCAGAACGCACGCCTCGTCATCGAGCCGCATGGCCAGTGGGAGCACAACGCCTACCAGAGCGACACGCAGTTCGTCGTCGAGGTGAAGGCGCTGCGCGAGGATCCGAACCGCCTCGTGGCGGGCACGCAGCCCGGCTACAAGGGCGAGCGCCTGTCGCTGAACTTCCAGAACGTCGACGTGCGTGCGCTGCTGCAGGTGATCGCCGACTTCACCAATCTGAACATCGTCACCAGCGACTCGGTGACGGGCAGCCTGACGCTGCGACTGAAGGATGTTCCCTGGGACCAGGCGCTGGCGATCATCCTGGACTCCAAGGGCCTGGACATGCGCAAGAACGGCAACGTGATCATGGTTGCCCCGCGTGAAGAGATCGCCGCCAAGGAGAAGCTCGAGCTCGAGTCGCGCGCGCAGATCGCCGACATCGAGCCGCTGCGCACCGAGACCTTCCAGCTGAACTACCAGAAGGCCGAGGCGCTGCAGGCGCTCCTCGCCGACGAGAAGCAGCGCGTGCTGTCCAAGCGCGGCAGCGTCGTCATCGACCAGCGCACGAACAAGGTGTTCGTGCAGGACACGCCGACGCGGCTCGAGGAAGTGCGCAAGGTCATCGCGCAGATCGACATCCCGGTGCGCCAGGTGCTGATCGAGGCGCGTATCGTCGAGGCCGATGATCGCTTCAGCCGCAACCTCGGCGTGCGGCTGGGCTTCAACCGGATCAACGCGAGCGCCGGCAGTGCGCTCGGACGTGCGACGGTATCGGGCAACCTGCAGGGCGTGCATGACCTGACGCCGCTGCCGGGCGGGCTCGGCAGCGGCGGTGGCGGCGGCACCTTCCTGCCGAACACCAACTTCGTGAACCTGCCGGCACCGTCGATCTCGGGTGTCGACCCGGCCACCTTCGCGGTGAGCCTCTTCAGCTCGGATCTGACGCGCTTCCTGAACCTGGAGCTGTCGGCGCTCGAAGCCGATCAGCGTGGCAAGGTCGTCTCGAGCCCGCGCGTGCTCACCGCCGACCAGGGCACCGCGGTGATCGAGCAGGGCACGGAGCTGCCGTATCAGCAGGCCACGTCGAGCGGTGCCACGTCGATCCAGTTCCGCAAGGCGAACCTCAAGCTCGAGGTCACGCCGCAGATCACGCCGGAAGGCAATGTGATCCTCGAGGTTCAGGTCAACCGCGACGCCGTGGGCATCCTGACGCCGGCGGGCTTCGCGATCGACACGCGGCGCGTGCAGACGCAGGTGCTCGTCGAGAACGGCGGCACCGTCGTCATCGGCGGTATCTACGAGCAGTTCGAGCGCAACCAGGTCAACAAGGTGCCGCTGCTCGGCGACCTCCCGGTGATCGGGCATGCGTTCAAGAACAACTCGCGCACGAACAACCGCGCCGAGTTGCTCGTGTTCCTCACGCCGAGGGTTGTCACGGATACCGCGCTCGCGCGCTGAGGCGCGGGGCGGGGAAACGGGGTCAGACCACGGTTTCGCCAAAGCGAAACCGTGGTCTGACCCCGTTTCCCTCCTTTCAATAGTGGTAGCGACCCTGGAGGAAATCCACCTGGTCGCGCTTGACGACGTACACGCAGCGGTGCTCCTGCGTGAGCCGGCGCGACCAGACGTCACCGCCCAGAGATTTCAGGGGTTCCGGCTTGCCGATCCCTGCGAACGGATCGCGCAGGGTCGCTTCCACGAGATCGAGCAGACGTTTGGCGACGCGTCGATCGTTTTCGACCCAGTAGCGCAGGTCCTCGATGAAGGCCGGGTCGAAGACCGCGAGGCGGCCTGCCGTCCTATTCTTCAAGCCCCGCCTCTTTGCGCAGCGTGGCCACGGTTCTGCTCGGCCCGCTCTTTCCTTGCCTGGAACGCAGCAGGGCTTCCAGCAGACGCTGTGCATTGGCGGGCGAGCGCAGAAGATGCGCAGTCTCCATAAGGCTGGCCAACTCGTCGGCGGCGATCATCGCGACTGCCGGGTGATCCCGGCGCTTGACGATGACGACTTCGCGGTTCTCCGTGACCCGATTCATCAACGCAGCCAACTCGGCGCGCGCCTGGCTGTAGGTGGTTTCGATGGACATGACATCTCTCGATTTGTACCGAGATATTGTACAAGTTGTGGCGTCCATCGCCAGCGATCGCGGGAAGGGCACGCTCAGGTAACCTCTTTGCTGCCTGTTTCCACACTCGACGTCCGGTGAACGAAGCCCACGCGACATCCGTGTCCACCGACCCCCGTCCGCTGGTCCTGGTCGGCATGATGGGCGCCGGCAAGACGACCGTCGGTCGTCGCCTCGCAGCGCGGCTCGGCCGGCGCTTCGTCGATGCGGATCGGGCGCTCGAGCAGCACTGTGGCGTACCGATCGCGACGATCTTCGACCTCGAGGGCGAGGCGGGCTTCCGGCGCCGCGAACGCGCGATGCTCGAGGAGCTGATTGCATTGCCCGACATCGTGCTGGCCACCGGCGGTGGCGTCGTGCTTGCCGACGAGAACCGTCGGCTGCTGCACGAGCACGGCTGGGTCGTCTATCTGAAGGCGGCGGTGCCCGAGCTGTGGCATCGGCTGCGGCGCGACCGCACGCGCCCATTGCTGCAGACGGAGAACCCTCGTGAGCGCATCGTCGAGCTGCTCGAACAGCGCGAGCCGCTGTACGAAGCGGTCGCGCACTGCACGGTGACGAGCGTGCACCAGCCGGTCGACGAGCTCGTCGAACATATAATCGACGCCTTGCCCGAACCGCTGCGGCCGGCCCGATGAACGCACGAGAACTGCAGGTCGCGCTCGGCGAGCGCGCGTATCCCATTCGCATCGGTGCGGGGGTGCTCGACGACGACGCACGCCTCGCGGAGCTCGCCGCCGGCCGGCAGGTGGCGATCGTCACCAACGACACCGTCGCCGCGTTGTATCTCGCGCGGATGCAGCATTCGCTGCGCGGTGCCGCGTCGCTCGAGATGATCGTCGTCCCCGACGGCGAAGCACACAAGAACCAGGCTTCGCTCGACCTCGTTCTCGATCGGCTGCTCGAGAAGCGCTTCGACCGGCGCTGCCTGCTGGTTGCGCTGGGGGGCGGCGTGATCGGCGATCTCACCGGCTTCGCCGCCGCCGTCTATCAGCGCGGCGTCGATTTCGTGCAGGTGCCGACGACGTTGCTCGCACAGGTCGATTCGTCGGTGGGCGGGAAGACCGCGATCAACCATCCGCGCGGCAAGAACATGATCGGCGCCTTTCATCAACCGCGACTCGTGCTCGCCGACGTCGACGTGCTGCGCACGCTGCCGCCGCGCGAACTGAGCGCCGGGCTCGCCGAGATGATCAAGCACGGTGCGATCGCCGACTCCGCGTATCTCGCCGCGCTCGAGCGCGATATGGACGCGCTGCTGCGTTGCGAGGTCGAACCGATGCGCGACGCGATCGTGCGCTCGTGCGAGATCAAGGCCGAGGTGGTTGCGCAGGACGAGCGCGAGAGCGGTCGTCGCGCGCTGCTGAACTTCGGCCATACCTTCGGCCATGCGATCGAGACCGGCAGCGGCTATGGTCGCTGGCTGCACGGCGAGGCCGTCGCCACCGGCATGCTGATGGCGGCCGACCTGTCGCGACGCCTGTCGATGCTCGACGCCGCTTCGGTCGCGCGCCTCGTCGAGGCGGTCGGCGCCGCGCGCCTGCCGCTGCGTGCGCCTGCGTGGAGCGCCGAGCGCTGGCTCGAGCTGATGAGCGTCGACAAGAAGGCCGACCAGGGGACGCCGAAGTTCGTGCTGCTCGAGGCGATCGGCAGCGCCACCGTGCGTCGCGTGCCGGATGGGCCGCTCGCGGAAACCTTCGCCGCGTTCGCCGGCGAGGGCACGCGCTGAATCCGTGCGGCATCCGGCGCGAGCACGCGGCGCCCATGCTGCCGATCCGGCCGCAAGCCGCGGGCGACGATTCCCGGAGAAACCCTCCGCGACGCGCACCGAGTTCCAGCGCGACCGCGACCGCATCGTTCATTGCACGGCCTTTCGTCGCCTCGAGTACAAGACACAGGTCTTCGTCAATCACGAAGGCGACCTGTTCCGCACGCGGCTGACGCACTCGATCGAGGTCGCGCAGATCGCGCGCTCGGTCGCGCGCTGCCTGCGACTCGACGAGGACCTGGTCGAGGCGATCGCGCTGGCGCACGATCTCGGCCACACGCCCTTCGGGCACGCCGGGCAGGACGAGCTCGACGCGTGCATGAAACCGTGGGGCGGCTTCGAGCACAACCTGCAGTCGCTGCGCGTCGTCGACGAGCTCGAGCAGCGCTACGCGGATCATGATGGCCTGAACCTGTGCTTCGAGACGCGCGAGGGCATCCTGAAGCACTGCTCGCTGGACAACGCGCGCGCGCTCGGCGAGCTCGGCGAGCGCTTCCTGCTCCGACGACAGCCTTCACTCGAGGCGCAGGTCG
The DNA here is from genome assembly GCA_964538505.1 of uncultured Limnobacter sp. Classification (GTDB taxonomy): domain Bacteria; phylum Pseudomonadota; class Gammaproteobacteria; order Burkholderiales; family Burkholderiaceae_E; genus Zeimonas. Next base: position 70,778 of record CAZIDY010000007.1, on the reverse strand, counting down.
CCAACCTCGCCGACGAGATCGCCTACAACAACCACGACATCGACGACGGACTGCGCTCGGGGCTGCTGCGGCTCGACGCACTGGTTGACGTGCGCCTGTTCGGGCGGCACTTCGCGGTGGCCCGCGACACCTATCCGCAGGCCGCGGGGCGAAGGCTGGTTCACGAGACGATCCGCCGGATGATCGACGAGCTCGTCACCGACCTGATTGCCGAGACGCAACGCCGCATCGACGAATCCGGCGTGCGTTCGATCGACGACGTGCGCGCCGCGCCGGCGCTCGCACGTTTCTCCGACGGGGCCCGTGCCGAGTCGGCCGAGCTCAAGCGCTTCCTGCACGCGCATCTCTACGAGCATGAGCGCGTGCTGGCGGTGATGCGACGCGCGCGGGCGATCGTCTTCGAGCTGTTCCATCGATATCGCGCCGACCCGTCGCTGCTGCCCGACGAGCATCGACAGCGGGTCGATGCGCTCGGCGAGCGGGCGATCGCCGACTACATCGCCGGGATGACCGATCGCTTCGCGGTGCGCGAGCATCTGCGGCTCGCCGGCGACGACCCCGATCGACTGAGCGACGCCGACGTGCTCGGCGCGGCGAGCGACGCGTCGCCGTAACGTCGGCGCCCAGTCGTCGTCGGTGCCCTGCGGCCCGCCGTAGCGTTCGATCCGGTACAGGAAGAAGTGCAGGTCCGCCTCGGGGAACACTGCTGCGACGAAGCGACGGATCCCGTCGGGCACGGGACCGCGTTCGGGACACAGTTCGTCGATCGCGACGCCGGGGACGAGGCCGGCACGCTCGTGACGAAACTGTGTCAGGTTTTTTTGTGGCTTCTGGCTGTTGCCGATGTCCGACATTTGTGCGCCAACGTCGTGCACGCAGGATCGAAAACGCGTCTGTTCGTGCACCGTTACGGGGCGGTCCGCACTCGCATGGTGCGACGCAGCAAAAACTCGTTCAGGATGCTTCAAATCACGCCGGACGCGCGCTACACTGAACTGTTCGGTCGTTTCTCTCGGGCGCAAATGCGCCGTGCAACACACGCGACGGCGCTGTTCTCCGTGTCAGCGGGTACTGACTCAGCGCGTTTGTGCGCACTTTCGGCAGGCAAACTCTCCGCCGCCGTTGGGTGCCCCCGGGTCCTGCGCCCCGAGCATCCGAGCACCCTATGATTTCCCTTCCGATTGCGGGAGAGCCGACGATGCGCCCTTCGACTCCGCTGACCCCCGAAATTCCGCCTGCTCCGCAGGGCCTGTACGACCCCGCCTTCGAGCACGACGCCTGCGGTGTCGGCTTCGTCGCACACATCGGCGGCAAGAAGACCCATTCGATCCTCGAGCAGGGGCTGCAGATCCTCTGCAATCTCGACCATCGCGGCGCGGTTGGTGCCGATCCGCTGATGGGCGATGGAGCGGGGATCCTGATCCAGATTCCCGACGCGTTCTTCCGCGAGGAGATGGCGCACCAGGGCGTCGTGTTGCCGCCCGCCGGCGAGTACGGCGTCGGCATGGTGTTCCTGCCGAAGGAGCACGCATCGCGTATCGCCTGCGAGCAGGAGCTCGAGCGCGCGGTGCGTGCCGAGGGGCAGGTGCTGCTCGGCTGGCGTGACGTGCCGGTCGATCGCGACATGCCGATGTCGCCCACCGTTCGCGCCAGGGAGCCGGTGATCCGGCAGATCTTCGTCGGGCGCGGCCCGGACGTCATGGTCACCGATGCGCTCGAGCGCAAGCTCTACGTGATCCGCAAGACGGCGAGCCACGCGATCCAGGACCTGCGCCTGAAGCATGGACGCGAGTACTTCGTGCCGTCGATGTCGGCGCGCACGATCGTCTACAAGGGATTGCTGCTGTGCGGGCAGGTCGGCCAGTATTACGCCGACCTGCGCGACCCGCGCGTCGTCACCGCGGTGGCGCTCGTGCACCAGCGTTTCTCCACCAACACCTTCCCCGAGTGGCCACTCGCGCATCCGTACCGGCTGATCGCGCACAACGGCGAGATCAACACGGTGAAGGGCAACTACAACTGGCTGCGCGCGCGCGAGGGTGCGATGCGATCGCCGGTGCTCGGCGAGGACCTCGCCAAGCTGTACCCGATCGTCTACGCCGGGCAGTCGGACACCGCCACCTTCGATAACTGCCTCGAGCTGCTGGTGATGGCGGGTTACCCGCTCGCGCACGCGGTGATGATGATGATTCCCGAGGCATGGGAGCAGCACGCGTCGATGGACCCTCGTCGGCGTGCGTTCTACGAGTTCCACGCGGCGATGATGGAACCGTGGGACGGGCCGGCGGCGATCGCGTTCACCGACGGTCGCCAGGTGGGTGCCACGCTCGATCGCAACGGACTGCGGCCGGCGCGCTGGTGCGTCACCGACGACGACCTCGTCATTCTCGCGTCGGAAGCCGGCGTGCTGCCGATTCCCGAGAGCCGCATCGTGCGCAAGTGGCGGTTGCAGCCGGGCAAGATGCTGCTGATCGACCTCGACCAGGGTCGCATCGTCGACGACGCCGAGCTCAAGAGCCAGCTCGCGAACAGCAAGCCCTACCGCGAGTGGATCGACGCGATCCGCATCAAGCTCGACGAGCTGTCGCCGGGCCCGGGCGAGCCGCATGCCGAAGCGAAGGCCGGCGACGAGCGGCCGGCGCTGCTCGATCGCCAGCAGGCTTTCGGCTACACGCAGGAAGACCTCAAGTTCCAGCTGCTGCCGATGGCGACGCAGGGCGAGGAGGCGATTGGCTCGATGGGCAACGACGCGCCGCTCGCCGTGCTGTCCGATCGCAACAAGTCGCTGTACACCTACTTCCGCCAGCTGTTCGCGCAGGTGACGAACCCGCCGATCGATCCGATCCGCGAGCAGCTCGTGATGTCGCTGGTGTCGTTCATCGGGCCGCGGCCGAACCTGCTCGACCTGAACAACATCAACCCGCCGATGCGCATCGAGGTCTCGCAGCCCGTGCTCGACTTCGACGACATCGCCGAGATCCGCGCGATCGACGAGCTCACCGGCGAGAAGTTCAAGTCCTGGGAAATCGACATCTGCTATCCGGTGGCCTGGGGCAAGGAGGGCATCGAGGCGCGCCTCGCGTCGCTCGCCGCCGAGGCCGAGGACGCGGTGCGCTCGGGCTACAACGTGCTGATCGTCTCCGATCGTTGCGTCTCGCGCGACCGTGTCGCAATCCCGGCGCTGCTGGCCACCAGCGCGATCCATCTGCACCTGGTCGACCGTGGGCTGCGCACGCGCACCGGCCTCGTCGTCGAGACGGGCTCGGCGCGCGAGGTGCATCACTTCGCGCTGCTCGCCGGATACGGCGCCGAAGCGGTCCACCCGTATCTCGCGATGGAGACGCTGGTCGAGGCCTACCGCGGCAACGTCGGCGGCAACGTCGGCGGAATCGGCCCCGACAAGGCGGTCCACAACTACGTGAAGGCGATCGGCAAGGGGCTGATGAAGGTGATGTCCAAGATGGGCATCTCGACCTACATGAGCTACTGCGGGGCGCAGATCTTCGAGGCGGTCGGCCTGTCGCGTGGCTTCGTCGATCGTTACTTCTCCGGCACCGCGAGCCACGTCGGCGGCATCGGTGTCTTCGAGGTCGCCGAGGAGGCGATCCGCATGCATCGCGCCGCCTTCGGCGACGACCCCACGCTCGCCGACGCACTCGACCCGGGCGGTGTCTATGCGGTGCGTACGCGCGGCGAGGAGCACATGTGGACGCCCGATTCGATCGCGCGGCTGCAGCACGCCACCCGCAGCAACAACTACTCGACGTACAAGGAATACGCGAAGCTCATCAACGACCAGAGCGAGCGTCACATGACGCTGCGCGGCCTCTTCGAGTTCCGCCTCGATGGCTGCGAGCCGGTGCCGCTCGACGAGGTCGAGCCGGCCGCCGAGATCGTCAAGCGCTTCGCCACTGGTGCGATGTCGCTCGGCTCGATCTCCACCGAGGCGCACACGACGCTCGCCGTCGCGATGAACCGCATCGGCGGCAAGTCGAACACCGGCGAGGGCGGCGAGGATGCATTGCGCTATCGCGCCGAGATGCGCGCCGGAGGGTCGGTCGTGCGCGACGGCGACACGACCGGTACGCTGCTCGGCGCCGATCGCATCGAGTCCGACACGCCGTTGCAGGAAGGCGACTCGCTGCGCTCGAAGATCAAGCAGGTCGCCTCCGGGCGCTTCGGCGTTACCGCCGAGTACCTGGCGAGCGCCGACCAGCTGCAGATCAAGATGGCGCAGGGCGCCAAGCCGGGCGAGGGCGGGCAACTGCCGGGCCACAAGGTTTCCGACTACATCGGGATGCTGCGGTACTCGGTACCGGGCGTCGGGCTGATCTCGCCGCCGCCGCACCACGACATCTATTCGATCGAGGATCTCGCACAGCTGATCCACGACCTGAAGAACGCGAACCCGCGTGCGAGCGTCTCGGTGAAGCTCGTTTCCGAGGTGGGCGTGGGCACGGTGGCGGCCGGCGTGTCGAAGGCGAAAGCCGATCACGTCGTCATCGCCGGCCACGACGGCGGCACCGGCGCTTCACCGTGGTCGTCGATCCAGCACGCGGGCACGCCGTGGGAGCTGGGGCTTGCCGAGACGCAGCAGACGCTCGTGCTCAACGGCCTGCGCGGGCGCATCGTCGTGCAGGCCGACGGGCAGATGAAGACCGGGCGTGACGTCGTCATCGGCGCGCTGCTCGGCGCCGACGAGTTCGGCTTCGCCACCGCGCCGCTCGTCGTCGAGGGCTGCATCATGATGCGCAAGTGCCACCTGAACACCTGTCCGGTGGGCGTGGCCACGCAGGATCCGGTGCTGCGGCGCAAGTTCGCCGGCAAGCCCGAGCACGTCGTCAACTATTTCTTCTTCGTCGCCGAGGAGGTGCGCGAGTGGATGGCGCGGCTCGGCATCCGTCGCTTCGAAGAGCTGATCGGACGCGCCGACCTGCTCGACACGCGGAAGGGGATCGCGCACTGGAAGGCGAGCGGGCTCGATTTCTCGCGCATCTTCCACCAGCCGACGGTTGCAGCCGACGCGCCGCGGCGCTGCATCGAGGCGCAGGATCACGGCCTCGCGCGTGCGCTCGACCACAAGCTGCTCGAGCTCGCGCGTCCTGCGCTCGAGCGGCGCGAGAAGGTTTCGTTCATTCTGCCGGTGCGCAACGTGCACCGCGCAGTCGGCACGATGCTTTCGGGCGAGCTCGCGCGTCGTCATGGCCACGAGGGGCTGCCCGAAGACGCGATCCACGTGCAGCTGAACGGCACGGCCGGACAGAGCCTCGGCGCGTTCCTCGCGCGCGGCATCACGATCGATCTGGTCGGCGAGGCCAACGACTACGTCGGCAAGGGGCTGTCGGGTGGGCGCATCATCGTGCGGCCGACGAACGATTTCCGCGGACGCGCCGACGAGAACATCATCGTCGGCAACACGGTGCTCTACGGTGCGATCGAGGGCGAGGCCTATTTCCGCGGTGTCGCCGGCGAGCGCTTCTGCGTGCGCAACTCGGGCGCGACTGCGGTCGCCGAAGGCACGGGCGATCACGGCTGCGAGTACATGACGGGCGGTACCGTCGTCGTTCTCGGCCACACCGGGCGCAACTTCGCCGCGGGCATGTCGGGCGGTGTCGCCTACGTGCACGACCCGAATGACGACTTCGCGTCGCGCTGCAATCCGTCGATGGTCGCACTCGAGCGCGTCGCCAGCACCGCGCAGCAGCTCGCCGACAGCGAGCCCGCCACCTGGCACGGCGGCGAATGCGACGAGATCATCCTCAAGACACTCGTCGAGCGCCACTTCCGCCATACGGGCAGCGAGAAGGCGCGCGCGATCCTCGGCGACTGGAACCGCGAGCGTGGGCGTTTCGTGAAAGTGTTCCCGCACGAGTATCGGCGTGCGCTCGGCGAGGCGCGCGCGGTGCAGCCGGGGCGGGAACGCGCGGCGGCGGCCTGACAAGGGCAGCGAACGGATCGGACCGAACGACGAAGCGCCATCAGGAACGAGAGCATGGGAAAGATCACCGGATTTCTCGAATTCGAGCGGCTGCACGAAGCGGCCGAGGAAGCGAAGTCGCGCATTCGTCACTACCGCGAGTTCATCCATCGGCTGCCCGACGATGCCGCGTCGCGCCAGGGTGCGCGCTGCATGGACTGCGGCATTCCGTTCTGCCAGAACGGCTGCCCGGTGAACAACATCATCCCCGACTGGAACGACCTCGTGTACCGCGGCGACTGGCAGCGTGCGCTCGAGGTCCTGCATTCGACAAACAACTTCCCCGAGTTCACCGGCCGCATCTGTCCGGCGCCCTGCGAAGCGGCGTGCACGCTGAACATCAACGATGACCCGGTCGGCATCAAGTCGATCGAGCACGCGATCATCGACAAGGGCTGGGAGATGGGTTGGGTCGTTCCGCGCCCGGCCGCGCAGACCACCGGCCGTCGGGTGGCGGTCGTCGGTTCCGGTCCGGCGGGGCTCGCCTGCGCGCAGCAGCTCGCGCGCGTCGGGCACGAGGTCACCGTCTTCGAGAAGAACAATCGCGCGGGCGGGCTGCTTCGTTATGGCATCCCCGACTTCAAGCTCGAGAAGCGTCACATCGACCGCCGGCTCGAGCAGATGCGCGCCGAGGGCGTGCGCTTCCGTACCGGAGTGCACATCGGGCGCGGTGTGCAGGCGGGCGCTGACTCTGCGAACGCCGAGGAAGCGGTACCGGTGCTGAACCTCGCGCAGCAGACGATCGCCGCCGAGACGCTCGTCGCCGACTTCGACGCGGTCGTGCTGGCGGCGGGCGCCGAACACCCGCGCGATCTGCCGGTGCCGGGACGCGAGCTCGACGGCGTGCATTTCGCGATGGAGTTCCTGCCGCAGCAGAACCGCCTCGTCGCCGGCGATGCACTCGCCACGCAGATCCGCGCCGAGGGCCGTCACGTCGTCGTGATCGGCGGCGGCGACACCGGCTCCGACTGCGTCGGCACGAGCAACCGGCAGGGCGCGCTATCGGTGACGCAGCTCGAGCTGATGCCGCAGCCGCCGCTGCAGGAACGGCGCGAGCTCACCTGGCCGTACTGGCCGTACAAGCTGCGCACGTCGTCGTCGCACGAAGAAGGATGCGCGCGCGACTGGGCGGTGGGCACGAAGGCCTTCGCCGCCGGTGCCGATGGCCGCGTGCGCGCGCTCGTCGCGGTGCGGCTCGAGTGGGCGCCCGATCCGGCCGGCGGCCCGATGCGCATGCGCGAGGTCGAAGGCAGCGAGTTCGAGATCCCCGCCGATCTCGTGCTGCTCGCGATGGGATTCGTCTCACCGCTCGCGTCGCTGCTCGACGCCTTCGGCGTCGAGCGTGATCCGCGCGGCAACGCACGCGCGACTACCGAAGGTGCAGCAAGCTATCGAACGAGCGCCGATCGCGTGTTCGCCGCCGGCGACGTGCGCCGCGGCCAGTCACTCGTCGTCTGGGCGATCCGCGAAGGCCGGCAGTGCGCGCGGGCGGTCGACGAGCTCCTGATGGGTGAGAGCGTCTTGCCGCGGTGAGGGCGTAAAACCGGGGTCAGACCACGGTTCTCGACGCGAGCGTGGCTTTAGAGGCGGTTCGCCGGGTTCTCCAGCTGATCGATCCGTCGCTATAGGCGCGGTTCGATACCGGTGACCAGAACCGCTGATGGTTGCTTGGCGCGGCATACCAGGCCACGCCACTGCGGTCGTCGATTGGGCGGCATCACGCACGTCGCAACGATCGCGGCGACAGCGGAGCGCTTGCACATCGAGCGATACGCTGATCTGCTTTCCCAAGCCAGCTTGCTACCGACGGCGACGATCAATCGACCATCACCGGGGGAAAGACTCGTCGCCCCTGAAGTACCGTGCCTCTGAGCTGAATCGCATCAGAGTGAAATCTCCACCGCCACCTTCACCAACTCGTAGCAGCCGGTGAAACCTCGCTGCGCCCGCAGTTCCTGGAACAGGATGCGAGCCGAGAAATTGACTTGCGGCGCTCGGATCTCCAACCACTCTCGATGCGCATCGAGCATCGACGGCCGTCGGATCGACCGCTGGTATGGCGCCCAGTGCTCGCGCTTCAGGCAGCTTCTCACCGTCTTGCGGTCCAGTTGCAACTCGCATGCGATCGCCGACACCCTCTGGCCGGCAGCATGCCGCTGACGTCACAGGTGGGGATTATTGGAGTACCGCTGACAGCCGGCAGCCGGCATTCACTCCGTACCCTTGCCCGGCCCGCGTACCAGCTCACCTCGCGCACACCCTGCGGCGGCGATGGGGGCACGGGGCTCAACGCACCACGCAGGAGCGCCAAAACCTACTTTAGCCGACTATCTCCCGCTTTTCCCGACGCCACCGTCTTACGATACCGCCGCGTGAGAAGACGTGTGCCCATGGAGCAGTTCGAGATGACAGAACCCTGGTCCTCGGTCGACGAGGTTGCCAAGCACCTGGGAGTGACGCAGGACTCGATCTACCGCTGGATCGAGGGGCGTGGACTCCCAGCGCACAAGATCGGCCGCCTCTGGAAGTTCAAGCTTTCCGAGGTTGACGCGTGGGTCCGCGCTGGCGGCACAGATGTCGCCTCGAAGAGCAAGGCGACCAAGAGCAAGAGGAGACCTTCGTGAGAGGCAGGAGCATGGACATCTTCTCGCTGCGTGATTCGATCATCAGCGAGTACCGGAAGTTTGCGACGTCGTTCACGACGATCCATGCGGAAGACATCCGCTCCCAGGTCGAGGCGATCTACTCGGAAGGTCGCTTCTGGCCGGACCCGCTCCTGCAGATCAACCCGAGCTACAAGCGCGGGCTGAACCTCGAGACGCTTATCTCGAACGGCGCCCTCGATCCCCGCACGGCCGACATCTTCCGCGCGGACGGAGCCCCGCTCTCGCTCTACAAGCACCAGGAGCAGGCCATCATCCTCGCCTCGCAGGGCGAGAGCTACGTCGTCACCACGGGCACGGGCTCGGGCAAATCGCTCTGCTTCTTCATCCCGATCGTCAGCGCCGTCCTCGCCGAGAAGCGCGCGAGCGCCGCTTGCCGCACGCGGGCGATCATCATTTACCCGATGAACGCGCTGGCCAACAGCCAGCTCGAGGAGCTCGACAAGTTCGTCGCGAACGTCCAGGGCGAGAAGCCCATCACCTTCGAACGCTACACGGGTCAGGAGGACAGTGAGAAGCGTCGAAGCATCGCCGAGAACCCGCCCGACATCCTGCTGACCAACTTCATGATGCTCGAACTGCTGATGACGCGGCAGGACGAGCTCGACCGCAAGGTGATCGGCAATTGCCAGGGACTACGCTTCCTGGTGCTCGACGAGCTGCACACGTACCGAGGCCGCCAGGGCGCCGACGTCGCGCTGCTCGTGCGCCGCGTCCGCGAACGCCTATCGCCCGAGAAGCTCCAGTGCATCGGCACGTCGGCGACGATGGCCAGCGAAGGCACCGCGAGGAACAAGCAGGAGGTCGTCGCCGGCGTCGCCTCCAAGCTCTTCTCGACGGCGGTCGATCCGAGCCACGTCATCATCGAGGAGCTCGAGCGCGTCACCGACAAGTCGAAGCGCGCCGAGTCGGTGAAGAGCTCACTTGGGACGGCCATCGATGCCGGCATCCCGTCGAACATCACCGACGACGCGCTCAAGAGCCACCCGCTCGCCATCTGGACCGAAACGCGTCTCGGCATCACGACGACGGACGCGAACCCGGCGTGGCACCGCGCGCGACCGCGCACCCTCGACGAGGCGGCCCGCGAGCTGGCCGCCGAGGCAGGACGTGACGAGCGGGCGTGCGAGGACGCGCTCCGCACGCTGCTCCTCGTGTCGAGCCTCCCCGAGGCGGGCCGCACCGCAAACGAGTCGGCATCTCATCGGAGCTTCTTCGCGTTCAAGCTGCACCAGTTCATCTCGGGCGCGGGCCATGCGTTCGCGACGTTCGAGCCGCCGGGCAAGCGCTCGGTGACCGTCGAGGGCCAGCAGTATCTTCCCGGCGATCCCGGCAAGCGCCTGTACCCGGTCCACTTCTGCCGCGAGTGCGGGCATGAGTACCACCCGGTCCGCTTCGTCTCCGAGGACGGCGAACGGAAGTTCCTCGCTCGCGACATTGACGACGCCGCACCGGCGAAGTCGGACGATGAGCCCGAGGGCGAGGAGGAAGAGTCGCCCGACCGCGAGGTGTTCGGTTTCATCACACTCCACGCGCGCGACGCCGAGTTCACCTTCGCCGATCGTGAGGAGGACTACCCGGAGACCTGGCTCGACTTCGATTCCGCTGGCAACCCGCGCATCAAAAGCCACTACCGAGCCGCGCGCGTGCGCGAGGTCAGCATCGCGCCGAACGGCAAGGTGGGCTCGGGCGCGAAGGCGTGGTTCATCCCTGGCCGCTTCCGCTTCTGCCTTCGCTGCGGGGCAACGCACAGCACCTCGGCCCGTGATCGCACGCGACTCGCGTCGCTCTCGGCGGAAGGCCGAAGCTCGGCGACCACGGTGCTCGTCTCGAGCGCCCTCCGCTGGATGCACGGTAAGGACTCGGAGCTCCCGACGCACACGCGCAAGCTTCTCGGCTTCACCGACAACCGCCAGGACGCGGCGCTCCAGTCGGGGCATTTCAACGACTTCCTGTTCGTGAGCCTCATCCGCGCCGCCTTCCTCGGCGCGCTCGACGTGGCGGGCGACAAGGGGCTGCGCAGCGACGAACTCGGCGCGGCGCAGCAGCGCGCGCTCGGCTTCGATCGCCCCGCCACGGAGCTGCGCACCGAATGGCTCCTCGAGCCGTCGCTCAAAGGCTTCAACCTCCAGGAGGCCGAGAGCGCGCTCCGGCAGGTGCTCTCGTACCGCGTCTGGTTCGATCAGCGTCGCGGCTGGCGCTACACGAACCCGAACCTCGAGCAACTCGGGCTCGTCGACGTCGAGTACCTCGGCATCGATGACCTCGCCTCGGACGAGGAGCTGTTCGCAACCGCGCCCGACGTCCTTCGACTCGCGTCGCCCGCCGTGCGCAAGGCGGTTTACACCGAGGTGTTCGACCACCTGCGCAAGTGGATGGCGATCCGCAGCCAGGTGCTCGACCCCACCGTCATCGAGCAGATGCTTCAGAAGTCTCACAGTCGCCTCCGCGTGCCCTGGGGCTTCGGCAACGACGAGAAACCGCGCAAGGCGCGCTGGCTCCTCATCGCGCCACCGCCGCGCAAAGGCACGAGCCTCCGCGACGAGGACCTCATCGTGCGCGGCGGCTCGCGCAGCTCGCTCGGCAAGCTGCTCAAGTCGTCGCGCGGGACGCGCACGTCGCAGGAGCCGGATGGCCGCAGGCTCTGGTCGGAGCCCTCGGCGGTGCGCGCACTGAAGTCCAGAGACTTCGACACGCTCATCGAGGCGCTGCTCAAGGCAGCCGTCACCCACGGGCTCGTGTCCGAGGAAGTCACCCCGTTCGGCGACCAGACCGGCTTTCGCCTGAACGACGCCTGCGTGCTGTTCAAGCGCGGCAGGCCTGACGTCGACCCAAATCACCCGAACGAGAACGCGTTCTTCCGCGACTTCTACGCGAACCTCGCATTCACACTGCGCGAGCCCGTTCACCCGCTGTTCGGTTTTGAGGCGCGCGAGCACACCGCGCAGGTCGACGGCGAGAAGCGCGCAGTCCGCGAAAAGCGCTTCCGCTTCGGACTGAAGGAACGCGAGGAGCTAGGCTCCGACGAGAAGCACTTGCGCGAGATCGGCGAAGCCAACCGCTTCCTGCCAGTCCTCTTCTGCTCGCCAACGATGGAGCTCGGCGTGGACATCTCCGCGCTGAACGCCGTCTACCTTCGCAACGTCCCGCCGACGCCCGCGAACTACGCTCAGCGCAGCGGTCGCGCGGGCCGGAGCGGACAGGCTGCGCTGGTACTGACGTACAGCTCCTCGCAAAGCCCGCACGACCAGTACTTCTTCCGCGACCCCAAGGCGATGGTGCATGGGGAGGTGCGCCCACCGCTTCTCGACCTTGCGAACCGCGACCTCGTCGAGAGCCACCTTTCGGCGGTCTGGCTCGCCTGCACGGAACTGCCGCTCGATCCGTCGATCGCCGAGTTGCTCGTCCTCTCGGAGACGGGGCGCCCGCTGAAGCAGGAAGTGAAGGAGCCAATGGGGCTCCCAAAGGTCGCCGACGAAGCCCGCCGTCGCATCCGGCATGTGCTGGACCTTCTCGACGAAGACCTTTCGCCCGCGCTCGCGCCCTGGTATCCGGGCCGCGACGTCTTCTCCGACGAGGTTGTCGAGCGCGCGCTCACGCGCTTCGAGGAGACCTTCAACCGCTGGCGCGACCTCTTCGCCGCCGCCGAGCGGCAGCGCGACGCCGCGCGCCGCACCATGGACGACTACTCGGCGCCTCAGAACGAGAAGCGCGCCGCGCAGAGCCGTCATGCGCAGGCCATCGACCAGCTCAACCTGCTCCAGTCGGACACGCGGAACTCGAACAGCCCATCGAGCGACTTCAACACGTACCGCTATCTTGCGACCGAGGGTTTCCTGCCGGGCTACAATTTCCCGCGCCTGCCGCTGATGGCGTACATCCCCGCGACCAACGACGGGCGCGGCCGGCAGACGTACTTGCAGCGGCCTCGCTTTCTGGCGCTCTCGGAGTTCGGACCGAGGAGCCTCGTCTACCACGAGGGCCGCGCGTATCGCGTTGTGCGGGCGATGCTGTCCCTGAACCAGCAAGCTAACGCCACGGCGGACGTGCGTTTGCCGACGAAGACCGTCCGCATCTGCAAGTCGTGCGGCGCAGGCCACTGGACCGACGAAGCATCGATGTGTCACGCGTGCGGCGCGTCGCTCGGTGACGCGGAGATCGTCAACCATACTTACCGCATCGAGAACGTCTCGACGCAGCCCGCCGAGCGCATCACCGCGAACGACGAGGAGCGCCAGCGTCAGGGCTTCGACCTGCAGACCACGTTCGAGTGGGCTACGCGCGACCACGCGCTTGACGTGCGTCGGGGCGTCGCCCTCGATGACGAAGGCGAGATCACACGGCTCGCGTATGGGCCGGGCGCTACCATTACGCGCCTCAACAAAGGGCTGCGCCGTCGCAAGAACCGCACGCAGCTCGGGTTCATGATGGACCCTGTTTCAGGCTACTGGGCGAAGAACGAGGACGAAGGCGACGAAGCCCAGGACCCGACCGCGTCACCACGGCAGTGGATCGTTCCGAGCGTGCAGGACCGCAAGAACGCGCTCTTGCTCCAGCCGAGCGATGCCGAGCTCTCGCAGACCACTCTGACTACGCTGCAACACGCGTTGCTGCGTGGCATCGAGGCTGTGTTCCAGCTCGAGGAAGGCGAGATCCTCGCCGAACCGATGCCTCAGCGCGACGCACGCACGGGCTTCCTGTTCTACGAAGCGACCGAAGGCGGCGCCGGCGTGCTCACGCGATTGGTCGCGGAGCCCGAACGCCTTGCCGAAGTGGCGAAGAACGCGCTCGAGATCATGCACTTCGACCTGTCGAACGGCCTGCCGACCGTCGCGACGACGCTGGTCGACCAGCCCGGCACGGCGTGTGTCGCGGCCTGCTACCGCTGCGTGATGTCGTACTTCAACCAGCCGGACCATGAGCAGCTCGATCGCCGCGACGAGGACGCCCGCGCGCTCTTGCTGCGCCTCGCACGCGGCAGGCTCAAAGGCCTTGAAGCGCCGGTCATGAGGCGGCCCACGGCGCCGCCTTCCATCTCCGCCAGCAGCGATCTCACGTCCGCGTGGCGCACCTACGCTCTTGGACGCGAGCTTCCTTCACCCGACTCGGAGCCCCTCGTGGTCGATGGACAGGCCGTTGCGCTCGTGTGGCGCGGCCACTACGTCGCCGCGCTCTTCGCAGAGAACCGCGACCTTGCGAGCAAGCTGGAGAACAAGGGCTTCGAAGTCGTGGTCCTGGGTGAGAGCGAAGCGGTGTGGGCCGAGCCCACGTCGGCCCTTGCGAAGCTTCTCGGGAGGCCGGCATGAACACGACGGGGACGATCTCGATACCACCTGCATCCCACTCCGCAGCACGATGGAGCCCCGGCAGCCTCGTGCGTGCGCGCGGTCGCGAGTGGATCGTGCTCTCAGGCAGCGACGCCGAGGTGCTGCGGGTGCGCCCCGTCTCGGGCTCCGAAGAGGACCAGACGTTCATCCACATGGCGCTCGAGACGGTACCGGTCGCCGACGCCTCGTTTCCGAAACCCGAACCCTCGCAGAAGGCTGGTCACGACGCCGCGCTCCTCCTTCGTGATGCCCTCGTGCTGTCGCTTCGTCGTGGCGCCGGGCCGTTCCGCAGCTTCGGTCAGATCGCCATCGAGCCGCGCGCCTACCAGCTCGTGCCACTCCTCATGGCGCTGAAGCTCGATCCGGTGCGCCTGCTCATCGCCGACGACGTCGGCGTCGGCAAGACGATCGAGGCCGCGCTCATCGCGCGCGAGCTGCTCGACCGTGGCGACGTCGAGCGCTTCGCCGTGCTCTGCCCGCCGCACCTCGTGGACCAGTGGGTAACCGAGCTCGAAAGCCGGTTCCACCTGCGACCGGTCGCAGTCACGGCGGCGAGCGCCGCGCGGCTCGAACGCAATCTCCCGCCGAGCGAGAGCATCTTCACGACGCACCCACACACGGTCGTCAGCCTCGACTACATCAAAGGCGAGCGGCGCCGCGCCGAGTTCCTGCGCGCATGCCCCGAGCTGGTCATCGTCGACGAGGCGCACACCTGCGCGTCGACGGGCCAGGGGCGCCACCAGCGCTACGAGCTGCTCAAGGGGCTCGTCAGCCCTTCAGAGAACAAGACCGCGGCGCGGCATCTCGTGATGCTCACCGCAACACCGCATAGCGGTGACGAGGACGCCTATTTCCGACTCCTCGGACTCTTGCACCCTGACTTCTCCGCCCTCTCGGGCGCGTCGGGTGACGAGCATAAGAAGCTGCGTGACCGCCTCGCGGCTCACTTCGTCCAGCGCCGTCGCCCCGACATCGCCGAGTGGAAGGAGGGCAACATCTTCCCGAAGCGCGAGACCAAGGAGCTGACCTACAAGCTCACGGGCGCGTGGGAGAAGTTCTTCGACGCCGTCCTCGACTACTGCGCCTCCGTCGTCGCAGCTGCGGGCAAGGACACGAAGAAGCAGCGCCTCAACTTCTGGGGAACTTTAGCGTTGATGCGCTGTGTGGCGTCGAGTCCCGCGGCAGCCGTACAAGCCCTCCGCATGCGCGCGGGCGTCGACGACGAAGTCGCTGAGGATGACGTCGCGGCGCGCGTGTTCGATGGCGCCGCCGACGCGCTTCCCGACGACGACGTCGAGCCGCCCGCCGCGTCCGACGACAAAGCGCTCTCCACGCTCATCGCCCAGGCCGAGGAACTCGCGGGCCAAGCCGGCGATCCGAAGCTCAAGCTTCTCACCGACCACGTCGCCGAGTTGGTGAAGGAGGGCTTCAACCCCGTCATCTTCTGCCGCTACATCGCGACGGCCCACTACCTTGGACAGCACATCGAGGCGAAGATCAAGAACGTCATGCTGGGGGTCGTTACCGGCGAGCTGACCTCGGAGGAGCGCAAGGAGATGGTCGAGCTGCTGGGTGACGCGGAGCAGCGCATCCTCGTGGCTACCGACTGTCTCTCGGAGGGCGTGAACCTGCAGGACCACTTCGACGCCGTCGTTCACTACGATCTCTCGTGGAACCCCACCCGCCACGAGCAGCGAGAAGGTCGCGTCGACCGTTTCGGCCAGAAGAGCGGCGTGGTACGCGCCACGTTGCTCTACGGCGCAAACAACCCGGTCGATGGCGCAGTGCTCGAAGTCATCCTCAAGAAGGCCGACAAGATCCGCCAGGAGCTCGGTGTGCCGGTGCCCCTGCCCGATGACGGGCACACCCTCAGCCAAGCGCTGATGAAAGCGGTGCTGCTCCACGACTACGGCAAGGCTAGCAAGGCGTTCCAGTTGACGCTCTTCCCGGACGAGGCCCTGGCCATCGAGACACGCTGGCTCGACGCAGCAGAGAAGGCGAAGAAGAACCGGACCGTCTTTGCCCAACGCCGCCTCAAGCCCGAGGACGTGCTCCCCGAGTGGAAGAAGTCCCTCGCCGCGCTCGGCGGCAAGGAGGACGTTCGGCGCTTCACGGGGCGCGCCCTGGCGCGCCTGGGCGGGGCGCTGGAGCCCATCGGCAACTCGGGGCGTCGTGGCTTCAAGACGCCGCTTACCGCGCTCCCCGAGGACGTGCGCGAGCGCCTCGAAGTAGAGGGGCTCGAGGGCACGCTTCATATCGACTTCGAGTATCCGCCGGCGCCGCGCTGTCGCCCGGTGCAACGCAGTCACCCGCTCGTCTCGGTGCTTGCCGAGACCATGCTCGAACGCACTCTCAGCAATGGCGCCATCGCCGACGTAAACGATCCGGGTGTGCTCGGGCGTGTTGGCTGCTGGGTAGCCGATGGCATCACGGCGCGCACGCTCGTGGCACTCCTGCGGTTGCGTCATCAGCTCACCTCGCAGCGCGGACAGCAGGCGACCACACTTCTCGTCGAAGAGGCGACCGCCATTGCGTGGACCGGCGGTCCGAGCCCGCTCGAAGGTCCCGATGCGCTTGCGCTGCTCTCTCCAGTCCCTGCCTCCGACCCGCCGCTGCACGTTCGCGAGCGCGCAGTCACGCATGCGCTCGGCCAGCTCGCGACGCGCCTGCCGGAGCTGGACGCGTTCGCCGAGCGACGCGCGCAGGCGCTCCTCGCCGATCATCGTCGTGTACGCGAGGCCGCCGAAGCTCTCGGCCGCTACAGCGTAAAGGCTCTCCTCCCTGCGGATGTCATCGGACTCTTCGTCCTGCTGCCGAAGGTGGACTGAACATGGCAGCGAGACGAAAGAGAAAGACGAAAGCCCGCGAGGCCCAGCTCTCCTTCGAAACCCTCTCGATTGAAGGAGGACTTCTCTCACCCGAATGGCTTTCGAAGGTCGCCCAGCTCCAGGCGGGCACGCAGTCCGAAGCCGACTACCGCATCCACAAGGGGCTCAATCTTCGCGACGAGATCGGCCGCTACTGGCGCATCGCCCAGGCGCATTGGGTGGACTTCAGATCGGGCCGTGAAGCGAAGGCCGATCCGAACTCCGTATCCGAGCGCTTCGTGCTCGCGCTGCTTCGCGACGCGCTCGACTTTACGGCGCTCGCACCGGTGGAACCTGTCGTGCTCCAGGAACGCACGTACCCCATCGGCCACGCCACGCTCGGTGAGCGAGTGCCCGTCGTAATCGCGTCGGCAGGCAGTGGGCTGGATACGCTCGCACTGGCGTTCGGAGATGGTACCCGTCGTCGCAGCGCCTTCGGCCTCGCGCAGGAGTACCTGAACGCGCAGGAGGGCACGCTCTGGGGCATTGCCAGCGATGGCGCGAGCTTGCGCATCGTGCGCGACAACGCGAGCCTCACGCGCCCGGCGTGGGTCGAAGCCGACCTCCAGCGCATCTTCACCGAGGAGCGCTACGCCGACTTCGCCGCGCTCTGGTTGCTGTGCCACGAGACGCGCTTCGGTCGCCAGGGCCAGCCCGTCACCGAGTGCGCGCTCGAAGCGTGGCGCGGTGCTGGCCGTGAGGAAGGCACGCGCGCCCGCGAGCACCTGCGGCGTGGCGTCGAAGAAGCGCTCGTCGCCCTCGGCCAGGGCTTCCTCTCGCACCCTGAGAACACCTCACTCCGCGCCGATCTGCAAAACGGCTCGCTGCCGGCGAAGGACTACTTCAACCAACTCCTGCGCCTCGTCTACCGGCTCATCTTCCTGCTCACCGTCGAGGAGCGTGGACTCCTGCATCCCGACGGCACGAGCGACGCGACCAAGGCGCTCTACGCCAACGGCTACGGGATCCGCCGTCTGCGCGAGCGCTCGGTGAAGCGCAGCGCCCATGACCGCTTTGCCGATCTGTGGGACGCGACCAAGATCGTGTGCCGCGGCCTCGCGGCGGGCGAGTCGCTCCTCGGACTCCCGGCACTCGCGGGCATCTTCGCGGCGAATCAGTGCCCTGCTATCGACGAGGCGAAGCTGGAGAACCGCGCGCTGCTCCTTGCTGTGTTCAAGCTCGCGTGGCTCCGCGAGGACGGCAGCCTCGCGCGTGTCAACTGGCGTGACATGGGCCCCGAGGAGTTGGGCTCGGTCTACGAAAGCCTCCTCGAGCTCGTGCCGCAGATCGCCAAAGACGGGCGGCAGTTCACCTTTGCCACCGGCGGCGAGACCAAGGGCAACGCCCGCAAGAAGACGGGCAGCTACTACACGCCTGATGGCCTCGTGCAGGTGCTGCTCGACAGTGCGCTCGAGCCCGTCATCTCCGACACCATCGCGAGGAACCCGGGCAATGCCGTGGAGGCGCTGCTCGACCTCTCCATCGCCGATCCCGCATGCGGCTCGGGGCACTTCCTCCTGGCCGCTGCGCGCAGGCTTGCAGCGCACGTCGCGCGCCTGCAGGCGAACGGCACGCCCTCGGCTGCCGAGTACCGCCACGCACTTCGGCAGGTCGTCGGCCGCTGCATCTTCGGTGTCGACCTCAATCCGATGGCCGTCGAGCTGTGCAAGGTCGGCCTGTGGATGGAAGCCGTCGAGCCGGGCCTGCCGCTCACGTTCCTCAACTCGCACATCCAGCACGGCAACGCGCTTCTCGGAACGACAACCGAGCTGATGGCGAAGGGCATCCCGGACGTCGCGTGGAACCCGATCGAGGGCGACGACAAAAAGGTCGCGAGCGCGTTGAAGAAACGGAATAAGGCGGAGGCTGGCGGGCAGCGCACGATGGACTTCGGCAATTCAGCGTCGGCACACATGGAGGCGCAGGTCGTAACCCGTGCTATCAGCGATCTGGACGATGCGAGTGACGCGAACGTCGAAGCTTTGGCGAAGAAGGAAGAGCGGTGGGACGATATCCTTTGCTCGCCCGAGTACCGCCATCAGAAGTTCGTGTCCGATGCCTGGTGCGCCGCGTTCGTGTGGCCGAAGCGGCCCGGTGCACTGACCGAGGCCGCGCCGACGAATGAGCTGTGGCGGCAGCTCCGCGACGACCAAGGGAAGGCGCCCGCTCTCACGACGAAGACGGTCGATGAGTTGTCGGCCCAATACCGCTTCTTCCACTGGCCCCTGCAGTTCCCGCAGGTCTTTGCCAAGGGCGGCTTCGACGTCGTGCTTGGGAACCCGCCTTGGGACTCGCTTCTGTTCCGGGAGGAGGAGTTCTTCGCGGACCCACGCCCCGACATCGTTCAGGCGCCTACAGCCGCGGTGCGTAAGAAGCTCATCGCAAAACTCGAAACAGACGACCCGGGGCTCTTCGCTGCGTATCGGGCCGGCTTCCGCGAAGTCGACGGCACCAACGCCTTCGTGCGCTCTGGTGTTCGCTACCCCCTCTGCGGAGTTGGGCGCGTCAACCTGTTTGCTCTCTTTGCCGAGGCGGCGCGGTCGCTCGTCAGCAAGCGTGGCCGGGTAGGCCAGATTCTTCCCTCGGGAATCGTCTCCGACGACTCGACCAAGCTGTTCTTCCAGGACGTCGTCGAGAAGCGCCAGCTCGTTTCGTTCTTGGACTTCGAAAATCGTGAAGGAATCTTCGGTTCCGTCCATCGCTCTTTCAAATTCGGCATCTTCACGCTCGCAGGGGAGCGCCCGCCTAGCACCGAGGCCGAGTTCGTCTTCTTCGCGACGCGCGTCGAACACGTCAAGGACGCGGACCGGCGATTCACGTTGTCTGCCGAGGACATTGCCCTTCTAAATCCGACGACCAAGACATGCCCAATCTTCCGCAGCCGTAGGGACGCCGAGATCACCAAGGCCGTGTATCGCAAAGTTCCGGTGGTGACCACATCGGGCTGGAACCTCACGCTGCGGCGCCTTCTGAACAGCGCCGATGACTCAGATAGATTCCTCGATGCTTCTGGCGACGGTAATCTGCCGCTCTACGAGGGAAAATACTTCCATCACTACGAGCACCGGTGGGTGACGAGCGACGCGGAGCGCGAGCGGCCCTTAAACGACACGGAACGACTCGACCCGGGAACCTTCACTCAGACGCGCCATTGGTACCCTGCTGAGGACGCGATCGCTCGTTTCGGCATCGGATGGCTTCACTCATGGGTGTTTGCTTGGCGTGACATCACGAACTCGACCAACGAGCGAACATTCATCGCGACTGTCGTCCCTTCGCTTGCGGTGCCCGATACGGCGAAAGTGATGTTCGTGCCGGACGAATTCCTGGCGATATTCACTGCATTCGTCGCCTCCGTTGGCTCGTTCCCGTTCGACTTCATCGCGAGGCAGAAGACCGGCGGCACGCACATGAGCGCCTTCATCGTCGAGCAACTCCCGGTGTTCGCGCCCGCGCGCTACCAGTCTGATACCCCATGGTCACGAGGAATGTCGCTCAGTGAGTGGCTCACTTCTCGTGTGCTCGAGCTGACCTACACTGCGTGGGATCTGGAACCTTTCGCGCGCGACGTTGGCTACGCAGGCGCGCCGTTCCGCTGGGATAGTGAACGTCGCTTCCAGCTTCGCTGCGAGCTCGACGCGGCATTCTTCCATCTCTACGGCTTCGATCGCGACGCCGCCGACTACGTGATGGAGACCTTCCCAATCGTCCGCAAGAACGACGAGAAGGCTCACGGCGAATACCGCACCAAGCGCGTCATCCTTGAGATCTACGATGCGCTCGCCAAGTCCTCGCAGGCCGGCAAGCCGTACCGAACGCCGCTCGACCCGCTGCCCGCCGCCATCGGTGCGAGTCACGGTTGGTACGATCCCAACAGCACGCCGAAGGACTACGCTGAAGCGCTCCGCATGGGATTGCTGTTTATGCTGATCCGCCGAAGCGGTGGGGCTGGCATCGTCCAGGAAACGCTCTCCCGGTCGCTTCTCTGGTTGGAGGACGCGAAGCACGCAACCACGGGGCTTCAAGGAGAGGCTCTCGCGAGCTTCGAGCGGATCCGCGAGTCCGACGCGCTCCTCGCGCAGGGCGCCAGCGACGTCCAAAAGCTGCTCCAGGCGCTCGAGAACGAGAAGGTCATCACGCGCGACACGAAGGGCATCGTGCGGCTGCGCACCGACAGCCCCATCCCGAACTGGCTCCCGCAGACGCCGACACTCGCCAAGCTCGCCAAGCTCGCCAGCGTGATGCAGGTAGGGCTCGAACAAGCTGTCGCCGCGGCCTCGACGACGCCCGCCGTCGATAAGGCGCCGACCGGGAAGGCGAGGCGCGCATGACCGGCGGAGCCCCGCGTCTTCGCGTCGAACGTCTCGTGATCGTCGGGTCACGATCGCCGCTCAAGTTCATCCGTGACGTTCCGCTGCACGCGGGGCTCAACATAGTCTGGGCCGAAGAGTTGGCTGCGGCCGACGGTGGAAGCGAAGTGGAGCGCGCCGGCCACGGCGTTGGCAAGAGCACGTTCTCGCTAATGCTCCGCGCGGTGCTTGGCGATGACGGCGCGGCGGTAAGGACGATGCGCAGCCACCTCGCCGAGCACTACGGTAGTGGCGGCATCGCCGCCGAGGTGGTCGCCGGGACCGAGCGCTTCGCCGTGCTCCGATCCTTCGGCTCCCAGAGCGTCGCGTTGAGGGACGCGACCGTGGAGCGGCTCTTCGAGGAGGGGGCGAAGGCCCAGGCCATCGACTTCTCGACCTACGTCGCGACGCTCGGGGAGCAGTCGTGCCTGCAGCACATGGCGACGCGAGCGTTGCCCGTGACCGGCCAAGCCGTTGAATGGGGGCACGTCCTGTGTTGGCTCGCCCGAGACCAGGCGCTCGGCCTGCGGCAGTACTTCGAGTGGCGTAACGACGATGGGACGGGCCTTCGGCGCAAGGTCAAAGACCCACCCGCGCTCACACGACTGGTGCTTGGCCTGCTGAGCGACGCGGAGGCGAAGGCCGAGGCGACGATCGCGAGCATCGGCAACGAGCTACAAGACGCCCTCGACGCGCTGCGGGGCGAGGAGCAGCGAGGCACGAACATGCGCGCCATCGTCGAAACGCAGCTTCGACTCTGGGCGAAGGTAAGCCCATCGCTCGACATGGTCACCGATGACCTCTTCGCGCCATCGGTGGAGAAGGTTGTCTCCGAGACCACGAAGCGGCTCGAGCGCGAGATCGAACAGGCCCGCACGGAGATCGAGGCACTCGACCAAGACCTTATCGAGCTGGCCGCCAACTTCAAGACCCAGCGTCACACGACCGACCTCACCAAATCGCGGTGGGATGAAGCGCTGGCCCTGATGAACAAGGACGACACAACGCTGAAGGAAATCCGAGAGCGACGAGACAAACTCCTCCAATTGGTCGGAAGCTGCCCGATCGGTGTCGCCTACAGCGCTTGCAGCCACCTCGAAGAGCAGCGCAGCACGGTCAGCATTTCGGCACAGAGAGACATCAGCATCCTCAAGAGATCCGTCGACCAGCTTGAGGATCGCGAAGCCACCGAGAAGGCCAACTACGAGCGGGAAAAGGCGGCTCTTGATGCGCTCACGAGAGCCCAGCAGCAGAAGACGGAACACAAGAAGGCGCTCAACAAGAACATCGGCGATCGCGCACGCCAGCTCGGCGAAGGCGACTCGGTTCGCAAGACACTCGCCGAGTGGCAGGAGAACCGGAAGGCGCCGGAGACAGAGAGGCTGTGGACCGCGCGCTCGAACGTGGGCGACCTGGAAAAGAAGCTTCAGAGTGCCAAAGGCGCCAGGGTCTCGGCGCAGCAGCAGGTCTCCGACCGTGAACGAGCGGTGAACGCGCGCTTCGGCAAGCTCGCCGAGGTTTTCGGCGCGGCGGGGCGCTACGTACCCACCGACGAGAAGCGGCCATTTCATATGCTCCGTGCCGACGGCGACGCCTACACGGTACTGGAGATTCTCCTCGGCGACCTTACTTGCGCGGCCGACGGTGCCGATGGCGGTGGAGCGCACCCTGGGCTGCTGATCTTCGACTGCCCGCGCGAACGTGAGATGAGCCCGCAGCTCTACGACCGCTTCCTGAAGCTCGTGGACGAGGTTTGCAAGGCAGTGCCCGAACTTCAAGTGGTCCTCACAACGACGACGCCACCGCCGAAGCCGCTGCGCGACGAGCCGACGCGCGTCCTGAAGCTCTCACACGCGAGCGACGACGATCTGCTGTTGAAACACCGGATCGAGAATCTACTCACGCGAGTGACTCCGAGCATGAACGAGGAGGAGTCCTGACCACTGTGCTCTCGCCGATCCTCGCTTCTCGCCTCGAGAAGGCAGCCACAGACAACGGCTTTGACCAAGTGCTCGAGCCCGAGGGAGACTGGCTCGTCGTCGCGAGCACGCAGTGCCCACTGCGCGTGTGGCTCGGAGCCTTCGGCGACGCGGACTTCCTCGCCGCGTTCTCGCAGCAGAATGTCGCCCGCGCGCTCGGCGACTACGGGACGCCAATGGCCGCGCCCTTGCCGAACGGCGCCGCGGGCGGCCGCGCGGTGCCCGACGTGCCCACGCTGCACCGGCTTCTCCGGCGCGCGTTCCAGCTCTCGAAGGCGCTGCCGAACGAGCTGCTTCACACGTTCGAGAAAAAGGTCGCCACCCTCCCGAAGACAACGGAGGCCGAGCGCCTTGTCGTCCAGCGCATCGGGCAAAATCTCTTCCGCAACGGCCTCCTTGACCTCTGGGAGGGGAGATGCGCTGTGACCGGCCTCGCGGTGCCCGCGCTCCTGCGTGCGAGCCACATCAAGCCGTGGGCCGACTGCGAGACCAACGCCGAGCGGCTCGACGTCTACAACGGCATCCTGCTCGCGCCGCACCTGGACGCCACCTTCGATCACGGCTTCATCACGGTGGAGGATGACGGCGCGATCGTCGTGAGCGACGCGCTCAATGCCGACGCCCGTGCAGTGCTCAGGCTAGACCGGCCGCTCCTCGTTCGCGGCCTCGCAGACGGTCATCGCAGCTATCTGCCGTGGCACCGCGAGCGCGTATTCAACCATCGGCACCAGAGGGCAGCGGGATGAGCAGCCGAAGCCCCGGCCGTTACAACCTCCACCGACTCGGGTGGGCCGCGTTCGAGGGCGTGTGCATGCAGATCATGCGGGTTGTGCTCGGCGAGACATGTACCCGCTTTCGGCCCGGTGCAGACGGTGGACGTGATGGATGGTTCCAAGGCGCGGCTGCCGGCTACTTCGTGAACCGAACGAACCTCAGTGGCGCGTTCGTTATTCAGTGCAAACACACCTCGCTTGCCCATGCGCCACTCGACGTAGCAGACCTCAAGAAGGAGATTGAGAAGGTCCGAGCACTCGCAGCGAAGCATCCCTGCCACTACGTCCTCATGACGAACCGGCAGGTGCCCGCGCAGGCGGAAGAAAAGATCCGAACGGCGATCGAAGCCCTCCCCGGAGTTGGCCGCTGCCTCGTGCTGGCCGAGACGTGGATCGAAGACACCATCGACGCCCACCCGCGCCTACTGCGGATGGTGCCTCGGCTGTACGGCATCGGCGACCTCTCGCAGATCGTCTCGTTCGTTCTGCAGGAGCAGACCAGGGCCGTCCTCGAGGACTTGGCGGTACCGCTGCGTACCTTCGTTCCGACCGACTCGTACCGGCGCGCTGAGAAAGCTCTCCATGACCAGCGGTTCGTCGTCTTGGTGGGGCCTCCTGCGTCGGGGAAGTCAGCCATCGCGGCAAACCTATGCCTCGTGAACCTCGCGCAGAACGTGGACGTACGGGTTCTGCGGATCGAGCAGGCCGATCAGTTCAAGAGCACGTGGTCTCCGGCAGATGCGAACACGATCTATTGGGTCGACGACGTCTTCGGCGAAACGACCTTGGACGAAGAGCGCCTGCGAGAGTGGTCGGCAGCCCTCGACAAGGTGGAGGCCGCACGGAAGCGTGGTGCGCGCATCGTGTTCTGCACGCGCGACTACATCTTGTCCGCTGCAGAACGGAAGTTGAAGCGATCGAAGGCGGACTTCATCAGTGATGCCCGCGTAAGGGTCGAAGTCACGGCACTGTCGACGGACGAGAGGGAGGGCATCCTCTACAACCACATCAAGGATGGCGACATCACGAAGGACCAGAAGCGGTCGCTGAAGAAGCACCTCCCCATGTTGGCGCGACGTGGGTCCTTCTCGCCCGAACTGGCACGGCGCCTTGGGAGCAAGCGCTTTCATCGGGCACTGCGGTATGAGCCCAACGAGTTGCAAGCCTTCTTCGACAGGCCAGTTCAGCACTTTCGCGACGTCATTCACGGTCTGTCAAACAGCGAGATGGCGGCGCTGTCGGCATGTCTGCATAGCGGCAACGCTCTTGCCGATCCGGTCGCCGATGGCGCGGTAGCAGACGCCGTTCTCCGAACTTACGGCGTCTCGATCCACGCCGTTCGTGACTCTCTCGAGGCGCTTGAGGGGAGCCTCGTCAAGCGCGTGAGACAGGCGACCAGCCAGACGTGGCAGCTTCATCACCCGTCGATGATCGAAGCTCTGCAGGAGGAGCTGGCGGCTCGGTCCGCACAATTGGCACTGTACCTGCAGAGCGCCAACCTCCATGCGGTGCTGAGGGACACCACCACGGAGGTGCCTGCCCCCGGCAGTCGGCTGCTCTTTGTGCCCGACGCCGCATACGAACACCTTATGCCGAGGATCCTCTCCGCGGACGCTCTGAGCATCGGCAGCATCGCCTCATACCTCGCAGATAGAGCGTCTTCGGCCTTGCTGCGCGCGGTGGACAACACCGATCCCACGCTGCTCGATCGCGCGTTGTCCGTGGTACCAGAGCCGGAAGGGACAGAGGCTGCTGCGAACCTCGCAGTTCGACTGCAGCGAGAGTCGGCGTTGTTCGGCGAGCGTCGCCGGAAACTCGTCGCGAATACCCTTCGCGAGGCCGCCGAGGATTTTGGCTGGTGCGGGTTTCTCGACATCGACGGGCTTCAAGATGCTCTCCCTGGGTTTGAGAAGGCCTTCGTTGACGAAGAGCTGGAGCACTCCTTCTCGAGCACGCTGCGGCTCTACGATTGGTATGCACAGGACCTTTCGTCGGCTGAACACGTCGATTCTGCGCTCGAGGCTATCGAGGCGCACTGCGTGCGTCTTCGAGAGGCGCTTCAGCGATCTGCGACGTGGTCAGAGGTAGCAGCGAGACGACTCGATGCGATGAAGGCACGCCTGGACGAACAGTTTTCTGAACGACGAGTGGAGATCGAGGAGTACGAAGAACGGCGCGCCGACTACATGGAGGACGAGTGGAAGGAGAGGTACTACGAGGAACGCTACGAGCTCGAGAATGGGAGGTTCTCCGATGTCGACGAGTAGCCGTCTTTCGGAACTTCGACAGATCACGCTGAACGCACGTGGGCCAAACAGCTCCCGCTCGCTGGGGCTGAAGGCGCGGCGTCCCATAAAGGACACCGTCAGCCCGATGTCCTTGAGCAGTGTCCTTTACGGCCTGGCTACGCACCGCACCTCCGAGGCACAGAGGTGCCTATGACCACCCGCGAGTCTCACACCCTTGACCGCAAGTCGTTGCGCCTCGTCACTGGTGCAAAGCCCGACTTCGGCGAACTTGCGCAAGCCTGCGTCTGCTTCGCCAATGCAGCGGGAGGCACGCTTCTCATCGGCATCGAGGACGACGCCGAGGCGCCGCCTGCCGACCAGCGCGTCGAACCCGGGCTGCTCGATCGCATTCGCAAGCGCGTCGGCGAGCTGACCGTGAACGTGCAGATGGTGCCGGAGCTGAAGCGCCATGAGAACAGCGGCGAGTACATCGCGCTCACCATCCCGCGCGCGACGGGCATCGCCTCGACGAGCGACGGGCGCTACTTCCTCCGCGTCGGCGACACCTGCCGACCGATCGTCGGCGACGACGTGATGCGCCTCGCAAACGAGCGCCCAGCCGTGCCTTGGGAGGCGATGACCTCGCAGCGTGTTCCGAGGGCGAGCGCCGACGCCACGAAGGTCGAGCGCATCTGCGCGGGGCTCCGCGCATCGGACCGGGTGAAGCCGTCGGTGAAGGAGAAGGACGACGACGAATTACTCACGCACTACGGCCTCGCGAAGGGCGACGTGCTGACGAACCTCGGCATACTGCTCGTCGGCGACAGGCACGATCGATCGAGCCTCGGGAGCGCGCCGATCGTACAGGCCATCAAGTACGATGAGCGCGATGTGAAGATCGCGAAGTGGAGCTGGGATGACCGCACGCAGTCGCCCATCGAACTCGTCGACGCTATCTGGTCCGAGGTCACTGACTTCCGCGAGAGCTACGAGCTGCCCGACGGCATGCTGCGCACGAAGCTGCCGGCCTACGACGAGCTCGTCATCCGCGAGTTACTCGTCAACGCGTTCGTTCACCGGCCCTACACCCAGCGGGGCGACATCTACCTGAACCTGCACCCGGACCGCCTCGAGGTCGTGAACCCGGGGCGCCTGCCCATCGGCGTCACGCCACAGAACATCCTCCACGAGAGCCGCCGCCGGAACGACGGGCTCGCGCACATCTTCCACGACCTCAAGCTGATGGAGCGAGAGGGCAGCGGCATCGACCTGCTCTTCGAGCGACTGCTCGCGACGGGGCGCAAGGCGCCGACCATCACCGAGGGGACTGACTCGGTTCACGTCACGATCCCTCGCCGCGTGGTGCAACCCGGCGTTATCAAGCTTCTCGTCGAGGCCGACAAGAGGTACCAGCTCACGCAGCGCGAGCGCATCACCTTCGCACTCGTCGCGCAGACCGAGAGCATCTCGGCCGCCGAGCTCGCCGGGGAGCTGGAGTTGGCGGACACGAACGCGCTGCGCCGCTGGCTCGGGCGGCTCCTCGGCTGGGGGCTCATCGAGCAGACCGGCCGCACGAGCGCCACGCGCCACTTCGTGCCGCCCGCGCTCCTCCGTGAGGCCGGGCTTGACGCACTCACGACACTGAAGCGTGTGCAGCCCCATCGGTTGAGGGCGCTCATCCTCGAAGATCTCGGTCGCTTCCCGGACTCTGGGCGGGCCGATATCCACCGCCGCATTGGCCCCGAGATCCACGAGAAGGCGCTCGCCCGCGCGCTCGACGCTCTGCGTGGGGAGGGAGTAATCATCTCCACGGGTGAGCGCCGCTGGCGCAAGTACCGACTGGAGGGCGATAAAGGACACCAGCCGTGACGACGCGGGCAAGCGTCGGACGCTGGGCGCTCAATCAGCTGAATCTCAAGGGTTTCGTAAAGGACAGCTCGGCGCAGGTGTCCTTTACACCCTGTCCTTTACGCCTCGTTGGCAAGCGTGCTGGCTGGCGACGGCCGTTCCGACCAGGCTTTACGCTGGTCTGACCCCGATTTACTCTTCCCTGCATTTATACAACCCCATCCCCCGAATGCTCATCACCGTCTCGCCGTCCTGGTTGATCGCTTCCTGTTGAAGCTGGACGATGCCGCGGTCGGGCTTGCTCTGCGAGCGACGCGTTTCGACGACGGTGACGCGCAGCTTCAGGCGGTCGCCGGGACGAACCGGTTTCGGCCAGCGGATCTCGTCGACGCCGGGTGAGCCCATGCTCGAGGCGGGTGCGATGAAGTGGTCGACGAGCATGCGCATCACGATGCTGCCGGTCATCCAGCCGCTGGCGATCAGCCCGCCGTAGATCGATTGCTCGGCCGCCTGGTGATCGACGTGGAAGGGCTGTGGGTCGTAGCGCTTCGCGAAATCGATGATCTCGTCCTCGGTGACCAGGTAGTCGCCGAACTCGAGCACTTCCCCGGGGTGGAAATCCTCGAAGAATCGCTCTTTCGGGGGAACGGACATGAACGCGAACTCCGGTGGCGCACGACAGGCAACCGCCTAAAATACCGAAAAGCCTGCCGCTTCGCCATGCCCGTCCCTGTGTTGCGCCCGATATCCACCGACGCGACCTACGGTGCCCGCTGATGTCTGACCCGACCGACAGCGTCGTTCGCATCGACAAGTGGCTGTGGGCCGCACGTTTCTTCTCCGCGCGCAACCTCGCGCGCCAGGCGGTCGAGAGTGGTCGCGTCGTCGTCGACGGGCAGCGCGTGAAGCCGGCAAGGCCCGTGCGCGTCGGCGACGAGCTGCGCGTGCGCATCGGCGACGACGAGCGCATCGTGCGCGTGCTTGCGATCAGCGATCGTCGCGGCCCGGCCCCGGTGGCGCAGACGCTGTACGAGGAGAGTGTCGAGTCGATCGAGCAGCGCGCGCAACGCCGCGAGCAGCGGCGCTGGCAGGCCGATCCGGCTGCGTCGATCGAGGGCGGCCGCCCGACGAAGCGCGACCGGCGTCGGCTGAGCGACTGGGAGGGTGGTCGTTGATACCTGTTCACGCCGCGTTCGGCCCGAGCGCGGCCGTGCCGGTTCCGCGTGCGGGCGGCTATGCGTCGTCGCGCGGCGGCGGCTCGCCGACGCCGTGCGCGAGAAAATACGTCATGCCGCTCGAGCACGCGAACAGCGCCCAGAACACGAAGAACGACACCGTGTAGGCGGCCACGCGGCTGTCCTGCAGGTACGCCGAGACGAGGCGCAGCTCGTGCGGATCGATCATCGAGAAGACGATGCCCTCGGCGATGATCGCCATCAGGAACGCCGGCCACAGCACCTGCATGACGATGCGTGCGATGCGCCGCACCCGCCGCTTGCGCGGCGGTTCCAGCTCGTCGACGGGATCCTGCCCGGCGAGCGACCCGGGGGCAGGCGTTCCACTCATGGTGTCGACGCCTGCAGTGCGAGCGGCGTGTCGAAGCGCGTGACCACCGGCGCAACGAGCCGCCAGGTGCGTCCGGGGTCCTCGATCTGCACGAGCCAGCGACCACCCGGCTCGGGGGCGGTGGCCGGCGCGCGGTAGCGGCCGTTGCCGACGTGCTCGAGGTGGTAGTCGAGATCGTGCGACGCGATCGTCGCGTGCACGATGCGCAGGCTGAGCTCGCGCGGCCATTCGGTGCCGCGCTCGGCGGCGAGCTGCAGTACGACGACGGGATCGTTGCCGCCTTCGAAGCGAAGCTGCGCAGAAAGGCCGAGCGCCGCGGCGAGACGATCGCGCGCGAGCTGCTGGTTGATCGCCCGGCCTTCGCGGTAGTAGTCGTCGACGACGAGCGAGTCGGTGGTCGTGATCGCCAGCCACAGCATGACGATGCCGCCGACGAGCGCGGCAGCCGGTGCGATCGCCAGCAGCCACGGCCAGCGGTGGCGGTACCAGGGTCGGGTGTCGGCGTCTGCCGCAGGAGGGGTTTTCATCGTCAGCGTCGGCTGCATCGCGTATGCCTCCCGTTCAGCGAGGCACGAAGAAGGTCGAGTGCGCGTCGACCGCGACTTTCGGATCGTCGACCGCTTCGACACGGAAGGTGATCGGGTTGCTCCCCGGCCGCCCTTCGCCCGGCTCGATACGCGCGCTCACCGGCACCAGCCGCACGCCGGTGGGCTCCACGACGAACTCGCTGTCGCCGACGAGGAACACGGTGTCGATTCCGCCAGCGACGATGCGGAACCTGCGCGTCTGCTCGCTCGAGTTGATGATCTGCACGCGGTAAGTGTTCTCGATCATGCCCTGCTCGACCTCGCGCCCGAGAGCGCGGTCGCGCATCACGTCGGCCTTCAGCGGTGCGCGCAGCGCCAGATGCGCGAACAGCGCGATCGTAACCGCAAGCAGCACCGCGCTGTAGATCAGCACGCGCGGGCGCAGCACGCGTCGCCAGATCGCGCGCCGGTCGAGCTTGTTGTCGAGCGCATTCTGCGTCGTGTAGCGGATGAGCCCGCGCGGGTAGCCCATCTTGTCCATCACCTGGTCGCAGCCGTCGATGCAGGCGGCGCAGCCGATGCACTCGATCTGCAGGCCATCCCGGATGTCGATGCCGGTGGGGCACACGTGCACGCAGATGTTGCAGTCGACGCAGGCGCCGAGCCCGAGCACAGCGGGATCGGCCTTGCGCGAGCGAGCGCCGCGTGGCTCGCCGCGCTCGCGGTCGTAGGTGATGACCATTGTGTCCTTGTCGAACATCACGCCCTGGAAGCGTGCGTACGGACACATGTATTTGCAGACCTGCTCGCGCATGAAGCCGGCGTTGCCCCAGGTGGCGAAGCCGTAGAACAGCACCCAGAAGCTCTGCCAGGGCCCGAGCGTGAAGCTGGCCATCGCGACGAGCAGTTCGTCGATCGGCGTGAAGTAGCCGACGAAGGTAATGCCGGTCCACAGCGCAACGACGATCCACGCGAGATGCTTCGCACTCTTGCGCGCAAACTTCTGCGCGCTCATCGGCGCGCGGTCGAGCCGCATGCGCGCGGTGCGGTCGCCCTCGATGCGCCGCTCGATCCACATGAAGATCTCGGTGTACACCGTCTGCGGGCACGCGTATCCGCACCACAGCCGTCCGGCCACCGTGGTGAACAGGAACAGCCCGAGCGCCGAGATGACGAGCAGCCCTGTCAGGTAGATGAAGTCCTGCGGATAGAGAACCAGCCCGAACAGGTAGAAGCGGCGCGCCTCGAGGTGGAACAGCACCGCCGGACGATCGCCCCACGACAGCCACGGCAGCCCGTAGAAGACGAGCTGCGTGACCCACACCAGGATCCAGCGCCAGCGCGCGTACCAGCCGGTGACCGCGCGCGGGTAGACCTTGCGGCGAACCTCGTAGAGCGCCTGCTCGGCGTCGGCCGCCGGCGACGGGCGCGCGGCACCGTCGCCCGTTGTCGAGGCGCCCGGAACCGACGGAGGGACTGCGCTCAATGCGTTCCCGGCGTACCGGTGGCGGCCGCTGTGTTGTTCGACAGGCCCCAGACGTAGGCGGTGAGCAGGTGCACCTTGCCGTCGGAGAGCATCTCGCCGAAGGCCGGCATCTGGTTCATGCGGCCCTGCTCGATCGCCTCGACGATGCGGGCGAGCCCGCCGCCGTACAGCCAGACGCTGTCGGTGAGGTTCGGTGCGCCGAGCGCGGGGTTGCCGGTGCCCGTCTCGCCGTGGCAGGCGGCGCAGACGGCGAACTTCTCCTGGCCGGCGGCCGCTGCGGCCGCGTCGTGCCGGCTGTTCGACAGCGACAGCACGTAATTCGCGACGTTCTCGACGTCTTCCTTCGTGCCGAGCGCCGCAGCCATCGGCGGCATCACGCCGTTGCGTCCGCCGGTGATCGTTGCCTTGATCGCTTCGGGATCACCGCCGTAGAGCCAGTCGGTATCGGCGAGGTTCGGGAAGCCGCGGCTGCCGCGTGCGTCCGAGCCGTGGCACTGCACGCAATAGGTGAGATACAGGCGCTCGCCCATTGCGCGCGCCTCGGCGTCGGCCGCCACCGCGGGAATCTCCTGCTGCATGTACTTCGCGAACAGCGGTGCGACGGCTTCGTCGACGCGCGCGACCTCGCGTTCGTACTGGCCCTTCTGGCTCCAGCCGAGCAGCCCCGGGAAGGTGCCGAGCCCCGGATACAGCGTCAGGTAGCCGAAGCCGAACGCGCAGGTGATCAGGAACAGCCACAGCCACCAGCGTGGCAGCGGGTTGTTGTACTCCTCGAGGTCTTCGTCCCATTTGTGCCCCGTCGTGTCGACCTGCCTGCCGGGCACGCGTCCGCGCGCGAGCACCAGCGTGAGCCAGACGCAGAACGCGATCGAGACCAGCGTGATGACCGTGATGTACACGCTCCAGCCCGGAGCGACGAAATCAGCCATGATCTTTCCTTTCCCCGTCTTCCTCGACGAACGGCAGGTTCGCCGCTTCGTCGAATCGCTTCTGCTGGTTTCGGCTCCATGCCCACGCGACGATGCCGAGAAACGCGATCAGGCACACCACCGCCAGCAGGCCGCGGAACACGTTGATGTCCATCGTGTGCGCCTCGCGGGTCAGCGCGCGGTGCTGCGGATCGACGTGCCGAGCACCTGCAGGTAGGCGATCAGCGCATCCATCTCGGTGAGGTCCTTCAGCACCTCGGGCGCCTTCGCGATTTCCTCGTCGGTGTACGGATGTCCGAGCTTGCGCAGCACGCGCATGCGCCGGCCGACCGTGCCGTCGTCGGCGGCCGCGTTCTCGAGCCACGGATAGCCGGGCATGTTCGACTCGGGGACGAGGTCGCGCGGGTTGATCAGGTGCACGCGGTGCCATTCGTCGCTGTAGCGACCGCCGACGCGCGCGAGATCGGGCCCGGTGCGCTTGCTGCCCCACAGGAACGGGCGGTCGTAGACGAACTCTCCGGCCACCGAGTAGTGGCCGTAGCGCTCGGTTTCGGCGCGGAACGGCCGGATCATCTGCGAGTGGCAGTTCGAGCAGCCTTCGCGGATGTAGACGTCGCGGCCGACCAGCTGCAGCGGATCGTAGGGCTTCAGGCCGTCGACCGGCTGGGTGGTCGACTTCTGGAAGAACAGCGGAACGATCTCGACCAGTCCGCCGACGCTGATGGCAACGATGATCAGCACGATCATCAGCCCGATGTTCTTCTCGATCAGGGCGTGCGTGAACTTCATTTCCTTCCCTCAGGCGTGCGCGGCGGCCGGCGCCGGAACCGGCGCATCGACTACCTTGCCGGCGCGGATCGTCATCAGGGTGTTGTAGAGCATCACGACCATTCCGCCCAGGTAGAGCAGGCCGCCCACGAAGCGGATGTACCAGTACGGGTAGGAAGCCTTCACCGACTCGACGAACGCATAGGTGAGCGTTCCGTCGGTGTTCGTCGCACGCCACATCAGGCCCTGCGTGACGCCGGCGATCCACAGCGCGGCAATGTAGAGCACGATGCCGATCGTCGCGACCCAGAAGTGCACCTCGATCAGCCGCGTGCTGTACATCTGCGTGCGGTCGTACAGGCGCGGGATCAGGTAGTAGAGCGAGCCCATCGTGATGAAGCCGACCCAGCCGAGCGCCCCGGAGTGCACGTGGCCGATCGTCCAGTCGGTGTAGTGCGACAGCGCGTTGACGGTCTTGATCGACATCATCGGCCCCTCGAAGGTCGACATGCCGTAGAACGACAGCGAAACGACGAGGAACTTCAGGATCGGGTCGTCGCGCAGTTTGTGCCAGGCACCCGACAGCGTCATCATCCCGTTGATCATGCCGCCCCACGACGGCGCCAGCAGGATCAGCGAGAACACCATGCCCACGCTCTGCGCCCAGTCGGGCAGTGCCGTGTAGTGCAGGTGGTGCGGGCCGGCCCACATGTACGTGAAGATCAGTGCCCAGAAATGCACGATCGACAGCCGGTACGAATAGACGGGGCGCTCGGCCTGCTTCGGAATGAAGTAGTACATCATCCCGAGGAAGCCCGCGGTGAGGAAGAAGCCCACCGCGTTGTGGCCGTACCACCACTGCACCATCGCGTCCTGCACGCCGGCGTACACCGAGTACGACTTGGTGAGCGTGACGGGCAGTGCGGCGCTGTTCACGATGTGCAGCACGGCGATCGTGATCACGTAGGCGCCGAAGAACCAGTTCGCCACGTAGATGTGCGGCGTCCTGCGTTTTGCGATCGTGCCGAAGAAGACGATCGCGTAGGCAATCCAGACGAGCGCGATCAGCACGTCGATCGGCCACTCGAGCTCGGCGTACTCCTTCGTGGTGGACAGCCCCATCGGCAGCGTGATCGCCGCGGCGACGATCACCGCCTGCCAGCCCCAGAAGGAGAAGGCGGCGAGCTTCGGCGCGAACAGCGGCACCTGGCAGGTTCGCTGCACCACGAAATACGAGGTGGCGAACAGCGCGCTTCCGCCGAAGGCGAAGATCACCGCGTTCGTGTGCAGCGGGCGCAGCCGGCTGTACGTGATCCACGGAATGTCGAAGTTCAGCGCCGGCCAGGCGAGCTGCGCGGCGATCCATACGCCGACGAGCATGCCGACGACGCCCCAGATCACGGTCATTACCGTGAACTGGCGCACGACCTTGTAGTTGTACGTGGTCGCTGCGGAGACGCCGGAGGCGCCGGAGGTGCCCGACGGAGCGCCGATCGCAACAGAGGTCATGCCTTTCCCCAGATCAAGAATCAGATTATCGGAAGCGTCGAATCGATTGATTTTGCCTTGAATCAAACGACTTCGCTTTGATCGCGTGCCTGTGCCTTCGTCATGCGGACCCGTCGCTGCGCCGGCTTTCGCCGCTGTCCGCATCGGGGGGCGGACGGTCGTCATCGTGCAGGATGCTGTGCGCGGGACCTTCCATGTCGTCGAACTGGCCGCTGTCGGACATCCGCAGGAAAATCCAGGCGGCCAGTGCGACGATTGCCAGGCTGAGCGGCACGAGCAGGTAAAGCGCCTCCATTCAGGCCTGCACTGCGGCCGCGCGCGCGCGCGCCTTCGTTGCGTCTGCGACCTTCGCGTCGGCGCGCTGCACACTCCCGCGCGAGCGCGGAATCAGCCGCAGCGCGTTGAGCACCACGAGCAGCGAACTCGCCGTCATCCCGAGCGCGGCGAGCCACG
The DNA here is from genome assembly GCA_964538505.1 of uncultured Limnobacter sp. Classification (GTDB taxonomy): domain Bacteria; phylum Pseudomonadota; class Gammaproteobacteria; order Burkholderiales; family Burkholderiaceae_E; genus Zeimonas. Next base: position 35,529 of record CAZIDY010000007.1, on the reverse strand, counting down.
GAGGCACCCAACCAAGAGCCGCCGCCGGGATCGCGGCCGCATTGTAGGCGAGCGCCCAGCCGAGGTTCTGCCGAACGATGCGACGCGTGCGCGTGGCGAGGGTGTGCAGCGCGCTCAACTCGCGCAGCGAGCCGCCGAGCAGAACGATCGAAGCCGCGGTGCGGGCGAGCGAGGTCGCCTCTCCGACCGCCACCGAGACGTCGGCGGCCGCGAGCACCGGCGCGTCGTTGACCCCGTCGCCGATCATCGCGACGCGGCGGCCGTCGCGCTGCAGCGCGCGCACGTATTCGAGCTTGTCGGCCGGCGTGGCATCGGCGGCGACGTTCGGGATTCCGAGCTCGCGCGCGACGGCGTGTGCGCTCGCTGCGCGGTCGCCGGAGAGCAGGTGCACGCGCAATCCGCGCTCGACGAGCGCGTCGATGACCGTTCGCGATTCCTCGCGCAGGCGGTCGCGGAGGTGAAAGCGTGCGATCGGCTGCTGGTCGTCGACCAGCCAGATGGCTGAGGAAAGAGAAGGGGGAAGGGAGAAGGGAGAAGGGGGGATGCTCGGCTCGGGTGTGTCGGTGTCGCGGGCGTCGTTGCCTTGCGCGACGGACAGGGGGAGCGACGGGTGCCATTGTTCGACGAATGCCTGGGAGCCGAGGCGGTAGCGGCGTCCGTCGATCGTGGCTTCGACGCCGAGTCCCGGAGTGGTCACGGGCAGGGTATCGGCCTGGGGTGCAGCGCCGTCGAGGCTTTCGGCGGCGCGCAGGATTGCCGTTGCGAGCGGGTGCGACTGGCCGGCTTCGAGTGCAGCTGCCAGCGCGAGCGCATCGGACGCGGTGTTCGCCGCGTGTGCGTGGGCGTTCCGCAGCAGGTCGACATCGACGACCTCGGGCCGACCTTCGGTCAGCGTGCCGGTCTTGTCGAAGACGACGTCGGTGCAATCGGCGATGCGCTCGAGCGCATCGCCGCGTGCGATGAGCATTCCGCGCCGGATCGCCGCGCCGGTGGCGGCGGCGAGCGCGGCCGGCATCGCCATCGACAGCGCGCACGGGCACGACACGACGAGCACGGCGATCGCGATCGGCGCGGCGCGCGACGGATCGATCTGCAGCCACACGAGCCAGACGCCGGCTGCGAGCAGCAGCAGCGCCGCGACGAAGATGCGCGCGACGCGTTCGGCGGCGCTCGCCAGGCGCGGCTTGTCGGCGGCTGCGCGGTCGATCAGGCGCTCGATCGTCGAGATCGCGCTGTCGGCGCTCGTGCGCAGCGCCTGCGCGACGAAGACGCTGCCTGCGTTCACCGCGCCGCCCGGCACTTCGTCGCCGCGCTCGCGCGTGACCGGCGTCGACTCGCCGGTGAGCAGCGACGCGTCGATCGCGGTGCGCCCGTCGACGATGCGTGCGTCGACCGCGATGCGCTCGCCGACCGGGACGCGGAAACGGTCGCCGGGCGCAAGGCGCGTCGCCGGCACACGCTCGATCGCGCCGGTAATCGGGTCGATCCGGTCGGCGGAATCGGGTGCGGCGGCGGCAACGGCGTCGATCGCACGACCGGCGCGGCGGCGGGCGATCCATTCGACGTATCGCGCGGCGAGCAGCAGGCAGACGAACATCGTCACCGAGTCGAAATAAACCTCGCCGTGCCCGACGACGGTCGCATGAACGCTGGCGGAGAACGCGGCCAGGATGCCGATCGTCACTGGCACGTCCATGCCGAGGCTGCGCGCACGCAGGTCGCGCCAGGCGCCGGCGAAGAACGGCGTCGCCGAATAGAGCACGACGGGGATCGTGAGCAGCAGGCTCGCCCAGCGCATCAGCGATTCGTGCGCCGGCTCGATGTCGCCGGGCGCTGCGATGTACGCCGGGAACGCGTACATCATCACCTGCATCATCATCAGCGTGGCGACGAACAGGCGCCGGAAGAGCGCCTTCGACGTGCGCTGGATCTGCAGCTCGCGGCCGTGCACATCGAAGGGACGCGCGGTGTACCCGATGCGCCCGATCGCGTCGAGCAGGCGCGACAGCCGGGTTTGCGCAGGGTTCCAGCGGATCGTCGCGCGCTCGGTGGCGAGGTTGACCGACGCGCCGACGACGCCGGGCTGGCGCTGCAGCGTCTGCTCGAGCAGCCAGACGCAGGCACCGCAACGCATGCCGTCGACGAGCAGCGTCGCTTCGCGGACGTCGTCGCCGGCACGCACGAAGCGCGACTGCACTTCGTCGTCGTCCCAGATGCGCAGCGACTCGATGGCCTCGGGCAGCGCGCCGGCCGCGGCCGGTTGCGAGCGCGTGCGGTAGTAGTCGGACAGGCCGGCCGCGACGATCGCCTCGGCCACTGCGCGGCAGCCCGCGCAGCACATCTCCTGCTCGACGCCGTCGACTGCGGTGCGCCACGCGCCCGGCCGGTCGACCGTGTCGCCGCAGTGAAAGCAGGCGGGCCCGCTCGTCATCGGAACCACTGCAAGCAGACGTCGATTGCCTGGTGCAGGTGCGCGATCGGGTCGATGCGCGCGAGGCCGGCAATGCCGAACGCGATGATCAACAGCCCGCCCACCAGCCGCGCGCGGCGCTGCGCCAGCCATTGCGAAGCGCGGTTCGCCGCGAGGCCGAGCGCGAGCAGGTTCGGCAGCGTGCCGGCGCCGAAGGCGAGCATCAACAGCGCGCCGTCGGCAGCGCTGCCCGAGACGAGCGCGGCGGCGAGCACGCCATACACCATGCCGCAGGGCACCCAGCCCCAGGCGGCACCGGCCGCGAAGGCGCCGGGCACGCCGGTCGCACCGAGCAGGCGCGAGGCAAGCGGCGAGATGCGCTTCCAGGCGCCGGTGCCGAAGCGTTCGAGCACGCGCAGCCGGCGCAGCCCGCCGGTGAGCATGAGACCGAGGGCGATCATCAGCAGGTTGGCCGCGATGAAGCTCAGTTGCTGCACCGGCAGAACGCGTTCGGCGAGCCACGCGGCCGAGCCGACCGTGCCGGCGAGCGCACCGGCGACGGTGTAGCTGCCGATGCGGCCGGCATTGTATGCAAGTTGCAGCAGCGTTCCCGACTGCGTCGACGCCACGGCGGCGCCGCCGGGTTGCAGGTGTACGGGGACCATCCGATGGCGGGCGCCGAGCAGTGCGACGATGCCGCCGCACATCGACGCGCAGTGCACGCCGCCGAACAGCCCGAGCAGGAACGCTGACATCAGCGATAGAGTCATGCGCCGGATGTCATCGATTAGACTCAAACGCGACTGATGCTACCTGCGTCGAGGCGGGAGATTCCTGAGCCATGTCAAGGACATTATGGACCGATTCCCTCGGCGTGCTGCACACGATCGACCAGCGCCTGCTGCCCTTCGAGCGCCGCGAGATCGAGTTGCGTAGCGGCCCGGATTGTGTGATCGCGATTCGCGAGATGCGCGTTCGGGGCGCTCCGCTGATCGGCGCGGTCGGTGCCTGGGGCCTGGCTTTCGCAATCGAGGCCGATCCTTCGGACGCCGCGCTGCGCGATGCCTACGAGCGTCTCGCTGCGGCCCGGCCCACCGCCGTCAACCTGCGCTGGGCGCTCGATCGGGTCGTGCGCCGGGTCGCGTCGGCGCCGGCGGCACAGCGTGCTGCGCTTGCGCGCGCCGAGGCGATCGCGATCTGCGACGAGGACGCCGCGTGCAACGCGCGGATCGGCGAGCACGGGGCGCGGCTGCTGCGCGTACTCGCCGAGCAGCGTTCGACGCTCGCCGGCATGGCCGGCGCCGATACCGTTCCGCTGAATGTGCTCACGCACTGCAACGCCGGCAGCATCGCGACGATCGAGCACGGCACGGCGCTCGCCGTCGTCTATCGGCTGCACGAGCAGGGCGTGCCCGTGCACGTGTGGGTCGACGAGACGCGACCGCGCAACCAGGGTTCGTCGCTCACTGCATGGGAACTCGGCGAGCGCGGCGTCCCGCATACGGTGATCGTCGACAATGCCGGCGGGCTGCTGATGATGCAGGGACGCATCGATGCGGTGCTCGTCGGCTGCGACCGCGTCGCCGCCAACGGCGACGTCGCCAACAAGATCGGCACCTACCTGAAGGCGCTCGCCGCGCGCGACAACCGCGTTCCGTTCTACGTCGCGTGCCCGATGTCGACGATCGATGTCGACACGGCCGATGGTGTGTCGATCCCGATCGAGGAACGCGATGCGAGCGAGGTTACGCACGTCACCGGCCGGCTCGATGACGGATCGGTCGCAGCCGTTCGCGTCGTTCCGCAGGGCAGCGCGGTGGCGAACCCGGGTTTCGACATCACGCCGGCGCGGCTCGTTACCGCGCTGATCACCGAGCGCGGTGCCTGCGAGCCTTCGCATGCGGCGATCGCCGCGTTGATGCGTCCGGATCGCCCGCATGGCACGCAGGACGGAAGCGCGCCCGGGCCGGAGCATGAACGCGAGCTCCGTGCGCGCGAGAGCGAAGCTGCGCACGAACGCCGCCGCGGGCAGGAAGGCCTTCTCCAGCGCCGCGAGTCGGCGGCGTGACGACCGAGAACGAGGCCCGCGCGTCGCTCGTCGACACCGTTCGACGGATGACGCCGCTCGGCATCAACGCCGGTCGCGCCGGCAATGTCTCGCTGCGCTGGCATCGCGGTGGCGAGGACGGCCTGCTCGTCACGCCGAGCGCGCTCGCCTATGAGCGCATGACGATCGACGACATCGTCTGGCTTCCGGTCGCCGTACCCGAGGGCGAGGATCCGCTCGTCGAGTCGCCGCTGCGCGCGCACGGCACGCGCGCGCCGTCGTCGGAGTGGCGACTGCACCGCGACCTGTACGCGGCGCGCGCCGATGCGCACGCGATCGTGCACGCGCATCCGGTGCACGCCACGGCGCTCGCCTGCCTGCCGCGCGTGCATGCGGAGGGCATTCCGGCCTTCCACTACATGATCGCGATGGCGGGCGGAGACGACATTCGCTGCGCGCCGTACGCGACCTTCGGAACGAAGGCGTTGTCCGATCACGCCCGCGCTGCGCTCGACCAACGACGCGCGTGCCTGCTTGCGCAGCACGGGATCGTCGCCCTCGGTGCGAGCCTCGAGGTCGCGCTCGAGCTCGCCGTCGAAGTCGAGACGCTCGCGAGGATGTACGCGCAGGCGCTGCAGCTCGGCGAGCCCGCGCTGCTCGATCGCGCGCAGATGGCCGAGGCGCTCGCGCGCTTCACGCGCTATCGCCCCGATCCGGTCTGAGCGATCCTCGCGCTTCCTGCCTTCCTCGGTCGCGCGCTTCTCGCGCGTCAGGGGCAGCGCAGGCCGGCGCCGCGCTCGTCATCCTGCAGCGCTGCGTCGCTCGCCCGGCGGCGCAGCCACCGCGCGCCGCGAGCGCGCTGCGCGTGCGACGCCGTGCCCGGGCAGCGCACGTGCGAGGTACTGCCCGGTGGCACTCGCCTCGCAGGCGGCGACCTCCTCGGGCGTGTCGCTCGCGACGATCTCGCCGCCGGCTTCGCCGCCATCCGGTCCGAGATCGATCACCCAGTCGGCGGTCTTGATCACGTCGAGGTTGTGCTCGATGACGACGACGGTGTTGCCGCGGTCGCGCAGCGTGTGGATCACCTTCAACAGCAGCGCGATGTCGTGGAAATGCAGGCCGGTGGTCGGCTCGTCGAGGATGTACAGCGTGCGGCCGGTGTCGCGCTTCGACAGTTCTTCGGAGAGCTTCACGCGCTGCGCCTCGCCGCCCGACAGCGTCGTCGCGCTCTGTCCGAGCCGCACGTAGCCGAGGCCCACCTCGAGCAGCGTCTGCAGCTTGCGCCGGATCGTCGGCACCGCCGAGAAGAAGACGCCCGCCTGCTCGATCGTCATCTCGAGCACCTCGGCGATGTTGCGGCCCTTGTACTGGACCTCGAGCGTCTCGCGGTTGTAGCGCCGGCCGCCGCAGACATCGCAGGCGACGTAGACGTCGGGCAGGAAGTGCATCTCGACGCGCAGCATGCCGTCGCCCTGGCAGGCCTCGCAGCGCCCGCCCTTCACGTTGAACGAGAAGCGCCCCGGCCCGTAGCCGCGTTCGCGCGCCGTCGGCGTTTCCGCGAACAGCTCGCGGATCGGCGTGAAGAGCCCGGTGTAGGTGGCCGGGTTCGAGCGTGGCGTGCGTCCGATCGGGCTCTGGTCGACCGCGATCACCTTGTCGAGCGCATCGAGCCCTTCGATCGCATCGTGCGGCGCCGCTTCGGCCGACGAACGATGGATCGCACGCGCTGCCGCCGCGTACAGCGTGTCGTTGACGAGCGTCGACTTGCCCGAGCCGGAGACGCCGGTCACGCAGACGAGCAGGCCGAGCGGGAACTCGACGTCGATGCCTTTCAGGTTGTTGCCGCGCGCGCCGCGCACGACGACCCGCTGCTCGCCGGGCGGCTTGCGCTCGCGCGGCACCTCGATGCGCAGCGCGCCCGACAGGTAGCGGCCGGTCAGCGATTCCCCGCAGGCCTCGATCGCCTGCGCGGTGCCCTGCGCGACGACCTGCCCGCCGTGCTCGCCGGCGCCGGGTCCCATGTCGACGACATGATCGGCGGCGCGGATGGCGTCCTCGTCGTGCTCGACGACGATCACCGAGTTGCCGAGGTCGCGCAACTGCCGCAGCGTCTCGATCAGCCGGTCGTTGTCGCGCTGGTGCAGGCCGATCGACGGCTCGTCGAGCACGTACATCACGCCGGTGAGCCCCGAGCCGATCTGCGACGCAAGACGGATGCGCTGCGATTCGCCGCCCGACAGCGTCTCCGCTGGGCGGTCGAGCGACAGGTAGTCGAGTCCGACGTTGTTCAGGAACTGCAATCGCGACGCGATCTCGCGCCCGATGCGCTCGCCGACGACGCGCCGCGCGCCCGGCAGCTCGAGCGATTCGAACCATGCGAGTGCCTGCCGCAGCGTCCAGCCGGAGATCTCGTAGATCGCCTTGTCGTCGCCGCGCGGACCGACGCGCACGAAGCGCGCATCGAGCCGCAGCCGCGTGCCGTCGCAGGTCGGGCAGCGCTGCGTGTTCACGTACTTCGACAGCTCCTCGCGCACGTGCGGCGAGTCGGTTTCCCGATGCCGGCGCTCGAGGTTGGGCAGAATCCCCTCGAACGGATGCTCGCGCACCGCCAGGCTGCCGGCGTCGCCGACGTAGGTGAAGGGCAGCTTCTCGCTGCCCGATCCGTACAGCAGCACGTGCCGTATGCGCTCGGGCAGCGACTCGAAGGGTGCTTCGACGTCGAAGCCGTAGAACGCGGCGAGATCGCTGATCAGCTGGAAATAGAAGACGTTGCGCCGGTCCCAGCCCTTGATCGCGCCCGACGCCAGGCTCAGTGCCGGGAACGCGACGACCCGCTTCGGGTCGAAGAACGGAACCACGCCGAGCCCGTCGCATTCGGGGCAGGCGCCGACCGGGTTGTTGAACGAGAACAGCCGCGGTTCGAGCTCGGCGAGCGCGTGGTTGCAGATCGGGCACGCGAAGCGGCTTGAGAACATCTGCGTGTCGCCGCGATCGATGTCGGCCGCCATCGCGCGGCCGTCGGCCAGGCGCAGTGCGGTCTCGAAGGACTCCGCGAGCCGCTGGCGCGCCGAAGGCGCGACCTTGATCCGGTCGACGACGACGTCGATCGAGTGCTTCTGGTTGCGCGCGAGCTTCGGGAAGTTCCCTCCCTCGTTGAGCTCGACGATGCGCGTGTCGGAGTCGCCGCCCGCGGCTTGGGCATCGCCGCCCGCGCCTTCGGCGCCGTTGTCGAAGCCTTCCGCTTCCGCGCGAACGGATTCCGTGCCGGCGCCGATGCGATGCGATCGCACCCGCACGCGCACGAAGCCCTGCGCCTGCAGCGATTCGAAGAGCTCGAGATGCTCGCCCTTGCGGCCGGTGAGCACCGGCGCGAGGATCATCGCGCGCGTGCCCTCGGGCAGCGCGAGCACCGCGTCGACCATCTGCGAGACCGTCTGCGCCTCGAGCGGACGCTCCGGGTGATACGGGCAGTACGGCGTGCCGGCGCGGGCGAACAGCAGCCGCAGATAGTCGTTGATCTCGGTGACGGTGCCCACCGTCGAGCGCGGATTGTGGCTGGTGGCCTTCTGCTCGATCGCGATCGCCGGCGACAGCCCTTCGATCAGGTCGACGTCGGGCTTCTCCATCAGCTGCAGGAACTGCCGGGCGTAGGCCGACAGCGATTCGACGTAGCGTCGCTGGCCTTCGGCATACAGCGTGTCGAAAGCGAGCGACGACTTCCCGGAACCCGACAGGCCGGTGATCACGACGAGCCGGTTGCGCGGCAGGTCGAGATGGATGTTCTTCAGGTTGTGCGTTCGGGCACCGCGGATCCGGATCGATTGCATGCGGGGGCGGGGCGGCGGGCGGCCGAAGGGCAATCGACTAATATACCCGGTCGCTCACGGTCGCCCGATGCCCCCCGTTTCCTCCGACTCCGCCCCGCGCCGCGATGCGGCGACTGCCGCCGCACCTGCGTCCGGTTCACGCCGGGAGCGCGACGATTCGCACATGACGCCGCTCGAGTTGCGCTCGAGCGTCTCGCTGGCGTCGATCTTCGCGCTGCGCATGCTCGGGCTGTTCCTGATCCTGCCGGTCTTCGCCGTGCATGCGCGCGGCATCCCCGGCGGCAGCGACGCAACGCTGGTCGGACTGGCGCTGGGCATCTACGGACTCACGCAGGCGCTGCTGCAGCTGCCCTTCGGGTTGGCGTCCGACCGCTGGGGCCGCAAGCCGGTGATCGTCGGCGGGTTGCTGCTCTTCGCGCTCGGCAGCTTCGTCGCGGCCGCGGCGACCGGCATTCTCGGCATGATCGTCGGCCGCGCGTTGCAGGGCGCCGGCGCGATCTCCGCCGCGGTCAGCGCTTTCGTCGCCGACAGCACGCGCGACAGCCAGCGCACGAAGGCGATGGCGATGGTCGGCGGCTCGATCGGCGTCACCTTCGCGCTGTCGCTGGTTGGTGCGCCGCTGCTCTACAACGCGATCGGCATGGGCGGCATCTTCGCATTCACCGGGCTGCTCGCGCTGATGGCGATCGCGGTCGTCGTCTTCGTCGTGCCCGAGGTGCCGCGCGCGGTCGTCGAGGACGCCTCGCGCACGCCGTTGCGCGACGTCGTCCGCGAGCCCGACCTGCTGCGGCTGAACTTCGGCATCTTCTCGCTGCACGCAGTGCAGATGGCGATGTTCGTCGTGCTGCCCACCTGGCTGACCGACCGCGCGGGCATCGCGGTGAGCGACCACTGGAAGATCTACCTCCCGGTGGTCGTGCTGTCGTTCCTGCTGATGCTGCCGCCGCTGTTCTGGAGCGAGCGGCGCGGCAAGCTGCGAGTCGTCTTCCTCGCGGCGATCGCGCTCGTGCTGGTCGTGCAGCTCGCGCTCGTCGCTCAACCGAGCGGCCTACTGCCTTTCGCCGTCTTGCTGCTCGTGTTCTTCGCGGGTTTCAATGTGCTCGAGGCCAGCCTGCCGTCGCTGATCTCGCGGCTCGCGCCGGTCGACGCCAAGGGTGCGGCGCTCGGCGTCTACAACACCACGCAGTCGCTCGGGCTGTTCTTCGGCGGCGTGCTCGGCGGGTGGGTGCAGCAGCTGTGGGGAAGGCCGGCGGTGTTCGTTGCCTGCGCGGTGCTGATGGCGTCATGGCTCGTTGTCGCGTCGGGGCATCGGCGCTGGCCGCGTTCCACGCGCGGGTCGCAGGGCGCCGCGGCTTCGGCCAACGGGTCGGCGTGACACAATCTTTCAACGCATTCGGGAGCAAGGCATGGCTTCGGTGAACAAGGTGATCCTGATCGGCAATCTCGGCCGCGATCCCGAATCGCGCTTCACCCCCAGCGGCAGCGCGGTCTGCAACGTGCGCATCGCCACGACGCGCAACTGGAAGGACAAGGCGTCGGGCGAGAAGCGCGAGGAAACCGAGTGGCACAGCGTCGTCTTCTACGACCGGCTCGCCGAGATCGCCGGCGAATACCTGAAGAAGGGGCGCCCGGTCTACGTCGAGGGACGGCTGAAGACGCGCAAGTGGCAGGACAAGGAAGGGCAGGACCGCTACACGACCGAGATCATTGCCGAGTCGATGCAGTTGCTCGGTTCGCGTGACGGCGGCGGTGGGGGTGGAGGCGGCTCGGGCGACGACGGCGGTTACGGGCGCGAGCGCGAGCCGGTGGCAGCGCGTTCGGGCGGAGCCGCAGCGAGTGCAGCCGGTGGCGCGCCGGCTGCGCGCAAGCCGGCGCACGACTTCGACGACATGGACGACGACATTCCGTTCTAGGGTCTGTCTACGGCCCCGCCGCCTCCCGGCACTTCGTCCGGATGCGTCGCAGCTTGCCGCTCGTGCGCTCTACCTTCGGCGCTTCGTCGTCGAGCCGGACGCGCACGGGCCGCACGCCCTGCTGCGCAAGGAAGCGTGTGAGTGCATCCTGTGCGCGGTCGAAGGCACGGCGACGGTCGAGGGAGTCGTCGGTCTCGATGCGCAGGCTCAGCTCGTCGCGGGCCGTCTGCGTGAGCTGGAAACGGGACAGGCCGCCGTCTTCCTCGAGCACGGTCTCGATGGCCAGCGGCAGCACGCGGACGAACTCGCCGTGGTGGGCGTCGAACTCGAGCACGTCGTCGGCCCGCCCGCTCACCTTCAGCGTCGGGCGATCGTCTCCGCACGGGCAGCGTTCCGCGTCGATCGTCACGCTGTCGCCGAGGTCGTAGCGCACGAGTGGCTGCACGCGGTTCGCGAGGTTCGTCACGAGCACGGTGAACGACGGCTCTCCGCACGGCACCGGCTGCATCCGGTCGTCGACCGGCTCGACGACGACCCAGCCGTCGTGGACGTGCAGCCGACGCTCGCCGCAGCCGTGCGCGATGTTCAGGCATTCGGAGGCGCCGTAGTCCTCGACGACCGCGCAGCCGAACGCGTCCTCGATCGTGCGCCGGTCGGTGTCGGACAGCCCCTCGCCGCCGCTGAGCAGCGTGCGCGGGGCGAGCTGCAGGCGGCCGGCGCGCTGCTGCTCGGCGAGCTGCACGAGAACGGTGGAATAGCTCGCAATCGACGTCGGGTTCCACGCGGCCAGCGCCGCGCACAGTGCATCGAGCGGCTCGAGGATCGAGAATACGCGCGCCTGCGCGGCGAGCATCGGGTACATGCGGCACAGCCGCTGCCACCAGACCAGGCCGGCGAAGTGGCCTCCCGTGGCGGCGACGAGCGCCAGCCGCGCCGGACCGCCGACCAGCGCGCGAGGGTCGGCCGCCGGAGCAAAGTCGGCCTGCACGCTGAGCAGCGCGCCGTACACGGCGAGCGCCTCTTCGTCCTGCACGTAGATGCCCGGCACGCCGGAGGTGCCTGAGCTCGTCCAGACTGCGTAGCGCCCGAGGAAGGCTTCGCCGACGCGCGCAGGGTCGGCGACGAAGCGGATTACTTCGTCGAGACGGATCTGCGGATCGGTGACCCAGTCGTCGAAGTGCGCCATCAGCTCGCCGCGCGCTACCGGCGGGTACGCGGCGAGCGGCGCATCGCGCGGAACGTCGCGCCAGTGGCGCGCGTAGAAGCGCGAATTCAGTCTCGCGTGGTCGAGCAGTGAGGAGATCCGCGCTTCGCGCCGCGTACGTCGCGTCTCGGCGCCGGCGAGTCGCTCGAGCCACATCTCCTGCAGCTGCCTGCTGCAGCGCAGCCATTCGCAGCCGCCGCGCCACCAGTCGAGCGGATCGGGCGCGGCGAAGGATTCGTGCAGGGGGACGATCGCCATCGTTTCAATCTAGCGCGAAGAGGCGTCGCTACCTTGATGCGAATCAGTGCATGCAGGGACATTCGACCCCCGCGCGCGCTTCGTGGCAGGGCCGTGCGCTACCATGGCGCCCCGCGCGCCGGGGGGCGCGCCGCGCCCCGCGCGCCGGGGGGCGCGCCCGGGGCCGTGAACGGGTCCCGTGCCAGGAGCGTGTGCGATGCAGGTGGTGTGTCTCGATCTCGAAGGCGTTCTCGTTCCGGAGATCTGGATCGAATTCTCGCGCAGGACCGGCATCGCGGAGTTCGCCCGCACGACGCGCGACGAGCCCGACTACGACCGACTGATGCGCTACCGGATCGACCTGCTCGCGAAGCATCGGCTCGCGCTCGCCGACATCCAGCGTGTGATCGAGAGCATGGGTCCGATGGCCGGTGCGCGTGAGTTCCTCGACGGGCTGCGCGCGCGTTACCAGGTCTTCATCCTGTCCGACACCTTCTACGAATTCGCCGATCCGCTGATGCGCGCGCTCGGCAGGCCGACGTTGCTGTGCCACCGGCTCGACATCGACGACGCAGGCTTCGTGCGCGGCTACCGGCTGCGCATGCCCGAGCAGAAGCGCGCGGCGGTGCAGGCGCTGCAGGGATTGAACTTTCGTGTCCTTGCAGCCGGCGACTCCTACAACGACATCGGCATGCTCGGCGCGGCCGACGCGGGTTTCTTCATCCATCCGCCCGAGTCGATCTCGAAGCAGTTCCCGCAATTCCCGGTCACGCGCAGCTACGAAGAGCTGCGCGCGGCGATCGACGAAGCGGCGGCCCGGCTGCGCGACTGACCGCTGCGCTCAGGGCCTGCGAACAGGCCCTACTCGCCGATCACCTCTCCGAAACGCACCCACGATTTCCCGTCGAAGCGCGTGAGCTGCAGCGCCTCGAAGGGTGCGTGGTCGTCGGGGCCAGTGCTCACCGTCACGCCGGGCAGCATAATTGCCGGCGCGTAGTTGCGCAGCTTTCTCGCCTGTTGCATCACGTTCGCGCGCGTGAGCTCGTTGCCCGCCTGCCGCAGCACCTGCTCGACCATCTGTGCGGTTACGTAGCCGTAGACGTTCAGGTAGTCGGAAGTGTCGCCTTCCGGGAAGTACCGCGCCATCCACTCGCGCCAGCGGGTCATGTCCGGGTGCTGCTCCCATTCGGGATCGCCCGGCGTCATCAGGTAGGCGGCCGAGACGATGCCGATACCTTTCTCGAGCCCGGCTGCGCGCATCACCGACGAGACGCTCACCGACACGGCCGCGAGATACTGCATCGGCCGCCAGCCGATGTCGTACGCGCGCCGGATCGCCTGCGCGGCGAACTTCGGCGTCGTCACGTTGACGAAGACATCGGCGCCGGCTCCCTGCAGCATCGCGATCTGCGAGTCGACGCTCGGGTCGCTCACGTCGTACGAAGCCTGGGCAACGATCATCGACGCCGCGCGATCGCCCAGGCCGTCGCGAAGCCCCGCCAGGTAGTCGCGGCCGAAATCGTCGTTCTGGTAGAGCACGCCGATCTTTGCGTCGGGGCGCGTGCGCAGGATGTGCCGCGCGTAGATGCGCGCCTCGGTGCGATAGTCGGGCTGTCCGCCCATCGTCCACGGGAAGTTCTTCGGGTCGTTCCACTTCGCCGCGCCGGTTGCGGCGAAGAGCTGCGGCACGCCGCGTGCGTTCAGGTACGGGCGGATCGCCGAGTTCGACGGCGTGCCGAGCGTGCCGAAGATGAACAGCACCGGATCCTGCTCGACGAGCCGGCGCGTGCCCTCGACGGCTTTCGGTGGGCTGTAGCCGTCGTCGAGCGAGATGAACTCGATTCTGCGGCCGTTGATGCCGCCCTGTTCGTTGATCATCGCGAAATACGCCGCCTGCGCCCTGCCGATCGTCCCGTAGGCCGATGCCGGACCGCTGTACGGCATCGTCTGGCCGATCCGGATCGTCGTGTCGGTCGCACCCGGGTCGTATTTCTTCTGCCCCCATGCCGGCGCGACGCCGAGCGACAGTGCGACGAACCCGGCGAGCGTAGCGAGCCATGCGTTCAAGTCGACCTCCTACGAAGCTGCGCTTCCGCGCGGCCGCCGCGGGGTGCGACGAGCTTCGCGCGGAGCAGGGCGATGCCGCCGGCGACGCCGGAGGGCATCAGGTAGACGGATGCGATCATCGCCAGTCCGTAGATTGCCCACGGAGCGGCTTTCGAGATCGAGTCGGCGAAGTTCGGCACGAACTGGATGAACAGCGCGCCCCAGACGGCGCCCTGGATCGACGCGACTCCGCCGATGACGCTGCCGACCAGGAAGATGATCGACAGGAAGATGGTGAAGCTGTCGGGCGCGACGAACTGCACGGCGATCGCGCCGAGCGCGCCGGCGATGCCGGTGAACATCGCCGACACGCCGAAGGTGAGCGCCTTGAAGCGCGCGGTGTCGATGCCCATCGCCTGCGCGGCGATCGGATGGTCGCGGATCGCGACGATGGCGCGGCCGATGCGTCCGCGCAGCAGGTTGCCGGCGATGACGAACAGCACGACCGCGATCGCCAGCGTGAAGTAGTAGAGCCACTGGTCAGCGCTCAGCGGAAGTCCGAAGGGCGCGTCGGGCTTGAGCAGCACGAGCCCCTGCACGCCGCCGGTCCAGTCCTCGAAGTGCCCGTACTTCAGCAGCTGTGGCATCGCGAGCGCGAGCGCGAAGGTGGCGAGCGCGAGGTACAGGCCTTCGAGACGCAGCGCCGGCAGCCCGAACAGGAAGCCGGCCAGGCCGCAGACGAGTCCCGCAAGCGGGATCGTCGCCCAGTACGGCAGCCCGGCGTGCTCCATTGCGATTGCTGCCGTGTAGGCGCCGATTGCGTAGAACGCGCCGTGGCCGAGCGAGATCTGCCCGTTGAATCCGGTGAGCACGTTCAGCCCGAGCAGCGCGATCGCGTAGACGAGCACCATCGTCAGCTGGAACAGCCGGTAGTCGCTCGCGACGAAGGGCAGCGCACAGGCCAGCGCGACGACGACAGACGCGACTGCCCGGGCGTTCATACGCGGGTCACCGTTCGGGAGCCGAGCAGTCCGGTGGGTCGGACCAGCAGGACGCCGATGATCAGCGCGAGCGCGAACGTGAGCTTCAGTTCGTTGCCGATCACGTAGGCGCCGAGCACGTTCTCGAGCACGCCGACGGTGAAGCCGCCGATCACGGCGCCGACCGGGCTGTCGATGCCGCCGAGCAGCGCAGCGGCGAAGGCATAGAGCAGGATGCCACCCATCATGTTCGGCTCGAGATAGACGATCGGCGCCACCATCATGCCGGCGACCGCGCCGATTGCGCTCGCCAGCCCCCATCCCAGCGCGAGCATCCAGCCGACGCGGATTCCGACGAGGCGGCTCGACGCCGGGTTCTGTGCGACTGCGCGCAGCGCCAGCCCGAGCGGTGTCCAGCGAAAGAACGCGTAGAGCAGCTCGAGCACGACCAGCGTGACGCCGATCGCGCCGAGCTCGTGCGCCGACACCAGCGTCTGTCCGAACACGGGCGTCGACGGGAAGGGACTGGGGAAGGTCTTGATCGTGTACGACCACAGCCATCCGGCGAGGCTGTTCAGGATCAGCAGCAGTCCGATGAAGACGACGACGACGGCGAGCACCGGCGCGTTCTCGACCGGTCGGATGACGATGCGTTCGATCGCCGCGCCGAGCACGAAGGCCGCGACGACGGTGAGCGCGAACGCGGCCCAGTACGGCAGCCCGGCATCGATCATCGTCCACGCGAGGTAGGTCGAGAACATCGCCATCTCGGCCTGCGCGAAGTTCACCAGATGCGTCGCCTGGTAGATCATCACGAGCGCGAGCGCGACGCTCGCGTAGATGCCGCCGGTGACCAGCCCGGCGAATACCTGGTGCAGGAAGCTCTCCATCAGCCCGTTCCGAGATAGGCGCGACGCACGGTGTCGTCGCGGCGCAGGTCTTCCGCGCGCCCGCCGAGCACGATGCGTCCGGTCTCGAGCAGGTACGCGTGGTCGGCGAGCTCGAGCGCCATCGCCGCGTTCTGCTCGACGAGCAGGATCGAGACGCCTTCGCGCTCGTTGATCCGTCGCATGATGTCGAAGATCTCGCGCACGACGCGGGGCGCCAGGCCGAACGAAGGTTCGTCGAGCAGCAACAGCCGCGGTCGACACATCAGTGCGCGCGAGACCGCCAGCATCTGCTGCTCGCCGCCCGACAGCGTTCCCGCCTGCTGGCGACGCCGCTCGCGCAGGCGCGGGAAGTAGCCGTAGATGCGGTCGAGGTCGGCCGCGACGGCGCGACGGTCCCGTCGCGTCCAGGCGCCCAGTCGCAGGTTCTCTTCGGTGGTCAGGCCGGCGAAGGTGCCGCGGCCGTCGGGCACGTGCGCGATGCCGAGTCGCGCGATGTCCTCGGTGGCCTTGCCGTCGATGCGCGTACCGTCGAACCACACCTCGCCGCTCGCGCGCACCATCATCGCGGACAGCGCGCGCAGCGTCGTCGTCTTGCCGGCGCCGTTGGCGCCGAGCAGCGTCGTGATCGTGCCCGCTGCCATCTCGAAGCCGATGCCGTGCAGCACGCGCGTCGCCCCATAGGAGGCGACCAGCTCACGAACGGCAAGCAGCGGCGCGACGTGCGGGAGCGGTGCGTTCAAGCGACACCCGTGCCGAGGTATGCCTCGACGACCTCCGGGTGCGTGCGCACGTGCTCCGGGATGCCGTCGGCGATCTTGCGTCCGAAGCTCAGTGCCACCACCTTGTCGGAAACGTTCATCACGAGGTTCACCTGATGCTCGACGAGCAGGATCGTCAAGCCGAGCCGGTCGCGCAGCGCACGGATCGCTTCGCCGAGCGCCTCGACTTCCTCGTGGTTCAGTCCGCTCGCCGGTTCGTCGAGCAGCAGCAGCTGCGGCTCGGCAGCCAGGGCCCGCGCGAGCTCGACCCGTTTGCGCGTACCGAAGGGAAGCTCGGAGACGCGCGTGTGCATCACGGTCTCGAGCCCGAGCAACTCGATGCGCTCGATCGCCCGGTCGCGCGCGCCGCGCTCCTCGGCGTCCACGTGGGGCAGTCGCAGCGCGTTGGAGAGAAAGCCGGTGCGCGTGCGGCTGTGCAATCCGACGAGCACGTTGTCGAGCACGCTCATCGAGTCGAAGAGCGCCAGGTTCTGGAAGGTGCGTCCGATGCCGAGCGCAGCGATGCGGTGTCTCGGCAACGCGCCGAGGTCGACGCCGCCGAAGCGGATGCGCCCGGAGTCGAGCTCGTAGAGCCTCGACAGGCAATTGAACAGCGTCGTCTTGCCGGCCCCGTTCGGCCCGATGAGCCCGCAGACGATGCCGCGCGGCACGGCGAACGAGACGCCGTCGAGCGCGACGATGCCGCCGAAGCGTACGCGGACGTCCTCGACGGAGAGCAGTGCATCGTCATGCACGCTACGTCGCGTCATGTATTCCCCTGGAGCCGCACGGCGGCCGCTGTGCGCCGCCCTGCGATCTTGCGCTCACATCCGCTCACATCGACAACCGGCAATGCTCGCATTCCCGGGGCGCGGCGCGCAAGATATCGCTGAGCTCCGCGCTTTTTCCTTTATAATTCAAGGTTTTCCGTATTTCGCTGCCGTCGGGTTCCGACGGTTCCTATCGAGTCGAGAAAATGCCGATCTACGCGTATCGCTGTGCTGCCTGCGGCGCCGAGAAGGACGTCCTGCAGAAATTCTCCGACGCTCCGCTCACCGTCTGCCCGGCCTGTTCGGCCGAGTCCTTCGGACGCGTGCTCACCGCGCCGGCGTTTCAGCTCAAGGGCAGCGGGTGGTACGTCACCGACTTCCGCGATGGCAACAAGGCGAAGGCGGCCGCTGCAACGGGCGAAACGGGCTCCGGTAGCGATGCCGGCGCAACGAAGTCCGGCGACGCGAAGTCCAGCGAAGCAGCGGGCGGCGCCGCGAAGACGGCCGAGTCGTCGACCGCGTCCGCCGGTACTTCCGCCTCGGGCACGGCCTGAGGCCGCACGCCGCGCCCGCGAACGCGGCGCGCAGGGCGTCGGCCGCACGCCGGCGTGCGCCAGCGGGAAGGTTATCGAGCGGCCCTGCCGCGCGGCACCACGAGCACGAATGCGCAAGTACCTGGTCACCGGGCTGCTGATCTGGATCCCGCTCGTCATCACGATCTGGGTGCTGAACCTGATCGTCGCGACGATGGACCAGAGCCTGCAACTGCTGCCGATGCAGTTGCACCCGCGCGCGTGGTTCGGGCACGACATTCCCGGGCTGGGGGCGCTGCTGTCGATCGCCGTCGTCGTGCTCACCGGCGTCGCAGCGCGCAATTTCATCGGCGAGCGGCTGCTCGCGTACTGGGAAGGGCTGCTCGGTCGCATCCCGATCGTGCGCTCGATCTATTCGAGCGTGAAGCAGGTGAGCGACACGATCCTGTCGCCGAGCGGGCAGGCGTTTCGCCAGGCGCTGCTCGTGCAGTACCCGCGCAGCGGCGTCTGGACGATCGGCTTCCTCACCGGCGTGCCCGCCGACGAGGTCCGGCGCCACGTCGAGGTCGACATGCTCTCGGTCTACGTGCCGACTACTCCGAATCCGACCTCCGGCTTCTTCCTGATGATGCCGCGCGCGGAGACCATCGAACTGAACATGAGCGTCGACCAGGCGCTGAAGTACGTCGTGTCGATGGGCGTCGTCGCGCCGGTCGACCGCGGCGTGCCGCTGTCCGACCTGCGCGCCCCGCAGCCCCGACCGGGGCCCGAACCCGTCGTGCCCACCGTGGCACCGCCGCTGAACCGGAGAACCTGATGCGGACCTGCTATACCGGCGAGATCTCGACCGAGCACCTGGACCGGACCGTCACGCTGTACGGCTGGGTGCATCGCCGGCGCGATCATGGCGGCGTGATCTTCATCGACCTGCGCGACCGTGAAGGGCTCGCGCAGGTCGTCTGCGACCCCGATCGCCCCGAGATGTTCGCCACCGCGGAACGCATCCGCAACGAGTATTGCGTCAGTGTGGTCGGCCACGTGCGCCGGCGTCCGGAAGGCACCGCCAACCCGGCCTTGCGCAGCGGCGAGGTCGAGGTCGTCTGCGAGCGGCTGGAGATCCTCAACGCATCGGTGACGCCGCCGTTCCAGCTCGACGACGAGAACCTCTCCGAGACCACGCGGCTCACGCATCGCGTGCTCGACCTTCGCCGGCCGTCGATGCAGCAGAACATGATGCTGCGCTATCGCGTCGCCCGCGAGGTGCGTCGTTTCCTCGACGACAAGGGCTTCGTCGACATCGAAACGCCGATGCTCACGCGCTCGACGCCGGAAGGCGCGCGCGACTACCTCGTGCCGTCGCGCGTGCATGCCGGCGAGTTCTACGCGCTGCCGCAGTCGCCGCAGCTGTTCAAGCAGATGCTGATGGTGGCGGGCTTCGACCGCTACTACCAGATCACCAAGTGCTTTCGCGACGAAGACCTTCGTGCCGATCGCCAACCCGAGTTCACGCAGATCGACTGCGAGACCTCGTTCCTCGACGAGGGCGAGATCCGCGCGATCTTCGAGGAGATGATCCGCGTCGTCTTCCGCAACGCGATCGGCGTCGAGCTGCCCGACCCGTTCCCGACGATGACCTATGTCGAAGCGATGCGCCGCTTCGGCTCCGACAAGCCCGACCTGCGCGTGAAGCTCGAGCTCACCGAGCTCACCGACGCGATGCGCGACGTCGACTTCAAGGTCTTCTCGGCGCCGGCGAATGCGAAGGACGGACGCGTCGTCGCGCTGCGCGTGCCGGGGGGCGGCGCGCTCACGCGCGGCGAGATCGACGCGTACGGGCAGTTCGTGTCGATCTATGGCGCGCGCGGGCTGGCGTGGATCAAGGTCAACGACGCTGCACGCGGGCGCGAAGGGCTTCAGTCGCCGATCGTCAAGAACCTGCATGATGCGGCGATCGACGCGATTCTCTCGGGCACCGGCGCGCAGAGTGGGGACCTGATCTTCTTCGGCGCCGATCAGGCGAGAATCGTCGATGCCTCGATCGGTGCGCTGCGCACGAAGATCGGCCACTCGGAGTTCGGCCGGCGCAACGGCGCGAGCGAAGCGGGATGGAGGCCGCTGTGGGTCACCGACTTTCCGATGTTCGAGCACGACGACGATGCCGGGCGCTGGGTCGCGATGCACCATCCGTTCACCTCGCCGAAGGAGGGCCACGAGGACCTGCTCGAGAGCGCGCCCGGGCGTTGCCTGGCGAAGGCCTACGACATGGTCCTCAACGGCTGGGAGCTCGGCGGCGGCTCGGTGCGGATCCATCGCGAGGAGGTGCAGAGCAAGGTGTTCCGTGCGCTGCGCATCGAAGCCGAGGAGGCACGCGCAAAATTCGGCTTCCTGCTCGATGCGCTGCAGTACGGCGCGCCGCCGCATGGCGGAATCGCTTTCGGGCTCGATCGCATCGTCGCGATGATGGCCGGCGCCGACTCGATCCGCGACGTCATTGCATTCCCGAAGACGCAGCGCGCACAGGACCTGCTCGTGCAGGCGCCGTCGGAGGTCGACGAGCAGCAGCTGCGCGAGCTGCACATCCGGCTGCGCAAGGCCGAGACGCACACCGCCTGAGCCCGGCGACGGAAAGGCAGGCGATGGGCGGGCAGGCGATCAGCGCGAAGATTCCCGAGTCGGTGCTGGTCGTCGTGCACACCGAGGACCTGCGCGTTCTGCTGCTCGAACGCGCCGACCACCCGGGCTTCTGGCAATCGGTGACCGGCAGTCGCGCATCGCACGACGAGCCGCTCGTCGAGACCTGCCGGCGCGAGCTGCGCGAGGAAACGGGGCTCGACGCCGACCGCTTCGCGCTGTGCGACTGGCAGTACGAGAACCGCTACGAGATCTACGCGCACTGGCGACATCGTTACGCCGACGGCGTCACGCACAACGTCGAGCACGTATTCGGCCTGCGCCTGCCGCTGGTGCAGGAGATCACGCTCGCGCCGCGCGAGCATCTGCGCTTCGAATGGCTGCCGTGGGAAACGGCTGCCGAGCGCTGCTTCTCGTGGAGCAACGCGCAGGCAATCCGGCAGCTGCCGCAGCGCCTGGCGCAGTGCAGGCGATGAAGTCGGCCGCCCACCGCAAGGCAGGCCAGGCGAAGGCTGCCCGCACGCGCGAGACGGCCCGCGGCACGCGCAGCGCGCAGATGCCGCGGCGCGCGTCGTCGCCCGCTTCCGCGCGCATGGACCCGTTGCAGGACGTGCCTGTTGTCGAGACCCTGCCCGAGCGCCGGCTACGCGTCTCGACCTACAACATCCACAAGGGCGTGCTGCGCGACTTCACCGGATTGCGACGCGTGGCGCGCATCCATGAACTGCGCACGCGACTGCACGAGCTCGACAGCGATCTGATCTTCCTGCAGGAGGTGCAGGGCCAGCACCAGCGCTACGCGCGGCGGTTTGCGCACTGGCCGGCCGAGTCGCAGGAGCTTTTCCTGTCCAGATCGCCGACGGCGCAGCAGGCGTTCCAGACCGCCTACGGACGCAATGCGAGCTACCTGCATGGTCACCACGGCAACGCATTGCTGTCGCGTTTCCCGATCGTCGGGCTCGAGAATCGGGACGTCTCCGATCATGCGCTCGAGAAGCGTGGCGTCCTGCACTGCACGGTCGATGTCGGCGGCCGGCGGGTGCACTGCTTCGTCGTGCACTTCGGGCTGCTCGCCGCAAGCCGCGAGCGCCAGCTCGATGCCTTGCTCGACTGGATCGAAAACGAGGTTCCCTTCGACCAGCCGCTGATCGTCGCCGGCGACTTCAACGACTGGCGCAACACGCTGTCGGAGCGCCTGTGCTCGAGCACCGGCGTCGTCGAGGTGTTCGACGCCGTGCGTCCGCGGCTGGAGTCGCTGCAGCGCGCCGCGTATTTCGTTCGCGATCGACTCGCCGACGTCGGTGGGCTGCAGGTCGCGCCGGCCTCGCGGCTGCCCCGGATGGTGCGTACCGCGCGAACCTATCCGGCACTCGTGCCCTGGTTTCGCATGGATCGCATCTATCAGCGCGGCTTTCGCGTCAGCTCGGCGCGCGTGTTGCGCGGACTGGAGTGGGCACGACTCTCGGATCACAGCCCGCTCGTCGCCGACCTCGAGCTTCCCGACGAAACTTCATGAGCGGGCGGCGCACGGCCCGTTCGGGCGCTGCCGCCCTGCGTGACGACGACGCGCCGGCGCTGCGGTCGGAGTCGGAACCGGGCGTCGAGCAGCTGGTTTCGCTGCGCTGGTACGAGAGCCTCAAGCCGCGCATGCAGCGCGGCCATGAGATCGATCTGCTCGAATCGGGCGCGCAGTATTTTCCGGCGCTCGAGCAGGCGATCGACGGGGCGCGCGACAGCGTATTTCTCGAGACCTACATCTTCGAGAACGACCCGAGTGGGCAGCGCGTTGCCGGCGCGCTCGAGCGCGCGGCACGCCGGGGGGTGCGCGTGCATGTCGTGGTCGATGGATTCGGCACCGCGAACATCGACGCGGAGTGCGCACGCGCGCTGCAGGATGCCGGCGTGCTGCTCGAGGTGTTTCGCCCGGAGCGCAGGCGCTATTCGCTCGACCGCCAGCGCCTGCGTCGCATGCACCGCAAGCTCGTCGTCGTCGACGGAGCCGTCGCCTTCGTCGGCGGCATCAACGTGCTCGACGATCATTTCGACCCGAACCATGGCGCACTCGAGCACCCGCGCCTCGACTACGCCGTGCGCGTGCGCGGCCCGCTCGTCGCGCATGCGCACGTCGCCGTCGCGCGTCTGTGGTGGGAAACGGCCACCGTGAACCGGTTCGGCGGAACGAAGAAAGGCGCCTCGCAGGGTGAATCGCTGCGTCCGCCGGAGACGATCCGCAGCGACATCGCGTCGTCGGACCGGATGCGCGCTGCGCTGATGCTGCGCGACAACCTGCGCCATCGGCGCACGATCGAGCGCTCATACCTGCGCGCGATCGGCCGCGCACGCAACGAGGTGCTGATCGCCTGCGCATACTTCTTTCCCGGCCGACGTTTTCGACAGGCGCTGAAGTCGGCCGTACGCCGCGGCGTTCGCGTGCGGCTGCTGCTGCAGGGTCGCGTCGAGTATCGGCTGCAGCACTATGCGTCGCAGGCGCTGTACGAGCCGTGGCTGCGCGCGGGCATCGAGATCATCGAGTACCGCCGCAGCTTCCTGCACGCGAAGGTCGCGGTGATCGACGACTGGGCGACGGTCGGTTCGTCGAATATCGACCCGTTCTCGCTGCTGCTGGCGCGCGAGGCGAACGTGGCCGTGCAGGACGCGCGCTTCGCAGCTCTGCTGCGCGAGCGGCTCGATCGCGCGATCGAAGAGGGCGGCGCGCGCGTCGCGCTGCAGAGCTACACGAAGCGCCCGTGGCCGGTGCGCATGATGAATGCCGTCGCGCTCGGACTCGTACGGATCGGGATCGCGCTTACCGGGCGTGGAGCTGACTATTGAAAAGAGAAGGGGGAAACCAGCGCGAGCCGGCTCGTATGCGGGCTTTTCCCCTTCCCCCTTCCCCCTTCTCCCTTCTCCTCCTCAAATCTCCCGCATCCGCTCCACCGCAGCCAGAAAATCCAGCAGGATCGGCGAGCTGTCGAGCAGCGGCTCGTCGCCGCCGCGGTGGAACTCGGGGTGCCATTGCACGCCGAGTGCGTAGCCCGAGCCGCGCCAGCGGATCGCCTCGACGATGCCGTCGGCGCTCGAGCGCGCATCGACGACCAGGTCGCCGCCGAGGCGGTCGACCGCCTGATGGTGGATGCTGTTGACGCGCCCCGATTCGAGCGGCTGGTAGAGCTGAGACAGCAGCGAGTCGGGCTCGAAGCTGATCTCGTGCGACAGCCGGTCGTACAGGTCGACGTCGACGTGCGGGATCGATTCCGGGTACTGCGTGGCGATGTCCTGGATCAGCGTCCCGCCGAAGGCGACGTTCATCAGCTGCGCGCCCCGGCAGATGCCGAGCACGGGACGCCCCTGCGCCATGAACTCGTGCAGCAGCTCCATCTCGTAGCGGTCGCGCACCGGGTCGCCGGCCCATTCGCTGCGCATCGGTTGCGCGCCGTATGAACGGGGGCTCACGTCGGCGCCGCCCTGCAGCACGAGCCCGTCGAGCTCGCGCACGTAGCTGCGCACCGAGATGCCGCGACGCGACACCTCGGCGCTCGCGTCGATCGTCGGAATCATCAGCACCAGCGCACCGTGCCCCATGATCCAGTGCGCGATCGACTGCTCCAGGTACTGCAGCACCTTGTTGCGAAAGCCGAGCTCGCGGGGCGGCGTGTGCAGCAGGCGCGCCGACAGGCCGATCTTCAGCGGCCGCGGAAGCATCTCGCGTCCGTTCCTTCAGCGGCTCCAGCGCAGGCACTGTTGCCGCACGACCTCGGGCAGCAGGTTCTCGCGCTCGAAGGTCTGGCGGATCCAGGTCGCGTCGTTGCCGAGCGCACCGATGTCGTCGCGTACACGCCGGCATGCGTCCTCGGCGCCGAGCTCGATCGCGTGCTGCTCGACCTCGGCGAGCGTCTCGGCGATGTCCTCGCGAATCGTGCGGTGCTCGCCGGTCTGCGGATCGACGAAGGTGCCGTCGAAGCCGAAGCGGCAGGCCTGGAAGCGGTTGAAGCTGTAGACGAGGTAGTCGTCCTCCGCCGGGCGGAACGGCTGCTCGAAGGACAGCCAGCGCGCGACGCACTGGATGTACGCGGCGAGCGCTGCCGCCTTCTCGATCGTCAGCGGCGTGTCGAGCACGCGTACCTCGATCGTGCCGAACTCGGGCTTCGGCCGGATGTCCCAGTAGAAGTCCTTCATGCTCTGCACGACGCCGGTGCGCGCCATCTTGTCGAAGTAGCGCGAGAACTCGTCCCAGGTGAGCGCGAAGGGCGCACGGCCCGACAACGGAAACGCGAACACCGAGTTCAGCCGTGCCGAATGGAAACCGGTGTCGGTGCCCTGCACGAAGGGCGACGACGCCGACAGCGCGATGAAATGCGGGATGAAGCGCGACAGGCCGTGCAGCAGCACCAGCGCGGCGTCGGGGCCGGCGCAGCCGATGTGCACGTGCTGCCCGAAGATCGTGAACTGCTTCGACAGGTAGCCGTACAGCTCGGAGAGCATGTGGAAGCGCGGCGTGTCGTAGATGCGCCGCTGGCTCCAGTCCTGGAACGGATGCGTGCCGCCGCCCGACAGCCCGATGTTCAGCTTGTTCGCGCAGTTCACCAGCACGTCGCGGATCTCGGCCAGGTGCGCGTGTGCTTCGGCGTAGTCGCGGCAGATCCCGGTGGAGAGCTCGATCATGCTGCCGGTCATCTCGGGCTTCACCTCGCCCGGCAGCTTGCGCTTTCCGACCAGCCGCAGCAGGTCGTGCGCGCCGTGCGTCAGGTCGAAGTCGTGCGTGTTGACGATCTGCAGCTCGAGCTCTACGCCGAGCGTGAGTGCCCGCGATTCGGCGAATGCTTCCAGAGCCATCATTCCCTCCCTGCTGCGGCCGGCGTCGTTTGCTGCCATCAGCGAATGTTCTCCTCGTTCACCCAGCGCAGCGCGAGGTGCACGGCGATCGGCCCGACCAGCTCGAGGAATGCGATCGCGCTGAAGACGATCGCCGTCAGTTGCGATGCGAACTCCGGATAGAGGATCTGGAGCTCGGTCATCATGACCAGCGCCGCGCCCGACATCGGCACCAGCGTGACGCCGAGCGCAACGCCCTGGCGCAGCGAGAGGCCGCTCGGCGCGGCGAGCAGCGTGGTGGCGACGAGCTTGGCCACCGCGCGCGCGACGATGACGGCGGTGCCGAGCGCGGCGCCCGCCACCAGCGTGTCGATCGACCAGACCGACCCGGTGATGACGAACAGCATCAGCACGAGTGCGCCGCCGGCGGTGCCGAAGTGGCGCGGCCAGATCCACGGCCGTTCGGTGCTGTTGCGAAGCATCAGCCCGGCCAGCAGCGGAACGAGCAGTGTCGACAGGTTCGCCATCTTCGTGATCGACAGCGCGAGCAGGATCATCCCGAACAGCAGCAGCGTCGAGTTTTCGTTGCGCAGATCGAGGCGGCGCGCGATCAGCGATACCGTGAACGCGAGCAGCGCGGCAACGATCGCCGATCCGGCGAGCAGGTACAGCGGATGCGCGAAGGCACGCACGAGGCTGCCGACGTACTCGGCGTGCAGCCAGCCGAAGACGAAGGTGCTGGCCAGCACGGCGTAGAAGGTGTTGAGTCCGGTGAGCAGGATCATCCGCTCGGTCACCTGGCCCGACGCGTCGAATTCCGAAGCCACGCGCATTACCACGGCCGGCGACGTGGCGATCGCGATCGCCGCGATCGCCGTCGCGGTGCGCGCATCGGCGCCCAGCAGGCTCAGTGCCAGGTAGACGGCGACGAAGGTGAGCGCCGCCTCGGCAAGGCTGCTCGCGAGCAGCCACGGGTTGGTGCGCAACCAGCGCAGGTTGATGCGGCTGCCGAGCTCGAAGAGCAGCAGCGCGAGCGCGAGATCGACGATCGAGCGCAGACCCGGCTTCAGCGTCGCTCCTGTCAGCAGCCCGACGTCGAGCGCGGAGACGATCGTGCCGACCGCGACGTAGCCGACGACGCGCGGCAGTCGCAGCCACCGGTAGACCACTTCGCCGAGCAGCGCCGCGAGCACCAGCGTCAGCGACACCCAGAGTACCGCGTCGGCCGAAGGCGGCCAGGCGGGCAGAAAGAACAGGTCGGAGCGGGGATCGCCCGTCATCGATACCTCCCGATGGAGTTTCCTGTGGCGGCGTCGCGCGACATCAGCGGGTCGGCGTCGCGCGCATGATGCCGGCGCCTTCCTCGTGTGCGGCCTTGCCGACGACGAGACGAACGCCCGGCGCCGCCGAAACATCGGTCGGCGCGCCTTCGCGCTCGAAAGTGAGCTTCAGCTGCCGGAGCAGCTCGCGCCGCACCGACCACTGCTCGAGCGGCGCCGTCTTCACGCGCGCGCGTACCTGCATCCAGCCGTCGCCGAGCTGCTCGATGCCGGCGATCTCGAGCTCGCCGAGCATCTTCGCGGAGCAGTCGGGCGATGCCCGCAGGTCGTCTGCCGCCTGGCGCATCAGCCGCCAGGCACGGTCGATGTCCTGATCGTACGGAATCTGCACGTCGACGACAGCGTAGGCGAATTCGGTGGACAGGTTGGTGACCGTCGTGATCAGGCCGTTCGCAATGAAGTGCACCGAGCCGTCGTAGGCGCGCAGCTTCGTGCGGCGCAGGCTGAGTTCCTCGACCGAGCCGGCCTTGCCGGCGATCTCGACCACGTCGCCGACGCGAAGCTGGTTCTCGACGAGCAGGAAGAAGCCGGTGAACACGTCCTTCACGAGGCTCTGCGCACCGAAGCCGATCGCGATCCCGACCACGCCGGCCGCACCGAGGATCGGGGCAATCGACACACCCAGCTGGTTCAGCACCAGCGTGGCGGCGACGATCACGACCAGCGTCGACAGCGACTGGCGCGCGATGCGCCCGACCGTCTCCAGGCGCCTGCGTTCCTCGACGGTCGCGGCGCGCTGCGTGATGCGCCCGAAGAAGGGTGCGACCAGTTGCCAGCCGAGATTGCGCAGCAGCGCGGCGACCAGGACGATGCCGAGGATCGACAGGACGATGCGCAGCTCGTCGCCGTACGGCGATACCGTCGAGGTCAGTCGCTCCCATTGCTCGCGCATCGCCCGGCGTCTCCTTCGCGGTGGCTTCGTCGTTTGTACCGGTCGGCACTCGTCGCGTCGATCGGGGCATTCCGGGTTCCGTGGACGCCTTTTTATGGAACGCCGGGTGCTGCAGGATTCGCCGCGATCAGCGGCAACGGAATTGTCTGGACCGAGCCCGGATGCCGCTCGTGGTCGAGGCGCGGCTCGAAGTACCGGAGGCGAGCTCGTGGCTCGTCTGTTCTGCACTGGCGCTGCCGGAACGCCAGCTGCGGTGCGGCGACGGGGCGGCCACCGGGGCGCCATTATACGCATCCGCCTCGACGCACTTCGGGGTCTCTCCGACCGCTCCCGACCCTTCGTGGCGAGGGGGTACCCGCTCTCGTGCCGGAAATCGGATATAGTTTCGAAATTACGAACGGTCGTTCGGAAAGTATGCGAACCGAAGTCCTGTCCGAAACCTCTTCTTCCCGGTCACCCGACCCACGGAGCGCCGCCCGCAGGCCGCGCAAGGGTGATCGCACGCGCGCCGCGATCGTCGATGCCGCGCTCGAGCTCGCCGCGCGCGAAGGGCTCGAAGGTCTGACGATCGGCACGCTTGCCGCACGCATGCAGATGTCCAAGAGCGGCGTCTTCGCGCACTTCGGTTCGCGCGAGGACCTGCAGATCGCGGTGCTGAAGACCTACGAGCATCGCTTCGTCGACGACGTGCTGCTGCCGGCGCTCGGCGCGCCGCGCGGGCTGCCCCGGCTGCGCGCGATCTTCGAACGCTGGCTCGCGCGCACCGCAGCCGAGGCGGCACGCGGCTGCGTCTGGATCTCGGCGGCTACCGAATACGACGACCGCAGCGGACCGGTGCGCGACGAGCTCGTCGTGATGGTCCGCTCGTGGCAGCGCGAGTGCACGCGTGCGATCGAGCAGGCGATCGCCGTCGGTGACCTCGCGAGCGAAATCGACCCGCAGGACCTGCTGTTCGCCCTCTACGGGATCATTCTCGTCGTGCACCACGAGGCGCGCCTGCTGAAAAGCCCCGACGCGATCGAACGCGCGCGCCGCGCATTCGATCGGGTCATCGCCGCGCACAGGCCGCGGCCCTTGTCCCTTCCGCAAAAAGAAACGAACGAACGTTCGGTCGAGACCGACTGAATCCCGAGCTGCATCCCATTCAGGAGAACCAAGTCATGGCCCGCTATACCCCTCCGCTGCGCGACATGCAGTTCGTGATGCACGAGCTGCTCGACGTCGAATCGACGCTGAAGACGCTGCCTTCGTATGCCGAAACCGGTCGCGAGCTGATCGATCAGGTGCTCGAGGAAGGCGGCAAGTTCTGCTCGGAAGTGCTGTTTCCGATCAACCGTTCCGGCGACGAGGAGGGCTGCCACTGGAACGACGGAGAGGTCACGACGCCCAAGGGCTTTCGCGA
Source organism: uncultured Limnobacter sp. (assembly GCA_964538505.1). GTDB lineage: Bacteria > Pseudomonadota > Gammaproteobacteria > Burkholderiales > Burkholderiaceae_E > Zeimonas. The sequence goes on along the minus strand of CAZIDY010000007.1, from coordinate 6,837 downwards.
GGCCTGGGAGCAGTTCAAGGCTGGTGGATGGCCAACGCTGACCTGCGATCCCGAGTACGGCGGCCAGGGCCTGCCGATGACCATCGGCATCGCGTTCCAGGAGATGATGAACTCGGGCAACCAGGCTTGGACGATGTATCCCGGGTTGACGCACGGCGCCTACGACGCCCTGCGTGCGCACGGAACGCCCGAGCAGCAGGCGATGTACCTGCCGAAGATCGTCTCCGGCGAGTGGATGGCGACGATGTGCCTGACCGAGCCGCAGTGCGGCACCGACCTGGGCATCCTGCGCACGAAAGCCGAGCCGCAGGCCGACGGCAGCTATCGCATCACCGGCAGCAAGATCTTCATCTCGTCGGGCGAGCACGACTGGTCGGAGAACATCATTCACCTGGTGCTGGCACGCCTGCCCGACGCACCGCAGGGCACGCGCGGCATCTCGCTGTTCATCGTGCCGAAGTTCGTGCCGAATGCCGACGGGTCGCTGGGCGAGCGTAATCCGGTGCGCTGCGCGCGCATCGAGGAGAAGATGGGCATCCACGGCAACGCCACCTGTGCGCTCGACTTCGACGGCGCGCTCGGCACTCTGGTCGGCGAGCCGAACAAGGGCCTGCAGGCGATGTTCGTGATGATGAACGCCGCGCGCATCGGCGTCGGCATGCAGGGCCTCGGGCTGATGGAGGTCGCCTACCAGAACTCGCTCGACTATGCGAAGGAACGGCTGCAGATGCGCTCGCTCACCGGAGCGAAGGCGCCCGACAAACCGGCCGACCCGATCATCGTGCATCCCGACGTGCGGCGTATGCTGCTCACGCAGAAGGCCTGGGCCGAAGGCTCGCGTGCCTTCGCGTACTGGACGGCCGTGCAGGCCGACGTCGCCCACGCGCATCCCGACGAGGCGGAGCGCGCGAACGCCGAGGAACTGCTCGCGCTGCTCACGCCGGTCGTCAAGGCCTTTCTCACCGACAACGGCTTCGCGGCAACGAACCTCGGCCTGCAGATCTACGGCGGTCACGGCTACATCCGCGAATGGGGGATGGAGCAGTACGTGCGCGATGCGCGGATCACGATGATCTACGAGGGCACGAACACGATCCAGTCCCTCGATCTGCTCGGACGCAAGGTGCTGCTCGACAACGGCGCGAAGCTGCGCAAGTTCGGCGCGCTGGTCGACGCCTTCGTCGAGGAGCACGGCACCGACGAGCAGATGGCCGAGTTCGTGAACCCGCTGTCGGACCTGCGCCAGAAGGTCGAGAAGCTGACGATGGAAGTCGGCATGAAGGCCTTCGGCAATGCCGACGAGGCCGGCGCGGCGGCGGTCGACTACCTGCGCGTGATCGGCCACCTCGTGCTCGGATACTTCTGGGCAAGAATGGCGCGCATCGCGCTCGACCGTGCCGATTCGGACGATCCGTTCTATCGCAGCAAGCTCGCGACCGCGCGCTTCTATTTTGCGAAGCTTTTCCCGGAGACGGCGAGTCTCATCCGCAGCATCCGCGCCGGGTCGGCGCCGATGATGGACGTCGAGCTCGACTGGTTCTGACGAGGGGCAGCGAATGACCGTAATCGGTTTCCCCGACCCTGCGCGTGCGAAGCGGGCGCGCATCCGAACTGCGTTGCCGTTCGCGGTGCTCGCCGCCAGCCTGGCGATCGGCGTGCCGGTCGCGCATGCGCAGGCCGACGCGCCGGCCGCCGCGCCGGCTGCGCAGTCGGCTGCGCAGTCCGCTGATTCCCCTATCGGACTGTGGCGCAGCATCGACGACGAGACGAAACAGCCGAAGGCGCTGATCCGCATCACCGAGAACGACGGCGCCTACGTCGGCCGCATCGAGAAGATCCTCACCGAGCGCACCGACGCTGTCTGCGACCTGTGCACCGACGAGCGCAAGGACCAGCCGGTGCAGGGGATGCGCATCGTCGACGGCATGCGCGCGAGCAGCGAGGAGCCCGGCCTGTACGAGGGCGGACGCATCCTCGATCCGCAGAACGGCAAGGTCTATCGCAGCCGCATGCGCGTCGTCGACGGCGGCGAGCGGCTCGAGGTGCGCGGCTACGTCGGCGCGCCGCTGTTCGGCCGCACGCAGACCTGGATTCGCGAGCGCTGAGGCGCCGCGAACGAATCGCAACCGAATCGAAGGACACGCAAGTGGACAAGTTCAACGTCAGGAAGGCGGCCGTGCTCGGCGCCGGCGTCATGGGCGCGCAGATCGCCGCGCATCTGGTGAGCGCGAAGGTCGAGGTCGTGCTGTTCGACCTGCCGGCGAAGGAAGGGCCGAAGAACGGCATCGCTGCGCGCGCCGTCGACGGGCTGCGAAAGCTGAACCCGTCGCCGCTCGGGCGAGCCGATCTCGCCGGCGAGATCGAGGTCGCGAACTACGAAGACGACCTCGAGAAGCTGCGCAACTGCGACCTCGTCATCGAGGCGATCGCCGAGCGCCTTGACTGGAAGCACGATCTGTACGCGAAGATTGCGCCGGCGCTCGCTGCGCACGCGATCCTCGCAACGAACACCTCGGGGCTGTCGATCGGCCGGCTCGGCGAGGGGCTGCCAGTGGAGCTGCGCGCGCGATTCTGCGGTGTGCATTTCTTCAATCCGCCGCGCTACATGCATCTGGTGGAGCTCATCCCCACGAGCGAGACCGCGCCGGAGATCGTCGACCGGCTCGAAGCCTTCCTGACGACCACGCTCGGCAAGGGCTGCGTGCGCGCGAAGGATACGCCGAACTTCATTGCCAACCGCATCGGCATTTTCGGCATCCTCGCCGCGGTGCGCGAGGCCGAGCAGTTCGGGCTGGGCTTCGACGTCGTCGACGACCTCACCGGCTCGAAGCTCGGGCGCGCGAAGTCGGGCACCTTCCGCACCGCGGACGTGGTCGGCCTGGACACCGTCGGCCACGTGATGAAGACGATGCAGGACAACCTGCGCGACGATCCGTTCCATCCGCTGTACGAGACGCCGGCCGTGTTCTCGACGCTGATCGGGCGCGGCGCGCTCGGGCAGAAGACCGGTGCAGGCTTCTACCGCAAGGACGGAAAGAAGATCCTGCGCTTCGACGCCGCGAGCGGCGACTACGTTGCCTCGGGCGCGAAGGCCGACGAGACCGTCGTGCGCATGCTGAAAAAGAAGACCTGGGGCGAGCGGCTCGCGCTGCTGCGCGAATCAAAGAACCCGCAGGCGCAGTTCGTCTGGGCGCTGATGCGCGACGGCTTCCACTACGCGGCGACGAAGCTCGAGGAGATCGCCGACAACGCGCGCGACGTCGATCTCGCGATGCGTTTCGGCTTCGGCATGGAGCAGGGCCCCTTCGAGATCTGGCAGCAGGCCGGCTGGGCGCAGGTCGCCGACTGGATCCGCGAAGACATCGACGCGGGCCGCGCGCTCGCGAAGGTGCCGCTGCCGCCGTGGGTCTTCGCCGGCAAGGTCGCCGAGCGCGGCGGCGTGCACCAGCCCGAGGGCTCGTACTCGCCGGCGCGCGATGCCTTCGTGCCGCGCGCCGAGCATCCCGTGTACGCGCGCCAGATCTTCCGTGCGTCGCTTGCCGGAGAGAACGCGCCCGATCCGCACAACGCCGGCACGACGGTGTTCGAGAACGATTCGATCCGCCTCTGGACGCTCGATCGCGATCCCTATCGCGAAGTGCTGATCGCGTCGATCCGCTCGAAGATGCACGCGATCGGCCCCGACGTGATCGAAGGGCTGATGCGCGGCGTCGAGCTCGCCGAGAAGCAGTACCGCGGCCTCGTCGTCTGGTCGCCCGACGATCCGTTCTCGGTCGGCGCAGACCTGCAGGCGATCCTGCCGGTCTTCATGAGCGGCGGCGTCAAGGCGATCGAGCCGCTCGAGCGGCGACTGCAGGAAGCGATGCTGCGGCTGCGTTATGCGCAGGTGCCGACGGTGGCGGCGGTCTCCGGAATGGCGCTCGGCGGTGGCTGCGAGCTGCTGCTCTACTGTGCGCGTCGCGTCGCGCATCTCGAGAGCTACATCGGCCTCGTCGAGGTCGGTGTCGGGCTCGTGCCGGGGGCGGGCGGCCTCGCCTACGGCGCACGCCGTGCAGCCGAGGAGCAGCAGGCCGCGCCCGAGGCCTATTCGCTGCACTTCCTGAAGAAGTACTTCACCGCCGCAGCGATGGCCGAGGTGGCGAAGTCGGCGCTCGAGGCGCAGGCCACGGGTTGGCTGCTCGACTCCGACCTCATCGTATTCAATCGCTACGAGCTGCTGCACGTCGCGCTGAACGAGGCGCGCGCGATGAGCGAGGCGGGCTATCGCGCACCGCGCCGCGCGAAGTTCGCGGCGGCCGGACGCTCGGTACTGGCGACGATCGAGGCGCAGCTGGCGAACCTGCGCGACGGCGGCTTCGCGAGCGCGCACGACTATCACCTGGCACGGCTGATCGCCGAGGCGATGTGCGGCGGCGATGTCGACGAGGGCACGATCATCGACGAGGAGTGGATCCTCGGCCTCGAGCGCCGCGCCTTCCTGTCGCTGCTGAACCATCCGAAGACGCAGGAGCGCGTGATGGGGATGATGCAGACCGGCAAGCCGGTGCGCAATTGAGATGAACGACGCCGTCATGAACCCGAGGAGTGCTCGATGAACAGGCAGATCCAGGATGTGTACGTCGTGGCCGCAACACGCGCGCCGATCGGCAAGGCCCCCAAGGGCGTGTTCCGTCACACGCGACCCGACGACCTGCTCGTCCATTCGCTGCGCTCGGCGCTCGCGCAGGTGCCGTCGCTCGACCCGTCGGTGATCGAGGACGTGATCGTCGGCTGCGCGATTCCCGAGGCGCAGCAGGGGCTGAACGTCGCGCGCACCAGCGCGCTGCTCGCCGGGCTGCCCGACACGGTCGGCGGCGTCACCGTCAACCGCTTCTGCGCGTCGGGGCTGACCGCGGTGGCGATTGCCGCCGATCGCATCCGCGTCGGCGAGGCCGAAGTGATGATCGCCGCCGGCACCGAGTCGATGAGCATGGTGCCGATGATGGGCAACCAGCCGTCGATCAATCCGCAGGTGTTCGCGCGCGACGAGCATATCGGCATCGCCTACGGAATGGGGCTCACTGCCGAGAAGGTCGCGCAGCAATGGAAGGTGTCGCGCGAGGACCAGGACGCCTTCGCGCTCGAGTCGCACCGCAGGGCGATCGCCGCGCAGCAGGCCGGCGAGTTCGGCGACGAGATCACGCCGATCGAGATCACCGAGCGCATCGCGCACCTGGACACCGGCGAGATCGAGTTGCGCACGCGCAGCGTCGCGCAGGACGAAGGCCCGCGCGCCGACACCTCGGTCGAGGCGCTCGCCAGGCTGCGCCCGGTGTTCGCATCGCCGCGCGGCGTCGACGGCAAGCCCACCGGAATGGGCAGCGTCACCGCCGGCAACAGCTCGCAGACTTCGGACGGCTCGGGTGCGCTGATCCTTGTTTCCGAAAGCATGCTGAAGCGCTTCTCGCTGACGCCGCTCGCGCGTTTCGTCTCCTTCTCGGTGCGCGGCGTGCCGCCGGCGATCATGGGGATCGGGCCGAAGGAGGCGATCCCGGCGGCGCTGAAGACTGCCGGACTGTCGATCGAGGATATCGGCTGGATCGAGCTCAACGAGGCTTTCGCCGCGCAGTCGCTCGCGGTGATCCGCGAGCTCGGCCTGGATCCGCAACGCGTGAACCCGCTCGGCGGTGCGATCGCGCTCGGCCATCCGCTGGGTGCGACCGGCGCGGTCCGCTCGGCCACCGTCGTGCACGGGCTGCGGCGGCGCAAGCTGAAGTACGGCATGGTGACGATGTGCGTCGGCACCGGGATGGGTGCGGCGGGGATCTTCGAACGCGTCTAGGATCTCGGCGCGGGGACTATCGCCGTGTGAACAGAGGGAGTCCGACCTTGAGCATCGCCATCGAGAACCACGAGCGCGTGCGCGTGATTCGCTTCGCGCGCCCCGAACGCAAGAATGCGATCACGGCGGCGATGTACGCCGCACTCGCCGACGCGCTCGAGCAGGCGGCCGACGACGCGCAGGTGCGCGTCGTCGTCGTCAGCGGCAGCGAGAACGCGTTCACCGCGGGCAACGACCTGTCCGACTTCCTCAACGATCCGCCGACGAAGGACGACGCGCCAGTGTTCCGCTTCCTGCGCGCGATCGCGTCGTTTCCGAAGCCGCTCGTCGCGTCCGTCTGCGGTCCGGCGATCGGCGTCGGCACGACGATGCTGCTGCATTGCGACCTCGTCTACGCGGGCGAGAACGCGACGCTGTCGCTGCCCTTCGTGCATCTGGGGCTGTGTCCGGAAGCCGCGTCGAGCCTGCTGCTGCCGGCTGCCGTCGGCTACCAGCGCGCGGCCGAGAAGCTGCTGCTCGGCGAGCCCTTCGGCGCGGCCGAGGCGCGCGAGATCGGCATCGTCAACCGCGTGCTGCCCGTCGGCGAGGTCGAGGCCTTCGCGCTCGCGCAGGCGGCGAAGCTCGCCACGCGCCCGCTCTCGTCGCTGCTCGCCACGAAGCAGTTGATGAAGAGCGGCGTCGGCGAGGCGGTACGCGAGCGGATGGTCGAGGAGGGCCGGCACTTCGCGCGCATGCTCGGCGAGCCGGCGGCGCGCGAGGCGTTCAGCGCGTTTCTCGAGAAGCGGCCGGCGGATTTTTCGCGGGTGTAGTCGATCCGCGGAAGCCGGTTCCGCGAAGCGCGAGTGCGGTTGGCGGGCAAGCGCAACGCGCAAAAAGCGAATGATCTGCCTGTCGCCGTCGCGTCCGGCTTCCAACGTACTGCGGAATCCGCGAAAAGCGAGCATTCCTTGTCGGGTACGACCTGATACGATTTCGCGTTCAACGAATCAGATTCCGCACGGCGCCGGGCCGCAACG